>NZ_JAPKNK010000007.1:0-291576 GCF_026343855.1 Kaistia nematophila | reverse complement strand
GCCGCGGCCGGGTTCGCGGGGAGCGGCGATCAGGGTATCAGCACCGTGTTGATGACGTGGATCACGCCGTTCGACTGGTTGACGTCGGCGATGGTGATGCGCGCCTTGTCGCCCTTGGCGTCGATGACCCAGATCTTCTTGCCGTCGACCTGGAACTTGAGCGGCTCGCCCTGCACGGTCTTGTATTCGGCCATGCCGTTCATCTTCTTGGCTGCCTTCATGATGTCGGCGGCGGAAATCTTGCCGGGAACGACATGATAGGTCAGCACGGCGGTCAGCTTGTCCTTGTTGGCCGGCTTCAGGAGGGTGTCGACCGTGCCGGCCGGCAGCTTCGCGAAAGCTTCATTGGTCGGCGCGAACACGGTGAACGGCCCCGGTCCCGCCAGCGTATCGACCAGGCCGGCGGCCTTCACGGCGGCGACCAGCGTGGTGTGATCCTTCGAATTGACCGCGTTTTCGACGATATTCTTGTTCGGATACATCGGCGCGCCGCCGACCATCACGGTCTTGGCGATGACGGGGGTTGTCGTCATGGTGGCGCCGCCGAGCGCGATGGCGGCAATTGCGGCGGCACGAACGATCTTGGCAAATCGGGACATCAGTCTTCCTCCTGTCGCGTCGGGGGCCTCCCCGAACGTCGATGCACATCCAGCTTTTCCGAAGCCGCGTCACGGAGCCGCCAATAAAACCAGGATCAGGCAACGGGATACACTTGCCGAAGATCGCACGACCGGGGTGCGAGCCTCATGCCTATACAGATCATGGCCTTTATGGATTGGTTCCGAAGCGTTCTTCCACACACCTATACGGCGCAACGCCAAAACAGTTTCAGCGAGCTCGATAAAAATCGTCGATGACGACGACGGCCGACACGGACGGGAGAAATTCCGCCTCGCCCGAAGGCGCTTCGATGGCACGCGATTGCTTGCGCCGGCGAAGCACGCGCCATAATGTCCGCGCCGAGTGGAGTTCCCTATGAAACCGACCAATCCCGTCTTTACCGGCCTTCCCACCACCATTTTCGAAGTGATGTCGCGGCTCGCGATCGAGCACGGATCGATCAATCTCGGCCAGGGCTTTCCCGATGTCGACGGACCGGAGGACGTGCGGCGCGCGGCTGCCGAGGCGCTGATCGCAGGGCCGAACCAGTATCCGCCGATGATGGGGGTGCCGGCGCTCCGCCAGGCCGTCGCCGCCGCCAACAAGCGCTTCTACGGTCTCGACATCGACTGGAAGACCGAGGTTCTGGTCACCTCGGGCGCCACCGAGGCGCTTGCCGACATCTTCACCGCGATCATCGAGCCCGGCGACGAGATCGTCGTGATCGAGCCGCTCTATGACTGCTACCTGCCGATGATCCGCCGCGCCGGCGGCATCCCGAAACTGGTGCGCGTGACGCCGCCGCATTGGGAACTCGACACCGGCGCGTTGGCCGCCGCCTTCTCGGACCGGACCAAGGCGATCCTCATCAACAATCCGATGAACCCGGCCGCCAAGGTGTTCACGCGCGATGAGCTGACCTTCATCGCCGAGCTCTGCGTGCGCCACGACGCCTATGCGATCTGCGACGAGGTCTACGAACACATCGTCTTCGACGGTCGCGAACACATCCCGCTGATGACGCTGCCCGGAATGCGCGAGCGCGCCATCCGCATCGGCTCGGCCGGCAAGACCTTCTCGCTGACCGGCTGGAAGGTCGGCTATGTCACCGCGACGCCGCGCCTGCTCGACCCGATCGCCAAGGCGCACCAGTTCACCACCTTCACGACGCCGGCGGCGCTGCAGCAGGCGGTGGCCTATGGCCTCGGCAAGGACGATTCCTATTATGCGGGCCTTGCCGGCGACCTGGAGAAGAAGCGCGACCGCCTCGCGGCCGGGCTGTCGGCGCTCGGCTTCGGCGTCGTGCCCTGCGCCGGCACCTATTTCGTCACCGCCGATTTCGCGCCGCTCGGCCTCTCCGGCAGCGATGCCGAGATCTGCCAGCGCATGACGGTGGAGGCCGGCGTGACAGCGGTTCCGGTCTCCGCCTTCTATGATGGCAACGCCCCGGCGACCTTCGTGCGCTTCTGCTTCTCGAAGCGCGACGAAATCCTCGACGGCGCGCTGGAACGGCTCGGCGCCTGGATCTCCACGCGCGTGAAGGCGGTGGCGTAGCGCCACCTCCCCTCATCGGGCGCCGGCGGTCACTCCGCCGGCAGCAGATCGCCGACGAACACGACCGGCCCGGTCGCCTGGCCGGTCGGCGAGCCGCCCTTCGGCTCGACCGAGATGGCGAGCTTCTCGCCCGGCTTCAGCGAGACGTTCATCGGCCTCAGGTCCGAAATGTTGTCGGCGACGCCCATCGAGACGGTCGGTCCCTCGGCCGGCACCTGCCAGAGCTCGAAACTCTTGTCCGGCGGCGGCGCGGCGCCGACGCGGCGCAGCCGGATCGTGCCCGAAGCGGTATCGACCGAGGCCACGAAGGCCGGCTTGCCGCCATCGCCGTTCAGCACCGCGACATAGCTCATGCCGGCCGTGGTCGGCGGCGCCACCTCGCGCTCGCTCAGGACGAAGATCGCAAGGCCCGCGGCGATGGCGCCAAAACCGATCGTGGCGACGCGCAGCCGGCGCACGGTGCGCTCCAGCCTCAGAATGCGCGCGCCTTCCGCCAGCGCCGGGCCAACAGACCGGACGCGCGAGAGCAGCGCCGGCCAAAGCCCGGCGGGAGGCGCCTGTTCGCCGGCAGAATCGGCCAGCGGCTGCAGGCGCTCCGCCCAGTCGCCAATGGCCGCGCGCAGCTGGGGTTCGCGCGCGCTGCGCGCCTCGGCCGCTTCGCGTTCCGGCCGCTCGAGCGTGCCGAGCACATATTCGCCCGCCAGCCCGTCGATATCGTCGTCATCGGCCACCGAGGCACTCCTTCAAGGCGATCAGGCTCCGTCGCAGGATCGTCTTCACGGTCGCGACGGGCTTGTCGAAGCGGCGCGACAGTTCCTCCCGGCTATAGCCATAGCTATAGGCCAGCAGGACCATGCCGCGCCGATCGGGCTCCAGTCCTTCGAGGCAACGCCGTAACTCCGCCCCCGTCATGCCGTCCGTCGCCGTGCCGGGGGCCGGCAAGGTGTCGGCCAGCGCCTCGTCGATAACGACCGCGGTCTTCGATACGCGCTCCGGCCCCTTGCGGATGGCGTCGATCGCCGCATGGCGCGCAATCGTCGTCATCCAAGTCATGGGGGACGCTACCGACGGGTCGAAACGGTCGGCGTGGTTCCAGATCCGGACCCATGCCTCCTGCAGCGCCTCTTCAGCGGCTGCCTCACTGACAGCGATACGGCGGACCACGGCGAAAAGTTTCGCGGAAGTCCGGTCATAGAGCCCTTTGAAGGCGGCTTCGTCGCGCGAGGCGACCTCGCGCATCAGCGCGACCAGTTCCGCCTGTGCAGGTGCGTCGAAAACCCGTTGGATCAAGGTCGTCCTCCCGTCCCGGCCGATCGGGTTGGCTAAGTCTAGGCGAAACTCGGCGATCCGGCCATGGGCTCGACGATGGCGGAGAGAAGCCACGCATCGGAACGGCGCGCGATCCGCCTTGCTACCGCCCTCGGCGACCGCTACATCCCGCGCATGGCTCCTCCTCTGCTCCTCCTTCAGGACATCCGCCTCACCTTCGGTGGCCGTCCGCTCATCGAAAACGCGACACTCTCCGTCTCCGCCGGCGAGCGTCTTTGCTTTGTCGGCCGCAACGGCTCCGGCAAGTCGACGCTGCTGAAGATCGCCGCCGGCACGGTCGAGGCGGATTCCGGCACGCGCTTCGTGCAGCCCGGCGCGACCTTGCGCTACCTGCCGCAGGAGCCGGATCTTTCGGCCTATGCGACGGTGCGCGCCTATGTCGAGGCGGGCCTCGGGCCGGGCGACGATCCCTATCGCGCGACCATGCTGATGGAAGCGCTGGGCCTGACGGGCAACGAGGCGCCGGACCAGCTTTCCGGCGGCGAGGCGCGCCGCGCCGCGCTGGCGCGCGCCATCGCGCCGGAACCGGACGTGCTGCTGCTCGACGAGCCGACCAACCATCTCGACCTGCCGGCGATCGAATGGCTGGAAGAGACGTTGAAGTCGATGCGCTCGGCGCTCGTCCTGATCAGCCATGACCGCCGCTTCCTGGAGCGCCTGTCGAAGGCGACGCTGTGGCTCGACCGCGGCACGACGCGCCGGCTGGAACAGGGCTTCACCGCCTTCGAGGAATGGCGGGACAACGTCCTGCACGAAGAGGAAAAGGAGCGCGAGCGCCTCGACCGCAAGATCAGCCAGGAGCTCGACTGGGTTCGCTACGGCGTCACCGCCCGGCGCAAGCGCAACATGGGCCGCCTGCGCAAGCTCGAAGGCCTGCGCCAGGAGCGCCGCGACCAGCGCCGCGCCGTCGGCAGCGTCAAGCTCTTGGCGAGCGAGGGCGACGTTTCCGGCAAGTCGGTGATCGAGGCGATCGATGTCTCGAAGTCGTACGGCGAGCGCGCCATCGTGCGCGATTTCTCGACCCGGATCCTGCGCGGAGACCGCATCGGCCTCGTCGGCGCGAACGGCGCCGGCAAGACGACGCTGCTGAACCTGCTGACCGGCGTGCTGGCGCCCGACAGCGGCATCATCAAGCTCGGCACCAACTTGCAGATGGTGACGCTCGACCAGCGCCGCGAAAGCCTCGACGCCAACCTCCGCCTCGCCGACGCGCTGACCGAAGGGCGCGGCGACAACGTCATGGTCAACGGCCAGCCGCGCCATGTCATCGGCTACATGAAGGACTTCCTGTTCACGCCCGAACAGGCGCGCGCGCCGATCACGGCGCTATCCGGCGGCGAGCGCGGCCGTCTGATGCTGGCCCGGGCGCTCGCCCGTCCGTCCAACCTCCTGGTGCTCGACGAGCCGACCAACGATCTCGACCTCGAGACGCTGGACCTGCTGGAAGAGCTGCTCGACGACTATGAGGGCACGATCCTTCTCGTCAGCCACGACCGCGACTTCCTCGACCGCGTCGCCACCTCGGTGATCGTCGCCGAGGGCGACGGCCGCTGGACCGACTATGCCGGCGGCTACACCGACATGCTGGCGCAGCGCGGCGCCGCAGCGCCGACCCGCACCGTCGCCAAAACCGAGCGCAAGGACGACAAGAAGCCGGCCGCCGACAAGGCGCCCGCCTCCAGGGGCAAGCTCTCCTTCAAGCAGAAGCACGCGCTGGAGACGCTGCCGGCGAAGATCGAGGCGCTAACCGCCGAAATCGCGAAGCTGGAAGCGACGCTTGCCAGACCGAACCTGTTCGCCAGCGACCGCAAGGCGTTCGACACGGCGAATACCCGCCTCGCCGCCGCGCAGCATGAGCGCGACGCGGCCGAGGAGGAATGGCTGACGCTGGAAATGCTGCGCGAGGAACTCGCGGGCTAGGCTTCAAGCAAGCCCCTCACCCAACCCTCTCCCGCAAGCGGGCGAGGGCTTGTGGCCGGCGGCGCTTGCAGCGTGGAGCTCGATGTGTCGACAGGGTTCGGCGAGCCCCCTCACCCGCTTGCGGGAGAGGGTCGGGGTGAGGGTCTTCCCTACCCCATCCGCCGCACGCTCTCGCGCACGACGAGTTCGCAGGGCAGCCGCACCTTCGAGGTCGAGGGGCTGCCATCGCGCGCCGACGCCATCCGCCGCAACAGGTCGGCCGCGGCGAGCCGGCCCATCTCGGTGCGCGGCTGGCGCATCGTCGTCAACGCCGGATCGTAGTGCACGGCATATTCGGTATCGTCGAAGCCGATGACGGACACGTCGCCGGGAATGCTGACGCCGCCGTTCTTCAGCGCGCGCATGAAGCCCAGCGCGATTTCGTCGGCCGCCGCGAAGACCGCCGTCGGTTTGTCGGCGAGCGCGAAGAAGTCCCGCGCCGCGCGATCGCCCGAGGCGAAGTCGAAATTGCTGGCGCCGCGCCAGATCAGCGCCTCGTCGATCGGCAGGCCTGCTTCCCGCAGCGCGTCGCAATAGCCGCCGAGGCGCTCGTTCGCCTCGAGCCCGCCCTCGGCGCCGGGGATATGGGCGATGCGGCGGTGGCCCTGCGCGATCAGGTAGCGCACCGCCTCGGCCGAGGCGCCGCGATTGTCCACGTCGAACACGGAAAACTGCTCCGTGCCGGGGATCTCCGAAAACATCAGCGACATCGGCACGGTATCCGGCACCGACACGAATTCCTCGTCGCGCGGCACGTTGCCGGTGACGACCAGCACGCCGTCCACCTGCCCGGCGCGAATCACGCGGGCATAGTGGGTTTCGCGGCTGCGGCTCTGGCGGGTGTAGCCGATCAGCACGCCGTAGCCGCCCTCGGTGAACACTTCCTCCAGCGCGTTCAGCACGGGTGTGAAGAACGAGTTGCCGATGCCCGGCAACAGGACCAGCACCATCTTGGTCGATTTGGCGCGCAGCGAGCGGGCGGCGGCGTTGGGGGTGTAGCCGGTCTCGCGGATGGCGGCGAACACCGCCGCACGTGTCGCCTCGGTGACCCGGTCGGGCAGCGCGATGGCGCGACTGACCGTCGCCGTCGAGACGCCGGCCCGGCGCGCGACGTCCTGGATCGTCACGGTGCGAGGAGCGCCGTCCGCGTCCGCTTCTCGTGTTGGCACCTGGTTATCCCTTCCTGGAACGTTCCCCGATGAAGACGAGCACCGTTCCACTCTCCTTTCGCCAGGCGGCCCTTGGCCGTCCGGTCGCGTTTCCCCGCACCGGTAGCCGCTTCGCGGCAAAGCGAGCTAGCCGGATCTTTTCTTTTGCAGTGCAAAATAACTTTGCGTTGACAGCCGCCATGGGGAGTATACGGTAGATGTAATCGATTACAAGAATTCGGGCGTTTAAGTCCGACGGATCGGACGGACGTTCGCGAATTGGCGCCTTTGAGGAAAGGCGTTGAACCCCGGGAGGAGTAAGCATGAAGCATTTCACCAAGGCGCTGCTCGGTGCGGCAGCAGTCGTGGCCCTGATGGCCGGCCCGTCGGTCGCAGCCGAGAAGGCCGAGGTCATCCACTGGTGGACCTCCGGCGGCGAATCCGCTGCCGTGAAGGTGTTCGCCGACCAGTTCAACGCCGCGGGCGGTGACTGGGTCGACGCCGCGATCGCCGGTGGCGAAGCCGCGCGCGCCGCAGGCATCAACCGCATCGTCGGCGGCAACCCGCCGACCGCCATGCAGTTCAACACCGGCAAGCAGTTCGAGGACCTGGTCGCCCAGGGCCTGCTCAACAATCTCGACGACGTCGCCAAGGCCGACGGCTGGGACAAGTTCCTGTCGCCGGTGCTGGTAAAGGCGGTCTCGCGCGACGGCCACTACTATGCCGTTCCGGTCAACATCCACTCGAACAACTGGCTCTGGTACAACACGGCCCTGCTCGAAGCGAACAAGATCGAGCCGCCGAAGACCTGGGACGAGCTGTTCGCCGCCATGGACAAGCTGAAGGCCGCCGGCGTCATTCCGATGGCGCAGTCGGGCGACGCCTGGACGCAGCTCCTGCTCTTCAACGACGTCCTGCTCGGCGTCGGCGGCCCCGAGCTCTACATGAAGGTCTATCAGGACAACAACGCCGATGCGGTGAAGTCGCCTGAATTCGCCAAGGTCGCCGAGACGTTCGGCAAGCTGCGCAACTATGGCGACGAAGGCCAGCAGGGCCGCCAGTGGAACCAGGCCACGGGCCTCGTGGTCGGCGGCAAGGCCGGCTTCAACTTCATGGGTGACTGGGCCAAGGGCGAAGTCATCGCCGCCGGCCTGACTCCGGGCAAGGAAGTCGGCTGCGTGCCGGGCATCGGCAACCAGGTCTACTGGATCGGCGGCGACGTGTTCGTCTTCCCGAAGACCGACAATGCCGACGCCCAGAAGGCCCAGGCGCTGCTGGCCCACACCATGCTGACGCCGGAGACCCAGGTCGCCTTCAACGCGAAGAAGGGCTCCGTCCCGGTTCGCGGCGACGTCGACACGTCGAAGCTCGACGCCTGCGCCCAGGCCGGCCTCAAGCTGCTCGCCACCGAGGGCGCCTCGGTTCCGGGCTTCGACTTCCTGCAGACCCCGGACGCGATCGGCTCGATCCAGGATCTGATCGGCCAGTTCTGGACGACCCCGTCGCAGACCCCGGCCGACCTGCAGGCGAAGTTCGCCGAAATCATCGCCTCTGAGTAACAGGACAGCGACCCGGCCGGTTCTCCGGCCGGGTTTCCTCCTCGATCCGGCGCCGCCGTCAGGGTGAGCCGGTCCACGGCGAGTCATATCCGCCGCGCAATCGGAGTGCGTTATCTTGAAACCACGATTCCTACGCTTCTGGATGGCGCAGGTGGCGCTGACGCCTGCCTGGCTGATCGTGATCTTCGCCTATGTCGGAACCATCCTCTGGACCATCCAGATCTCGTTCACGAGCTCGAAGGTGTTCCCGGTTTCGAACTATGTCGGCTTCTCGCAATATACGCGGCTGTTCGGCTCGGATCGCTGGATCATCTCGGTCCAGAACCTCGCCATCTTCGGCGTGATCTTCATCATCGGCTGCCTGGTGCTGGGCTTCCTGCTGGCGGTATTCCTCGACCAGCGGATCCGCGCCGAGAGCATGTTCCGCACGATCTTCCTCTACCCCTACGCGCTGTCGTTCATCGTGACCGGCCTCGTCTGGCAGTGGACACTGAACCCGACGCTGGGCATCCAGCAGACCGTGCGCAACTGGGGCTTCGAGAGCTTCACCTTCGACTGGCTGACCCGCGGCGACCGCGCGATCTACGTCATCGCCATCGCCGGCATGTGGCAGGCCTCCGGCCTCGTCATGGCGATCCTGCTCGCGGGCCTGCGCGGCGTCGACACCGAGCTCTGGAAGGCGGCCAAGGTCGACGGCATCCCGACCTGGCGCGTCTATGTCCACATCGTCATCCCGATCCTGGCGCCGATGTTCGTCACCGCGACCGTGCTGCTCGCCACCGCCGTGGTGAAGGTCTACGACCTCGTCGTGGCGCTGACCAATGGCGGCCCCGGCATCTCGACCGAAGTGCCGGCCAAGTTCGTCATCGAATATCTGTTCCAGCGCCAGAACCTCGGCCTCGCCACCGCCGCCTCGACCGTCATGATGATCACGGTCCTCTGCGTCCTGGCGCCCTGGCTCTACGTGCAGTATTTCCGCCAGCCGAGGAGCGCCCACTGATGGCTTCCCTCACCGCCTCCGCGCCTATCGAGCCCTCGGGCCCGCGCCCGAAGCGCATCGGCCCCGCCCGCTACGGCGTCTACGCCTTCCTGATCATCTCGGCGCTGTTCTTCCTGATCCCGCTTTACGTCATGATCGTCACGTCGCTGAAGCCGATGGACGAGATCCGGCTCGGCAACCTGTTCGCGCTGCCGATGTCGCCGAGCTTCGACGCCTGGGTGAAGGCGTGGTCGCAGGCCTGCACGGGCCTCAACTGCAACGGCATCCATGTCGGCATGCTGAACTCGATCAAGATCCTGGTGCCGAGCGTCATCCTGTCGATCGCCGTCGGCTCGGTGACGGGCTACGCCCTCTCCTTCTGGCGGCCCAAGGGCGCCAACGTGCTGTTCGGCGTGCTGCTGCTCGGCGCCTTCATCCCCTACCAGGTGTTCCTCTACCCGCTCGTGCGCATCCTCTCGATGGTGTCGCTCTACAATTCGATCCCCGGCGTCGTGTTCGTGCACACGATCTTCGGGCTGCCGCTGATGACGCTGCTGTTCCGCAATTTCTACGCGGGCATCCCGATCGACCTGTTCAAGGCGGCGCGCGTCGATGGCGGCGGTTTCTGGGCGATCTTCCTGCGGCTGATGCTGCCGCTCTCGACACCGATCATCGTCGTCGCCGCGATCCTGCAGATCACCGGCATCTGGAACGACTTCCTGTTCGGCCTGATCTTCGCCGGGCGCGAGAACTTCCCGATGACCGTGCAGCTCAACAACGTCGTCAATTCGAGCTTCGGCGAGAAGGAGTACAACGTGAACATGGCTGCCACGATCCTGACGGCGCTCGTGCCTCTCTTCGTTTACTTCGTGTCGGGACGCTGGTTCGTTCGCGGCATCGCTTCCGGCGCCGTGAAGGGGTGATCCATGGCTAATGTCTCCATTCGCGACCTCGAGATCGAGTTCGGCAATCTCAAGGTCCTGAAGAACCTTGATCTGGAAATTGCGCCGGGCGAGTTCATCGTCCTGCTCGGACCGTCGGGCTGCGGCAAGTCCACCCTGCTCAACGCGGTCGCCGGCCTGCTCGACGTGTCGGCCGGCCAGATCTGGATCGGCGGCAAGAACGTCACCTGGGAGGAGCCGAAGAACCGTGGCATCGGCATGGTGTTCCAGTCCTACGCGCTCTATCCGCGCATGACCGTCACCGGCAATCTTTCCTTCGGGCTGAAGATGGCCAAGGTGCCGAAGGACGAGATCGACAAGCGCGTCGCCCGCGCCGCCAAGATCCTGCAGATCGAGCCGCTGCTGAAGCGTCGCCCTTCCGAGCTGTCGGGCGGCCAGCGCCAGCGCGTCGCGATCGGCCGCGCGTTGGTGCGCGACGTCGACGTGTTCCTGTTCGACGAGCCGCTCTCCAACCTCGACGCCAAGCTCAGGACGGAGCTGCGCGTCGAGCTGAAGCGCCTGCACAACGAGCTCGGCTCGACCATGATCTACGTCACGCACGACCAGATCGAGGCGCTGACCCTCGCCGACCGCGTCGCGGTGATGAATGGCGGCGTCATTCAGCAGCTCGCCTCGCCGAAGGAGATCTACCGCCGGCCGGTCAACCGCTTCGTCGCCGGCTTCGTCGGCTCGCCGTCGATGAACTTCATCAACGGCACGCTTTCGGTCGAGGGCGGCAGCGCCTCGTTCAAGCTGGCGGATGGCGGCCTCGTCGACCTCGCCGGCTATGAATTCGAAACCCCGCCCGAAAATGGCCGCCCGGCGACGCTCGGCATCCGGCCGGAGCAGATCGACCTCGTGCATCGCGAGGCGGGGGCGAAATCCCTGCCGGTCAACCTGACCCTGCTGGAGCCGATGGGCGCCGACAGCCTGGTCTGGGGCGACGTCGCCGGCACGCAGTTCTCGGTCCGCATCGACGGCGACGCGCATGTCGAGACGCCATCCAGGGTCGAGGCCTTCTTCCAGCCCGCCCACGCATCGATCTTCGATCTCGCGACGGGCCAGCGCCTCTAGCGCGGCCTTCGAGTCCGACGAACGCCGGATCGCGCCGACGGCGCGCTCCGATAAAGAATTGGATCGGTTCAGCCTTTCCATGAAAGGATGAAGCGCTTCAGCCAGACGACCCGACGCGGACCTCCAGGCCATCCGGCCGGAGGCCCTCGCCCCCCGCTCTCTACTGCCTGCGGTTCAAGGCGCTCTTCCTACGAACGGTTTCAAGAAAGACATCTCCATGTCGAAGCACAAGATCTCGTTTCAGCTCTATTCCGCCCGCAATTTTCCGCCGCTCGAGACCGTCCTCGAGGGCCTTGCCAAGATCGGCTATGACGCGGTCGAGCCCTACTACCCGCTCTATGGCGACGACGCCGCCGGCTACCGCAGGAAGGTCGACGCCGTCGGCCTCGTGACCCCGACCTTCCACGCGCCGCTCGACGGCGTCGTCGGCGAGACCAGCCGCTTCATCGACATCGCCAAGACCATCGGCGCCGAGGCGATCGTCATCCCCTATCTCGTCGCCGAACAGCGCCCGACCGACGTCGACGGCTGGAAGAAGCTGCATGACAGCTTCGCCGGCGCGGCGGAGAAGGCGAAGGCAGCCGGCCTCGGCCTCGGCTACCACAACCACGACTTCGAATACGTCACGCTCGCCGACGGCTCGCGCCCGATCGACCACCTGATCGGCAACGGCGTCGTCTCCGAGCTCGACATCGGCTGGGTCGCCCGCGCCGGCAAGGACGCCGCCGCCGAGATCGACAAGCTCGCCGACAGCACGATCGCCTTCCACATCAAGGACCTCGCCCCGGCCGGAACCGCCGAGGAAGACGGCTGGGCCGATGTCGGCCACGGCACGATCGACTGGAAGGCGCTCTGGCCGCATATCGAGAAGGCGAAGAACGCCAAGATCCTCGTTGCCGAGCATGACAATCCGGCCGACTGGAAGCGCTTTGCCGAGCGTTCCTTCGCGGCCATCAAGGCCCTGGTTTCCTGAAAGGCTCCCTCGACATGTCCAAGGTTCACCAGATCGGCCTGATCGGCGCCGGCAATATCTCGGAAGCCTATCTGAAGCTTGCGCCGCTCTTCCCCGGCACGAAGATCGTCGCGGTCGCCGACCTCTCGGCCGAGGCGGCCAAGGCGCGCGCCGGCCAGTTCGGCGTCCGCGCGCTGACCGTCGACGAACTCCTGAAGGATTCGGAGATCGACACGGTCATCAACCTGACCATCCCGGCGGCGCATTACGAAGTCTCGAACGCGATCCTCTCGGCCGGCAAGCACGCCTATTCGGAGAAGCCGTTCGCGCTCTCCGTCGAGGACGGCAAGAAGCTGGTGGCGCTCGCCGACGCCAAGGGCCTCAAGCTCGGCAGCGCTCCCGACACCTTCCTCGGCGGCGCGGGCCAGACGGCGCGCAAGATGCTCGACGATGGCAAGATCGGAAAGGTCATCGCCGGCACGATGCATGTGCTCAGCCGCGGCATGGAGATGTGGCATCCCAATCCGGGCTTCTTCTTCCAGCCCGGCGGCGGCCCGATCCTCGATCTCGGCCCCTACTACATCGCCGCCCTCGTCAACCTGCTCGGCCCGATCCGCACCGTCACGGCCGTCGCCACCAAGGGCTTCGAGGATCGCCTGGTCACGGCCGAAGGCCCGTTGAAGGGCAAGACCGTGCCGGTCGGCACGCCGACCACCATCAACGCCATCCTGCACTTCGTTTCCGGCGCGCAGGTGACGCTGACGGCGAGCTGGGACGTCTGGAAGCACGGCCACGTCAACCCGATCGAGCTCTATGGCTCGGAAGGCACGATGCTGGTGCCCGATCCGAACTTCTTCGGCGGCACGCTGCGCTATTCGGAGAAGAACGGCGACTATATCGAGGTCGACACCTCGGGCGCGCCGTTCGGCAAGTCCAACTGGCAGGACGGCAAGCATGCCAACTACCGCATGCTGGGCGTCGCCGACCTGCTCGACGCGGCCGACCATGGCCGCGAGCCGCGCTGTTCGGGCCGCGTCGCCCTGCACGCGCTCGACGCGATGGTGTCGATCCTCGACGCGGCGGCGCAGGAGAAGGTGATCACGCTGTCGACCACCACCGATCGCCCTGCCCCGCTGACCCAGGCCGACGCCGACCGCCTGACGGCGGCGCGCTGACCGGATCCGCCGCAGGACCAGGACGGCCACGCGCCGTCGCGACGACGTCGCCTTGACCGAATCGGAGGCCGTGATACCCATCACGGCCTCTCCTTTTCGGGATGGATTGCCGCCGTGTCGCATGCTCTGCCGAGCCTCTCCATCGTCGTCGAAATGGAGAATATCCGGACCGTCGAACCCGCCGTCCTGGGCATCGTCCTCGACAGTCTCGCCGCGCAGCTCTGGCCGGTCATGGGCCGCCTTGCGCGGCCGCCGCGCCTGATCTTCGTGCATCCCGGTGAGGCCGAGGCGAATGACGAGGTGCTGGCGCGAATCCGGCAGGACGGCCCTTCCCTCCGCTCGCTCGATATCCACGCCGTCGCGGTGCCGGACGGGCGCTACTACGAGATGAAGAACGCCGGCGCCGCCCTCGCCGAAAACGAGATCCTCATCTTCGCCGATTCCGATGCCCCGCCCGAAGGCGACTGGCTGCTGCAGCTGCTTGCGGCCTTCGAGGATCCCGAAATCGTCGCGGCGAGCGGCCGCACCTTCCTCAAGCACGACGACTTCCTGTCGCGCACGCTCGCCCTCACCTGGATTTTTCCCCTCGAGCACGGCGACGAGCAGGAAGCGCGGCAGGCCTTCATCTGGGCCAACAATGTCGCGTTCCGGCGCGACTGGTTCGCCGATGCCGGCGGCTTTCCCTATGACATAGGCTTCAAGTGCTCGTGCAGCCTCCTGGACCAGCGCCTGCTCGACGCAGGAAAGACCTGCATCCGCGTCAATGCCCGCGCCCGGCATGAGCCGCTGCGCGGCCTCCGCTTCGTCGCCTGGCGCGCGGGCGTCACCGGGCGTGACGACGACCGGAAATATCTTCTGCGGAAATCCGGACGCCGGCTGAAGCGCGTTCGCTATGCCATCAAGCGCTGGAACGCGATGATGTGGCGAACGACCCGGAAGGTCGTGACGAAGAGAAAGCTGGTCAACATGCCCGCCCGGGAGGTGCCCTTCGCGCTCCTGCTCGGCTGGACGTTCTACACCATCGCCTTCGCCAACCAGCTTGGCCGCGCCACCGGGCTGTCGACCGAGAAGGTCGAGCGCATCCCCGAGATCTTCGAGCCGCAATAGCGGCCCGACCGCCGAATGCCCTCTCGGCGCGGCGATCTTGTTCGCCGGCCCGCGGCTCCTTCGGGTCGAAATGACGAATGACAGCTAGTTGTCGGAGGCGAGCGCCGCGCGCTGATCCGGCGGCAGGTTCAGGAGCGCCTCGAAGGTGCGGGACTGCACCTGCTCCTGCATGGCGCCGACCTCGAGGCGGATGCTGCGCAGATGCGCGTCGATCGCCGCCTTGTCGGGAACGGGCGCGGCGACGAGCGTGTTCAGCTCGGCCCGCAGGGTCTTCAGCCGGTCGAGCCGGACCAGGATGTCCGGCTTCAGGGCGTCGAGCTGCGTCTCGATGCTCTTCACGGCGTCCGGCGACAGGCGATCCTTCAGCCAGCGCAGTTCGGTGCGGATGATGCGCGGGCCCTTGTCCTCGGCGTGGCGAAAGCGGATGAAATCCGTCACCGTCGCGCCGACGAAGAAGGCGTTGACGCCGAGCGACGCGACGAGGAGGCCCCACAGCAAGGCGCGGCGGGTTCGGGTTTCCATCTTGAACGCCATCAAAAATCTGCCTCCGACGGCCCGAAGACCAGCGTATCCAACTGCACGACATCGATCCGCTGCTGATCGGTATCGGCCGGGACCAGGTCGGCGAGCACGCTGCCGAGCGCGGCGGAAACCACCATGACGGCTGCGAGCGCCGCGATCCGGCGACGCCAGTGGATCGCCCGCGCGCCCGTCGCCTCCATCAGCTTCCTGGTGATCCGCTCGACCGAGCCGCTTTCCTCGATGCGCTGGTCGAGAAGCTTCGCCGCGCGCCGCAGCCGTTCGGCCTCCGCCACCGTGCGGTCGCGATACTGGCGGAAGTCGCGGTCGGCGAGCAGCGCCTCGCGCGCCCGGCGGACCAGCATCAGATCCGGCCACAAATTGAGGTCAGGCCCCCAGCGATCCACGGCGTCGTGCAGGTTGGCGGGACCGTTCGCCAGCTCGAAACGTCCCTCTCCCGATGCCTTGCTCATGATCGCTTTCCTTCCTGCCGATCGTCCTCGTCCCTGCCGCCAAGCAGGCTTCTGAGCCGGCGCCTGGCGCGGGCGAGGAGCGATTCATAGGCGTGTTCGCCAATCCCCATGATGTCCGCCGCCTCCGCCTGGCCCAGCTCCTGGAAGTGGGCCAGCACGATGACGGTTCGCTGTCTTTCCGACAGTTTTTCAAGCGCCGCCTGCACGATGCGGCCGTCGTCCATGCGCGTCAGGTGACGCTCCGGCGACGGTCCCTCGTCCTCGAGGATGTCGTCGAAGCCGTCGATGTCGACATGCGGCCGGCGGCGGCGCAGCCGGTCGATGGCGATGCGATAGGCCACCTGGTGCAGGAAGGTGCCGATCCGGGCGTTCGGCTCCCAGGTCGCCGCCTGCTTCCAGAGCCGCAGCAGCGCTTCCTGCACGACCTCCTCGGCCTCGGCGAGGTCGGAGAGCACGGAGGCGACGAACCGCGTCAGCTTCGGCGCCTCGGCCTGGATCAGGCGCGCAAACGCCCCTTCCTCGCCATCGGCCACCGCCTGCATGAGGGCGTGGTCGGCGCGGATCGCCGTGTCGTCATCGGGGTCATCCATGCCCGCCAAGTTCCGCGTCCGACCTTTCCCGTCGTCCTCGCCGGCGCTTTCGCCGGCCTTGCCGCCCGCGATCAGACGATAGCGCATTGCCGCCGGCGTGGCAGCCTTGCGGTCGGGATCATCGGGCTGGAGCCAGGCCACCGCAACCTCCCCTATTCCGCCGCGATCGACAGGGGATGCGGAGCCGGATTCTCGTCCGCCCGGCCGCGCTCGCGCCGACCCGCCTCGGCCGCTTCGACTGCGGCGAGCTCCGCCGCCAGGCGGTGCTCCTCGGCGATGCGCGGCTTGGAGAAGCGGGCGAGCAGGAGGAACGAGACGGGCGTCAGGAACAGCGTCGCCAGCGCCGAGACGCCGAGGCCGCCGACCATGATCCAGCCGAGCGCCGCGCGCGCCTCCGAGCCGGCGCCGCCCGTCAGGATCAGCGGCAGGCCGCCCAGAACCGTCGCGATCATCGTCATCAGCACCGGACGAAGCCGGACAAGGCAGGCGTTGCGGATGGCGTCATAGACCGACTGGCCCTCGTCGCGCAGCTGGTTGGCGAATTCGACGATGAGGATGCCGTTCTTCGCCATCAGGCCGACCAGCATGACGAGGCCGATCTGGGTGTAGATGTTGAGCGAACCGCCCGAGAGCAGGATGGCGTAGATGCCCGCCGCGACGCCGAACGGCACCGTGGTGAACAGGATCACCGCCGAGACGAAGCTCTCGAACTGCGCCGCCATCACCAGGAGGATGATGATCACGGCGAACAGGAAGGTCTGCAGGATGCCGCTCGAGGTCTCGTTCAGCGTCGCCGCCTCGCCGGTCAGCACGATGTTCATGCCGGTCGGCAACTGCTTGGCGGCCTCCTGATTGAGGATCTCCATCGCCGAGCCGAGGTCGACGCCGGGGCTCAGCGTCGCCGTGATCGGCACGGCGCGGCGGAGCGACTGGCGCGCCAGCGTCGGCGACGTCGCCTCCTCGCGGACGGAGATCACCGAAGAGAGCGGCACCATCGTGCCGCCGGCGGTGCGGACCTGGACGTTCATCAGGTCGCTCGGCGTCACGATCATGCCGTCGGGGGCAAGCGCCGTGATGTCGATCTTGTCGTCGCCGATATAGAAATTGCCCATGTCGGCGCCGGCGAGCAGCGTCGAGACGATGGTGCCGATATCGGCCACGGAGACGCCGAGGTCGGCCGCGCGGTCGCGGTCGATGTCGACCGAAAGCTGCGGCTGGTTCAGGTCGTAGTTCAGCTGGACGTTGGAGAAGGCGGGATTGGTGCCGAGCGTGGAGACCAGCTGCTGGGCCGCCTTGGTGATGCCGTCATATTCGACGCCGGTGACAGCGAAGGTCAGGCCCTGGCCGCCGCCGCGAATACCGAGACTGTTCGGCTGGCGCAGGTTGACGACGGCTCCCGGAATGGAGCGGATCTTCTGGTTGATCTCGGCCGCGATCTGCTGCTGGCTGCGCTGCCGCTCGCCCCAGGGGGCCAGCGTGATCATCATGAAGCCGTTGCTCGGGCTGCCGAAATTGCCCGCGACCGAGAAGACGTTGGTGGCCTCGCCGGATTTCAGCAGCGGATCGACGGCCTTCATCACCAGCGCCATCTGGCCCTGCGTATAGTCGACCGTCGCGCCCTGCGGCGTGTTCATGGCGATCATGACGGCGCCGCGGTCTTCCTGCGGCGTCAGCTGCTGCGGCAGCATCTCGAAGGCCAGCACAGCGCCGCCGGCAAAGATGGCGCTGATCAGGATGACGACGGCCGGCGCCTTCAGGCAGAAATCGAGCACGCGCTCATAGAGGCGATGGCCGACATTGCCGACGGCGTTGAGGCCGCGCTGCAGGAAATTGCCCCCCTCGCCATGGCCGTGGCCACCGCTGGTGTCGAGCAGGCGGGAGGCCATCATCGGCGCCAGCGTCAGCGCGACGAAGCCGGACAGGGTGACGGCGAAGGCGAGCACGAAGCCGAATTCGGAGAACAGCCGGCCGGCGGTGCCCTTGAAGAAGGAGATCGGCACGAACACCGCGACCAGCGTCGCCGTCGTCGAGATGACGGCGAAGAACACCTGCTTGGCGCCGAGCACGGCGGCGGCGCGCGCCCCCATGCCCTCGGAGCGGCGGCGGGCGATGTTCTCCAGCACGACGATGGCGTCGTCGACCACCATGCCGGTGGCGAGCACCAGGGCCAGCAGCGTCAGGATGTTGAGCGAGAAGCCCATCAGATACATCGCCGCGATCGTGCCGAGCAACGAGACCGGCACGGTGACGGCGGGGATCAGCGTCGAGCGCAACGAGCCGAGGAACAGGTAGATGACGCCAATGACGATGACGATCGCGAGCACGAGGCTGCGCTCGACTTCCTCGAACGAGCCGGCGATGAAGTCGGCGTCGTCGGAGGTGACGCGGACCGAGACGTCCTTCGGCAGCGTGACGGCCAGTTCCTCGATCGCCTTGCGCACCGAGGCCGAGATCTCGAGCGTGTTGGAGCTCGCCTGGCGGACGATGCCGAGGCCGACTCCGACCCGGCCATTGACCTGCACGCTGGAGGATTTCGCCGCAGGGCCGAACACGACGTCGGCGACGTCTCCCACGCGGGTATCGCCCTGGATGCGGATCGCCTTGACGTCGTCGGCGTTCTTCACGCTGGCGTCGGCGCGCACGAACATGTTGCGGTTCGTGTCCTTGAGATTGCCGGCCGGCACGTCGAGCGCGACGGTGGCGAGCGCCGTCTTCAGGTCCGCGACCGTCAGGCCGTAGGAGGCCAGCCGCATCGGGTCGATGTAGATCGAGATGTTGGGCGAGCGGTCGCCGTTGATCTGCACGTCCGCGACGCCGTCGACCGCCTTCAGCCGGTCGACGATGACGTCGTTCACCAGCTTGGTCAGGTCCTCGATCTTCAGCGTCGGCGAGGTGACGGCGAGCCGCATGATCGCGTCGCCATTGGTGTCGGCCTTGGCGATGGTCGGCGGGTCGGCATCGTCCGGCAAGTTGCGCTGCGCGTTGCCGACGGCGTCGCGAAGATCGTTGGCGGCGACGTTGATGTCGGTCGAATCGGAGAACTGCACCGTCACGCGGCTACGGCCGCTGGTCGATTGCGACTGGATGTCGGTCCAGCCGGTGACGCCGGCGGCGGCCTTCTCGATGACGCTGGTGATCTCCTTGTCCATCGTATCCGGCGTGGCGCCGGTATAGGTGGTGGTGATCGTGACGACCGGCTGGTCGATATTGGGCAGCTCGCGGATCTCGACGCCGCGATAGGCGGCGAGACCGGCGATGATGATCAGCAGGTTGGCGACGATCGCCAGCACCGGCCGGCGGACCGACAGCGCGGAGATGCCGCTCGTCGCGGCGCCGCCCTTCGGAATCGGATCATGCGTCATTTCGGAGCCGGCATCGTTCCGGCCTTCCGGCTCTTTCGAGGCGTCGGGAGCGTCCGTGCGCATGCTCAGCCCCCCGTCGCGGTGGCGGGCGCCTTGGAGCCCGTGGCGGCGGTGGCGAACTCGGCAACCTTCGCTCCCTCGCGAAGGCGCTGCAGGCCCTCGACGACGACCCTGTCGCCGGCCTTCAGGTCGCCGGAAACCAGCACCCGGCCGCTCTGCCGCTCGAGCACCGAGATCGGCATGCGCTTGGCGACGTCGTCGACGACCGCCCAGACATAGGAGCCGGTGCGATCCCACTGGATCGACAGCGCCGAGACCGCCACGCGCGGCTGCCCCTCGAAGCCGAGCGCGACGACGACCGACATGCCGGGCTTGACGCCGATGGCGCCGGCGGCGGCCGCGTCGAGCTCCGCCTCGACCTTCAGGGTGCGCGCCGTCGGATCGATGCGTGTGTCGATCGAGGTCACCTTGCCGGAGATCGTCGCATCCGGCTTGCTGGCCGCCGTCGCCGTCACCGCCTGCCCTTCGGCGACACGGCCGGCATAGCGCTCCGGCACCAGGAAGGTGACCATCAGCGTCGACACGTCGTCGAGCGTCGTCACGACGGTGGAAGAGGTGATGAAATCGCCGACCGCGAGATCGCTCAAGCCGACGACGCCGTCGAAGGGCGCGGTGATCGTCCGGCGGTCGAGCGCGATCTGGGCGCCGAGAACCGCGATCTGCGCCTTGCGCTCGACCGACTGCGCATCCTCCAGCGCGGAAAGCGCGAGATTGCGGCTGGCGGAGAGCTTCTGGGCGCGATCGAGCGCCGACCGGGCGTCCTTCAACGCGACATTGGCGAGATCGAGCGCCACGCGCTGATCGGAATCATCGAGCCGGACCAGCGGCTGGTCCTTGACCACCTTGTCGCCGGCCTTGAACAGGACCTCGTTCACGACGGCCGAGACCTGGGGGTAGATCTTGATCGAGCGCGGCACCTTCACCGTGCCGACCGAGCGGACCTGGTCGTTCTCGACCTGGCTCTCGACCGCCTCGGTCACCACCAGCGTCGGACCGCCGAGGCCGCGGCCACCGCCGCCGCCACTTCCGCCGGAAGATGCACTCGCTCCGCCAGCGGATGATTCGCGATGCTGGAAGGCGTACCAGCCTCCGGCCGCGAGCACCGCGACGACAAGACAGAGCAGGATTTGTTTCCAAAGCGGCATGGTTGGTCCGATGCATGAGGCCCGTTCGGAACTTGAACGCGGCAGCGAATGACTTCCGTCGCGGCGCAGCAAAAAAGACGACGCGCATCCGGACCGTCCTCGCGGGGGATCCGCGCCGCCGCGGCGCCGCGCCAGCCCCACGGCGACGATCCGAAGGAAGATCGCTGGTATATCAACAGTTCTGTGACAGCTTACGAAAGCGCGCCCACGCGGCGGAGGACGGCGGTTCGACCGCGCCAATCGCCCCGCCGGCGCGCGGCCTGGCGCGTTCGCCGCCCAACCGGAGGCATCAGAGCCGCACGGCGCGCAACCCGGGATCGGCCGGATCGGCGCTCCGCCGCGCCATTGCTGCATTTCGGGACTTTACTCAAGCGCCGGGATCGTGGACGGTAGCACCGGAGGAAGGATCCTGCTGGCGGGATTGTCGGCCGCGCAATCGGCCGCGCCTGTTTGCGTGCCATCATGGAGGTTTGTTAATGGCAAGTCTGACGTTGCGCGAAGTTCAGAAGTCGTTCGGTGAAGTTGCGATCATCCGCGGCGTCGATCTCGAGGTGAAGGACGGCGAATTCTGCGTGTTCGTCGGTCCGTCGGGTTGTGGCAAGTCGACGCTTCTGCGTCTGATCGCCGGGCTCGAAGGCACGACCGATGGCACCGTCCGCATCGGCGACCGGGACGTTACCCGCCTGGCCCCGGCCGAGCGCGGCGTTTCGATGGTGTTCCAGTCCTACGCCCTCTACCCCCACATGACGGTCGCCGAGAACATCGGCTTCGGCATGAAGATGGCGAAGATGCCGAAGTCCGAGATCCAGGCCCGCACCGAGAAGGCAGCCAAGATGCTGCACCTGACGGAGCTGCTGCAGCGCCGTCCGGCCCAGCTCTCCGGCGGTCAGCGCCAGCGCGTCGCCATCGGCCGCGCCATCGTGCGCGAGCCCGACGTCTTCCTGTTCGACGAGCCGCTGTCGAACCTCGACGCCGCGCTGCGCGTGCAGATGCGCATCGAGATCTCGAAGCTGCACAACGACCTCAAGGCGACGATGATCTACGTCACGCACGATCAGGTCGAAGCCATGACCATGGCCGACAAGATCGTCGTGCTCAGCGCCGGCCGCATCGAGCAGGTCGGCTCGCCGCTCGAGCTCTATCACCGCCCGAACAACCTCTTCGTCGCCACCTTCATCGGCTCGCCGAAGATGAACCTGTTCAATGTCAACGTCACCGAAGTGACCGGCGGCTCGGCGATCGTCGCCCTGCCGGGCGGCTCGACGCTGGCCATCCCGACCCGCGGCGCCACCGTCACCCCGGGCCCGATGACCCTCGGCGTCCGTCCTGAGCATCTGACGATCGCCCCGGGCGACACCGGCGGCATCCCGGGCACCGTCTCGCTCTCCGAGCATCTCGGCGGCGAAACCATGCTCTATGTCGACGTCGAAGGCGCTGAGCCGACCATCGTCAAGGCGGACGGCCTCGCCGCGCAGCGTTCGGGCGACAAGGTTCGCATCATCGTCGCTCCGGAGACGGTTCACCTGTTCGACAAGTCGGGCAAGGCCATCGTCAACGGTTCGCTGATCTAAGGTCCGCGAAGGGCGCCTGCCCTTCCACGGCCTGACACAGACGCTGCATTGCAGCCCCAGAAGCCCGGAAGCGCGCCTTCCGGGCTTTTCCTTTTCTCGCGCCCAGCCCGTCGGACGGGCGGATTCGGCCGCACCCGACGCGGCGGAAAGACTCGACTCGGTTGAAGTCTGGAAAACAAGACTTTAATGAGAAGGTATTGAAGACCGCTCGAACTGCGACCGATTCCGGCGCGCGTGCTCGATCGGGGGTAAGAGAGGGACGCCATGCGCCTGACCCAGCAGACCAGCTATTCCATCCGCATCCTGCTCTATTGCGCCGCCAACCCGGGCAATAACAGCCGGATCAAGGACATCGCCGCGACCTACAGCATCTCCGAGCTGCATCTCTTCAAGATCATGCACGTGCTCGTCGAGAGCGGGTTCATCGAGACGATTCGCGGCCGCAATGGCGGCATCCGCCTCGCCAAGCCGGCCAACACCATCTCGATCGGCGAGGTCGTGCGCGCGACGGAGAGCAATTTCTTCCTGACCGACTGCTTCGACACGACCAACCGCGATTGCCCGCTGGTCGATTCCTGCGGCGTGAACAAGATCCTGGCCGAGGCGCTGCGCGCCTTCTTCGCCGTGCTCGACAGCTACACCATCGCCGACGTCGCCAAGGATCGCGGCCAGCTGCGCGGCCTGCTCGACCTCAGCCACGACACGATGCACCCGATCGCCGCCACATCCTTCGCGCATCAGCCTTCCTGATCGACGCGGCCGTCAATTTATAGTTGACTTCCAGCATCATATTTTAATAGCTGCTCATGCGGCGACCATCTTTCCATGGCTTGCCGGCTTCCTTCGGATGACGGGGTGGAACATGGCAGTTTTGAGTGGAAGCAAGCAGGCCGGACTTCTCGGCGCAGCCGGCGCGGCGGTGATCCTGATGACGGCGGTCTCCGTGGCGCAGGCGCAAGAAGCCTCCCGCGCCATCGCGATCGAGCTCAACGGCGCCGAGGCCAACGACAAGGCCTGCCGGCTGAGCTTCGTCTTCAACAACGGCCTCGCCACCGGCATCGACGACATGGCGCTCGAACTGGTGCTGTTCGAGAAGGACGGCCGGGTCAACCGCTTCGTCGTCGTCCGCAGCGCCAAGGTGCCGGCCGGCAAGAGCCGCGTCCGCCAGTTCGACATCCCCGGGACCGAGTGCCCGTCTATCGCCCGCATCCTCGTCAACGACGTCAAGGAATGCAAAGGCGCCGAGCTCACCCCCGCCGCCTGCGCCGACAGCATCAAGGTCTCGACGCGCTCCGATATCAAGTTCGACAATTGATGGCGGCGTGACGCGGCGAGGATAGATCATGGGCGTGCGGCGCGCTTCCTGGGCTTGGGCATTGGTTCTGTCGATTGCGGCGCATGGCGCCGTGGTGGCGGCCTTCACGCCGGATCCCAACGAGGTGGCCGAAGCCGGTTCGGGCGCCGGCAGTTCGGTCGAGGGCTCGATCGACGCCATCATCGGTACGGATGTCGAGTTCGAGGAACTGACCAGCGAAGAGCTGAAGACAGCCTTCGACACCGAAATCGCCCCGGCGACAGAGACGTCGGAAATGGCGGCGCTGTCCCCCTCGACCACCGAATCGGAACCCGTGCAGGAGGCGACGCCCGCCGTCGCGCCGGCGGCTTCCGCCGCGGTCGAGGCAGTCGCCGTCGCGGAAGCGACGCCCGTCGAGGTGTCGGTCAGCAGCCTGGCGCCGGCGCTCGCCGCCGACATCTCCGCCACCCCGATCGAAAGCGACCTCGCGGCCGCCTCCGTGACCGAAGTCAGCGAGATCGTCCCGACCGAGACGCTCTCGAATGTCGCGCCGACCACGCCGGACACCGCCGCCGTGACGCCGGCCGCCGCCAGCGCCCAGCCCGAGACGGTGACCGCCGCCGAGGCGCCGACCGTCGAGGCCAAGCCGGTGGAGACGCCGGCCGAGAGACCGATCCAGACCGCGCTGGTCACCGCGGTCAAGCCGGCGGCTTCCGCCGCGATCGAAGAGGTAGTGCCGCAGGAGATGGCTCCCCTTCCCGAAGCCAAGCCTGTCGACGTGAAGCCCGTCGAGGCCAAGCCGGTCGAGGAAGCTGCCGAGCCGAAGCCGGTCGAGGCGCAGAAGGTTGCGCCCAAGCCGGTCCAGAAGAAGATCGCCGAGAAGGCCGAGCCGACCCGCAAGCCGCCGCGCGAAAAGGCGGAGAAGGCCGACAGGAAGCGCAAGGCCGAGGCGCCGAGCCGCGGCAATTCCGAGTTCGAGAGCGCGCGCGGCGCCGCCGTCGCCAGCAATGACAGCCCCGCTCGCGACAGCGGCATGGGACGCTCGCGCGAGCCCGGATCCGGCGCCGCCGCCAACTCGAACTACAAGGGAAAGGTGCGGGCCAAGATCCAGCGCTCGACCCAGATGCCGAGCAAGGCGAAGCGGCTCGGAATAACCGGGCGCGCCCAGGTCAGCTTCACGATCACGCCCTCGGGCGCCGCCAGGAACATCGTGCTGGCGAGCAGCGCAGGCAATCCGATGCTGGACGAAGCCGCCCTTTCGGCGGTGCGCCGCGCATCCCCCTTCCCGCCCATGCCGGCCGGCATGCCGCAGCTCGAAATCAACGTGCCGATCATCTTCAACATCGGCCGCTAGGCCCTCTCCTACCTGGATCTTGACGGTGAGGCGCGCCTGGACCCACACTCCGCCGACAACGGAGACGGTCTTCCATGGAAGCGCGCGACGTTCTGGCCCGGACCACGCTTTTCGCCGATGTCCTCTCGGACCGGCAGCTTCAGGACCTTGCCGCTCGCAGCAAGGTCTATGACGTCGGCAAGGACCGCGTGCTGATGACCGAGGGCGATTTCGGTTCGTCCATGTTCATCATCGTCAGCGGCAAGGTGGACGTCACCGTCGCCGGCGCCCGCCATCCCAATCGCGAGGTCGCCATGCTCGGGCCGGGCGACATCTTCGGCGAGATGTCGCTGATGACCGGCGCGCGCCGCGCCGCCACCGTCACGGCGATGGAGCCGACCCGCGTCGTCGAGATCACCAAGGTGGCGCTGGAAACCGTGCTCACCCATTCGCCGGAACTCGTCGACCGCTTCGGCGCGTTCCTCGCCAAGCGGCGGGCGGAGCTCGACGAGATCGCCGATGACGAGCACGCAAGCCGCATTCTGGGCGTTCGCACCGACGAGATCGCCGGCGCGATGCGGCGGCTCTTCGGCCGCGGCTGATCTTGGTTCAGCGGAGCCGGCGACGGCGACCGGCTCCCGCCGGGCCGCCCTGCCCGACCCGCAGCGTCAGTCGCCGCAATGGGTCGGGGACTGACCGCAACAGGCATAGTCGCCGCAGGGCGGCGGACCGCTGTTCTGGATCCGGTTGTTCAGGTCGTTGACGATGTCGTTGCGGCCGCCATCCTGGGCGCGCAGCTTCTCCGGATATGGCAGGAAGCTGTCGCCATAGAGCGGATAGGGCACGACGCCGGTGACGCGGATCAGCGAGCCGTCCCAGGTCAGCGGCCCCTCGATGCGGCCACCCTTGTGGATGCGCAGCGCCTTGCCGGGACGGTCGAGCGTCACCTCGCGGCCATCGGGAAGCGTGATCACCAGCTTGCCCTCGACCAGCACGATGACCGACTCGTTCGGCCCGACGATGCCGTCATAGATCGTTCCACGCACGCCGATCGTCGCCACCGGAGTCTTCAGATGATAGCTGCGCGGGTCCGACGAGCCGGAAACGAAGCGGAAGATGCCCTTGGTGGCCCGGAGCGCGATGTCGTTCTTCGAGCGGCCCGGGTCGTAGACGAAGCGGTCGAGCGTGACGTCGGAGCCCGGCCCGACATTCAGGCTGGTCTCGTCGAGGAACAGGAGCTGCGCCGTCGAATCCGCGCCGGTGCGGACCTGCTGGTCGAGCACGATCGGGTCGCTGACGGCGAGCGGCCTCGCGGCGCCGCGCACGACGCCCTCGACCTTGTTGTGGATCGCGCCGGCGCGGCCGATCATCTGTTCCGCGGCGAGACCCGGCATCGCGGCCAGCATCCAGAGCGCCGCACCTGCCGCAGCAGTCGTGAAGAGACGGCCGATTCGCATGATGAGCCTCCCTGCCTGGGATCACGTGACGTTGCCCGACTTTGACACCGGCCACCCGACAAACCAAGGCCGGCGTTCCGCGCCGCCCCGCTTCCCGTAACGGAAACGCGGATTTTGCCGAAGGCGTTGCCGATCTGCACCGCTCCGCAGCAATTTCCGGCGGAGGGATGGTGAGCAGTTGCGGCGGGCCACGGGCAAACTTACTCTGCGTTAAGCTTGTTAGTCGGGGGCTCCGATCATGAAGCACAGTCTTCTGGCGGTCGCACTCGTCGCCAGCGCAGTATGGGTCGGGGTTTGCGGCGAGAAAGCCGCAGCGGTTGATCGCGACCAGGCGATCGCGCTCAGCGAGGCCTATAAGCGCGTCCTGGCGGACCCGACGAATGCCGCCGCCAACATGGAATATGCCCGTCTCGCCGAGGCGGTAGGCCAGCCGCGCAAGGCGCTGGCGACGTATGAGCGCGTGCTGCTCTACGATCCCAACAATGAAGAGGCGCTCGCCGCGCTGGTGCGCATCCGCCGCCAGCTGCAGCCCGACACCACGCTGATCACGCTCGAGGCCGGCTTCGGCTATGAGAGCAATCCGCTGCAGCGCAACACCGATCTCGAGAGCTCGCTCAAGGCCTATGCCGCCGGCCGGATCGAGGACGAGCGCCGGATCGGCGACACGCGCTGGCGCACCCTGCTGCTCGGCAACGCGGAATATTTCGGCGATGTCAGCGAGCTGGACTGGGGCTATCTCGGCGGCGTCACCGGCCCGATCCTGCCGGTCGGCACCGTGATCTCGATCAACCCGTTCATCGGCGGCGGCGTCTCGTCGCTCGACAACGCCTATTACTATTCCGAGGCGATCGCCGGCCTGCAGTTCGAAGGCTACCTGCAGGGCGCCTACCAGCTGGCGCGGCTGCGCGCCGGCTATCGCAGCTTCAACGAGGACTCGGTCTCGACCGACGGCTTCTACGCCGATTTCGTCTGGCGCTGGGCCATTCCCCAGGTCGTCGACCCCGACGACACGCTGGTCATCACGCCGCATGCGCGCTGGAGCGGCATCGGCGGCGTCGACATCTCGAACAGCGTCTTCGGGCCGAACGACATCAAGCCGGGCGACTATGTCTCCTGGGGCGCGCGGTTCGAATATTTCAACCAGGTGGCCGACTGGCTGACGCTGGGCGGCGGCGTCGACTTCACCCAGACGCTCTACGACCATCTCTACACGCCGGACGGCGAGAAGCGCGACGACGTACTGATCGAGCCGCTCGTAAGCGCCGTGTTCAACCGCGCCTTCGGCATGCAGTCCGACCTCGCGCTCGACTACCGCTTCCAGTGGAACCAGTCGAACGACGAGGAACGCGACTTCGGCAACCACATCGTCACGGCGCGGGTCGTCACGCGGTTCTGAGGCGTGAATGGTACGTTCCACTCCCCTCACCTCTCCCTGAGGGAGAGGTCGGCTCGAAGAGCCGGTTGAGGGTTTAGGGAACGATCCGGTGAGGCCATGAACCCTCACCCGCCGGCCTACGGCCGTCGACCTCTCCCTCAGGGAGAGGTGAGAAGAAGCGCCCCCTGCTCCGCTCTATCGGTTGACCAGAACCAGCGCCAGGATCATGGCGAGGTAGGTCGCCTGGTGCGCCAGCTGGTCGAGGCCCATCGCCCACCAGTACTGCTTGTCCTTCGGCTCCCAGCCGAAGCGGCTGCCGATATCGTTCTTCAGCCAGTCGATGTGGTAGTGGGCGACGAATTCGAGCGCCAGGATCAGGAGCGCGACCGGCAGGCGCGTCGGATAGATCAGGAAGACCGGTATCGAGCCGAGCGCGTGGATGCCGGCATGGGCCAAGCCGGCCGGGTGGCCGTAAAGGCCTTTGTTGCGGATCTGGTTCGTCGTCTGCAGGAAATAGTCGCAGACGACATGCTTGACCTGAAGCACCGCCGATGCGGCGATCGGTGCGAGCGTAGGATCGATCAACACGGTCCTCCGAAATGCTGCCGGCCTCCCTCTCCGAGCCGGCTGCAGGGTCGAATCTGGCAGAACGAAAGCAGGTGGAATGTGACGGCCGTCACAGGTCGATGGTGATGTGCGGCGCCGATTGCCCCTCGAAGACGCCGCGTGCCGAAAGGCGCTCCAGCATAAAATGATAATAGCGGGCAAAGCGAGCCGGCGCGGCGGATTTTGCACGGTAGAGCGCGCTCCGCCAGATGGACGGATCGAGCTCGGGCAGCGCCGCGGCGAAGGCGCGCTGCGCCTCGGCGAAATCGGGTTCCGCGTCTGGCGGCGCCAGCGTGAAGATGCGGCTCATGCCGCTGCGGCCGCGCACCTGGATGCGGTCGATCTCGACCAGCCCCACCTTCCCCGCCGCCCGCGCCGTCGCCTCGCCGACGATGATGCCGAGACCGTAATCCTTGGTCAGCTGCTCGAGCCGGCTGGCGATGTTCACCTCGTCGCCGATAGCCGAATAGTCGAAGCGCTGCGCCGTGCCGAGATTGCCGACGCAGCAGGCGCCGGTATTGATGCCGATGCCGATCCGGACCTCCGGCATGGCGCGGCCGCGTTCGGCGGCGGCGCGCTGCCATCCGGCGTTCAGCCCCGCCATCGCCGCCATCATCGCCTCGGCCGCTTCCAGCGCGTGGCGCGCATGATCGGGATCGTCGAGCGGCGCGTTCCAGAACGCCATGACCGCGTCGCCCATATATTTGTCGATCGTGCCGCGATGGTTGAGGATGATCTCGGAGAGCGGCGCCATCAACTCGTTGATGAAGCCGGTCAGCTCGGTCGCGCTCATCCCCTCGGCGAGCGTGGTGAAGTTGCGCACGTCGCAGAAGAGCAGCGTCAGCTCGCGCATCTCGCCGCCGAGCTCCAGCCGCGAGGGATCGGCGATGATCTCGTCGACCACCGCCGGCGCCACGTAATGCTGGAAGGCGCGGCGGATGCCGGCGCGGGCGCGCTCGGCCTGGCGGAAGGTGTAGAGCACCGACCCGATCACCAGAAGTATGATGGCGAGCGCCGGGTAGAACGGATCGAAGAGCAGTCCGAGCCGGAGATAGGCGAGGAAACCGCCGACCAGGATGCCGCCGACGGCGAGCGCGCCGAGAATCGCGGCGGCGACGGCGGAGACATGCGGCAGGATCAGCGCCAGCAGCAGGCCGAGCCCGACGATGACGGCAATCTCCACGCCGCTTGAAAAATCCGGGCGAGTCAGCGAACGGCCAGTCAGGATATGCTCGATCACCTGGGCATGGATCTCGACGCCTGGCACGGCGGAATCGAGCGGGGTGGCGCGCAGGTCGAGCAGCCCCGCCGCCGAGGTGCCCACCAGGGCGATCCGGCCTTCCATCAGATGCGCGGGGATGCTGCCGTCGAGCACGTCCTTGGCAGAGACGAAGCCTTCCGGATCGCTCGGGCGGAAGCGCAGCCAGATCGCGCCATCGGCGTCCGTCGGCACCACCAGCGCGCCGATCCGCACATGGTTGAGCCCGGTCTCGCGGCCAAACGCGGCCTCGCCGCTGGCGTTCGATCCCTTGAGGATATAGGAGCCGGCGTCCTGAGCGACGCGCAGCGCCTCGGCCGCGAGCGACGGCACCAGCGCATCGCCGACCCGGAACACCAGCGGCACGCGGCGGACGATCTGGTCGCGATCCTGCAGCCAGTTGATCGAGCCGATGCCCTTCGCCGCCTCGTCCAGCACCGGCACGTTGGCGATCGCGCCGGCAAAATTCGCGATGAAGGGGCGCGGATCGTCGCCGGCAGTGGCGAAGCCGGCCTTGAGCGGCGGCAGCGGCGCGCCGCTGCCCGAAAGCGACAGGCCGAGCACGGAAGGTGTCGCCGCGAGCGCGTCGGCAAAGACGCGATCATGGGTCGGCGCATCGCCGATCGAGGCGGCGACCAGCGTCGCCTGCTCCGGCGGCAGGCGCTTCACCACCTCCTCCGGCGAGCTCTGGTCCGGCTCGGAGAACAGCACGTCGAAGGCGATCGAGGCCGCGCCCGCCTCCGCCAGCTTGCGCGCGAGATCCGCCAGCACCGTGCGCGGCCAGGGCCATTGCCCGACCGCCTTCAGCGACGCCTCGTCGATATCGACGATCAGCACGGGATGTTCCGGCAACGCCTCGGCCGGCGCCATGCGCTGGTAGAGATCAAAGGCGAGCAGCCGGATGGCCTGGACGGGGAATGGATCCGCGACGCGCAGCAGCGCGGCGCCGGCCAGGAAGACCGCTACAGCCAGGTAATAGACGGGCCTGCCCAGGAATCGCATGAGAATCCGTTCGCGCTCGCGGATCGGGACGATAGCCGAAGCCGGCGCGAACGGAAATCGCCCCGATCAGGCAGCCTCGTCCGCCGGCGGCGCCATGGCGCCCGTCATGATCGCCACCGCGTCCGACATGGTGTGCCGTTTCGGATTGATGACGGCGACGCGCTTACCAAGGCGGTGAATGTGGATGCGATCGGCCACCTCGAAGACATGCGGCATGTTGTGGCTGATCAGCACGATCGGCAGGCCGCGCTCCTTCAGGCGCAGGATCGTCTCCAGCACTTTTCGCGACTCCTTGACGCCGAGCGCCGCCGTCGGCTCGTCCATGATCACCACCCGACTGCCGAAGGCGGCGGCGCGCGCCACGGCGACGCCCTGGCGCTGGCCGCCCGAAAGCGTCTCGACCGGCTGGTTGATGTTCTGGATCGTGAGCAGGCCGAGTTCGGTCAGCTTCTGGCGCGCCACCTTCTGCATGTGCGACTTGTCGAGGGTGCGGAACAGCCGGCCGAAGAAGTCCTCGCGCCGCTTCTCGCGGCCGAGGAACATGTTGTCGGCGATCGACAGCGCCGGCGACAAAGCGAGGTTCTGATACACCGTCTCGATGCCCAGATTGCGCGCCTCGATCGGGCTGCGGAACGCGACCGGCTGGCCGTTCAGCCAGATCTCGCCGTGATCGGGCGTGACGGCGCCGGTCAGCGCCTTGATCAGCGTCGACTTGCCGGCGCCGTTGTCGCCGATCACCGCGAGGATCTCGTTCGGCATCAGGTCGAAATCGGCATTGTCGAGGGCGACGACGCGGCCATAGCGCTTGTTGAGCGCGCGGGCCTTGAGGGCGGGTTCGACGGACGGGGTGTCGGCGCTCATGACGAAATCTTCCGGATCCACTGGTCGATGGTGACGGCGACGATGATCAGCACGCCGACGGCGAAATCCTGCCAGAGCAGTTCGAGGCCGGAGAGCGCCAGGCCGTTGCGGAAGACGCCGACGATCAGCGCCCCGACGAGCGTGCCGACGATCGAGCCGCGACCGCCGAACAGGCTGGTGCCGCCGATCACCACGGCGGTGATGCTGTCGAGGTTGGCGGTCTGGCCGGCCTGCGGGCTGACGCCGCCGATGCGGCCGATCAGCACCCAGGCGGCGATGGCGCAAATAAAGCCGGCGAGCGAATAGACGGCGATCAGCGTGCGGTCCGTGTTGATGCCGGCGAGCCGCGCGGCGTCGGGATCATCGCCCGAGGCGTAGACGTGGCGGCCGAACGCCGTCTTGTTCAACACGTACCAGATGACCGCGGCGACGATCAGCATGACGATCGAGCCGTAATTCAGCACCCAACCCTTCAGGAAGCCGAGATCGAGCCCGAGCGTGTCGGCGAAGAAGCTGTAGGGTTTGATGATCGTGCCGGTCCATTGCAGGAAGGGCGCGGCCTCCTGCATGTCGGCCTGGCGGATCGTCTCGCTCTTCGAATACCAGACATTGAGCGCGCCGAAGATGCTCCAGGTGCCGAGCGTGACGATGAAGGGCGGCAGGCGCAGCTTGGTGACGATGATGCCGTTCAGGAAGCCGCAGGCGAGGCCGGCCAGCAGGCCGAGCGGAAAGGCGATCTCGACCGGCACGCCATAGACGACGGCGGTGCGCCCCATCACCACCGAGGCGAGGATCATGATGACGCCGACCGAGAGGTCGATGCCGGCCGTCAGGATCACCAGCGTCTGCGCGACGCCGAGGATCGCGATGATCGTCACCTGCTGCAGGATCAGCGAAAAATTGAACGGCGCCAGGAACTTGCCGGGCGCGGCGAACGAGAAGATGACAATGCCGATCAGCAGGACGATGAAGGGAATGCTTGTCGGGTAGCGGTGCAGGAATTCCTGCATCCGCCGGATGAGGCCGCGATCCGGGTCCTCGAAGCTCGCAACGCCGCCCTGTTCCTGGGACAGGCCGCGCTCGGCCGCCGCCGAACCGGTTGCATTATCACTCATGAGGCCGTCCTCCCCGACGCCTGTTCGTGGGAGCGCCGGAGCGCTCCCACGGGATCACAATGAAATCAGCCGCGCCGGGATCAGCCCCAGCAGAGCTTCAGGCCCTCTTCAACCGAGATCGACGGCACGCCGTCCACCGGCTTGGCGGTGATCAGCTGGGCGCCGGTGTCGAGGAAGCCCATCTTCGGGTCGATGTCCGGGATCTTGCCGGAATGGATCGCCTCGAGCGCCATCGCCGCCATCTTCAGCGGGTATTGCTGCGAGGTGGCGCCGAGCGTGCCGGCCTGCACGTTCTTGACGCCCGGGCAGCCACCGTCGATCGAGACCAGCAGCACGCTGCCGTCATCCTTGCCGACCGCCTTCAGCGCTTCCCACGCACCGGCGGCCGCCGGCTCGTTGATCGTGTAGACGACGTTCACGTCCGGGCATTTCTGCAGCGCGTTCTCCATCGCGGTACGACCCTTCTCCTGGTCGCCCTGGCTGATTTCATGCGTGCAGATGCGCGAATCGTCCTCGTCGCCGTACTTGTTCGGGTCCTTCACGTCGATGCCGAAGCCCTGCATGAAGCCCTGGTCGCGCAGATAGTCGACGGTCGGCTGGTTGGTGGCGAGGTCGAGGAAGACGATCTTCGCGTCCTTGGCCTTGTCGCCGAGCGTGCCCTTGGCCCATTCGCCGATCAGGACGCCGGCCTTGCGGTTGTCGGTCGCGAAGGTGGCATCGGCCGCGTTCATCGGATCGAGCGGCGTATCGAGCACGATCACCTTCAGGCCCGCGTCGCGCGCCTTCTGGATGGTCGGCACGATCGCCTTCGAATCCGACGGGACGATCGCGAAGCCCTTGGCGCCGGCGGCGATCAGGTTCTCGATCGCCGCGACCTGGCCGTCATTGTCGCCGTCATACTTGCCGGCGGCGGTGATCAGCGTGACGCCGAGCTCCTTGGCCTTCGCCTGGGCGCCTTCGCGCATCTTGACGAAGAAGGGGTTGGTCTCGGTCTTGGTGATCAGGCCGATGACCTCGTCGGCCAGCACGGGAGCCGCCGACATCGCCAGGATGCTTGCGGCAAGCATAAGCTTCTTCAACATGATCCGTTCCTCCCTGGCCGATTTATGTTCTGCGCCTGCGGAGCGACCAGTTTCTCCGCGACGCTCCCGGTCCCTCCCGAGAATCTCATGTGAGGCCGGCGAACCGCGCGGGGCCGGTCTCGAATTCGCTGTCCTCGTCGTCGCGCGTCAGGATCGAGGCGCGCGGCGAGAAGTTGAAGAACATCGGCAACGTCGCCGCGCCGATGGCGCCGGCGTCACGACCGAGCGTGCCATGCAGGATGCGCGGCGGCCGCCGCGCTTCCGGCGCGTGCTCGTCGAGGGCCGCGGCAAGCCGGCGGATCAGCGCGTCGACCAGGCCGCCATCGATGTCGGCGTCGACGACGATCAGTGGCACGTCGAGCAGCGCGATCGCCGACCAGATCGCCGGCGCCAGCGCCTCGACGGCGTCGTCGATCCACTCCTGCACCGCCGGATGGCCGGCGGCGAAGGCGGCCTGCATGTCGGCCGGCGACGCGACGGCGACGCCGCTTGCCTGCAGATGCCGGCCGAGCGCGTTGAGCGAGGCGCGGGTGATCAGCAGTTCCCGCCCGTCCTCCGATTTCGGCGACGAGCCGAGCCGGCCCGGCGCCACCGCGATCACGGCGACGTCGCCGGCATTGCCGGTGCTGCCGCGCAGGCAGTCGCCCTTGACGACGATGCCGCCGCCGATGGCCGGGCCGATGAAGAGATAAAGGAAGTCGTCGACGCTGCGGCCGAGCCCGTAGAACAGCTCGGCGATGGCGGCGGCGTTACCGTCGTTCTCGCTGAAGACGGGAAGCCCCGTCGCCTCCTCCAGCCCGGCGGCGAAGTCGAAATCGTCCCAGCGGCGGAAGATCTCGGCCGGCAGGTCGAGCCGACGGAGCCAGGCGCCGAGATTGTAGGGAAGCGCCAGGCCGATGCCGGCGAAGCGCTCGCGCGCCGGCGGCGCCAGCCGGTCCAGCAAGGCGTGGACGTCGCGCGCCACCATGGCGAGCGCCTCGTCCGGCTGCGGCAGCACCATGTCATAGGCGCGGCGCGCCAGCGGCGTGCCGTCGAAGTCGATCAGGATGGTTTCGATCGAGCGGCGGTCGAGCCGGACGCCGATGCCATAGGCGCCGGCCGGATTGAGCCGCAGCATCGTCGCCGGCTGGCCCCGGCCGCCATCATGGCGCTTGCCGACCTCCTCGATCAGGCCGAGATCATCGAGCTTGCGGATGATGCCGCCGATGGCGGTGTTGGTGAGATCGGCGGCGCGGGCCAGCTCGGCCTTGGAGGCTTCGCCCGCGCGGCGCAGCCGTTGCAGGACCAGCCGCTCATTATAGCGGCGCAGCTGCGCGGAATTGCTTCCGCGACGGATGCCGGGCCTCTCCAAAGCCTGCCTCCCAGATCGAATGAACCTTGCCGGTCGCTTATTAATTCAATCTGGTGCAGTTAATTGTCGTAACGGCAGGCAAGTCAAGCGGCATTCGACCTTGCATCGCGGCATGAAAATTCTTCGAATTGCGGCGATGCGGGACCGACAAATTCATGAAGTCGACAATCAAGTTCCGACGTCTACGCATTTGCCTGGACGAAAATACTGAAAGGCATTGGGGCGCGCCGACGATGCCCGACGCAGCACGATCTCCCTGGCCGTCGCAACACATGCGGCGACCATCGCGTGACCGATAGCGGTAGCCGGAACGATGCCGGCTCAGCGCGGGGCGAATTCCGGGCGCAGCACCTTGTAGAGCCGGCGGAAGCGCTCGATCTTCTCGGCGTAGCGCGCCGTCGCCGCCGGGTCGGGGTCGATCGTCGCCTGGATCGGCGGCGCGGTGCAGACCGAAGCGACGCTGCCGCCGCCGGCCGAAAGGATCGCCAGCCGCGCCGCGCCGAAGGCCGGCCCCTTGGCGCCGCCCTCATGCAGCACGACCTGCACGCCCAGCACATCGGCAAACATCTTCATCCAGAGCGGGCTCTTGGCGCCGCCGCCGATCGCACCCATCCGCGTCGGCCGGGTGCCGGCCGTGGCGAGCGCCGATTGCGCGTCGGCGAACGAGAAGGCGACGCCCTCGAGGACGGCGCGGATCAGGTCCGTCGTCTGCGTCGCAGGCGTCAGGCCGAAGAAGACGCCGCGCGCATAGGGATCGTTGTGCGGCGTGCGCTCGCCGGCGAGATAGGGCAGGAACAGGAGGTCGCTGTTTCCGGCCGGCGTCGCCTCGACGCGGGCGAGCAGCTTGCCGATATCCGCCTCGCCGACCAGTTGCGCCGCCCAGGCGAGCGCGCTGGCGCCGTTCAGCATCGCCGCCATCTGGAACCAGCGCCCCGGCAGCGCATGCGCGAAGGTGTGGACATAGGCGGCCGGATAAGGCCGGTAGGTCTCGTTGACGACGAAATACTGGCCAGAGGTGCCGAGCGAGATGAAGGCGTCGCCCTCGTCGACGGCGCCGATGCCGATGCCGCCGGCGGCCGCATCCCCTGCCCCGCCCGCGACGATGACCCTGGCATTGAGCCCGAGCGCCGTGGCGGCGGCGGCGGAAAGCGTTCCGGCAGCGGCGGAGCCCTCGACCAGGCGCGGCATGACGGCGGGATCGAGGCCGGTGGCGGCGACGATTTCGGGCGACCAGCGCCGCTCGGCCTCGTCGAGCCAGAGCGTGCCGGCGGCGTCCGACATTTCCGAGACATAGGCGCCGGTCAGGCGGAAGCGGACATAATCCTTCGGCAGCAGCACATGGGCGACGGCGGCGAACACCTCGGGCTCATGCCGCGCCACCCAGAGCAGCTTCGGCGCGGTGAAGCCGGGCATGGCCGGAACGCCGGCGATGCGGCCGAGATCCGGCACGCGATGTTCGAGCGCCGCGCATTCGGCGTGGCTGCGGCCGTCGTTCCAGAGGATGGCCGGCCGCAGGACGCGATCTGCCTTGTCCATGAGCACCGCGCCGTGCATCTGCCCGGAAAGACCGATCGCCACTGTGGCTGCATAGGCAGCAGGCGCCGCCGCCTTCAGCGTGGCGAGCGCGGATTCCGTCGCGCGCCACCAATCCTCCGGGTCCTGTTCGGACCAGAGCGGATGCGGCCGCGAGATCGGAAGCGCGACGTCCGTTTCCGCCAGCACGGTCTGGCGCTCGTCGACGAGAAGCGCCTTGACCGCCGATGTGCCGATGTCGATGCCGAGATAGCTGGCCATGTCTCTCCCCCGTCTGCCGCGCTGCGCCCAAGAGCTTGCAAGTCAGTGGGCTTGTCAATCTCCTGACGGGACGCCGCGCCCCGGCCAAACGGCCGCTTTTCGAGCGAAACGCCTCGCGACATGCCGCGCGGGGCCCGGATTTCCGCCCGATTCCCTCCCGGCGGACGGGATCGGAACGGCATCCTCGCCGACTGTCAAAAAAAGGAAATGCTTGGCTGGTAGAAGCCGGCCTGTCGGCCCCATATGGACGTCGCATCCGATGCGATGCCGCGGTGATTTGAGAAGCAGCTTGCGCCGCGACACCAAACGCTAAAGCGTCACGAAGCGGTTCGTGGCTCTGGATTCCGACAAGGAGGTCTCCGATGCCAAATACGGCAGCGTCCCTACGTAAGCCCCTCGCACAGCACGATATTTTTCGCTGTCGCCGGAACTCCCCCTGATTTCCGACATTGGTGCGCACCGGGGCTCGGCCTCGGCGTGGCGCTAGCGCCAAGGATGAAGAGAGATCGCGGCCCGGATCTTGCATGGCAAGATTCCAGGCGGCGAAAGGAGAACTTCGGTGTTCGACAATTACATCATCGAGATCGATGACGAGGCAGCCGGCATCCTGATCCGGTCCGGCCGGTCCTTTGCGTTCCACGCCCTCGAGGGCACGTTTGCCACCCTCGAAGGACAAGTCTTTGCCGATGCCGTCGCGGCCGAACGAGCCGCGCGCAAGATCCGCCGGATGCCGGCCAGCGCCTCCATCCAGGCGTCGTAGCCGCCGACCCACGGCCCCGAAGCGCCGCAGCCTCCAGGCGCTGCGACGCTTCAGCGATGTTTCATGCACACCCTTTTTTCCTGGATACGTCCCCAGCAAGGAACCGGCGAAATCGTGGCGCATTCAGCCTTGTGGGCTGGGCGTCGAGATCGGCTTGCGCCTTCTGGACAGGGATCCAGCGAAAATACTACTGCCGACGAACAGGAAATCGCCACAATCACCGCGGGTGGTAGCACCACTTAATCGGTTATAAAGACAGGCTCCGATAGCTTTCAGCGAGGTGCAGACCTGGGAAGGCCTCCGGCTTGACAAGCTACGTAGACGTCCATTCGGACGATATCGAGCAGACGACCGATTTCAGCGACGTTCGCGATCTCTATGCCGCGTGGATATCGGCACAGGGGAGCGGCATCCCTGACCTGCGCCACTTCGAGGTCGCCCTCGCCGGTCCCATCGCCGATCGCACCATGCTGATGCGCGCTTCCGGCAACACGCTGATCTATGAGCGGGTCGGCCGCAACGTCGTCGCCCTGTTCGGCCACGACCCCAATGGCAAGGTGCTGGAGCAGATCGAGAATGCCGGCGCGCGCTCGTTCCGCTCGACCTATTTCCAGGTCCTGAAATCCGGCCGGCCCGGACTGGCGCTGCACGACAATGTCGGCGCGACGACGGTCGGCATCACCGAGCGGCTGATCCTGCCCGTCCGCTCCGACGGCGACGACTGCCTGCTCTGCTATGTCCGCCCGCGCGAGGACGCCACCAATGTCCTGCGCTCCGTCTTCAACGTCAGCGCCGACGCGATCACCGTCTTCCAGGCCATTCGCGACCGCGACGGCCATGTCGTCGACTTCTCGATCAACGCCGCCAATGCGGAGGCGGCCCGGCGCCTGAAGATCCCGCCGGACGAACTGGTCGGCGCGCGGCTGCTGGAAGTCTGGCCCTTCGCCGCGACGGACGGGCTGCTCGACCGCTTCATCCGCTCCGTGAACAGCCAGCTGCTCGATGTCTTCGACGCGAGCTATCCCGAGGATGGCAAGATCGTCGAGCGCCAGCTTCGTCTCGCGCCGCATGGCGAGGGGCTGACCGTCACCGACGTCGACATCGGGCCGACGCTGGCGGCGACCCGCGCCATCGACCAGCAGCACAACGAGCTGTTGCAGGCGAACGAGCTGCTCGAGGCGCGCGCGATCGACCTGATGGCGAGCTACGCCTCGCTCGAGCGCACCACCAACGAGCTGCGCGAGGAAATCACCCGCAACCGGGCGCTGGAGGCCGAGCTGGTCCACCTCGCCCATCATGACGGGCTGACCGGCCTGCCGAACCGCAGCTATTTCGAGCAGCGCTTCGAGGAGAAGCTGAAGCAGATGAAGCGGGCCAAGCGCCGCGCCGCGCTCTGCATCATCGATCTCGACCACTTCAAGGACATCAACGACAGCCTCGGCCACGACGCCGGCGACATGGTGCTGCGCGAGGTGTCGAACCGGCTTCGCAGCACGATCCGCAAGTCCGACGTGATCGGCCGCCTCGGCGGCGACGAGTTCGCCGTCGTGCTCACCAACGCGCAGGACACCCAGGACGCCGCCGCCGCCGTCAAGCGGATGATGGAGGCGGTCGCCCGCCCCTTCACGGTCAAGCAGCAGGACGTGCCGATCAGCCTGAGCGCCGGCGTCGCCATCTTCCCCGCCGATGGCCGCACGTCGAGCGAGCTGATGTCGGATGCCGACATCGCCGTCTATCGCTCCAAGCGCGCCGGCCGCGGTCGCACCGTCTTCTTCACGCCGTCGATGCGCGACGACGCCGAGCGGCGCTACCACCTGCTCAAGGCGTTGCGCCAGGCGCTCGACGCCGGCCAGATCGCGCCCTTCTACCAGCCGCTGCTCGACATACGCAGCGGCAAGCTGGTCGGCTTCGAGGCGCTGGCGCGCTGGCTGCATCCCGACCATGGCATGCTGCTGCCGTCGACCTTCGCCGAGACCTTCGACGAGCCGGACATCGCCCAGGCCCTGACCCAGACGATGATCCGCAGCGTCATCGCCGACCTCGCCACCTGGCAGAAGAACGGCCTGACCACCCGCGTCAACATGAACGTCACCGCGTTCGACCTGCGCAATCCCGGCTTCGCCGAGGACCTGCATGCGCGGGTCAACCTGCATGGCCTCACGAGCTCGCAGCTCATCATCGAGATGACCGAGACGACGATCCTGTCGCGTGACGCCGAGCGCATCGCCTCGACGCTCAGCGACCTGCGCCGGCTCGGCTTCTCGCTGGCGCTCGACGATTTCGGCACCGGCTACGCCTCGCTCAGCCACCTGCGCAGCCTGCCGGTCAGCAGCCTGAAGATCGACCGCTCCTTCATCCGCGACCTCGAGCACGACCCGAAGACACGCGCCATCGTGCGCTCCATCATCGAGCTCGCCGGCGCGCTCGACCTCGCCATCATCGCCGAGGGCGTCGAAACGCGCTCCCAGCTGGAAGCCGTCACGGCGCTGAACTGCTCGATCATCCAGGGCTACCTGATCGCCGAGCCGATGGCGGGGGCCGACATTCCCGCCTTCATCCGCGACTTCAGCCACCCCGTGCCGTCGCTCCGCCGCAGCTCGCTCGGCTGAGCCGGCTTCGCCGGGCATTGCCGCCGGCCGCTTTCCGGTCCAGACTTCCGCTCGCCTGGCCATGCGGGGGCACGCATGTCGCGACGAAATATCGAATGCCGGCTCGTTTCGCGCCGGGCGCCACGGCGTTGCGCCGCGCCCCGCGATGGCTCATGACCTCCACCGCGCCACCAGCCGCCCTCGCCGGCACGCCCGCCAGCCGGCTGCGGCAGGATTTCGAGGCCTGGGCGCGGGCCTCCGGCCGCCGGGCCGATTTCCGGCTGGCGCTTCGCCTCGCCTTTCTCGAACCCGGCTTCCAGCTGGCGCTGTCGCTGCGGCTGCAGGAAGCGCTCGGCCGCGTGCCGCTCGTCGGCCGGGCGCTGCGCCGGCTGCTCTGGTATGCGACGACGATTGGGACAGGCTGCCACATCGCGACCGGCGCCAGCTTCGGCGGCGGCCTCTACATGCCGCACCCGACCGGCATCGTCATCGGCAGCGGCGCGCGGGTCGGCAGCCACGCCTCGATCTTCCAGCAGGTGACGCTCGGCCGGCGCGATCCCGATGTCGCCGGCGAGCCGACCGTCGGCGACCATTGCCGGCTCGGTGCCGGCGCCAAGATCCTGGGGGCGATCCGGCTGGGCGACCATGTTTCCGTCGGCGCCAATGCGGTGGTGCTCGCCGATGTCCCCGCCGGCCACACCGCCGTCGGCATCCCGGCCCGAATTCTTGCGCCGACCTAGATCATTTCAGCGTTTCACGAAAACGCCGAAGCAATCCAGCTCCTTGTCTTGGCGCGTTTTCTTCACGCGAACCGGCGTCCACTTCGCTCGAAAACGCTCTGGCCGCGCTCACGCCTCGATGGGGCGGCCGGCGATCCTTGCCATGAAGGCGAGCAGCCGTTCGCCGAGCTCGTCCTGGTCGAAGCGCCCGCGCCGCGCCCCGGCGTTTCGCCGCCACCCGGCGAGTTCCGCCGGATCGGCCAGCAGGCGTCGCAACGCACCGGCCCAGGCCGCACGGTCGCCCGGCGGCAGCAGATCGCCGGTGACGCCCGGCTCGACGAGTTCCGGCAGGCCGCCGACCCGGCTGGCGAGCACCGGCAGTCCCATCTCCAGCGCGCGGACGGCGACGCCCGGCCAGTTCTCCCGCCAGAGCGACGGCACGCAGAGCAGATCGGCCTCGCCCATCCATTCCCCCACCATCGCTTCCGGCACATGGCCGTGGAAGCGCAGCCAGCCGGCACCCGGATAGCGACGACGCAGCGCCTCGCCTTCCGGGCCATCGCCGACGACCGACAGCGAGACCGGGTGCGCCGCGGCGATTTCGGCAACCGCATCGAGCAGGTCCGCCACGCCCTTGCTGCGATGCAGCCGGCCGACATAGAGCAACCGAAGCCCGTCCGCCGGACTCCATTGCCGCGCCGGCGCCGGATAGAGGTTCGGATTGGGAATGCTCACATGCGGGTAGCGCGCGAGCGGGAACAGGGCTGCGAGCGCCGCGAGATTGGCCGCGGAGGGCGACGAGAAGCCGATCCGCCCGAAGCGGCCGACCAGCGCCGCCTTGTAGCGGCTCGAAAGACGGCAGCCGAGGCAGGGCCGGGCGCAACTCGCGCCATCTCGAAACATCGACATCCGCATACAGGCAAGGCCGAGATCATGCAGGACGAAAAGCGTCGGCAGGTCCCGCGCCGCGATCTCGGCGAGCGTGTTGTAGCCGAGGCCCTGCACGAAGTGGATATTGACGAAATCCGGCCGGAAGGCGTCCAGCACGCCGGCGACCAGGCGGCGGTTGCGCGGATCGACATGGTCCTGCGCATGCCAGATCGGCTTCCTCCAGGCGGCGGCGACCGGCGCATCACGGGCCGGATAGAGATGCGCCGTGCGCAGCCGCCAGATCCGGACGCCATCCACGATCTCGCCGTGCATTTCCTCCGCGCGCGAGGACGCCGTCGTCAGCACCGCCATCTCATGGCCGCGACCGGCGAGCCAGGCGGTGAAGTTGGCGGCGGAATTCTCGGCACCGCCGCGGCCATCGGGCGGATAGAGCGCGGCGATGACGAGGATGCGCATCGCTTCAGATCCGGACGGGGGTGACGAGCGGCGGCGGGCCGCCGGGCCGGCGGACCGGCAACGATCGGGCGGCCTCGCCTGCCGCCGCCCGCGGATCGAGCGCCTTGCCGGCGACGAGGCCGAGCAGGAAGCCGGAAAGGACAGACTCGACGACATTCGCCATCGCGCCGAGGATCAGCACCAGCATGGCGAGCAGGAAGAACAGCCGGTGTCGCGGGGGCGTCGCCTCGAAAAGGGCGGCATCGCCGCGCCAGAACGCGACGACGAACACAAGCGCGCCGACGCCGAAGGTCGTAGCGAGAAAGACGAAGAGATTGTCGCCCGGGCTGAAGCGGGCTGGATCGAAATAGGCCTGGCCCGCCCCGATACCGCCAAAGCCGACGCCAAGCAGGAGGCGCGGCCAGGCGGGATCGAGCAGCGCGTAGGCGCGCGGCCACATCTCCTCCATGCGCGCGACGACCGAGCCGAACGAAAGGAAGGCGAGATTGCCGCCTTCGCCGAAGCGAAGCCCGAGCAGCGCGGCGACCGGCAAGCCGATCGCGACCGCCAGCAGGCCGCCGATGACGAACTGGCTGAAGCGGAAACGCGAGCGGCCCGGCAGCCGGTCATGGAGAAGCAGGAAGAGTGGCGCGGCGAACATGGCGGCGAGCGGCGCCTTCGAGGTCGTCAGGCCGATCGCGACGACCGATACCAGCCAGACCACGACCTTTCTCGCGGACGGCATGGCGCCGGCCAGCAACAGCGCGCCGCCGATCGCAATCTGGTTGGCGGCGGTGAAGCTCGCCCGCGAAAAGCCGGGAAGCCGGTCGACGCCGAAGGCCTGCCATTCGCGCGCGAATTCGGCCTGAACGCCGAAGATCTCGTAGCTTTCGCCGACCCAGGGAAAGCGGAACGCCAGATTGGCGAGAACGCCGGCCACCGCGACGGCCCAGACGAACGCGACGAGGCGCAGCGCTGCCCCCGCCGCCCCGGTCGCGACCACCACCATGCCGAGGAAGACCGGCATCCAGGTGTAGAGGCCGAAGGCGACCTGCGCCGGCGGCTGGCCGAGCAGCAGGGCATAGGGCAGCCAGAAGGCCGGAAGCGCGAGAATCGCCAGCGCAATCGCGTCGCGGCGCAGCGAGCCGAACGCCGTCACGACATAGGCGGCGACCAGCGCGGCCACGGCGAGGAATGGCGCATAGGAGAGCCCGACAAGACCGAGCGCCTGCAGGCCATAGCGGATCGGACCGCTCAGCGCATCGGTCGCGAGCATCAGGGCCAGCGCCGCGAGTGCCGGTCGCCGAAAGGAGAAAGCCGGGTTGCCGTTCATCCGAAGCTGCGCCTGCCGCACGATGGAGGCGCGTCGATCCCGTGCTGTCCGTTCCCCCCGCGCCGCCTCGCATGCTGCCCACGGCATGCCGTTGCGTCAACCGCCGCGTGCGGCCCGCCTCCGTTGCGCGCAGTCCGCTATTGCGGTTTCGCCGATGCCAGCCGCGTCAGCCCGGCCTGGAGACCGTCATGGCCGAAATCATAAGTCCGCGTGGCGCCGCCCTTCAGCGTCACCGTCGAACGCGTCTTGCCGGCGGCCCGCATCAGCTCGATGAAATCGGCGCCGAGCTTCGCCCGCACCTCGCAGGAGGCCGGCGCACAGGATTCATAGGGAACGACGCTCGGCTTGCCTTCGTCGAGCGCGAGTTGCATGCCGCGCCCGACCAGCACGCCAGTCGGCAGCGTCCAGATGCCGACGAGGTCGCCGGCGGTGTTGCGCTCAATCCGCCAGGACACGTCGGACTGGCGCAGGGTCTGCGTCAGCGAACAGGCCGCGGCATCGCAGGCGAGGAGCCACGCGCCGATGCGCTCGCCGGCATCGACGGTGGAAGCAACCGCCTGTCCCGATGTGGACGCCGGCGAGATCCAGCTCAAAAGCCGGTCGGCGCCCGCCATGGCGGCCAGACGGTCGAAGCCGGCGCTGCGCCAGGTCCAGGCGACGGCGGCGATCGACGCCAGCACCAAAACGGCAAAAATGATCCAGAGCAGTCCGCGTCCGCCCGGTTCCTCGTCATCATAAGCGTCGCGCATCGCCTGGCGCCCCTCCGCCCGTCGACCATCCGCCAGAATGTTCCGTTCGCCGGGCCGGGAACCCGAGAGTCCCCGGCCATCGGCCGGCTACTTGATCTTGCCGTAGGTGGCCGAGAAGCCCGCGAGCGACATCGGCAGCTTGATCGGTTCCTTGTTGAGATTCTGGAACGTCACGTTGAGCTTCTGGCCCTTGAACATCGCGGCCAGCAATTCATCGGATACCGGCGCGCCGGCATAGCAGCCGCCGGCGTCGCAGGTCTGCAGCGGCAGCGACAGCGGCGCAGCGCCGTCGACGTCGAGCGTGACGCCGCCGGCGAGCGAAAGACCGAGCGGCCCGCGGATCATCAGAACCGGCTTGCGCGTCTGCGAGGGTACGCGGATGGTGATCGAGCCGATCAGCTGGCCGGAGCCGGAGATCACGGCGCGCTGTTCCATCTGGCATTCGAGCTCGGCGGCGCGGCCGGGCCCCTGGCAGGTGCTGAGCCAGCTCGGCGCGGGCGCCTGCTTGTTGGCGCCGAGCACCGGCACGTCGCCGGCCTGTTCCTGCGCCCCGGCGAGAGCCGGCGCCGCCAGAAGAAGCGCCATGGCGGCGAGCGAAGAGCGCAACCGGCCCGCGAATTCGTAGTTCATTCCAATCCCCCAAAGCCTGAACATCGCCTTGAGCCCCCGCCACGGACATGTCGGCCGGCGGCGTCTGACCGTGTGGCGCTTCGCCATGTGGCGCCTCGCGAATGCCGCCACGGCAGGAGCGACGAATGTTCCCTCTATAGACGAGCGCGGCCGAGATGCCAGCGGAAGATGAGACAACCGGCCGCTCGCGGGGCGAGTGGGGCCTGTTGTCGGCGCGGGTGGCATCGATGCCACGGTCCGCCCCCTTCCCCCCAAACGAGAACCGCCGGCCCGAGGGCCGGCGGCATCACGATCTTGCGGGCCGTCACCAGGCCCAGTTGGCGCCGATCTTACCGGTGCCGCCGACATAGTCGTCGCCGAAGCGGAGATCCGCCTTGGCGAAGCCCGTCCATCCGCTCTTGGAGGAGAAGATGTTGATGCCCGCGCCGACCTCGCCGAACACGTCCGGCGCATTGTCGTCGACGACGAGGCCCGGGCCGCTGTCGAGGAAGACGGAGTGGTCGCTGAGCAGATCGCCGACGATGCCGACGCTGAGGTAGGGATCGTACTTGACCCCGTCCTTCAGCACCGTGCCGCCGAAGCGGGCGCCGAGCTTGCCCTCGAGGCCGTCGCCATTGTCGAAATTGACCTGCGTGCCGGACAGGTTGACGTCGTCGATCTTCGTATTGGCATAGGCGAGGCTGGCGTTCGGCTCGATGAACATGCCGGTAGAGGTCAGGAAGCGATAGCCCGACTCGACGCGGACGCCGATGGTGGTGGCGTCGGTCCCGGCATCGACGCCCGCGACATTATAATCGGCGTTCAGGAAGTCGCCCTTGACCAGGCCGTCGACATAAAGGCCGCCCTTGACCCAGCTCGCATAGATGCCGACCTGCGGGCCGGAGAACCTGACGCTGTCGCCATTGTCGAAATTGGCCTTGCTCGTCACATAGCCGCCGAGCACGCCGGCGACCAGAACGCCATCGGCCACCGTACCCTCGAACTCATGGTCGAAACCGGCCTGGAAGCCCCAGAGCGTCTGGTTGTAGCCGGTGCCGATCTTCACCGACTGGTCGGCGAACGGGGTGATGGTGGTCTCCGTGCTGCGGTCGGCGCCATTGCCGATCAGGCGGCCCCACAGGCCCGACTTCTTGGTCGGATCGGTCGTGCTCTGCTGCGCGCTGGTGCGCAGGTCGCCGGCGCGGTCGATCCAGCTCTCCGAAGTCGTGTTCCAGATGCCCTGGGCGATGCCGCCGAACTCGGAGAGGTTGTAGGCGCTGGCATTGGCGTAGCTGGCGAGCACGAAGCAATCATTGCCGCCGCAGGCCGTGTCGCCGTCACTGTCCAGGAACATGTCATAGTTCCAGAGACCCTTGGAGATCGGGCCGCCGGCGAGCACGAAGTCGCCGGCATTGGCCGAACCGGGATTCAGGACGTCGACGACGCCGATGCCGGTCGGGTTGTAGATGCCGGGACCCGTGTAGAGGTCATTGACGCCGACATAGGTGACGCCGCCGCCAGAGATCGAGCCGATCTTCAGCGTGTCGCTGACGGACCCCGCCGGGCCGACTTCGGCATCAACATAGAGCCAGGCCGTGCCGGTGTTGTTGTAGTCGGCTGACGACATGTCGACGACATCATTGGCCAGGCTGTTCGGGTACTGCATGACGATGCCGCCGCCCGTGGCGATGAAGGTCTCCAGCCCCGGCGTCGTCGTCAGGCCCTGCGAGAAGAACAGCCCGGTATTGGTGAAGACATCGACGCCGCCGCCGAAATCGAACGTCGTGTCGCCATCCTCGCCGGCGACGATCGCGCCGGAGTTCTCAAGGAGGTTGTCGCCCGAGCCAAAGGTGTTGAGGCCGCTCGTGTGCCAGCTCTCGAAGCTGGAGTTGTGGAACGCGTTGTTGGCGTCGTTGAGCGCGAGCGTGCCGTAGATCTGGCCGCTGTTGTAGATCGTCAGGCTGCCCGTGCCGCCGGTATTGTCGATCACCAGCTTGCTGGTCAGGCCGCCCGTGTTGATATCGCCGTTGTAGTCGTTCCAGAGTTCGGCATTACCGGCGCCGGCGCGGACCAGATATTCGGTCTGGCCGGTGCTGATGTCGCCATCATTGTAGAGGCTGATCTTGAGGCCCGTCGCCACGACGCCGTTGCCGGCGCCGGTGATATCGGCCGAACGGGTGGTGGAGACACGGACCTCGCCGGTGCCATTGCTTGTCGCGCGGATGCCGGCACTGTTGGCGCCGGTCGTCTCGATGTCGCCGCGCGCCACGATCGCCGTCGTCCCGGCGCTGCCGGCATTGGTGATCAGGGCCGAGATGCCGTCGCCGGCCGTGTTGATCTCGCTGCTGCGCCAGGTATCGACATTGATGTTGCCGGTGCCGCCGAGCGACGTGGCGGAGATGCCCGTGCCCAGCGCGGCCGTGGTGGTGATGTCGCCGGCGACGCTGACCGAGATGGTGCCGGAGCCGAGCGAGCTGGCGGCGACGCCGGTCAGGTCCGTCGTGATGTCCGACTGGCGATGGACGGTCACGTCGACATTGCCGCTGCCGAGCGCGCTCGCGACGATGCCCGTCAGGCCGTCCGTGATGTCGCCACGGGTCTCGACCGTGGCCGTGCCGTTGGTCACCGTCGCCGCGATGCCGACGCCGAGCGGGCCGGTCGCCTCGATCGTGCTGCCGCGATGGGTCGTGATGTCGACGGAGCCCGAGCCGGTCGACGTGCCGACGACGCCGAACAGCCCGGCGGAGACCGCGGAACCGCGGCCGATGTCGATGTCGACGGCGCCGCCATTGGAATCGCCGTGCACCGCCGTGCCGAGCGCCGAGACCGAGCTGTCGCGCCCGGTCGAGATGTCGACGATGCCCGCCCCGCTCGCGCTCGCCCTGACGCCGTACAGGCCGCCCGAGACCGTGGCCTCGCGGCCGACATCGATCTCGACCGTGCCGGTCTTCGACTGCCCGCTGATGGCCGTGCCGATCGCCGACGAGCTCGCGGCGCTGCCGCGACCGGTCTCGATGAAGACGCTGCCCGTGCCCGTCGCTTCACCCGAAATGCCGGCGAGGCCGCCGGACGTGATCGAGCCGTCGCCGGTCTCGATGTCGACATTGCCGTTCACCGTCTCGCCGCGGATGGCGGTGCCGAGAAGGGCCGAGGTCGCCGTGACGGTGCGCCCCTCGGCCGTGGTGATCGTGACGTTGCCCGTGCCGGCCGCATCGCCGCGGATGCCGCCGAGCGTGCCGGATACGGAACCGTTTTCCGTCACGTTGACGATGACGCTGCCGTTGCCGCCGCTGGCGCGCGCGTCGATGCCATAGCCGAGCGGAACGCCCAATGCCGAGTAGGTGCTGGTGACCGAGCCGTCGGCATTGACCGTGATGCCGGCGCCGCCGGTCGCCCGCAGCTTGATGCCGGAGCCCGTCGTGGCGGACACGGAGGTGCCCTGCCCGGTCGAGACACTGATCGGTGCGTTCGAACCCGAGGTGCGGACCTGGATGCCGTCATGGAAACCGAGCGTGCCGCCGCCGCCGGTGATCGAGCCGGAATTGTGCAGGATCGTGACGGCGGCATTGGTGCCGGCCGTGTTGATGTCGACCGCCGCGTCGCCGTTGAAGCTCTTGCCGTTGGTGATCGAGACGGGCGGCGCGCTCGGCACGGCGTTGGTCTGGAATTCGACCGTGCCGCCGGCGTTGCTGCTATTGGTGATCTTGACGCCCTGCTGCACCTGCGTGCCGTTCAGCACCAGCGTGAAGGCATCCGTCTGGCTGCCGTTCTGGCTATAGGTAATGCCCGAATTCTGGGCGGTCTGGTTGCCGCAGCTGACGACGTCGCCACTGCCATTGGTGCCGTTCACGACCGAGCCGCACTCGTTCGCCGCCATGGCGCTCGTCGGCAGCAGCACCCCGACCGCCGGAACGCCGAAGACGGCCAGGCTCAACGTCGCCAGGCTGGTGGTGGCCCGAAGCCGCCTCAGCCGCCTCGCCGGCGCAGCCCCGCCGGCCTGAACTGCAGAATTCTCGATCGGCATACCTGCCACTCCCCCGCATCACGCGCCGCGACACGGGTCCTCGCCCGCGTGCCGGCCAGCCGCCGGACCACCGCCACGACATGCCCAGGCCGCGGAGGAAAATCCGATCTCATGGCTGAGATACGAGATGGAAAGCCGCCGGCTTGTCCAGATGGCGCAACTCAGAGGTTGTCTTTCGCAACCTGAGGGAGTCCCCGGCGGTTAACCATGAGGTCGGTCCCGACCCTGCCTGTCCCACCGGCAGGAATAGTTCGGATTTTGAACCTTTTGTCATATTGATGATTTATAAGGGATACGAATTACTTAACGGCACACAATGCCCAATCGTTAATCAGGCCGGCGACTGTCTTTGCACAAGAATCATGCGGCCTGTTGCCCATGGGACACAGGATTCCGGGCGCCGAGCGCCGGCGAATCAGCAGCGCACGCCATCGGGCGCTTCGCCCCTCCCCTCCGGACAGGGCGGGAGTCGACAGCTCCAGCGTTTCATGGGATCAAGCCGCGCCTATTCAAGGAGAACGGCGGAATGGACACCAACACCAAGGCTCTGATCGACGAGATCAATCACGCCATGCGCAACATCGATGCCGGCATGACCGCGATCATGGCCTTCGTCGCCTCGATCCCGGGCGCCAAGGACGTCGACATCGAAGCGGTCAAGGAACGGCTCAACGTGCCGAGCAATTTCAAGGCCGGCACCCGCCAGCCGCCGCCGAACCTCGTCGTTGCCGAAGTGCTCGACCGCCTGAAGCGGATGGCCGACAAGTAAGCGCGCCCGCGCCGGACCATCCGGCGCGCGCAGAACGGGCGGTCGAACCCGGCACCACTTCGGCGCGCGAAGAGCGCTTCGCGCGTCGTCTTGCCCGAACCGCCGCACAACTGCGCCCGTGCGCCGCCAATGCTGCGCCGCATCGTCGAAAGCCGCGCTTCGCCGCGATTCATCGCGATTCTTGGGGTGCAATCCGGCGCAAGCTCGGCTATACGAGCTGCCATCATCCTGACGCAAAGCACACGGCGCCTTTCGCCGCGACCGCGACCTTTAAGCCTGCCATCGCGAGCCTGATCGGTCGAAGCACACGGGTCGCCGCTGCTGCCGCGTCCCCGTGGAGCACATTTCTCAATGTCATCGACCCTCGCTGCGACAGCCAGGAATGCCGCGCCGGCCAATTCGCGTTCGCGCGTCATCCTGGCCAGCCTCGTCGGCACGACCATCGAATTCTACGATTTCTACGTCTATGCGACGGCGGCGGTGCTGGTGTTCCCGCACCTGTTCTTCCCGACCGGCAACGAGACGACGGCGCTGCTCGCCTCCTTCGCCGTGTTCGGCGCGGCGATGGTGGCCCGTCCGCTCGGCGCCATCTTCTTCGGCCATCTCGGCGACAAGCGCGGCCGAAAGATCACGCTGGTCGGCGCGCTGCTGACCATGGGCATCGCCACCTTCCTGATCGGCGCGCTGCCGACCTATGACTCGGTCGGCTGGCTCGCCCCCGCCCTGCTGGTGCTGCTGCGCCTCGCCCAGGGCTTCGCGCTCGGCGGCGAGTGGAGCGGCGCGGCGCTGGTCGCGACCGAGAACGCACCGCCCGGAAAGCGCGCCATCTTCGGCACCTTCCCGCAGCTCGGCGCGCCGCTCGGCTTCATCATCGCCAATGGCCTGTTCCTGACGATCGCGGCGCTGCTTCCGTCCGACGATCCGTCGCGCCCGTCGACCGCCTTCCTGAATTGGGGCTGGCGCATTCCGTTCCTGTTTTCGGCAGTGATGGTCATCGTCGGCCTCTGGGTCCGGCTGAACCTCGTCGAGAGCAAGGCGTTCGAGAAGACGGTCGAGACCGGCAAGGTCCAGAAAGTGCCGCTCGCCGCCGCCTTCAAGCTGCACTGGAAGGAGCTGATCCTCGGCACCTTCTACATGCTGGCGACCTATGTGCTCTTCTACCTGATGACGACCTTCTCGCTCAGCTATGGCCGCGCCGGCGTCGCCGCGCCGCTGCCGGGCCTCGGCTTCGACTATCGCACCTTCGTGCTGATGATGATCGTCGGCGTCGTGTTCTTCGGCATCTTCACGCTCGCCTCCGGCCCCTGGGCCGATCGCTGGGGCCGCCGCAAGACGCTGATCTGGGTCACCCTCGGCATCATCCTGTTCGGCCTGCTCTGGGTGCCGATCCTGTCGCTCGGCACGGTCGGCGTGATGGCCTGGCTGATCCTTGGCTTCACGCTGATGGGAATGACCTTCGGCCCGATGGGCGCGCTGCTGCCGGAACTCTTCCCCGCCAATGTGCGCTACACCGGCTCGGGCATTTCCTACAACGTCTCGTCGATCCTCGGCGCCGCCGTGGCACCGTTCATCGCGGTGGCGCTGTGGAGCTACGGCGCCGGCAGCCCGTTCTGGGTCGGCGTCTATCTGTCGGCGATGGGCGTGCTGACGCTGATCGCGCTCATCCTCGGCAAGGAAACCAAGGACGTCGACATCAACAGCTGATGCCTGCCTCGGACGCCGTCCAAAACAGAGGCCCGCGCGGATCGCTCCGCGCGGGCCTCTTTCTATTCCGAGGATCGCGATCGCCCGAAAACCTCGAGACGGACGGCGTCCCGGTGATCAGGCGATCAACTGGCCGAAGGTCAGCCAGACCGGCCCCAACCCCATCAAGACGCGGACTGCGCCGTCGACGATCTCCCTGCCGGGCGGAAAGCCGTATCCGGCGCCCCTGCCCCGATCCTGCACGGGCAGTTCGTCAAAGGTCTCGTGGCCCGCCTCCGCCTCATGCCAGGCGGCGAGCTCCTCACTGAGCGCGGCGACGACCGAATCCGGCGATCGCAGGGACATGCAGGGCGCCTGCTCGTGCCCCTTCGCGCATCGATTCATCCAGTTTTCGTTCACCCACCAGCAATCGCCGCAGACCGGCGGCCGCAGATTGATGTTCTGCGGATAGGCGTAGTAGTCGACAGAAGTCGGCCCGAACACGACGCAGGACCGGACATCGAAACAGCTGGCCAGATGGACGATGCCGGACTCGTTGTCGATGTTCAGATGCGCATGCTGGATGATGGCCGCGAGTTCCCGAATCGTGGTCGCCCCGATCAGGTTGAGGTCGGCGGAAGCGATGGCCTTGCTGGTCACCGTTCCGACCTGGACGACGAGAAGATCGGGATAGAGCCTCTTCAACCGCGCGACGACGTCGTCGAACCGGGCATAGACCTTCGTGGAAGTCGGCGCCGCCTTGTCGAACTCGGCGTCGAAGCCGTTATGGATCGTGACATAGGCCCGACCGGCCAGGCCGAACTTCTCGAGCGCGCCGGGGTCGGTCTCGATCGGCAGCGCATCGCCGCCATAGGGGATGTTCGCCATGCCCTGCAGGAAATTGCGCCTGCCGTAGCCCATGAAGCTCGCGATCCGGCCCAGATGGCCATCCAGCCGGGGATGATGCTGGATGCAGGCCTCGATGCTCGGACGGAATTCCTCGAGCCTGACAGCGACGTCGCGCAGTTTCGGCGCACGTTCGGACAGGTACATCCAGTCGACCGTCTCGGTATAGACGACCGCGAACTGCGTGACATAGAAGGCCACGGCGTAGCTCGGCCGAAGGCGATCCCAGAGGATCCTCTCGTGGAAACACGCCACGGGCGCATCGAGCGACCGGAAGATCCAGGCCGCGATCTCGCGCTTGGGCGAATAGATGTCCAGGGCGAGCGGGCCGACCGCGGCGATCAGGTCGCGGAGGAAGCGGGCCGCGACGATATGATCGCCGATGCCGCCTGTCACCCTGACTGCAACCTTAAGTGGAGCGTCCGGCCCGGCGCTCTGCCGCAACCGATGGATATCCTTGGCGATTCGCCGCGCCTGCTGGGCGGCCGAGAAGCGGCGGGAGAACCGGCGGAACTCGGCTAATACTTTTTTCACTTGGCTATAGCCCTTGGACCATCGCGTAACGGAAACTAACGAACGGCAATCTCGATGTCGAAGGGGCTTCCGCTACGAAATCTAACTTGCCGCTAGACATATTATTCATAAGGCGTGAAAATGATAGCCGATTGACGGGACAACGGCGTTCGCGCAGCAAATTTCGGCCATGGCACGACTAAAGACCATACTTCAGCGAGCCATGGAGGCAATCTGGCCCGCGCATGACAATCCGACGCACGATTTCCCAAAAAATGTGGCCGGCGAGGCGGACGGAAGTTTTTCTGTCCTTATTATTAAAATCGATCACCTTGGTGACTTCGTAACGGCCATTCCCGCCCTTCGTAGACTTCGATCATCCTGGAACAACGCGGACATTACTCTGCTCTGCTCCGAGAGCCTGGTCGAATTTGTTTGCTCACTCAAGGTTGTGGATCGCGTCGTGGGCATACCGCCTCCGCGGAGCGACAATCCGGCGCTGCTGGAACCGTCGGATCTCGGCGCGATCCGGCAATCCCCTTTCGACGTCGCAATCGACCTCCGCCATGACGGCGACACCCGCCACCTGCTGGACGCTGTCCAGGCCCGATACCGGGTGGGATATGCCTCGCGGCACTCCACGCTGCAGCTCGACGTCGAGCTTCCCGAGCTCGAGAAGAGCGCCCGCCGCCGCGGCAAGCAGGGAATCAGCAACCGCGCACGCCTCTCCCTGCTCGTCGAGGCCGCGATCCAGAGCATCCAGGTTCCCGTCGTTCGCACCGATCGCCCGACCCTGGCGGCCAAACGCAGACAAGCCCGGCAGACCATCGCGATCGCCCCGAGCGCGCGATCCCCGATCAAGATGTGGCGGACCGATCGCTGGATCGCGCTGTGCCACCGCCTCATCGCGGCGGACTTCGCCATCGTCCTGGTCGGTGACGCCGGCGACAGAGAGACCTGCGACGCCATCGCCCACGGGCTGCCGGCCGCCTCCGTCGTCAACCGTGCCGGCGAGATGACGCTGCCGGAGGTTACGGCGGCGATCTCAGACAGCGCGCTCTTCATCGGACTCGACACCGGATTGGCGCATATCGCCTCGTCCACCGGTTCCGCCGCCCTCGTGCTGTTCTCCGGCCATGCCGACCCTCAGGTCTGGGCGCCGGACGGCCCCGATGTCGGCATTCTCCGCAACGACGTCCCCTGCGCGCCCTGCCATGCAACCCGGATGGAGCAATGCCTGTTCGATCACCGCTGCATGGACCTGCCGCTGGACTTTGTCTGGGAGGCCGCCTCCGCCAGACTGGGCCAGTCCGGGGGCGGGCAAAGGCGACTGGCGAGCTGAGCGAACCGCGGAGCCTAGCTTGACGATATTCACCAGCCTGCGGTCGTCGCCCTCCGGCATTCTCCGTCCTCCGGCCGCTGCCGCGACGACGCCGGAGAGCACCCTCGATGTCGGTACGAACACGCTTGCGCGCGAGCGCCTGCTGCAACCGGGCAAGCCATTGCTCGTAGTCTTCGGCCCCGGCGAACTGGATGCCGAGCGCCCCGTCTATCGCAGCCTCCTCGCGCCGGTCGACTGCAACTACGTTATTTTCCAGTCACGCTCGACGGACTTCTTCATCACCGACTGGGCGGCGATTGTCGCGCATGTCCGGACGCTCGCCGCACGTTCAGCCGCGCGACGGATCGTCTCCTGGGGCTTCTCCATGGGCGGATATGCATCCGTCCGCCTCGGCCTGAACCAGGACCCTATTCTTGACTGCTCGGTTGCCATAACGCCGCATTTTCGTCTGGACGCTCCGGTTTCGCGGGCGCAGGTCCTTCGGCAACTGCCCGACAATGCGGAGCTTCCGGATCTCGTCGACGCGCTCAACCGAAGCGAAGGGCCCACGCGGTTCCGGATCTACCTGCCCACGCATTCCATCCGCGACACGCTGCATGTCCGCGATGCGCAACAGGTAGCCAGCGCCAACGCCGACATCCGCTATCTCAATGTCGATCATGGCATCGAGGTCAAATGGAAGGAGGACGGGTCGCTGCGGTCCGCCTTCGCCGCCCTCGTATCCGGCCGTCCGTGGAGCGGCGACGAGACATACACGGCCTCGCCCGTCGACATCGCGACCGCAGTCGCCGCCGTCGATTATCTCTACCAGAGCCACGGCGAACTCCGGCCGCTCCAGAAGCTTGACGACGAAGGCGTGATGGAGGCCGAGTGGCATCTCCAGAAGGCCAGGGCGTATCGCGCCGGACAGGATTGGAACGGTTTTCGCGGAGCTGCGTTTCGGTCGCTGCAATTGGGCGCGGCGCGCGGCGGCTTCCCGAGAGTCTATCGCGAGGCCTTCGAGGAGAGCCGCACGCCGCCCGGCGTGGCCGCCGCGATTCTGGCCTGGACCCTGCGCTACGACATCGAGGCGACCCGGGAATTGCTGGAGACGCCCCGCGCGCTCGAGATCATTCGGGGGCCGCTCGAATTCGACGACCTCTGCTATCTCCTGCCCTTCGCCACGGCCGAGCGCGCGACCACGGCCGCGCAACAGATCCTGTTCCGGTGCAGCGGCGCCAAGGCGGGCGATCTCGGCGTCTTCGCGCTGGCCGTGGTCGGCCTGGACATGGCCGACGCGGTGGAGCGGCTCGCCCACGGCGCCGCAGCGAACAATGTCCACGCCACGGCCGACGCGCTCTTCGCCAGGCTCGCCCTGATGCGCGCCCCGTCGGCTTCCGATCGCGAGGCATGGCAAAGGACGCGCGCCGCGATAGGCCTGCCGCCGCCATCGCCGGAAACCTAGCTGACGCCAGCCTCGGACGTTGCCGAATACAAGAAGCCCGCGCGGATCGCTCCGCGCGGGCTTCTTCTTTCTTTTTGCCGTCGGCTTCGCTCAGGCCAATTGCGGCAGGACGGCTTCGAGTTCCGAGCGGCGCGGCTCGAGGAAGGCCGGCAGCTTCAGCGCCTCGCCGAGGCTTGCCTGCGGCTCGTCGACGGCGAAGCCCGGGACGTCGGTCGCGATCTCGAACAGCACGCCGTTCGGCTCGCGGAAATAGACCGAGCGGAAATAGTCCCGGTTCTTCTGCGCCGTCGTGCGCAGGCCGTGGTTTTCGGCGAGCTTGCGCACCATCTCGGCCTGCGCCGCGTCGTCCGCCGCGCGGAAGGCGACGTGATGCACGGTGCCGACGCCGAGATTGCCGCGCGGAAAGCCGCCGACGACCCGGAGGTCGACGATGCCGCCCGCCTTGGCGCCCTCGACCTGGTAGCGCACCGTCTGCTCCTCGCGTCCGGCCTCGGCGAAGCCGAAGACGTCGATGAGGATGCCGCCGGTCGGCTGCGCGTCCTGAAGGAGCAGCGTCACGGAATGGAAGCCGCGGATGGCATACTCGGCCGGGACTTCGGCGCTGCCGCTCCAGCCAGGCTCCGCTTCCGCGCCCGCAACACCGACCAGCGAGAGACGGACGCCGTCCGGATCGCGGAAGACGAGGACCGGTTCGTCGAAGCGGCGGGCCGGCGTCTCGTGCACGACGCCCTTTTCGACCAGGCGCTGCGTCCAGAAGCCGATCGAGGCCGCCGGCACGCGGAACGCCGTCTCGAAGGTCTCGCCGGCGCCGACCTGGCCGGCCGGCGCACGCTCCCAGGGGAAGAAGGTCAGGATCGTGCCGGGATGGCCGAACTCGTCGCCATAGTAGAAGTGATAGGTGCGCGGGTCGTCGAAATTGACGGTCTTCTTGACCAGGCGCAGGCCGAGCACCCCGGTGTAGAATTCGAGGTTGCGGCGCGCCGGACCGGAGATCGTGGTGACGTGGTGGATGCCGTTCGACATGAGGGTCTCCCGTTCTTTGCTGAGCGCGAAAGGCGCGCTCGTTTCGAGAGCGAATGTAGGCGAGCCGCCCCTGCCCCGCCACGCGGGCTTCGGTGAACGATCTGTCGCCGGGTTTCCTGCGGGGCGTCGGCAGGGGAAGAAAGGCCCTCACCCCACCCTCTCCCGCAAGCGGGCGAGGGCTTTTCGGTCGGGGCCACGTCGAAGTCGAGCTTGGCTGGATCTCCCCCTCTCCCGCGCGCGGGAGAGGGCTGGGGTGAGGGTCTTCTCAGCGGGCGAACCGCCTTGCGCCGGCGACGCAGGCGATGACCGCGAGCGTCACGACCAGCATGGTCCAGCTGACCGGCTCGCCGAGCAGCCAGGCGGCGAGCGCCAGGCCGAAGATCGGCTGCAGCAGTTGCAGCTGGCCGACGGCGGCGATGCCGCCCAGCGCCAGGCCGCGATACCAGAACACGAAGCCGATCAGCATGCTGAACAGCGACACATAGCCGAGGCCGAGCCAGGCCGGCGCGGCGATGCCGTCGAAGCTCGGCGGCCGGCAATAGAGCGCCACCACGAGCATGACCGGCAGCGACAGCACCAGCGCCCAGGAGATCACCTGCCAGCCGCCGAGCGTGCGCGAAAGCCTCGCCCCTTCGGCATAGCCGAGGCCGCAGACGAGGACCGCCGCCAGCATCAACAGGTCGCCGGCCGGCGAGGCCGTCAGCCCCTGCGACAGGGCGAAGCCGGCGACGGCGGCGCTGCCGAGGCCGGAGAAGATCCAGAAGGCGGGGCGCGGCCGCTCGCCGCCGCGCAGGACGCCGAAAATCGCGGTCGCGAGCGGCAGCAGGCCGATGAAGACGATCGAATGCGCCGAGGTGACGTGCTGCAGCGCCAGCGCCGTCAGCAGCGGGAAGCCGAGCACGACGCCGCCGGCCACGACCGCGAGGGCTGCGAGATCGCGGCCGCTCGGGCGCTTCTGCTTCATCAGCAGCAGCAGCGCGAGCGCCAGCATGCCGGCGATGGTCGCCCGCGCCACGGTCAGGAAGATCGGGTCGAACTGCAGCACGGCCATGCGGGTCGCCGGCAGCGAGCCGCTGAAGATGAGCACGCCGATAAATCCGCTGATCCAGCCGCCCGTCGCCTTGTCCATGTCGCACCTTTCCGAGATCGTGGCCGACTGAATGCGCGCAAAGGACTTTCCGTGCCAGAGACAGAGCGATACAGTTTGGACAAACTGTCATGGTGCACGGAGCAATACAGATGAGCCTTGAGACGGGCGGCGGCCCGCTGACGGCGCGCGTGATGACCGTGATCCGGCAGCGCATCGCCAATCGCAGCCTGATCGCGGGGGCCCGGCTGCCCTCGATCCGCGCGCTGGCGCAGAGCCAGCAGGTCTCGACCTCGACGGTGGCGGACGCCTATGAACGCCTCGTCGCCGAGGGCGCGATCCAGTCGCGTCCCGGCTCCGGCTTCTATGTCGCCAGCCAGGCGGCGCCGCTGGCGCTGTCGGAAATCGGCCCGAAGCTCGATCGCGCCATCGACCCGCTCTGGGTGTCGCGCCAGTCGCTCGATGCCGGCGACGACGACCTGAAGCCCGGCTGCGGCTGGCTGCCGCCCGCCTGGTTTCCGGAAGAAGGCTTGCGCCGGGCGCTGCGCGGCCTCGCCCGCGCCGACAGCGCCGCGCTTTCCGATTACGGCACGCCGCTCGGCCTCGCGCCGCTGCGCCAGCTGATCGGCCGGCGCCTGACGGAAAAGGGCGTCGAGGCGTCGCCCGACCAGATCCTGCTGACGGAATCGGGCACGCAGAGCATCGACCTGATCTGCCGCTTCCTGGTCGAGCCCGGCGATGTCGTGCTGGTCGACGACCCCTGCTATTTCAATTTCCAGGCCCTGCTGCGGGCGCATCGCGTCACCATGGTGAGCGTTCCCTATACGCCGAATGGCCCCGACCTCGACGCCTTCGCGAAAGTCTGCGCCGAGCGGCGGCCGCGGCTCTACATCACCAATTCGGCGATCCACAATCCGACCGGCGCGACGCTCTCGCCCGTCACCGCGCACCGCGTGCTGAAGCTCGCCGACCAGTTCGCGCTCACCATCGTCGAGGACGACATCTTCGCCGATTTCGAGACGCAGCCAGCGCCGCGGCTCGCCGCGTTCGACGGGCTGCAGCGGGTGGTGCAGATCGGCAGCTTCTCCAAGACGCTCTCCGCCTCGGCGCGCTGCGGGTTCATCGCCGCCCGCCCCGACTGGATCGACGGACTGGTGGACCTGAAGATCGCCACCACCTTCGGCGCCGGCCGCCTCAACGCCGAGGTGACGCTCGCCGTGCTGCGCGACGGCGGCTATCGCAAGCATCTCGAAGCGCTGCGCCTGCGCCTGTCGCGCGCCCGGGTCGAGGTGGGGGCGAGGCTGCACGATCTCGGCCTCACGCCGTGGATCGAGCCGCAGGCCGGCATGTTCCTCTGGTGCCGGCTGCCCGATGGCATCGAGGCGTCGGCCGTCGCCCGCGCCGCGCTGTCGCAGAAGATCGTGCTGGCGCCGGGCAATGCCTTCAGCGTCGCCCAGTCGGCCGGGAGCTATCTCCGCTTCAACGTCTCGCAATGCCAGGACGAACGCGTCTTCACCGTGCTCAAGGCGGCGATCGGCGAAGCTCTAAAGGCAGAAAGCCGGCCCTGAAGGAGGCCGGCTTTCGATCGGTAGAAGTGCTGCGGCTAACTTACTTGCGCAGGAAGTCGCTCAGGCGGCCGAGGCCTTCCGCGAGCTTCTCCTCGGAGGTGGCGTGGCACCAGCGCAGCCAGCCCTCGCCTTCCGGGCCGAAGGCGCGGCCGGGCGCGAGGCCGAGGCCGGTCTCGCGCACCAGGCGCTGCGCCAGCTCCAGCGAGTCGTCGTAGCCCTCGATCTTCAGGAAGGCGTACATCGCGCCGCCGGCGTCGGGGACGCTGACGCGGTTCAGCTTGCGCAGCCCGTCAACGAGGAATTCGCGCGTGCTGACCATCTGCGCGCGCATCCGTGCCACCTCCTCCTCGCCATGCTGGATGGCGGTGGCGGCGGCGCGCTGCGTCGGCTCGAAGATGCAGGAGAAATTGTATTCGACGAGCTTGGTCGCATCGCGGGCGAGCGTCTCGGGCAGGACCACCCAGCCGGCGCGCCAGCCGGTCATCGACCAGGCCTTGGAGAAGGAGTTGACCGAGATGATCCGGTCGCCCTCCTGGTAGTGGCGCAGGAAGGACGGGGCCGAACGCGGCGCCGGGTCATAGACCAGCCGCTCATAGACGTCGTCCGCCAGCACCCAGATGCCGTGCTTGCGGCAATGGGCGAGGATCGCCGCGATGCTTTCATCGTCGATCATCCAGCCGGTCGGGTTGTTCGGCGAGTTGATGATGACCATGCGGGTGTCGGGCGTCAGCGCCGCGATCAGCTTGTCGACGTCGAGCGTCCAGCGGCCGTTCTCGACCGAGAGCGACACGCGGTCGACCTTGGCGCCGAGGATCAGCGGCACCTCGCTGATGTTGGGCCAGAGCGGCGTCACCACCACCACGCGGTCGCCGGGCGACAGCACGAGCTGGTTGGCGATCTGCAGGCCGGTCATGCCCGAACCAGTGGCGACGATCCGCTCGACCGGGATGGAGCGGCCGTGCAGGTCGGTCAGGTAGGCGGAGATCGCCTCGCGCAGATAGGGACGGCCAAGGTTCTGCGAATAGAAGGTCTCGCCACCGGCCAGCGACGCCGCCGCCGCGTCGCGGATGAACTGCGCGGTCGCCCGGTCGGATTCGCCGAACCAGAAGGGCAGCACGTCGGCCTTGCCCATCGCGGCGTTGGCGACCTCGCGGATCAGCGAGCTGGAGAGCGCGCGGACGGCGGGCCGCGCTTCAACGGCGGTATCAATCATCTTGCGGAGCTTTCGTAAGGGAGGCGGTCAGGCTCAGTCACCGTGCATGATCGCGCTGAGGAAAGCGCGGGCGCGGTCGGTTTGCGGATGGTCGAAAAGGTCATTCGGGGCGCCCTGCTCGATGATCTGGCCGGCCTCCATGAAAACGACTCGGTCGGCCACGCGACGAGCGAAGCCCATTTCGTGCGTCACCACCAGCATGGTGACGCCGGTGGCGGCCAGACTCTGCATCACGTCGAGCACCTCGCCGACCATTTCCGGGTCGAGCGCCGAGGTCGGCTCGTCGAAAAGCAGCACCAGCGGCTCCATGGCGAGCGCGCGGGCGATGGCGACGCGCTGCTGCTGGCCGCCGGAAAGCTGATCGGGATATTTGTCGACATGCGCGGCGAGGCCGACGCGCTCGAGCAATTGCCGCGCCCGCTGCTCGGCTTCCGCTTTGGCGATGCCGCGCACCCGGATCGGCGCGATCGCGACGTTGCGCAGCACGCTCATATGCGGGAACAGGTTGAACTGCTGGAACACCATGCCGACCTCGGCCCGCACGCGGGCGAGGTTCTTGCCGGCCTCGACCCGGGCGCCGTCGACGACGATCTCGCCGGACGAGATCGTCTCCAGCCGGTTGATGCAGCGGATCAGAGTCGACTTGCCCGAGCCGGACGGCCCGATGATGGCGATGACCTCGCCGCGGCGGACGTCGAGGTTGACGTCCCGCAGCGCGTGGAAGTTCTGGTAGTGCTTCTCCACCTTGCGCATCGTGATGATGGGATCGGTGCCCGAAATCGCGGCCGGGGTCTGGCTCATGGCGTTTGCTCCTGGATTGCGGGCGACCATCAGCGCGAACGCTTCTGGCGGGCTTCGAGGACGCTGACGAGACGCACCAGCGGCAGCAGCAGGATCAGGTACAGGAGGGCGGCGCCCACGAGCGGCGACGGATTGGCGTAGAAGGCCTGGGTCTGCGTCGCCTGCTTGAGCAGATCGGGCATGGCGACGACCGAGGCGAGCGCGGTGTCCTTGATCAGGCCGATCGAGACGCCGGTGGTCGGCGGCACGACGAGGCGCATCGCCTGCGGCAGGATGATGTCGGCCATCATGCGCGGCCAGCTGAAGCCGAGCGTCTGGGCCGCCTCGAACTGGCCCTTCGGCACCGCCTCGATGCCGGCGCGGAACGTCTCGGCCATGTAGGCGGAAGCGACCAGCGACAATGCCGTCGTCGCCGCCCAGAACGAGGAAAGGCGGATGCCGACGAAGGGCAGCGCGTAATAGACGAGGATCAGCAGGACCAGCAGCGGCAGCGCGCGGAAGAGATCGATATAGGCGATCGCCAGAAAGCGGACCGGCTTCGGCGCATAGAGCCGGATCAGCACCACGAAGAGGCCGAGCGACAGCGAGATGACGAGGCTGGTGAGGCCGAGCAGGATGGTCAGCCAGAAGCCCTGCAGGAGCAGCGGCGCCGCCTGCCGCAGCACGTCGATGTTGAAGAACGTCGTGATCAGGTCCATGCGACCCCCTCGGATACAGGTCCGGCCCGCCGATCGGGCAGGCCGGACTTTATTGGGATGGGGGAAGGGTTCAGAGCGCCGGGACCGGCAGGACCTTCACGGTGCTGGAATCCTTGGCCGGCGCCATGCCGAACCACTTCTGATGCAGCTCGGCCATCTGGCCGCCTTCCTTGAGCTCGGTGATGACCTTGTTGACGTCGTCGAGCAAGGGGCTGTTCTTCGGCAGCATCAGGCCGAACTGCTCGTTCGTCGGGATGGTGGCGACGATTTTGAACTGCGGCTTGTCCTTGATGTAGTAGGCGTCGATCGGGCAATCATGGACGAAGCCGTCGATGCGGCCCGTCGCGATGTCCATCATCGGATCCTGGTTGCCCTCGTAGCGCGCGATCGAGCCGAACTTCAGCTTGCCCTCGCTGTCGGTCGCCCAGATCTCGCCGGTGGTGCCGGTGATGACGGCGAGCGCCTTGCCGGACATGCCCTCGACGCCCTCGATGCCGCTCTTGGCGCCGACGGTCAGGCACTGGTCCGCGTCGAAGACGGGCTGGGTGAAGGCGACCGACTCAAGCCGTTTCGGCGTGATGGTGATCGAGCCGATGGCAACATCCGAGCGGCTCGACTGCACGGCGGCGAACAGGCTCTGGAACGGGATTTCCTGGAACTCGACCGGGCGGCCGAGCTTCTCGCCGACCAGGCGCATGATGTCGACTTCGAAGCCCATCAGCGTGCCGCTGCCGTCCTGGAACTCGAACGGGACGTTGGCGATGTTCGTCGCGACGATGATCGGATCGGCGGCCTGGGCGATGCCGGCGCTGGCGATGACGAATACCGATGCGAGCAGGGTCTTGGCGTTCATTGAATCCTCCCGGTTCATTTTCAGAGCGGCTTCAATACCAGACCGATTGGGGCACAAATATCCTCCGGCGGGGGGACACGGACCTGCCGCATGGGCAGGCCGGTTCATGCCCCGCCCCTGCGCCGGCTGAGCACCCGACGCGGCGATTCCGATTGACGAAGGCCTCCCGATCGGCTGAATCCCTGCGGGGCCGAGCGTGAAGGCAAGGTGGAAATAATGTCCTCGTCCAACCTCAAACCGATTTCGCCGCTGGCGGCGCCGCCGACGGGCAGCACCCTTGCGACGCGACGGTCGGACGATGCCCTGGCGCGGCTGATCCTCGCTTCGCAGCAGCCCGACTTCGATCGCCACCTGACCGAGACGCTGCGCGAGCTGATCTCCTTCGACCTCGCCATGATCTCGCTCTATCACGACGACCAGCTGATCGAGGTCAGTTCGACCTCGTCGCCGCTGCGGATCGGCAGCGACGTGCTCGACGCCTACGCCAAGCACACCTTCCAGCACAGCCCGTTCTTCCAGCTGCACCGGCGCAAGATCCAGAGCGGCTTCTACCTGATGGAGACGCTGGCGCAGATCCCGGTGCTCGACAAGCCGTCGACGGCGACCGAGATCCTGGAGATCGATACCGGCGAGGAGATCGGCTACCTGACCGCGGGCTGGCCGAAGCGGCTGAAGGAACTGGACATCGCGCTGCGCGTCTCCGACCGCGACACGGTGCAGGTGGCCCTCTACCGCACAGGCAATCGCGGCTTCAGCTCGCAGGATCTTTCCACCATCGAGCCGGTCCAGGCCTCGCTGATGGCGATCTGCCAGCGCCATTGGGAAAACCGCACGCTGCACCTGCAGACGCGCGACGACCCGATCCACGCCGCGCTGAAGCAGCTCGGCAGCAACAATCTCTCGTCGCGCGAGATGGAAGTGATGCGGCTGCTGCTGGCCGGCGTCGGCGAGCGCGAAATCGCGACCATGCTCCAGGTCGGCACCGAGACGATCAAGACCCACCGCAAGCGCGCCTACCAGAAGCTGGAAGTCTCGTCGCGCGTCGAGCTGCTGGTAAAGCTTCTCGACCAGCGCAACGACGCGGGCGCGGCAAGGCGGCAGTAAGCGACCGATACGGCGCCGGGCCGGTCGGCAAAATCGCGGATTCTTGGGCTTTTTGAAGAAAGTGGCTGGGGCGGGAGGATTCGAACCTCCGAATGGCGGTACCAAAAACCGCTGCCTTACCGCTTGGCGACGCCCCAGCAGGCGGGTCCGAAAACACCGCGCGACCGTCGTATAGACGGTTGGGAGCGTGCCCGCAACGGGAGAGCCACCCCGTCATCAACAGCCCTCTTCATCCGTCATCCACAGGCTCGTGCGACACCTTCACAAGCCCCCTTGCGGCTGGCGAATCCACTGTCTATAACCCGGCTCATCGGCGGTCACGGAGTGTAGCGCAGCCTGGTAGCGCACCTCGTTCGGGACGAGGGGGTCGCAGGTTCAAATCCTGCCACTCCGACCATCGATCTTCTTCACCCGATTGAAGAAATCACGCGGCGCCCTGCACGGCAGGAGCCCCGCCTGCCCTCCCGAATTTCTGTACGAACGACTGCTCGCCTCGCGAGGCAGGCAGCGCAGATCGACGTGCTGCCCTCGCCGCCACCGCGCGACTGAATTGCCGCGCTTGCCGCATCCACGCACGCGACATCCGCAGCGACCGGCCCCCTCACTTCCGCCTTCCAGCCAACCCGTCGCCGCAACCGCGCCGCCGATCGGGAATCAGTCGCGAAATCGTGAGCGATTCGATCGGCGCCGGAGGCAACCCTGTCGCCCTCGTTTCGTTTGGCCGGAGACGGGAGGCGGAAGGACCAGTCATGACCAGACCTGTCGAACTTCTCGCGATCGGAGCCGTATCGCTTCTCGCCGTCACCGCCAGCCTGTCCGCAGCCGCGATGCCTCGCCCCGCCGGCAGCTCCGGCGACCCATCCGCCCTCACCCTCGTTCGCGACGGCTGCGGACAGGGCCGCTATCGCAACGCCTACGGCCACTGCCACTGGATCCCGACCGACCGCGCCCCCTACAACAATTATTACCTGAACGACTATGGCTGGGGCTACGCGCCGGACGGCACCTGGAGGGGCGGCGGTGAAAGCTATGGCGGCAGCATGGGCCATGGCGGCATGGGAGGCGGAGGCGGCATGGGAGGCGGAGGCGGCATGGGCGGAGGCGGCCACGGCCGCTGACGACCTCCCTGCCGCGCCAGCCAGGCGCCCGCATGATCTCCACAAGCGCGCGCCCGCACGCATGGCGGCATGAACGCCGCGCCGCGAGCGGATGGCCCGGCCAACAAAAAAGGCGGCCCGAAGGCCGCCTTTTCCGTAACCGATCGTCGAAGCCGATTAGAACTTGTAGTTCAGGCCGGCCTTGATGACGTTCGAGGTCAGGTCGGCCGAGACGGCGTTGTCGAAGTAGTCCTTCGAGCCGAGGTCGACATAGTCGTATTCGATCAGGCCGGTGATGTTCTGGGTGAAGGCGTATTCAGCGCCGACGCCAGCGGTCCAGCCGGTGTGCCACTTCGAGTCGTCAGCGCCCAGGACGTTGATCTTCGACTGGCCGTAGGCGACACCGCCCTTGCCGTAGACGAGGAAGTTGTCGAAGGCGTAACCGACGCGAGCGGTGGTGCTGCCGAGCCACTCGAGCTTGTTCTCGAAGCCGTCTTCCGAGACCTTCGCCGAGGTGTAGGAGAAGTCGGTCTGGGCGCCGATCACGATGTTGTCGAACTGCCAGTTGTAGCCAGCCTGGACGCCACCGAGGAAGCCGGTGTTGTCGTCGCTGAAGCCGATGCCGTCGACGTTGTAGTCGAAATCGGTGATGGCAGCGCCGGCATGGACGCCGAGGTAGAAGCCGGTCCAGTTGAAGGCAGCCGGAGCCGGAGCAGCGACCGGAGCCGGCTCGTAGGTCAGGTCAGCAGCCTGGGCGCCGACGACGCCGAGGGCCAGGACCGAAGCGGAAGCGAGGACGGAAAGACGAAGGATGTTCACGGGGGGAAACTCCAGTTCGGAAAGTGTTAAGCCACATATATCACAGCTCCTCCGAATTACTGTTGTGCGGAGGACACAGCTCCAGCATGAATCGGATCCCGAAGGAATTCGACGGCAAATCGCTGAATTCGGATGGTTTGAACGCAAAAAAATCGCGTGACACCTTCGGATCCGGATCGAGAAATGGCGAAAAGCGGCGGTAATTTGGACTAAATTGCGGCAAGAATGAGGGTCTGACCGTTCTACCGGCGGCGGCGCCATCCTGCCTCCCGACCCAGCCCATGGAACGGCCGAGAGCGCTTCGATGGTCAAGAATATATTGCAAGTAAACCATACTTACGCTGCGGCAACATTGGTCGGCTACAGCGGAAGGACGCGCCGAAGCGGACCGTGGACGCCGGAGAGGCGGCGATGACTCTGCCGCGCCGCTTCCCTATTGTCCGTTTCCCATGACGGATCTCGCCATCTATGCCGGCCTGTTCCTGGCCGCGCTCGCCGCCGCCACCATCCTGCCGATGCAATCGGAAGCCGCCCTGGTCGGGCTGCTCCTGGGCGGCTATTCGCCGTTCTGGCTGATCCTCGTCGCCAGCGTCGGCAATGTGCTCGGCTCGGTGATCAACTGGTATCTCGGCCGCGGCATCGTCCATTTCCAGGACCGGCGCTGGTTCCCCGTCGGTCCCGATGGCCTCGCCCGCGCCGAACGCTGGTATCGGCGCTATGGCAAGTGGTCGCTGCTCCTGAGCTGGGCGCCCGTCATCGGCGATCCGCTGACCGTCGTGGCTGGCGTCCTGCGCGAGCCGATGCCGGTCTTCCTGCTGCTCGTCGCGATCGCCAAGATCGGGCGCTATCTGGTGCTGGCGGCGATCGCGATGAACTGGGCGGGCTAGGCTGCGGGCCGCGCGGCTCGCCTCGATATCGCCTATCCGGCCGAGAGCCCAGAGATGGAGCTCCACCACGGACTCCGCGAGCGATCGACCGATCGGAGTCAGGTCATATTCAAACTGAACCGGGTTCCACCTGAACCGGCGCTGCCATGGCGCGTGAGCGGCGCCGCGAACGTCTCGCCGGATCTCGCCCGAGCGGTTCCCGCCCTTGCCGAGGGATCGAAGCGGCCGCGAGCGCATTGGGAAACAGGAGGTGTCCCATGCCCACTCACGCTTTCCCCCGCTTCACCGGCCTTTCCGGCGCATCTTCCTTTCCGCCGGAGGGCGTCGTCGCCACGGCAGCAAAGGCGAGGTCGCCGCTGACAGCGATCCGTCAGGACGTCGGCCTGACCCGGGCCGAGCTTGCCGAGCAATCCGGCGTCGACCTCATCATCATCATGCTGGCCGAGCGGGGCAGCGACCTGCTCCCGCACGAACGCGCCGCCATCGCCGCCGTGCTCCAGATCGACGAATTCCAGCTCGGCGGCTAAGGCCGATCCGGATTCCGGCATTTCTGGAAGAATGGCCCCGGGCGCGGCTAGCGCAGCCAGCGGCTGCTGGCGGCGACGCCGACGAGGAGGACCGCGACGACGAGGAACGCCGTCGACAGGCTGGTCGCCTGGGCGACGAAGCCGATTCCCGCCGGGCCGGCCAGGATGCCGGCATAGCCGAGGGTGGTGACGGCCGGGACGGCGATGTGCTCCGGCATCACGTTCTGGCGGCCCACGGCGCTGTAGAGCACCGGCACCACGTTGGAGCACCCGGCGCCGACCAGCGCGTAGCCGAGCAGCGCCGCCTCCCAGAACGGCACCAGCGTGGCGATGGCGAGGCCCGCCGCGGCGCAAAGTCCACCGAAGACGATGATCCGGTTCGCTCCGGCAAAACGCACGATGCGGTCGCCGGTGAGCCGTCCGATGGTCATGGTGATGGCGAAGGCCGTGTAGGCGAGACCGGCGTGGCTCGGATCGACGCCACGCACCGAGCTCAGGAACACGGCGCTCCAGTCGAGCACGGCGCCCTCGGTCAGGAAGACGATGAAGCAGAGCGCGCCGATGAACAGCACGATGCCATGCGGCATGGCGAAGGCTGGCCCGCCGGCGCGGCTGCCATAGGGCAGAAGGCTCGGCGCGGCGAAGGCGAGAGCCGCCGCGACGACCAGAACCACGACCAGCGCGGCGACGAAGGGCGAGGCGCCGAGCGCCAGCATGGCGCTGACGCCGCCAGCGCCCGCGATGCCGCCGACGCTGAACAAGCCATGGAAGCCCGACATCATGGTGCGGCCGCTGGCACGCTCGACGATGACCGCCTGGATGTTGACGACGCAATCGACCAGGCCGACGCCCGCGCCGAAGAGCAGCAAAGACGGCACCAGCAGGCCGAAGCTCGAGACGCTGCCGAGCAGCGGCAGCGCGATGCAGAGCATCGTGACGCCCGCGATGATGATGCGGCGGCAGCCGAACCGCGCCGCGAGCGCGCCGGAAAGCGGCATCGCAACGATCGAACCGGCCCCAAGGCAGAGCAGAAGCAGGCCCAGCAGCCCATCGTCCAGCCCCGCCCGCGCCTTGGCGAACGGCACCAGCGGCGCCCAGGCCGCCATGCCGAAGCCGGCGATGAAGAAGGCGATGCGGGTGGAAAGCTGTTCGGGCGCGCCGGGAACGCTGGCAGCGATCGTATCGGTGGAAGCCATCAGGAAGACCTGTCGTAGCTCGATGATGTTTCGGACGCGGCGCGCCGGGCACGTATCCTCAGGCGGAATCCTGCGGGCACGGCGACTGACGATGAAGATCGCGGCGGCCGGGTCAAGCCCAAACCGCTTCGAATGCCGAAAAACGCAGCAGAAGCATGGTTTTCGGGCGATCTCGAAAAAACTTCAAAAAAAGCGTCGCGGCGCGTGAACCTTTTTCCGCGTCGTCGCGACCAATGGTCATCGGGGCCGCAACGGGCGGCGCCGGAGCCTCCAGAAGGAGATCCCAAATGACCATTCTCAAGACGATCCGCACCACCGCCACCGTCGCAGCGCTGGCCATCGCCGCCATCGGCACGGCTTCGCTCGTCACCGCCGGCAGCGCCCAGGCGGCTCCGGGCTTCGGTGGCCCCGGCGGCTTCAGCGGCGGCCATGGCGGCGGTCACGGCGGCGGGCATGGTGGTGGACATGGCGGCGGCTGGGGCCATGGCGGGCATGGCGGCGGCTGGGGTGGCCCGCGCTGGGGCGGCGGCATCTATATCGGCATCCCCGCTTATGTCCCGGTTCAGGAGGAGTGCTACAAGGTCCGCAAGCGCGTCTTCGTCCCCGGCGTCGGCCGCGTCTGGAAGCGGGTCGTGGTCTGCGAGTGATCGCAGGATGGCTGGAATTTACCAGGCGGCGATGGGGCTCCGTCCCGAAACCGCCTGGCAACCGCCGCGAGAGTTGACCGGGGCCGTGCAAGCCGCCACCCTCCCCGGTCAATGGGCGGGATGGACGGGGCCTCCGATGCTCGGCAGCCAAGGCAGCCAGGACGAACTGCGCCTCCGGGAGTACGATCTCCTGGCGAGGATCGCGAAGGGCGAACAGGCCGCGATGCGGGCGCTGTTCGCCGCGCATCAACTGCGCGTCCACCGCTTCGTGCTGCGCCTGGTCCGGCGCGAGGATGTCGCCGAGGATGTCGTCACCGAGGTCTTCCTCGATGTCTGGCGGCAGGCGGCCCGGTTCGAAGGCCGTGCCAGCGTTTCCACCTGGCTGCTGTCGATCGCCCGCTTCAAGGCCTATTCGGCGCTGCGCCGCCGCAGCGAGGCGCCGCTCGACGACGAATTCGCCGAGACGATCGAGGACCAGGACGACACGCCGGAGGTGACGCTGCAGAAGAGCGACAAGGCCGGGGTGCTGCGCGCCTGCATCGACCGGCTGTCGCGAGAGCACCGCGAGGTGATCGACCTCGTCTACTACCAGGAGCAGTCGATCGAGGATGTCAGCCGCATCGTCGGCATACCGGAAAATACGGTGAAGACCCGCGTGTTCCATGCCCGCAAGCGGCTTTCGGAACTCTGCCGGGAAGCCGGACTGGACAGGGGTTGGCCATGACAGATCCACAAGACGAGCCCGGCCGGATCGAGGCGCTGCTGCCATGGTACGCCAATGGCACGCTCTCGGCCGAGGAGGCTGCCGAAGTCGAGGCGGCGCTCGCCGCCGACCCGCTGCTGCGCGCCCATCTGGCGCGGATCGAAGGCGAGCGTATCGCCGCGATCGAAAGCGCCGAGGCGCTGCCGCTGCCCTCGTCGCGCATGGCCGACCGGCTGTTCGCCGAGATCGCGGCGACCGCGCCCTCGCCTCGGCCGTCCTGGCTTGGCCGCCTGTTCAGCCGGTTCGGCGAACAGATCGCGTCGCTATCCCCGCCGCAACTCGGCCTGTCGACGGCCGCCGCCGCGCTGGTGCTCCTCGTCGTCGGCGGCGCGCTCGGCGGGCTGGTGGCGCGGCACGAGGTAACGGGAAGTTACCAGACCGCGTCCGGCGAGACGGCTGTTAACCCCGCCGGCGCCTACCTCCTGGTCACCTTCCAGCCGGAGGCTACCGCCGCCGAGATCGAGCAGATCATCGGCTCGGTCGGCGGCAGCATCGTCGACGGCCCCCGCGCCGGCGGCCTCTACAAGCTCAGGATCGGTGACGCGACGATGAGCCAAGCCGACCGCAAGGCGAAGACCGACAAGCTGACGACCGCGAACGGTATCGTGAAGCTGGTCATAGCCGCCCCCTGAGCGCAGGCCCACACTACCCCACCTTCATCCGCGAGCCCTTTTGGGGAGCGACGCCATGACCACGCCTCGGATATCGACGCATCGGATCGGCTGGATCGCGCTTGCAGCCGTCATGCTGGCGACAACGCCGCACACGCAAGCCATTGCTGCCGAAAGGTTTTCCGTCGCGCAGGCCTATCCGGACGACGGCTCGAACGATGAGGACTGGCGGCGGCAGAAGCGGCCCCGGCCCGAGCGCCCGAGCCGGCCGCGCCCGCCGCAGCCCGGCCCGGTCATCCTCATCGGCCCGATCCTCGGGGCGCTCCCGGAACGCGAGGTGGCGCCGCCCCATGCCGACCAACGCCCGGCCCCGCGCCGCGTCCGGCCACAACGGGCAGAGCGGCAGCAGGCGACAAGACCCAAGGCCGCCAAGCCACGGCAGGCAAAGAAGAAATCGTCCGAGCCGAGGCAGGCGGCAGCCGTTCCGCGCATTGCCGACGGCAGCTTCGTCGAGGGCGAGGTGCTGTTCTCCGCCCCCTCGCCGGAGATCACCGACGCCATCCTGCAGCGCTACCGGCTGACCCGGCTGGAGACGGCCGAGCTGGCTCTGACCGGCACCACGATCGTTCGCGCCCGCGTCGCCAAAGGCGGGGATTCGCGCCGCACGCTGCGCGCGCTCCGGGCCGATAAATCCTTGCTTTCCAGCGAGTTGAACCATCTCTACGCGCTGCAGGCGGACGATCCGGGCGCGGCGAAGGGCGATCTCGCCGCCGTGCAGTATGCGCCGGCCAAGACGCGACTCGACGAGGCGCATGCGATGGCAGACGGCCGCGGCGTTCTGGTCGCGGTGATCGATTCCGGTGTCGACGGCCGCCATCCCGAACTCTCCGGCACCCTCGATCCCGCCAGTCTTTCCGCCACCATCGGCCCGCACGGCACGGCGATCGCCGGCGTGATCGCGGCGCACCAGCGCCTGACCGGCGTGGCGCCGGAGGCGCGGATCGTCGCCTTCGACAGTTTCCTCGGCCCGCAGGGCGCAAGCGCCCGCGGCTCCACCCTCGACATCCTGAAAAGCCTCGACAAGGCGGCCACCGCCAAGGCGCGGATCGTCAATCTGAGCTTTGCCGGACCGCAGGACTCGCTGCTTTCGAGCGGGCTCGACGCAGCGGCGCGGCAAGGCATGATCCTGATCGCAGCTGCCGGCAACGATGGCCCGAAGGCGACGCCCGCCTATCCGGCGGCGCATCCGGCCGTGATCGCCGTGACGGCGACCGGCCCCGACGATGCCATCTATCCGGCCGCCAATCGCGGTGGTTATGTCGCGCTGGCAGCGCCCGGCATCGACATCCTGACCGCCGCTCCGGGCGATACCTATGCCCAGCTTTCCGGCACGTCGCTCGCCGCGGCGCAGGTCAGCGGCGTCGCAGCCCTGCTGCTCCAGCACGCGCCTGACCTGTCGCCGGAGCAGGTGCGCTCGATCCTGACCCGGACCGCCCGCGACCTCGGCAAGCCCGGCCGCGACGATGTCTTCGGCGCCGGGCTGGTCGATGCGGCCGCCGCCCTTTCTGCGGTTCCCGAGGCGACCGCGAGCGCCGCGTTGCAATAAAGGTAGCGCCTTCAGTCATTTAGGCCGACAGGCTTTAGGTTTCACTCCGCCCGTCGTCCCCGCTCCACGGTCATCCCTGCGAAAGCAGGGATCCATAGAGGGGAACCGGCCACCCTCTGCCAGCGAGCCCTGCGGCGGCATGGATCCCTGCTTTCGCAGGGATGACGGCCGTGCATTGGCACGGGCGGAGGCGAAAAGAGGAGTAGGCTTAAGTGGGGGGCGGGTTCGCAGCCCGCCCTACCCCTTCTTCACCGCCAGCAGCGTCAGCGCGTTGATCGTCACCAGCACCGTGGCGCCTGTATCGGCTAGGATGGCGGGCCAGAGTCCGGTGATACCGACGATCGTCGTCACCAGGAACACGGCCTTCAGGCCCAGCGCGATGACGATGTTCTGGTGGATGTTGGTCATCGTCCGTCGCGCCAGCCGGATCAGCCGCGCGACGTCGCCGACATTGTTGTTGAGGATCGCCGCATCGGCCGTTTCCAGCGCCACGTCGGTGCCGCCGCCCATGGCGATGCCGACATCGGCGGCGGCGAGCGCCGGCGCGTCGTTGATGCCGTCGCCGACCTTGGCCACCTTCGCGCCGCCATCCTGCAGCTCGCGGATGATGCGCTGCTTGTCCTGCGGCAGCAGTTCGGCGCGGACCTCGATGCCGAGATCGCCGCCGACCGCCTTGGCCGCGCGCGCATTGTCGCCCGTCAGCATGATCGGCAAGACGTTGAGTTCGGCGAGCGCGGCAAGACCCGCCTTGGCGTCGGCGCGCGGGCCGTCGCGCATGGCGATGATGCCTACGATCACATTGTTGACCAGCAGCGCCGAAACGCTCTTGCCTTCGTTTCCAAACGCGGAGATCGCGGCATCCTGCTCGGCCGTCAGCGGCACGATCTCGGCCGCGGCAGCGGCGGAGCCGAGCAGCAGCACGTCACCGCCGACCTTGCCGGTCATCCCCTTGCCAGCCACGGCAGCGATGTCCCGCGCCTCCATCTGGGGCGCCGCCAGGTCGGTCGCCTTGCCGAGAATCGCGCGGGCGAGCGGGTGGTTGGAGCCGGCCTCGAGCGAGGCGGCGAACCCGATCACTTCGGTCTCCGAGCGGCCATAGCCGACGACATCGCTGACCACGGGGCGGCCAAGCGTCAGCGTTCCCGTCTTGTCGAAGGCGACGCGGTTGATGCCGGCGAGCGTTTCCAGCACAGCGCCGCCCTTCATCAGCAGGCCCTGGCGCGCGCCGGCGGCAAGGCCGGCGGCGATCGCGGCTGGCGTCGAGATGACCAGCGCGCAAGGGCAGCCGATCAGCAGGATGGCGAGACCCTTGTAGATCCACTCGTCCCAATTGGCGCCAACGACCAGTGGCGGCAGGATCGCCACCAGCGCGCCGACGAGGAGGACGGCCGGCGTGTACCAGCGCGAGAAGCGGTCGATGAAGCGCTCGGTCGGCGCCTTCGATTCCTGCGCCTCCTCGACCAGGCGGACGATGCGGGCGATCGTGTTGTCGGCCGCAATCGCCGTCACCTCGACGCGGAGGACGCCATCGGCATTGATGGTGCCGGCGAAGACGGCGTCGCCGACGCCCTTGCGCTTCGGCACGCTCTCGCCGGTCACCGGCGCCTCGTCGATGGCGCTCTCCCCTTCGATGATGCGGCCGTCGGCGGCGATGCGGTCACCGGGACGGATCTGGATGATCGACCCGAGCTTCAGCTCAGCCGCCGGTATTTCGGTTGTTCCGCCAATACCTTCGACACGGGCCGTCTCGGGCAGCAGGGTAGCCAGTCCGCGAATGCTGGAGCGCGCCCGGCGGGCGGCGACGCCCTCCAGCAATTCGCCGATCAGGAACAGGAAGACGACCATCGCCGCCTCCTCGCCCGCGCCGATGATCACGGCACCAACGGCGGCGATCGTCATCAGCGTCTCGATCGAGAATGGCGTGCCGTAGCGCGCCGCCATCAGGGCGCGGCGGGCAATCGGCACCAGGCCGACCAGCATCGCGACCGCGAAGGCGATCGGCTTCGTATCCGGAAAGAGATGCGAGACAACGAAGGCGACGACGATCGCGGCGCCGGCCGCCAGCGTCAGCCGAGCCTTCTTCGATTGCCACCAGGCGCCGTCATCCTCGCCAACGTCGTGGCCATGCAGGTCAAGCGGCGGAGTGGCCTTCGTCGCGGCCGGCGCGCGGCCGTGATCGTGATCGTGATGATCGGCGCTATGGCTATGGCTATGGTCGTGGTCGTGGTCGTCGCAGGTGGCGCCGTGGTCATGGCCGTGATCGTCATGTGCCGCCGCAGCCTGGGCCGAACGGGCCGCAAGCGGGGCGATGCCGTAGCCGAGTTTGGTGACGATCGCCCGGATCGGATCGGCCGGATCCGCCTGCTCGCCGCGTTCGACCGTCATCGTGCCGGCGGACACGGACACCGAGACGTCCTCGACGCCTTCGATGCGGCGGACGGCGGTGTCGATCTTCTGCGCGCAGGAGGCGCAGTCCATGCCGGTGATGCGGTAGCGGTCCTGAATTCCCATGATCTCTCTCGAATTCAGCCTGGTGGTGCGAGGCTCTTGCGTGTTTCGACAGGAACCCTACATGCTCTAGCGACTAGAGGATCAAGAGGTTAATTCGATGAGCCGGACTATTCCGATCGGCACGGTTTCTCGCGAAACCGGCATCAAGGTGCCGACCATCCGCTATTACGAGGAGGTGGGGCTGCTGCCCTCGCCGGCCCGCACCGATAGCAACCGGCGCAGCTATGACGCGGCGGCAGTGCAACGGCTCCGCTTCATCCGCCACGCCCGCGAACTCGGCTTCGAGGTGGAGGCGATCCGCCAGCTGCTGACGCTTTCCGACCAGCCGGAGCGCTCCTGCGCCGACGTCGACATCATCGCGCGCAGCCATCTGGCCGAGATCGACGAGAAGATCGCCAAGCTGACGGCGCTGCGATCGGAAGTTCAGCGCATGGTCGACGAGGGTGAGCACGGCCGCGTCGCAGAGTGCCGGGTGATCGAGGTCCTGGGCGACCACGGCGCCTGCCTGCATGAGCGACATTGAGGAAGCGGGCCGACGCGGGGCGGACTGAGTAAGGGGGCACCCGCACGGCTTCGATCCATCGCCCATCCATGGCCCCTTCACAAGCATGGATCCCTGCTTCCGCAGGGATGACGGCGAGCTTGGGTCATGCAATTCTTGATGGATGTTGCGTTGCGTGTACCTCTTGGCCAGCGCCCGTCGCAGCACGCGCTACATCGGCAGGACCAGCAAACTGCCACAAGTATATGGCGGTTCGCGGCTGGAAAATCGAACTGATAGAGCGTCAGAATCGCAACTGGGTCGAGCGGAAGATCCCGACGTAGCCCCACGCTCGCCGTCATCCCTGCGAAAGCAGGGATCCATTTGGCCGACAGCACGAACGCTACAACGCATTCCGGGCCAAGGCCCGGAATGCGTATGCAATTCTCAAACCCTACTTCGCGGCCGGGCGCTTCGCCGCCTGGGTGTTGAGATACACCGCGTAGAGGCTCGTCGTGCCGCAGATGTAGAGGCGGTTGCGCTTGCGGGCGCCGAATTCGACGTTAGCCACCACTTCCGGAATCTTGATCTTGCCGATCAGCGTGCCATCCGGCGCGTAGCAGTTCACGCCGTCGCCGCACGAACTCCAGATATTGCCGCTGATGTCGACGCGGAAACCGTCGAACAGGCCGATATCGGAGGTCGCGAAATGACGGCCGGCGCCGACCGACTTGCCGTCGGCCGCGACCGGATAGGCGCGGATGTCGGGCGAACAGTCCGCCTTGTGGGTCAGGCCGGTATCGGCGACGTAGAGGATCGATTCGTCCGGCGAGAAGGCGAGGCCATTCGGCCGCACCATGTCGGTGACGACGGCGGTGACGTCGCCGGACGCCGGATCGATCCGGTAGACGTTGCAGGCGCCGATCTCGGATTCCGCCTTGTCGCCCTCGTATTCGCCGTCGATGCCGTAGGTCGGGTCGGTGAACCAGACCGAGCCGTCCGACTTCACGACGACGTCGTTCGGGGCGTTCAGCTTCTTGCCCTGGTAGCTGTCGGCCAGGATCTTGCGCGAGCCGTCATGCTCGATGCGGGTGACGGCGCGGCCGCGATGCTCGCAGCAGACGAGCCGCCCCTCGAGGTCGACGGTGTGGCCGTTGTGGTTGTTGCAAGGCGTGGCGAAAACCGAGACGGAGCCGTCGGTCTCGTCATAGCGCATCAGGCGATCGTTCGGGATGTCCGACCAGATCAGATACTTGCCGGCGGCGAAATAGGCCGGGCCCTCCGCCCAGCGGCATCCCTCAGCCAGTTTCTCGACATGGACGTTCCCCATCGCCAGTCGCTTGAAGCGGTCGTCATAGACCACGAAATCCTTGGTAAGCATGTCCCCTCCACTTTCTTCGATATTTGGCGTCGAAAGATGCCGAAGCATAGGCCAAGCAACCTTTGCCGCAAGGCCCCGCATGCGGGAGCGGGTTGCATATCCGTGCATAGACAGACTGTTCACCAGCCACCGCCTTTCCAAAAAAGCTCAGGCAGCCGACATATGCCGCAGTGCAAATCAAGGAAGGCGCTATCATGACCAAGGTTCTCGTTCTCTATTATTCGGCGTACGGCCATATCGAGAAGATGGCGGAAGCCGTCGCGGAAGGCGCTCGCTCGACCGGCGCCAAGGTCGATATCAAGCGCGTGCCGGAACTCGTTCCCGAGGAAGTCGCCAAGGCCTCCTACTACAAGATGGACCAGGCCGCGCCGATCGCGACCCCGGCCGATCTCGAGAACTACGACGCCATCATCGTCGGCGCCGGCACCCGCTACGGCACCGTCGCCTCGCAGATGCGCAATTTCTGGGACCAGACCGGCGGCCTGTGGGCTCAGGGCAAGCTCGTCGGCAAGGTCGGCTCGATGTTCACCTCGTCGGCGACCCAGCATGGCGGCCAGGAGTCGACCATCCTCGGCTTCATCCCGACCTTCCTGCATCACGGCCTGGCCTATGTCGGCCTGCCCTACGCCTTCCAGGGCCAGATGGGCGTCGAAGCGGTCAAGGGCGGCTCGCCCTACGGCGCCTCGACCATCACCGATGGCGACGGCAGCCGTCAGCCTTCGGAAGTCGAGCTGGAAGCCGCCAAGTTCCAGGGCGCGCATGTCGCGACCATCGCCGCCAAGGTTGCGGCCAAGGTCCTGCAGCCGGCCTAAGCCTGCACCAAAGCCGCCGCGCCCGCCTTCCTGCGTGGCGCGCTTGGAAACGCCCCGGCATCCGCCGGGGCGTTTTCGCATCCGGCGTCCGATTTCGGCCAAGCAGCTTGAACCACCCGGGCTATCCCGCTAGCTCATGGGCATGACTTCCATGGACTTCGACCGTGACTTCGAACCCGCCTATGGCCACGCCATCGCCATCGGCAGCCATGTGCGCCGCATGACCGTGCCGAATGGCGGACCGTTCACCTTCCATGGCACCAACAGCTACATCGTCGGCCATGGCGACGTCGCCGTGATCGATCCGGGACCGGACGATCCCGAGCATATCGAGGCGATCCTGCGCGCCACGACGGGCGAGCGGATCCGCCACATCATCATTACCCACACGCATCGCGACCATTCGCCGGGCGCCGCCCTCCTCAAGGCGCGCACCGGCGCGACGCTGCTCGGCGAGGGACCGCACCGGCTGGCGCGGCCGCTCGCCACCGGTGAGACGCACATGCTGGATGCGAGCGGCGACATGGAGTTCGTGCCCGACCGGAAGCTCGCCGATGGCGACCGAATCGACGGTGACGGCTGGTCGCTGACGGCGATCGCCACGCCGGGCCATGCCGCCAACCACCTCGCCTTCGCGCTCGAGGGCACGCCGCTGCTCTTTTCCGGCGACCATGTGATGAAATGGGCAACCACCATCGTCGCCCCGCCCGACGGCGCGATGGCCGACTACATGGCATCACTCGACCGCCTGGCCGAGCGCCCCGAGACGATCTACCTGCCCGGCCATGGCGGCCCGGTCGAGGACGCCCCCGCCTTCGTGCGCGGCCTGAAGGCGCATCGGCGCATGCGCGAGGCGGCGATCGTCGACCGCATCGGGCGCGGCGACCGGACCATCTCCGACGTCGTCGCCGCCATCTATCGCGACACGCCCCTCGCCCTTCATGGCGCGGCCGCGCTTTCCGTCTTCGCCCATGTGGAAGACCTGGTGGCGCGCGGCAAGCTACGCGCGCCCGAAGGCATCACGCTCCACGGCGTCTTCGAGCCGGCCTGACGCGCCGCCTCAGCGGGCGCGCGGCGATACCGGCGGCAGCGGCGGCAGTTCCGTCTCGTCGCCTTCCGCCGGTTCGGCGACACCCTGCAACGCCGCGTCGAGATCCTCGAAAAAGGAACGGATGCGACGCGCATTGTCGCCGAGGTCATGCGAGCCGATCCGCGACGCGGAGCGCATGTCGACCAGCGAGCCATCGTCATCGGCCAGGATGCGGATCGCGACGTCGGCCGGCAGGGCCAGCACCAGCGTCTTGGCGACGGCATCGACGGAAGCGTCGGCGTTTTCCGCGTCCGGCGCATTGGCCGTGCCGACCTTCCAGCCGCGCGAGCCGACCAGCGTCATGACGGCGTCGAAGACGCGCGGCGGCGATACCGGATAGTGGCGCGGCAGGATGTCGGGATAGGCCTTCGCCTGCTCGGCGTTGTCGGCCGCATCCGGCAGGGGATGGGCCATCTCGACGGTCGGACCGAAGGCGGGCGGATCGCTCGTATCGGTCGAGATATCGGCAAGCCGCGGCAGGCGGATCATCTCCTCGATCACCAGGCCTGGCATGACCAGAACCAGCGCCGCCAGCAGCGACCCCGCCAGCGCCCGCCCGAAGCCGAGCACGCCGTCGATCCAGATCTGTCGCATGGCGATCGCGCCCAGCACCAGCGCGATCAGCGCGATCGCCCATGCTATCGCCACCACGACGAAGAACGGCGTCGTGTCGATCTGCTCGTAGCGGTGCATCACCACGGCGACGATGAGGAGTGGGATCGGCAGGAGCGCGAGACGGAGCGACCACGGCGCCGTCCTCGCCTCACGCTCGAACGGACGCGCGGTCATGTTGTCCCTCCACGGCCACGCTGTTTCGGAGAACCAGGATGGCCAGTCTAGCGCAGCCGACCGGCATTCCCACCTTTAATCTCCTGTAACAATCCTTGTCCTCAGCCGTGATTCTTTAACCAGTTCATAAACCACGAATCCGCCATAATGGAATTTCATACGCGCAGCCCTCGGATGCCAGCCGGCGCAAGATCGGCAGAGCAACCGATGGAAACGTACAAGAGTTCGAGACTGTCATGACCATTGTGAAGCACCCCCCCTTCCGATCCAAGGCGCAACGCGACCAGGAGCAGGACCTGCAGGCCAAGTATGGCGAGCTCGGCAACCCCGAGATCGTCGCCGCGATCCTGCAGAAGAAGAAGCTCGAGCAGCAGAAGCAGCCGCAGATGCAGGCCGCGCTGCCCCCGAGCGATCGGGACTGACGCAGAAGCGTCAATCCGCGATCCGGCTCCCCCGGGCCGGATGATCGGGTCCGCGAACCCCTGTCGCCGCCAGCTTGCCCGCGTCGCGGCCTGGCGGAACGGTGGCGTGGGCCGTCGGCAGGCATTGGCTGCCGCGTCCGGATGACGCGGTCGGCTCCGCCGCGCCGACAGGCTCGCCTTAGGCGAAGGCCTGCCAGAGCAGCGACGCCGCGATCGAGAACATCACCACGCCGATCAAGATGTCGAGCGCCTGCCAGGCGACCGGACGGGCGAACAGCGGCGCGAGCAACCGAGCGCCGTAACCGAGCGCATAGAACCACGCGCCGGACGCCGTCATCGCGCCGAGCGCGAAGGCAAGCCGCGCCTCGCCCGCATGCCGGGCCGAGAGCGATCCGAGCAGCACCACCGTATCGAGATAGACATGCGGGTTGAGAAAGGTGAGCGCGGCGACGGTCGCGAGCGCCGGACCGAGCCGCGTTTCCGCCGCCCCCGTCGCCGAAAGCCCTGCCGTATGGAAGGCTCGGCGGATCGCCATCGCGCCATAGGCGAACAGGAAAGCCGCACCGGCGAGCGTCACCACGAACAGAACGCGGGGCATCGCCTGCACCAGCGAACCGAGGCCGCCGACGCCGGCGGCGATCAGCAGCGCGTCGGCCAGGAAACAGAAGGTGGCGATCGGAAAGACATGGCGCCGTACCAGTCCCTGCCGAAGCACGAAGGCGTTCTGCGCGCCGATGGCGACGATCAGGCTGGCGCCGAGGAGAAACCCCTCGATCGCGGGCCGCAGCAATTCAGTCATGGAAATATCCGGAAAATCAGCAGGAGATGGACATCGGCGAGAGCATTAGGCGACGATCGCGCCGCCGTCACCCTCGTTTGCCGGATGGAATGTCGCGCGCGACGCTGCTCAGAGCAGCTTCAGCTGGTCCTTGTCGTCGGGCGGCTCCGGCTTGCGCGAACGCGGCGGCTTCGGCGGCGCCTCCGCCACCGGCTCGACGCGCGCCTGGATGGCCGGCTCGTCATTGCGGAAACTGTTGACCGCCGCGCCGATCGGAATCGCCTCGAACGTTCCGTCCGGCGGCGGCAGCAGGACCTGCCCGGCTTTGGCGCCGCGATCGACGTCGAGGCCCAGCCAGAGATCATATTGCGCGTGCGGGACCACGACCGGCATGCGTTCGTGGATCGGCGCCAGTTCGCGATTGGCCGCCGTGGTCAGGATCGTCGCCGTGTCGATGACATTGCCCTTGTCGTCCGCCCACTCGTCCCAAAGCCCGGCGAAGGCGATGACGCCCCCGCTGGCCGGCTGCAGGTAGAAGGGCTGCTTCCTGCCATTCGCGCCCTTCTGCCATTCATAGAAGCCGGTCGCCGGGATCAGGCAGCGGCGATGGCGGTAGGGCCCGCGGAAGGCCGGCTTTTCGGCGGCCGATTCCGAGCGCGCATTGAACAGGAGCGGCATGGCCGCGAGGTCCTTGGTCCAGGACGGGATCAGCCCCCAGCGCACCAGCGCCGGCCGCCGCTCGCCGCGCTCGGCCCGCACGATCAGGATGGGCTGCGTCGGCGCTATGTTGTAGCGCGGCGGAAACCACTCGATGCGGATCATCGAGAATTCGGCCTCGACGTCCTCGGGCTGCACCGCCAGCGCATAGCGTCCACACATGCATTTTGCTCCAACTCGGGCCGCCGCGCCATTTTGGTAAAGACTTCGTAAGGAAGCGCCGGTAACGATCGCCATCCTATCACCATCTCGCCGCGTATTTGCGATGCCGCCTGTCGGCACCGCATCCTGGGAGACGTCGCATGCAGTTCGGGCCGGCCTTGCCGGAAAGCAATTTCCTGAATCACGCCGAGGACCTGGCGCTGCTTCTTGAGACATTGCCGCACCGGCTCGACCTCGTCGACAGCGCTCTGGCCTGGCGGCCGGAGCACCGTCGGCAGGCGCTCGCCAGCGCCGCCGGCCACCGCGACCGCGTCCGGCTCGACCGGCTGGCCAGCGAGATCGATCGCCAGGCCTCCTCGGCGCAGGACGCCGTGCGCGAAGCCGTGCGTGCCGGCAAGCTCGACCTGCTCTGGCCGATCGCCGCACTGGCCAGGTCCGAGATCCGGCCCGTGATCGCCAAGGCCCGCGATGCCATCGCCCGTTCCGCCCCACCGGAAGAGACCCGAACCGAACGCGTCGCCCCGGACGAACCCCATGTCCCCCTCGCCCGCTCCGCCTGAACCGGCGCCGAAGGCCCCCGTGCTCGGCGTCAGCGTCGCCGTCTGGCGCGACGGCAAGGTTCTGCTGATCCAGCGTGGTCACGATCCGTGGCGGGGCGCCTGGTCCCTCCCCGGTGGCCGGGTCGAGCGCGGCGAGACGCTGGCCGCAGCAGCCGCACGCGAGTTGATGGAGGAAACCGGCCTCGCCATCGGATCGCCGCGACTGGTCGACGCGCTCGACGCGATCGACCGCGCCGAGGACGGCACGGTTCGCGGCCATTTCGTCATCATCACCTTCACTGCCAAGGCCGAGGGCCTCCCGGTCGCCGCATCCGACGCGGCCGCCTGCGCCTGGTTCACCCTCGCCGAGATCGACGGCCTCGTCACGACGCCGGGGCTGAAGACGGTCGTTTCCCGCTCCGCCCCGGTCACCCGGTCGTAAAGTTCGGCCGCGACGCCGCTTCACCTTGCGGGCCGACGCGCGGCCCATCATGATCCCGCCGACCTCGGGTTCGAGCAGACAGGACGGGCGTGATCAGGCCAGGGCATCAATTCGGACGATCGACCGCGATCGCGCTGGCGCTGCTGCTCGGCCTCGCCGGTTCGCCGGCCTTCGCCGCCGACGGCAACGCCGGCTCCAGCCCGGTCGCGGGCGCGGGGGCCGCGACAGGCACCGGCGCCGGGGCAGCGGACCCACCCTATGAGCAGCAATTGCAGCGGCTGGCCGAAATCCTCGGCGCCCTACACTACCTGCGGCCGCTCTGCGGCGCCGAGGAACCGAGCGTCTGGCGCGACCAGATGGACCAGATCCTGGCCGCCGAGGACCCGACGCCGGAGCGGCGGGCCCGCATCGTATCGCAGTTCAACCTCGGCTTCTCCAGCTTCGCGACGGTCTACCGGACCTGCACGCCGGCGGCGCTGACCGCGATCGAACGATACCTTCTCGAGGGCAAGAAGCTGACCCGCGACATCACGGCGCGCTATGGCCGCTGATTGCACGTGTTAACCAGTTGCATCGAATTGTTATCTAGATCTTAACCTCCCCTTCAGGATCTCGGCCCGCCGGCCGCCGCGCGTGCTACCTTGAGGATGAGGGCGATTCGATTTCTGCCCATTCATGTTGCGGAAAGCAGGCGACCCCATGGAACACGATTCCGACGAGATCCAGATTGCCGAACAGAAGCGAGCGGCCCTCGCCTACCTGACGGAAGCCTGGGACGAGGCGATTGCCGAGGGAATCGAGCCGGATATCCTCGCCCACGCGGCGCTGTTCGCCGCTCTTTCCGACCTGATCGACACCTATGGCGAGGATGCCGTCGCGGATCTCGCCGTGTCGCTGCCGGACCGCATCCGTCGCGGCGAATTCACGCTGCAGCGGACGATCCAGTAGCCGGCACGGTCGACATCGCCGATCCATTCAGAGCCTCGCGGCGGAAGCGCCGGCGAGGCTTTTGCTTATCCGGCCGTACCGAATTTCAGACGTCGGCGCTTGGCCGTCTCCAGCCGGTCGGATATCACTGACGGGCGAAGGTAGGAGAGACGCATGCTTGGGCGCTGGACGGTTACGGGAATTGCGATCGCGATGTTGATGGCCGGGACGACTGCGTCCCACGCGGTCGTCGCCGGCGAGACCAAATCGGTGCCGACGCTCTCCATCACGATTCCGCCGGATCCGGAGGATGACGGCGCCGAGGAGCCAGCCGACACCAAACCGGCCGCGCCTGCCGCCAAGGTCGCGCCGGACGAGCCGCTGCCGGTCGTCGAATATGACGCCTCCAAGCTGCCGGAGCCGGTCCGGCGGCTGCGCGAAAAGCTGCTCGAAGCCGCCAAGACCGGCGACATCAACCAGCTGAAGCCGATCATCGACGCCAACAAGTCGCCGCCCAATCTCGGCGCCGACGAAGACCAGGACAAGGATCCGATCGCCTTCCTGAAGTCGCTTTCCGGCGATCCGGAGGGGCGCGAGATCCTGGCGATCATGAGCGAAATCCTCGACGCCGGCTATGTGCATGTCGATGTCGGCACGCCGCAGGAAGCCTATATCTGGCCCTATTTCGCCCGCTACCCGATCGATGCGCTGACGGCGCCGCAGATGGTCGAGCTGTTCCGTATCCTCACCTCCTCCGACTATGAGGAGATGAAGAGCTTCGGCGCCTACATGTTCTATCGCCTCGGCATCGCCCCGGACGGAACCTGGACCTATTTCGAAGCCGGCGACTGACGCGCCTGCCCAAGGCCGGTTGACGAGGCCATCAAGTTCATGGTTTGTTCTCCACGGACAAGGAGAACCCCATGGCCGATATGCAGTTCCATCGTGGCCGACTGATCGACCACATTCAGCTGGTCGTCGCCGATTACGAGGCGAGCCGCCGCTTTTACGAGGCGGTTCTCGGCGTCCTCAACATTCCGATTCTCGCCGGCGAGGGCTATTTCTTCGCGGACGAGTTCTGCGTCAGCAGCGGCACGCCGCCGACGGGCCGCGCCCACATCGCCTTCCAGGCACCGGACCGGGCGACGGTCGATGCCTTCCACGCTGCGGGCCTCGCCGCCGGCGGACGCGACAACGGCGCGCCGGGACCGCGCACCTATCATCCGGGCTACTACGCGGCGTTCCTGCTCGATCCGGCCGGCAACAATATCGAGGCGGTCTATCACGGCCCGGCCCGTCGTTCGGCGGAAGCGGTCGTCATCGAGGCGGCCTGAACGACCGCCTCGTGAGCGCCTCCCGAAGCTCAGCCGCGCGGCAGCGCTTCGAGGAACTGGATCGGCTCGCCGATCGAGGGCTCGGTGATCTCGCCTTCCCACATGACGCGACGGCCGCGCACGACGGTGCCGACCGGCCAGCCGATGACGCGCTTGCCGTCATAGGGCGTCCAGGCGGCGCGCGACGCGATCCACTTGTTGGTGATCGTCTCGCGCCGCTTCATGTCGACGATGGTCAAGTCGGCGTCGTAGCCGACGGCGATCCGGCCCTTGCGCGCCATGCCGAACAGCCGCGACGGACCGGCCGAGGTCAGGTCGGCCAGCCGCTCCAGCGTCAGCCGGCCGGCATTGACGTGGTCCAGCATGATCGGCACCAGCGTCTGCACGCCGGTCATGCCGGAGGGCGACGCCGGATAGGGCTTGGCCTTTTCTTCGAGCGTATGCGGGGCGTGATCGGAGCCGAGCACGTCGATGATGCCCTGCGAGATACCCTTCCAGATGCCGGCGCGGTGACGCGCGTCGCGGACCGGTGGGTTCATCTGCACCAGCGTGCCGAGCCGCGCGTAGTCCTCGGACGACAGCGTCAGGTGATGCGGCGTCGCCTCGGCGGTCGCGACATCCTTGTGCAGCGCCAGGTAGTCGATTTCTTCTGCCGTCGAGATGTGCAGCACATGGATGCGCGCGCCCGTGCGGCGGGCGATCGCCACGAGCCGCTCGGTCGCCTGCATGGCGGCGATCTCGTCGCGCCAGACCGGATGCGAAGAAGGGTCGCCCTCGACGCGGAGCGGCTTGCGCGCCTCGAGCCGCATCTCGTCCTCGGAATGGAAGGCGGCGCGGCGGCGGGTCTTGGAGAGGATCGCGGCGATTCCCTCGTCGTCGGCCACGAGAAGATTGCCGGTCGAGGAGCCGATGAACACCTTGATGCCGGCGGCGCCCGGCAGGCGCTCGAGCTCGGGAATCTCGTCGACATTCTCGCGCGTGCCGCCGACCCAGAAGGCGAAATCACAATGCATGCGATGACGCGCCCGCGCCACCTTGTCAGCCAGCGCCTCGGCGGTGGTCGTCGTCGGATTGGTGTTCGGCATCTCGAAGACACCGGTCACGCCGCCGAGCACGGCGCCGCGCGATCCGGTTTCGAGATCTTCCTTGTGCTCGGCGCCCGGCTCGCGGAAATGCACCTGGGTATCGACGACACCCGGCAATATATGCAGACCGGTGCAGTCGATCACCTTGCCGGCTCGGCGCGGATCGACATCACCGATCGCGGCGATTCGTCCGTCGCGCACGGCGATGTCGTGCGTGCCGATGCCGTCCTGATTGACGACCGTTCCGTTCCGAAAGAGAAACTCGTAGGTATCCGACATGGCCGCCCTCCCCAGTGCATACCTGATCCGCCGAAGCTCGATGACGGATTGCTGGCATCGGATTACGGAAGGCGGACGGACTTCACAAGCGCGTCCAATGCATGGGAACCATGTCTATGCGTAATGGGTCATATGCCCGCCTTACCGACCGCGGCACCGTCTTCATCGGCGGAGCCGAGGCCGAAACGTTCCTGCAGAATATCATCACGACCGACATGGGTCGCGTGGTTTCGAGCGGCGCCGGATATGGCGCGCTGCTATCGCCGCAGGGCAAGATCCTGTTTGATTTCCTCGTTCTCGCGACCGAAGGCGGCTTCCTGTTCGACCTGCCGCGCGCGCTTGCGGCCGACTTCACGAAGCGCATGACGCTCTACCGCCTGCGCGCCAAGGTCGAGATCGCCAATCGCAGCGAGGCCGATGCCGTCATCGCCTTCTGGGACGGCGACGCCGCGCCTGCCATCGCCGGCGTCGTCACCGCCGATCCGCGCCTCGCCGCCCTCGGCTTCCGCGCCATCGTCCCGGCCGACGCATCGCTCGACGTTGCCGGCTACGAGGCGGCGACCGAGGCGGACTATCACGCCTGGCGGACCGGGCTCACCATACCCGAAGGCGGCCGCGACTTCCCGTTCGGCGACGCCTTCCCGCATGACGTCGACATGGACGACCTCGGCGGGCTCGACTTCCGCAAGGGCTGCTATGTCGGCCAGGAGATCGTCTCGCGGATGGAACATCGCGGCACGGCCCGCCGCCGCGCCGTCGCCGTCTCCGGCGCCAGCGCCCTGCCCCCGGCCGGAACGCCGATCGAGGCGGACGGCAAGCCGCTCGGCGCGCTGGGCGGCTCGTTCGATGGCGAGAGCGGCGCGGCCGGGATCGGGCTGATCCGGCTCGATCGCGCCAAGCGCGCGCTCGACCAGGGGATGCCCATCACCGCCGACGGCATACCGCTCGCGATCGCCCTGCCCTCCTTCGCCCGCTTCGGCTGGCCGCAGGATGGCGGAGACGACGCATGAGCGGGAAGGCCGCACAACCGCGCGTCTGGCAGCGCATGCTTTCCGGCCGGCGTCTCGACCTCGCCGACCCCTCGCCCTTCGACATCGAGATCAGCGACATCGCGCATGGGCTCGCCCGTGTCGCGCGCTGGAACGGCCAGACCAGCGGCGCGCATGCCTTTTCCGTCGCCCAGCATTCCGTGCTGGTCGAGCAGATCGCCGGCATCGCCAATCCGGCGCTCCCTGCATCGGGACGGATGGCGGCGTTGCTGCACGACGCGCCGGAATATGTCGTCGGCGACATGATCTCGCCGTTCAAGGCGCTGGTCGGCGGTGAATACAAGGTGGTGGAGGCGCGACTGCAGGCGGCTATCCACCTTCGATTCGGGCTGCCGGCGGACCGCCCGGCCGCGCTCTCCGACGCGATCAAGGCTGCAGACCGGATCGCCGCTTATTTCGAGGCGACCGAGCTTGCCGGGTTTACCGCTACCGAGGCGGCGAAATTCTTCGGCCGGCCGCGCGGCGTGCGTCGCGAACAGGTCGCGATCGAACCCTGGCCGACCGCAGAGGCCGAACGCCGTTTCCTCGATCGTTTCGAAGCCCTCGCCGCGATGACGGCCGGCGTAGCCGTTTCGGCGTGACCCGGCAGCGCCGAATCACTACATAGCGTCCATGCGGCCGGGCAGGCACCGGCGCTCCGACCCGGATTTTCAGCCCAGATCGGGCCACCTGCCGCCTTCCGCCGACGAAGCGCACACCGAGAAGGTGCAAGGAGAACAACGATGTCCCGCATTCATGTCTGCTCGCTGTCCCGGATCGGCGCCACCGTCGCCCAGACCGGCGCCAGCCATCTCGTGACGCTGATCAATGCCGGCACGCCGGTCGAGCGTCCCGCCGCGATTCCCGAGAACCGCCACCTCTTCCTCGCCTTCAACGACATCCTGGAGCCGATGGAAGGCATGACGCCGCCGGCCGAGGAACATGTCACCGCCCTGCTCGATTTCGTCGAGGGCTGGAAGCCCGAGAAGCCGATCGTCATCCACTGCTTCGCCGGCATCAGCCGCTCGACGGCGGCGGCCTTCATCACCGTCTGCGCGCTGCGCCCGGAGCGCGAGGAGGCGGAAATCGCCGCGCTGATCCGCGCCGGCTCGCCCTCCGCCACGCCGAATCTCCGCCTCGTGCGCTTCGCCGACGAGATTCTCGGCCGCCGCGGCCGCATGGTCAGCGCGATCGAGCAGATCGGCCGCGGCCGCGATGCCTTCGAGGGCCATCCCTTCTCGCTCGATCTCGATCTGGCGCGCTGACCCTACCCTGCGGGACGGGACGGCGCAGCGCCGAGTCCACTAGCCCCGATCCCGGGCCGCCCGCCACGGCCAACGCGCCGATCGACGCATGGCGCCTGCCGCACGGTTATTTCAATATTTTCGTGTTGCAGCGCACTAAGAGCTTGATCTAGCTAGAGCTAGCGTCGATTGGCGTGGTTGCCGCGGGAGCGTGCGCAGATGACGAGATGGGTCTACACCTTTGGAGGCGGAAGCGCCGAAGGTGACGGCACGCTGAAGGAGATCCTCGGCGCCAAGGGGGCCGGCCTCGCCGAGATGAGCGCGATCGGCCTGCCCGTGCCGCCCGGCTTCACCATTTCGACCGAAATCTGCCGGCACTACCTCGCGACCGACGGCGCCTTCCCGCGCGAACTGGAACGCCAGGTTGCAAAGGCGCTCGACGGCATCGGCAAGGTCGCCGGCCACCGCTTCGGCGACACCGAACATCCGCTGCTGGTTTCCGTGCGCTCCGGCGCCGCCATCTCGATGCCCGGCATGATGGACACCGTCCTCAACCTGGGTCTCAACGACGAGACCGTCGAAGGGCTGGCCCAGATCTCCGGCGACCGCCGCTTCGCCTTCGACAGTTATCGCCGCTTTATCCAGATGTATGGCGACGTCGTGCTCGGGCTCGATCACAGCGTGTTCGAGGAGAAGCTCGAGGACTACAAGCTGGAACGCGGCTACACGGTCGACGCCGATCTTGACGCCGGCGACTGGCAGGCGGTCTGCGACGTCTTCAAGGCGCTCGTCGCCGACGAACTGGAGGTCCCCTTCCCGCAGGCGCCGCAGGAGCAGCTCTGGGGCGCGATCTCGGCCGTCATCCGCTCGTGGAACAACCCGCGCGCCAAGGCCTATCGCCGCATCAACAATTTGCCGGAGGGCGGCGGCACCGCCGTCACCGTGCAGGCCATGGTATTCGGCAATCTCGGCGAGACATCGGCGACCGGCGTCGCCTTCACCCGCCATCCCTCGACCGGCGACAGGATCCTCTGGGGCGAGTTTCTGCCGAACGCGCAGGGCGAGGACGTCGTCTCCGGCATGCGCACGCCGCAGGACCTGACCGAAATCGCGCGCCGCGAGACCGGCTCCGAGTTGCCGTCGATGGAAACGGCGATGCCGGAGGTGTTCGCCGAGTTCCGCGCCGTCTGCGCCGCGCTCGAACAGCATCATCGCGACGTGCTCGATCTCGAATTCACCATCGAGCGCGGCCGGCTCTGGATGCTGCAGGCGCGGCCCGCCAAGCGGACGATCCACGCCGCGCTGAAGACCGCCGTCGACATGGCGCATGAGGGGCTGATCACCCGCGCCGAGGCGGTCGCCCGCATCGAGCCGCGCGCGCTCGAACAATTGCTGCATCCGACCATCGACCCGGAATCGAGCGGCGACATTTTTGCACGCGGTTTGCCCGCCTCGCCGGGGGCGGCGAGCGGCACGGTCGTCTTCACCTCCGAGGAAGCCGAGATCGCCCGCACGCAAGGCCGCAAGGTTATCCTGGTGCGGGTCGAGACCAGCCCCGAGGACGTGCACGGCATGCACGCCGCGCGCGGCATCCTGACGACCCGCGGCGGCATGACCAGCCATGCGGCGGTGGTGGCGCGCGGCATGGGCAAGCCCTGCGTCTCCGGCGCCGGTACCATCCGCGTCGATTTCCACGCCGGCACGATGTCGGCCGGCGGCCGCACCATCCATCGTGGCGACACGATCACCATCGACGGCGGCACCGGCCAGGTCCTGCTCGGCGCCGTGCCGCTGCGCGAGCCGGAGCTTTCGGGCGCCTTCGCCGAACTGATGGAATGGGCCGACAGCTTCCGCCGGCTGAAGATCCGCACCAATGTCGACACGCCGGCCGATGCACGCGCCGCGCGCGGCTTCGGCGCCGAGGGCATCGGCCTCTGCCGCACCGAACACATGTTCTTCGACGCGCGCCGCATCGTCGCCGTGCGCGAGATGATCCTGGCCGAGACCCCGGCCGCCCGCGCCGAGGCGTTGGCCAAGCTGCTGCCGATGCAGCGCAGCGATTTCGCCTCGCTGTTCGAGATCATGTCCGGCCTGCCCGTGACGATCCGCCTGCTCGATCCGCCCCTGCACGAGTTCCTGCCCAAGGGCGAGGCCGAAATCGCCGAGCTGGCGGCGATCATGGGGATTTCGCCGGCCAAGATCCGCGCCGGCACGCAAGCGCTTTCCGAAGCCAACCCGATGCTTGGCCATCGCGGCGTGCGGCTCGCCATCTCCTTCCCGGAGATCGTCGAGATGCAGGCGCGCGCCATCCTGGAGGCGGCGCTCGACGTCGCCGACGAGACCGGAATCCCGGTCGACCTCGAGATCATGGTGCCGCTGATCGCCAGCAAGGCGGAGCTGGACCTCGTCAACAGCCACATCCGTGCGGCGGAAGCGCTCGTCCGCCAGATCCACGGCCGTGCGCCGAGATACCAGCTCGGCACGATGATCGAGCTGCCGCGCGCGGCGCTCGCCGCCGGCGAGTTGGCCCGCAGCGCGACCTTCTTCTCGTTCGGCACCAACGACCTGACCCAGACGACGTTCGGAATTTCGCGTGACGACGCCGCGACTTACCTGAACACCTACCTCGCCAAGGGCATCCTGCCGCACGATCCCTTCGCCTCGATCGACCGCGACGGCGTCGGCGAACTGATCCGGATCGCCTGCGATCGCGGCCGCGCGACCCGGCCCGAACTGAAGCTCGGCGTCTGCGGCGAGCATGGCGGCGACCCCGCCTCGATCCATTTTTTCGCCGAAATTAACCTTGACTACGTCTCCTGTTCGCCGTTCCGGGTGCCCGTCGCCCGCCTGGCAGCCGCTCAGGCCGCCTTACGAAACAGAGATACCGCCAATTTCGACTTCCCTCCCCTGCCGTCGCCCGCCGAGCTTCCAGACCGTTAACCTCGCTTTTAGGTTAATGCCGCAGATTCCAGCCACGTGACCAGCAAACAACACTGGTCGGTTTCGTTCCGTGCGCGTGGAGTTGCGTACCTCATGGCTGGATCCAAGCGGCGTCCGACGTCAGGAATGTCCCCCCGCGCCCAGTCGGGCAATCTTCCGCAATTCGTCCTTCGGCGTCGCCGCGCGCGGCCATCGCTCGGCCGGATCGCGCTGCTTTCGGGTATTCTCGCCAGCGGCATCGTCGCGCTGTCGTCGACCACCGTCGCGCTGCAGGACGTCGCCAGCCAATACGGCAAGGACCTTTCCGTCTCGCAGCGCTGGCTGGCTCGGCTGATGCCGCGGCCTTCGGGTGAGGCGTATCAGCCGGGCGGCTCCTCGATGCCGAACGCCCGCCTCGTCGCCGGCGACGCGATCAGCGACGGCGTCCTGATCGAACCCGTGCTCGACGTCGTCAAAAAGGGCGTCGTCTCGGCGCCGGAATTCACGCCGCCCTCGGTCAACCGCCAGGGCAAGCACGACATCACCGTCGCCCAGCGCAAGCCCGAGCCGATCAAGACGGCGGCCGCGCGCTTCAAGGCCGGCGTACTGCAGACGGCCAATCTCGGCAGCCTGTTCAGCTCCGCCAACGCCGTACCGAAAATGGCGTTCCTGACCGCGCAGGACATCGCCGCGGCCGACCAGCCGCTGCGATACGCTTCCAGCGACACCGCCAAGGCAGACACGTCCAAGGCCGGCATCGACGGCAAGAAGGGCGAAGAGGTCGCGAAGCCGGTGGTGGCTCTCGCCTCCATCGCGCCGCTGCCGCGCCGCAACGAGCTTTTGGCGCGCAGCAAGGACGCCTCGAACGCCGGCGCCGCCAAGTCGCCGAGCGATCTCGTCGTTTCGGCCTATGCCAATCCCGACCAGGACAAGGCGCTCAACGCGCCGTTCACGGCGCTCCTGAACCGGCCGATGGCGATCGGCAAGGACGGCAAGCCCGACCATTGGTGGGTGACGAACAAGATCCCCGCCAGCGCCCGCTCCGCCTCGGAGCAGAAGTGCCTGGCGACCGCGATCTATTTCGAGGCGCGCGGCGAATCGGTGAAGGGCGAACTGGCGGTCGCGCAGGTCGTCATCAACCGTCTGAAGAACCCCGCCTATCCGAAGACGATCTGCGGCGTCGTCTACCAGAACAAGGACATGCGCAACGCCTGCCAGTTCTCGTTCGCCTGCGACGGCATCCCCGACCGCATCACCGACGCCACATCCTGGGCGCGGGCGCAGACGCTCGCCAAGCGCGTGCTGTTCGAGGAGAACTGGTGGAACGCCGACGTCGGCTCGTCGACGCACTACCACGCCAACTACGTGAAGCCGCGCTGGGCGCGGACGATGAAGAAGATGCAGAAGGTCGGCCACCACATCTTCTACAAGACCTATGGCGGCGGCTGGATCTGAGGCGGCATCGTTTGAAACTCGGATCGGCTTGACGGCGTCGGCGCTTCCATCCCCTCGCCGTCATCCCGGCGAAAGCCGGGATCCACCGATCTGACGGGCTCAGCCCTTCCACTCGGGACGCCGACCAGGCGCGATGGCGTGCATCGCAAGGCGACGGGCCGTAACACCGCGGAAACCGAAAAGGATGGATCCCGGCTTTCGCCGGGATGACGGGGAGTGTGGCCAGGCGGCGAGCCGCATTCCTGAAACGCCGAACCGAAGCCTTCCCTACCCGACCTCGACCACCAGCCGGCCGCGGACCTTGCCATCGACGATCTGGCGTGCGGCGTCGATCACGTCTTCGAACGCAATCCGCTTCGTCATCGCCGCCAGCTTCCTGCGGTCGAGATCGCGGTCGAGGCGGTCCCAGGCCGCGATGCGGACGGGTTTCGGCACATAGACAGAATCGATGCCGTAGAGCGTGACGCCGCGCAGGATGAACGGCGCCACGGTGGTGGGAAGCTCCAGACCACCCGCGAGCCCGCAGGCGGCGACGGCGCCATCATAGCGGATCATCGACAAGATATTGGCGAGCGTCTGGCCGCCGACGACATCGATGGCGCCGATCCAGCGCTCGCGCGCCAGCGGCTTGCCGGCGCCGTTGAGATCGGAGCGCGGGATGATCTCGCTGGCGCCGAGCCCCTTCAGATAGTCCGCCTCTTCCGGGCGCCCCGTCGAGGCGACGACGTGATAGCCGAGCCCGGCCAGCAGGGCGACAGCGACCGAGCCGACGCCGCCGGCCGCTCCGGTCACCAGCACTGGTCCCGCCGGCGGATGAATGCCGTGACGCTCCAGCGCCATCACCGCCCGCATCGCCGTGTAGCCGGCCGTGCCGATCGCCATCGCCTCGTCCGGCGAGAATCCGGAGGGCAGCGCGATCAGCCAGTCGCTTTTCCAGCGCGCCCGCTCGGCCCAGGCGCCGAGATGCAGTTCGCCGACGCCCCAGCCGTTCAGGAGCACCCGATCGCCTGGCTTGAAGGACAGCGAGGCCGACTGCTCGACGATGCCGACGCCATCGACGCCCGGCACCATCGGAAAGCGGCGCACGACCGGCGCCCGTCCGGTGACGGCGAGGCCGTCCTTGTAGTTGACGGTCGAGCGCTCGATCCGGATGGTGACATCGCCCTCCATCAGGTCCGCGTCGGTCAGGCTGACGAAGCCGCATGACTGCTCGCCGCTCGCGTCCTTCTGGATCAGGACGGCCTTGAAGCCGGGCATCGGAGATCTCCTCCTGGTTTGACGATCGGCGGGATGCATCCGATCATAGGAAGCTGGAACCTCTTCGATAAGTCCGCAGCCCCGGCCATGGTTCAGAAAGGCGCGATTGGCGCCCCTTTCGACGCGCGTTCCGGGCGCTACCGCGCCGCGCTTCCTTGACCGGGCGGGCGCCGCCCGATTAGGGTGCGCCGCCTTCGCGTCGCATCACGCCACGCGTCCGAATTTCTCAAGGTTTGCCGGTGTTCGAAACACTTCCTCCCCACATGCGCCCCGACCGGTCCTTCCAGGGCCTGATCCTGACGCTGCAGCGCTTCTGGGCCGACTATGGCTGCGCGATCCTGCAGCCCTACGACATGGAAGTGGGCGCCGGTACCTCGCATCCCTCGACCATGCTGCGCTCGCTCGGTCCGAAGCCGTGGAAGGCCGCCTATGTGCAGCCCTCGCGCCGGCCGAAGGACGGCCGCTATGGCGAGAACCCGAACCGCCTGCAGCACTACTACCAGTTCCAGGTCATCCTGAAGCCGAACCCGCCGAACCTGCAGGAGCTCTATCTCGACTCGCTGCGCGCCATCGGCATCGACATGGCGCTGCATGACGTGCGCTTCGTCGAGGACGACTGGGAGAACCCGACGCTCGGCGCCTGGGGCCTCGGCTGGGAGTGCTGGTGCGACGGCATGGAAGTGTCGCAGTTCACCTATTTCCAGCAGGTCGCCGGCATCGAGTGCAATCCGGTCTCGGGCGAGCTCACCTACGGCCTCGAGCGCCTCGCCATGTATGTGCAGGGCGTCGACAACGTCTACGACCTGAACTTCAACGGCCGCGAGGGCGACGAGAAGGTCACCTATGGCGACGTCTTCAAGCAGGCCGAGCAGGAATATTCGCGGCACAATTTCGAGCATGCCGACACCGAGATCCTGTTCCGCCGCTTCCAGGACTGCGAGAAGGAATGCCAGGCGCTGCTCGCCGCCGGCGGCATGGTGCTTCCCGCCTATGACCAGTGCCTCAAGGCTGGCCACGCCTTCAACCTGCTCGACGCGCGCGGCGTGATCTCGGTCACCGAACGCCAGAGCTACATCCTGCGCGTGCGCGAACTGGCCAAGGCCTGCGGCGCCGCCTGGCTGGAAACCCCGGCCGGGGGGAAAGAATAAATGCCCGATCTCCTGCTTGAACTTTTCTCCGAGGAAATCCCCGCGCGCATGCAGCGCAAGGCGGCGGAAGACCTGAAGAAGCTCGTCACCGACGCCCTCGTAGAGGCCGGCCTGCATTATGAGGGCGCCAAGGCGTTCTCGACGCCGCGCCGCCTCGCGCTGACCGTCAACGGCATTCCGGCCCAGTCGGCCGCGACGCACGAGGATCGCAAGGGGCCGAAGGTCGGCGCCCCCGACGCCGCGATCCAGGGCTTTTTGCGCGGTGCGGGACTAACCTCGCTCGATCAGGCGCATATCCATTCGGATCCGAAGAAGGGCGATTTCTACGTCGCCCACATCCATAAGCCTGGCCAGGACACCAAGGACGTGATCGCCGCGGCGATCCCCGCCATCATCCGGTCGTTCCCCTGGCCGAAGTCCATGCATTGGGGCAGCGGCAAGCTGCAGTGGGTGCGCCCGCTGCAGTCGATCGTCTGCACTTTCGGCCCGGAAACCGAAGAGCCGGAAGTGATCGACTTCGACGTCGACGGCCTCCGCTCGGGCAAGATCACGCATGGCCACCGCTTCATCGCGCCGAGTGCGATCCCCGTGAAGCGCTTCGACGACTACATCGAGAAGCTCGAGCATGCATCGGTCGTGCTCGACGCCGATCGCCGCAAGGACATCATCCTGCACGATGCACGCGATCGCGTCTTCGCGCTCGGGCTGGAGCTGGTCGAGGACGAGGGCCTGCTCGAGGAAGTCGCCGGTCTGGTCGAATGGCCGGTCGTGCTCGTCGGAACCTTCGAGGAAGAGTTCCTCGGCATTCCGCCGGAGGTGATCCGCGCCACCATCCGCGCCAACCAGAAGTGCTTCGTCGTCCGCAAGCCCGGCACCTCCGAGCTCGCCAACCGCTTCGTACTGGTCTCGAACATCGAGGCGAAGGACGGCGGCGCGGCGATCACGGCCGGCAATGGCCGCGTCATCCGCGCCCGTCTGTCGGACGCCAAGTTCTTCTACGACACCGACCTGAAGACCCGGCTCGAGGACCGGCTGCCGAAGTTCGAGCAGATCGTCTTCCACGAAAAGCTCGGCACCCAGGCGGAGCGCATCCTGCGCCTGCAGAAGCTCGCAGCCGCGATCGCGCCGCTGGTCGGCGCCGATGTCGAGAAGGCCCGCCGCGCCGCGCTGCTCGCCAAGACCGACCTGGTCACCGAAGTCGTCGGCGAGTTCCCCGAGGTCCAGGGCCTGATGGGGCGCTATTACGCCGCCGCGCAGGGCGAGGATGCCTCGGTCGCGATCGCGATCGAGGACCACTACAAGCCGCAGGGCCCGGGCGACCGCGTGCCGACGGATCCGGTCGCGATCGCGGTGGCGCTCGCCGACAAGCTCGACACGCTGACCGGCTTCTGGGCGATCGACGAGAAGCCGACCGGCAGCAAGGACCCCTATGCGCTGCGCCGCGCCGCGCTCGGTGTCATCCGCATCGCGCTCTCGATCGACGCCAGGCTGTCGCTCAACGGGGCGATTGCAAAGGCGATCGACGGCTACAACGACCAGACCGAAGCCGACGCGCTCACTGCCTATGAGACGGCGCAGGACCGCGTCACGACCCAGGACGTCGATGGCGAGCAGGATCTCGACAATGCGCTCGAGAGCTATGGCCGCCGGCTGCGCCGCGATCTCGACGCCAAGACGCCGGAGATTGTCGCGGACCTGATCGCCTTCTTCGCCGATCGCCTGAAGGTTCAGTTACGCGACCAGGGCGCCCGGCACGACCTCGTCGACGCCGTGTTCGCGCTCGGCGGCCAGGACGACCTGCTGCTGATCGCCCGCCGCGTCGAGGCGCTCGGCCAGTTCCTCGACACCGAGGACGGCAAGAACCTGCTCGCCGGCTACCGCCGCGCCGCCAACATCCTGAAGGCCGAGGAGAAGAAGGGCGACAGCTTCGACGGCGCCGTCGATGCCGCGCACCTGAAGCTCTCGGAAGAGCGCGCTCTGCACGTCGCGATCGCGACGGCCCGCGCCGAGGCAGAAGCGGCCGTGGCGCGCGAGGACTACGAGGGCGCGATCGCCGCGCTCGGACGCCTGCGCGCGCCGGTCGATGCGTTCTTCGACAAGGTGCTGGTCAATGCCGAGGAGGCCGAGGTCCGCGCCAACCGCCTCCGCCTGCTCAACGCGCTCCGCAGCGCCACGCTCGCCGTGGCGGACTTCGCCAAGGTCAGCGGCTAGGACAACCGGACGGCCGGGGCATTCTGTCCCGGCCGCTTCCCCGCCTTTTTCCCGCTCCGGGCGCATCCGCACAAACCCGTGCAAGGGCTTCCACTGACAGAGCTTTTCCCGCTGCCGCATCCGTCGGCCGGGCCCGTTCGCCTGTTCTCACGCAGCGTAACGGCGTTGTGACGCCCGGAAGCATTGATCTGGGGCGCAAAAGGGCAGATGTCCCCTCTTGCCTTCGGCCGGGGTGACATCCCCGAAAAAACCATCCGATCAGAAAATCGACGCGCGGGCGGCCATGCCGTCTCCCGAGTTGCACGTCGTTGCCGATGGCATGGGCTCAAGGAGCACATATCATGGACCATCAAAGATCGATTTCGCTTGCTCTCGCCGCGTCGCTTCTGCTCGCGGCGGCGCCAGCATTCGCCGGTCAGCATCACACGGGCAGTACGTCGTTCGGCGGCATGGGGACCGCAGGCGGACCGTCGATGAGTAGGGGCTCGACCTCCGGGAGCAACCCGGTCACCCGCACCCTGTCCATCATCCAGTCGGGAACCACATCCTCCGGATGGACGAATCCAGCCACACTGGGCAGTTGGCCCGGCGGCTGGAACTGGCCGGGAAAAGGCGCCAGCGGCTCACCGACGCCGACGCCCACCCCCACGCCAACGCCAACGCAGTTGGAGCGGGTACTGCTCGGCCTGGGGAGCGGCGCGGGCGGCGGCAGCAGCAGCAGCAGCATGCCGGACTATGATTGCACCACCTATGGCTACTCCAACGCCCCGCAATACTGCGCGCTGCCGCCGACCTACGGGCTGGAGTGACAGGCTGCGAGCGGGCTAGACGCTCCGTGTTCGCGACCGGGGTCACCGCCTGTGACCCCGGTCATATTGCGATTTTGGCGAAAGGACGATGGTGCCCCTGCCGTCGGCCGGGGCATTCCCGGCGCAGGATCTCCGAAAGGGATCGCATGGGCGCGCGGACGACAGGGTGTCGATCCGGATATCGCGTCGCCATCGATGGCCAGCTCGAAGGAGCCCATCATGACGACCAAGTCCTACACCGGAAAGTCCGGCAAGCGCGCCGCCTTCACGCTCGCAGCCCTTGCCGTCGCCTCGCTGTTCATCGCCGACATCGCGCCGGCCGTGGCGCAGTCGCGCCCCTCGACCCACCCGTCGGGCGGCACGACGTCCTCGACCGTTCCGGGCGGGCCGGATCGCGGTGGCGACGGCGGTATGCCTTCGGCGAGTTGCGGCGAATTCGGCTATGCCAACATGCCGTCCGGCTGCATGATCCAGGCCGTCGCCTGCATCTGCCCGAACGACAGCGACCCGAGCTACCGGGCGCCTTCCAGCTGTGAAGGGATTTCGCGCAACGCCCGGCGCGCAGCCGAACGGCAGTGCGCCAAGGGCGCACAGGTTTCCCGCCGCCTGTTCTAGGCGGAGCGGTGGCTCCCGGAACTAGACACGGTCGCAGGGACGGTAGATGCCGGTCACAGGATCCTGAACCAGAGTCGCCATGGGACGTTCGGCCATGGCGCGCTCTGCCTCCCGCATCCGGACCGCGACGCGCTCGCGCGTCCGCATGAGGGTCCGGGCGGTGATCACGCCCAAGGTGCCGAGAAGCGCCAACATCACAACCTGCGGCATCATCCTATCCTTCCCTGTCGAGTCCCTGGTCCATCCGCCTTGGAATGGCGCGGAGACCCGGCCTGCAGCTAGAGCCCGAACCGGCTCCAATGCGCGCGTTCTTCCAGTTTGGAAACCGCACTCTCCACCATATTGTCCGCAATCGCGGCAGAGGCAAGGCCGCCAGCCCCGCCGCCGCCAAATCGCGCCAACACGCCGCGCTTCGGCGCGACCAGCACCATGCGCACCTTGTCGCCGAACCGGCCGCGCAGATAGGAGCGCAGGTCGCCGATCCGGTCGACAAGGCCGAGTTCCAGCCCTCGCGCCCCCGACCAGAAGGCGCCGGAGAACAGCGTCGGATCATCGGCAAGCCGCTCGCCGCGCCGCGCCCGCACCAGATCGATGAACATGTCGTGCACGTCGCGCTGCAGCGACTTCAGGTGCTGGACGTCGGATTCCTTTTCCGGCTTGAACGGATCGAGCATCGCCTTGCTCTCGCCGGCGGTATAGACGCGGCGCTCGACGCCGATCTTCTCGATCAGCTTCTCGAAGCCGAAACCGGCCGAGACGACGCCGATCGAGCCGACGACGGAACTCGGATCGACGATGATGACGTCGCCGGCGAGGGCGATCAGATAGCCGCCGGACGCCGCGACGTCCTCGACCGCGATGATCACGTCCTTCTTGTTCTCTTCGGCAAGCGCGCGGATGCGCTTGAAGATGAGGTGCGACTGGACCGGCGAGCCGCCCGGCGAGTTGATCACGATGCCAACCACCGGCGCCTGCTTCATGGCGAAGGCGCGCTCCAGCAGCGGCGCGACGCCGGAAAGCGTCAACCCGGTGCGGAACTGCGAGACGGCGCCGATGACGCCTGCGAGGCGGACGACCGGCACGACCATCTCCTCCTTGCGGAAACGGGCCGGAAGCCGCTTGCGAATGGCTGACATGAGATCCTGGAACACGGCGATCAGACCTTCAGGAGGGATCGGTTGCGGCCTCGCCCCATTGCGGGTCGGACCAGACGGGATGGATATCGGCAAGCGACGCGCCGTCGCGCAGGATCGCGACAAGGCCTGGCTGGAACGAGGAGCCGGAGCCACCATGCAGCACGAGACCGGGCAGCAGGCGCATCGCGGCGCGGCTGCCCTTGACGCCGCGCACCAGCACGCGCGTCGCGGGATCGTCGGCGCGCGGGTGCAGCGGCAGCACGGCCAGGCCGCCGAAGCGGCCGTCGCAGGCGGCGAGAATCGCCGGCAGCCTGTCGGCCGGCAGGATCGTCGACAGCGTGCCCTGCGGCCGGACCAATGCGGCGGCGGCACGGAACCAGTCATCCAGCCCGCCCACGCCCAGCACATGCGCGCGGGCGCGGAAATCATCCGGCGAGGCACGGACGCGGCCGGCATCGTGGAAGGGCGGGTTCATCAGGGCATGATCGAAGCTGGCCGCTTCGAGACCCGCCGCCTTGCGCGCCGCACCGGCAAGGAGATCCGCGCGCACCACCTCGACCCGGGCGGAGAAGCCGGCATTGGCGGGCCGGGCAAGCGCCTCGCTCGCGCAGGCGACGAGATCCGGCTCGCGCTCGACCAGCACCAGCCGCAGCCGGCTAGCCCGGGCCGCCAGTGCAAGACCGGCGACGCCGGCTCCCGCGCCGAGATCGACCGCGCGGCCGGATGCGCCCGCGCCGAGCGCGGCAGCGAGGATGACCGCGTCGAGACCGGAACGATGATGCCCCCGCGCCGGCTGCACCGCCTCGACGCGGCCGCCCAGGAACGCATCGACCGTGGTCTCGATCGCGGACGCCAGCATCGCCTATCTCGTCTCCGGCCGCAGTTCGTCGCCGATTCCCGCATCGGTCAGGAGTGCGCGCGCATCCTCGACCTCGTCGCTCGTCACAAGGATCCGCCTCGGCAGCACGCCGAGCGAACCTTCCATGACGCTCATGTTCTGGTCGACGACGAGATGCTCGATGCCCGCATCCTTCAGGAGCGCCTCGACGAAGGAAATCAGCACGATGTCATTGGTACGAATAAGCTCTTCCATATCCCCTCGAAGGCCGCATCCGGCAATGTTCCACAGCTTCGACCCTAAGGCCGGGCGGGCGCGGCGGCAATGATGCGTGCATCGCGGCGTCAACGCTGCCGCGCCGCAGCATCAAAATCGTCGATCCGTCCCTTCCGTGCCTCCGTGGGCCATCGTGTCACTTGTTCCGATCCTTCTCCCCCCCTATTGTCCCCGGCGAAACAGAGGCGAACCGGGAGCGTTGCCCGTGGGATTGGTAGTTCCGCTCGACGAGAGCAAGAAGAAGGGCGCAGCCCGGATCGAACCTCTCGTCGCGCTTGTGTCGGCCGATATGGATCTGGTGAATCAGATCATCCTGTCCAAGGCCGGGTCTGATGTGGAGATGATCCCCGAGGTCGCCCAGCATCTCATCTCGTCTGGCGGCAAGCGGCTGCGTCCGATGCTGACGCTTGCGGCGGCGCGAATGTCCGGCTATCGCGGCGATGCGCATGTGAAGCTCGCGGCGAGTGTCGAGTTCATGCACACCGCAACCCTCCTGCATGACGACGTCGTCGACGAGAGCGAGATGCGGCGCGGCAAGCAGACGGCGCGCATGGTCTGGGGCAACCAGGCAAGCGTGCTGGTCGGCGATTTCCTGCTCGGCCAAGCCTTCCGCATGATGGTCGAGGTCGGCTCGCTCGACGCGCTCGACGTGCTTTCCGCCGCCGCCACTGTGATCGCCGAGGGCGAGGTAATGCAGCTTTCGGCCGCCAAGAACATGGCGACCACCGAGGACGAATACCTGGCCGTGATCAAGGCCAAGACGGCGGCGCTGTTCTCGGCCGCCGCCGAAGTCGGCCCGATCATCGCCGACAAGGGCCGCGACGCCCGCGCCGCCTTCCGTTCCTACGGCACCAATCTCGGCCTCGCCTTCCAGCTGATCGACGACGCACTCGACTACGGCGGCAACTCCGCCGATCTCGGCAAAAATGTCGGCGACGACTTCCACGAGGGCAAGATCACGCTTCCGGTCGTGCTCGCCTACCGGCGCGGCTCCGAGGCCGAGCGGGCCTTCTGGCAGCGCACGCTCGAAAAGGGCGAGATCCAGGACGGCGACCTCGAAAAGGCGATCGGCCTGCTGCGTTCGCACAAGACGATCGAGGAGACGATCGAGCGCGCCCGCCATTACGGCACGGTGGCGCGCGACGCGCTGGCGACCTTCCCGGAAAGCGCCTGGAAGGCCTCCCTGCTCGAAGTCATCGATTTCTGCATCGAGCGCGCGCACTGACAGCCAGCCACCGCGAGCGGCGGCAGGGAAACTGCCGCCGCTCGCGGTGCTGCCGCTTGCGGGGTGGTCTCAAAAGCGCCATCCTCATGGACCACCTCGTGAACGAGGATCCATACCTGCACTCGGTATCAGACAGGATTTCGATGCGCCGCACGCTGCCTTCCCTCGTCCGACCGCTTCGCACCGTTGCGGTGTGCTTTGCCCTGCTCGCCAGCACCAGCCTGATGGCCGGAGCCGCGGCGCGCGGCGAACCATCGGTCGCCGAACTGCTCGACGACGCGATGCCGACGCTTTCCGGCAGCTATCTGGCGGCGCTCAGCGCGATCTCGGCGCAGGACTATGATTCGGCGACCGCGCTGTTCGAAGAAGCGCTGAGCCAGGATCCCGATAATCCGATCCTGCTCGAACGGACGTTCACGTTGCTGATCGCCAATGGCCGCATCGATCGCGCCATTCCGCTGGCTCAGCGGCTGGTCGAGCTCGACCCGGAAATGCGGATGGGCCAGATGGTCCTCGGCGTGAAGGCGCTCAAGGACAAGAAGTTCGCCGAGGCGGGCAAGCATCTCGGCAAGAGCGACCGCGGTCCGCTCGCCAATATCTCGTCCGGCCTGCTTTCCGCCTGGGCGGCGCAGGGCCAGGGCCAGACCGACGCGGCGCTGAAGATCGTCGACACCATGCAGGGCCCCGAATGGTATTCGGTGTTCAAGAACTTCAATACGGCGCTGATCAACGAAAACGCCGGCCGCACCGACGCGGCGGTGAAGGCGATCACGGCCGCCTATGAGGCCGAAGGCGGCTCGCTCCGCGTCACCGAGGCCTACGCCCGGATCCTGGCGCGCGCCGGCAAGGTCGACGAGGCCAAGCAGGCCCTGGTCAGCTTCACCGAGAACAGCGTCGGCCATCCCGTCATCGCCGCGCTCCAGAAGGAGCTCAACGCCGGCAAGAAGCCCGCGCCTCTCGTGCGCAACGCGCAGGAAGGCGCCGGCGAGGTTCTGTACGGCCTGGGCTCGGCGCTTGGCGGCGAGAATGGCGGCGCCGACCTCGCGACGATCTACCTGCGGCTCGCCAATTACCTGCAGCCGTCCAACGACCTCGTCATCATGGCGCTCGGCGACCTGACGCAGAACGCGCAGCGCTTCGACCGCTCGATCCCCATCTTCGAGCAGGTGGCGAAGACCTCGCCGCTGCGCCGCAATGCCGACCTCCAGGTCGCCCTCAGCCTCGACGCAGCCGGCAAGTCCGACCAGGCCATCAAGCGGCTGAAGCGTCTCATCACCGCCAACCCGCGCGACATCGACGCGCTGACGACGCTCGCCACGATCAACCGCACCAGCAAGCGCTATGGCGATGCGTCCAAGCTCTACACCAAGGCGATCGACGCCCTCACCGAGGATAATCCGCGCAACTGGCTGATCTACTATTTCCGCGGTATCGCCTATGAGCGCGGCCAGGAATGGGCCAAGGCCGAGGCGGACTTCCTCAAGGCGCTGGAAATTGCGCCCGAGGAGCCGCAGGTGCTCAACTATCTCGGCTACAGCTGGATCGATCGCGGTCTCAACCTCGACCGCGCCACCGACATGATCAAGAAGGCCGTCGAGCTCCGGCCGAATGACGGCTACATCGTCGATAGCCTCGGCTGGGCCTACTACAAGCAGGGCAAGTACGACGAAGCCGTCGCGCAGCTCGAGCGCGCCATCTCGATCAAGGCCGACGACGCCACCATCAACGACCATCTCGGCGACGCCTACTGGAAGGTTGGCCGCAAGCTCGAGGCGACGTTCCAGTGGGCGCATGCCCGCGACCTGAACCCCGAGCCGGCGGACAAGGAACGCATCCTCGCCAAGCTCGCGCACGGTCTCGACAAGGTCGAGGCGGAGGAAAAGGCCGCACAGTCGAAGGACGACAGCGCCAAGACCGACACGACCAAGACCGATGCGGCAAACAGCGAGCCGGCCAAGGCCGGTTCCGCCACCTCGCCGCGCGCGGAAGGCCCGAGCCGCATCACCATCGGCGCCGGCGACAGCCTCTGGAAGATCGCGCTCAAGGTCTATGGCGACGGCGAACTCTACAGCCGGCTGATCGACGCCAATCGCGACAAGCTCAGCAACCCGAACCTCATCGTGCCGGGCCTGGTCATCGACATTCCGCAGTTCGACACGGCGCAGTGACCGCGGCGGAAGACGTCCGGCCCGTCGCCGGGCCGGGCCACCGGCTCGGCGCGGCCTTCGCGCCGGCGAAGATCAACCTCGCCCTGCACGTCATCGGCCGTCGCGCCGATGGCTATCACCTGCTGGACAGCCTCGTCGCGTTCGCCGGGATCGGCGACACGATCGAGGCGATCGCCAACCCTTCCACGACCGAGCCGCGGCTCACGATCACAGGCCCCTTCGCGGCCGGGCTCGAGGCCGGCCCTGGCAACCTGGTGCTGCGCGCCGCGCTCGCCCATGCGACGGCCGGCGGTCGGATCGACGGCTTCGACCTTCGCCTCACCAAGAGCCTCCCCGTCGCTTCCGGCATCGGCGGCGGTTCGGCCGACGCGGCGGCGACGCTCCGCCTGCTGACCGAGATCGCCCCCCTGCCCGCGACGGCGGCCGACACCTTGCGGACGCAGGCGGAGAGGCTAGGCGCCGACGTGCCGATGTGCCTGATCTCGACGCCACTCCGGGCGACCGGCATCGGCGAGGTGATCGAACCCCTGCCGGGGTTCCCCCCGCTGCCGATGGTGCTGGTCAATCCCGGCGTCGCCGTTTCGACTCCTGCCGTCTTCCGTGGCCTCGCCCGGGCCGACAATCCGCCGCTGCCAGCATTGCCGCCCGTCTTCTCCGACGCTGAAGCCGTCGCTGAATGGCTCAAGACGACGCGCAACGACCTCGAGAATCCGGCAATCGCCGCCCTGCCCCTGATCGCGGCGAGTCTCGCCGAGATGGCGGCTACGAACGGTTGCCGGCTGGCGCGGATGTCCGGATCGGGCGCCACGATATTCGGACTCTTCGCCACGTGGACCGAGGCCGAGCGCGCCGCCGCCGCTCTTTCCAACGCCCATCCGGCATGGTGGGTCGTCGCAACCACGACGGCCGGCAGCTAGCGCTTTCCTCCGCCCTCGCCGAGGGATATCTCTGTGCCCCAGCAGCGCGCACGAGGATCCGGGCCATGACCAAGACCGACCCAAGCCTTCCCTTCATTCCGGTCCGTTTCGCCGTGCTCACTGTATCGGACACGCGCTCGCTTGAGGACGACAAGTCCGGCAAGACGCTCGCCGACCGGATCGAAGCCGCCGGCCACACCCTTTCCGAGCGGGCGATCGTCCCCGACGATATCGACGAGATCCGCACCATCGTCTCCTGCTGGATCAGCGATCCGGAGATCGACGTCGTCATCACCACGGGGGGCACTGGCTTCACCGGCCGGGACGTCACGCCCGAGGCGATCGAGCCGCTGTTCGAGAAGCGTATGGACGGCTTCTCGGCTGTGTTCCATCGCATCAGCTACGACAAGATCGGCACGTCGACGATCCAGTCGCGCGCCACGGCGGGGCTCGCGAACTCGACCTTCATCTTCGCGATTCCGGGTTCGCCCGGTGCCTGCAAGGACGCCTGGGACGGCATCCTCAGCGTGCAGTTCGACTATCGCAGCCAGCCTTGCAACTTCGTCGAGATCATGCCGCGCCTGGACGAGCACCTGAAGCGCGGCAAGCTCCAGGCCTGATCAGGCCACCACGGTCCGCGATACGGCGCGCGAGCGCAGGAAGGAAAGGCGCCCGCGGCCAATGCGGCGGGCGAGATCGCGCTCGACATTGCCGGGCCGCGCGCGATGGCCACCGACGGCGCGATAGAGGCTCGCCGGCACCAGCAGACCCTCCTTGCGCGAGGGCGAGGCGAACAGGCGCGAGCGTACCGAGGCGCGAACCTCCGAAAGGCGCGCGCGCCAACCGAAGCCGGCATCGGCATGACGGAAGGATGCAGCGCGATTGCCGCCCGCCCCCGACATCGCCAGTCGATCCATGAAGTCGCGCACCTCGCGCTGCCAGCCGGGCTCCAGCATGACGTCGGGCGAGAGAAAGAGCAGCCAGTCCGAGCGCGCCGCAGCCGCGCCCGCCGCGAGATCGGCGCCGCGATCGCCGGAACCGACGACGATCTTGCAGCCGGCCGCGTCGGCGACGGCAAGCGTCTCGTCCGTCGAGCGGGCGTCGACCACGATGACCTCGCGCACGGTGCCGTCGGCAGCCGCCGGCACGAGCGCCGCCAGCGCGTGGGCCAACGCCATTTCATCGTTCTGAGTGGAAAGGATCACGCTGATCATCGTTTCGATCTTAGACCGACTTTTTTGCGACTGCGAGACGAAACAGCAGAGACGTTGCGTCGCAAGATGCATTGTTCTTGTTTTGTTCCCTGTAGCGGCGTATGAGTCAGGGCATGTCGCTCGCCCGCTCCCTCCCCCCGCATCTCGACCCGCTGCTCATGCCCGCGGAGCCATCCCTGGCCGCGCCGATCGACCCTGACCGTCGGCGCGGCCGCGGCGCCCAGAGCAACAGCTCTGGGCGCTTCGAACGCTTCCAGTCGATCCCGTTCGACGACGGCTGGCAGACGCTGGACGAACTGCCGCCATTCAAGACCGAGGTGATGCCGGAAAAGGCGCGCACCATCATCACCCGCAACGATTCACCGGATCTCGCCTTCGACCGGTCGATCAATCCCTATCGTGGCTGCGAGCATGGCTGCTCCTACTGCTTCGCCCGGCCAACGCACGCCTATATGGGCCTGTCGCCGGGGCTCGATTTCGAATCGAAGCTTTTCTACAAGCCCGACGCCGCCAAGCTGCTGGAAAAGGAGCTTTCGGATCCCGGCTACAAGCCGCGCACGATCGCCATCGGCACCAATACGGATCCCTACCAGCCGATCGAGCGCCAGCACAGGATGATGCGCGACATCCTCGAGGTGCTGGAGCGCTTCAACCACCCGGTCGGCATCGTCACCAAGTCGGCGCTGGTGCTGCGCGACGTCGACATTCTCGGTCGCATGGCCGAGCGCGGCCTCGCCAAGGTGGCGCTCTCGATCACCTCCCTCGACCGCAAGCTGGCGCGCGACATGGAGCCGAGGGCGGCGACGCCCGGCCGCCGGCTCGACGCGCTGCGCGGCCTTGCCGACGCCGGCGTCCCGGTAGGCGTTCTGGTCGCGCCCGTCATCCCGGCGCTGAACGATTCGGAAATCGAGCGCATCCTCGACGCGGCGGCGGCAGCCGGCGCCACCGAGGCGGGCTACGTGCTGCTGCGCCTGCCGCTCGAGGTCAGCGAGATCTTCAAGGAATGGCTGTTGCGGCACTATCCGGACCGCTTCCGTCATGTCCTCTCCGTGCTGCGCTCGATGCGCGGCGGCAAGGACTATGATTCCGAGTTCGGCAAGCGGCAGAAGGGCGAAGGTCCCTATGCGTGGCAGATCGGCCGCCGTTTCGAGATCGCGGCCCAGCGCCTTGGCCTCAATCGCCGCCACCTGAAGCTCCGGACCGACCAGTTTTCCCCGCCCGTGCAGCCCCCGGCGCAGCTCAGCCTGTTCTAAATCAGCCGCAGCCTTCCACATTTGTGCTAGGAGGATGCATCTGGCGCGCGGGTGACAGGCGCGCCGCGTCATGGTCCAGCAGGCGCCTCCATCGCAACGATCGGAGTGAAAATTGGCGGATCCACATCCCGGAGCGACACAGAAGCTGGCGCTCCTGATCGACGCCGACAATGTCCGCGCCGATTTCCTGCCGATCATCATCCGCGAGGCCTCGACCATCGGCCGCGTCGTCATCCGCCGCGTCTACGGCCACTTCGCCTCGAGCGCGATGACCCAGTGGCAGCCCCTTCTCCATTCGCACGCGCTGACGCCGGTGCATGTGCCGCCGGCCGCCGTCGGCAAGAACGCCACCGACATGAAGCTCGCCATCGAGGCGATGGACATGCTGCACGAGAAGGGCCTGGACGGCTTCTGCATCGCCTCCAGCGACAGCGACTTCACCACGCTCGCGAGCCGCATCCGCGAGGACGGCCTCGCCGTCTATGGCTTCGGCGAGCAGAAATCGACCAAGCCCTATGTCGCAGCCTGCGACCGCTTCTTCTATTGCGACCTGCTGCTGGCCGAAGAGCGCCAGGAAGGAAACGGCGCCTCGAACAAGGCGACCAAGGCCACGCCCCAGACGGCGCCGCGCCTGCCGCGCGACGACATCTTCGCCGCCATCGAGGACGTCTCCGGCGACGATGGCTGGGCGCATCTCGGCCAGGTGGGACAAATCCTGTCGAAGCGCATGCCCGACTTCGACCCGCGCAACTACGGCTTCCGCAAGCTCGTCGACCTCATGGATACCATGGCCGGCGTCGAGGTCCGCCGCGTCGATCTCGAAGCGGGCGGCCGCGCGGTGATGATCCGCCTCAAGGTGAAATGATCTGGGGTTGCGTGCAGGAGCGGCCGCTACCGGCGCGTTCGCAATTGCCCCCCGCCGCCGCGCCGACTAGAGTGTGACAATTCCATAACCCTTCATGCGAGGCGCCCGTGCTCAAGTCCGCGCATACGGATCTCAACTACCTGACCAGCCACATCGCGCAGGCCATCCGTTCGGCGGAGGCCTTCGAGGAGCCGTTCTATCACCTCGTCCTCGACGGCATCTTCCCGGCCGATGTCTATGCCGAGATGCAGGAGTTGATGCCGTCGGCCGGGCATTTTCGCGCGCTCGCGGGCCGCGGCAACGTCAACATCCGCAATGATGGCAGCTCGACCCGCGTCAAGGTAGACCTCTTCCCGGAATATCTGCGCCACCTGGAGGGCCGCCGGAAGACGCTCTGGAACCTGGTCGGCGCGGCGCTCTGCTCCGACGTCGTGCGCGACGCCTTCGTCGAGCGCCTGGGCCCGGGCCTGAAGCGCCGCTTCGGCAGCGCCTACAAGCCGACCGACTTCTTCCCGATCCCGATGCTGACGCGCGACACCTCCGGCTACCGGATCGCCGAGCACACCGATACGCACTGGAAGGGCATCACGGTCCAGCTCTACCTGCCGCGCGACGAATCGCTGAACGGCGTCGGCACCGTGTTCTCTTCGCGCGGCGCGGACGGCAAGTTCACGCGGGTGAAGCAGATGGATTTCATCCCGAACCACGGCTACGCCTTCGCGGTCGGCGACAATACCTGGCACTCGGTAGACCCGACCGGCGAGCTGCCGATGTCGCGCGACAGCATCCTGCACACCTATTTCGTCGATCAGACCGCCTTCCAGAAGGCGCGCAACCGCGGCAAGCGGGTCGGCAACTTCCTGAAGAACGAGTTCCGCCAACTCGGCGGCGGCTGACGGCGCGGCGCTCCGCGCGTCTCGTTGCAGGACATTTCGAACGGCCGCGGGGATCATCCAGCGCCCGTTTTTGTTCAAGCGGTGGCGCGCCGTGGCGCCTCCACCGCCAATCTGCCGCCTTGCATTCGTGCGGCGCGTCGCGGAATTTCACGGCATGGCACGCCGCACATCCGAATCGCCGCTCCTGTTCGAGCTCCCTCCAGTCCCAACCGACGCCATCGAGCGACGGCTGCGTCGCAGCGGCCACAAGGCGATCGCCGGTGTCGACGAGGTCGGTCGCGGCCCGCTCGCCGGACCAGTCGTGGCGGCGGCGGTGATCCTCGACCCCAGACGAATCCCGGACGGGCTCAACGATTCGAAGAAGCTGACTGCCGCCGCGCGCGAGGCGCTGTTCGAACAGATCATGGCGTCGGCGCACGTGTCGGTGGTCGCGGCGTCGGTGCTCCGGATCGATACCACCAACATCCGCCAGGCGACCCTCTGGGCCATGGCGCAGGCCGTCCGCGGCTTGCCACATGCGGCCGACCATGTGATCGTCGACGGCAACGACGTGCCGCCGGGCCTCGCCTGCCGCGGCGAGGCCTTCGTCAAGGGCGACGGCCGCTCCGTATCGATCGCCGCCGCCTCGATCGTCGCCAAGGTGACACGCGACCGCATGATGGTGCGCGCCGCGGCGCATTATCCGGACTATGGCTTCGAGCGGCATGTCGGCTACGGCACCGCCTTCCATCTCGACGCGCTCGCCAGCCTCGGCGCCTGCCCGCTGCACCGAACCAGCTTCGCGCCCATCCGTGCGCTGCTCGCAAAAGAAAACGCCGCCGGCAGTGCCGACGGCGTGGATCGTTTCGACGAAGAATTCCTCGTCAGTTGAGGCGGTTCTTCACGTCGGCAATCGACGAGGCGACCAGATCGGCGCCGGCCGCGCCCTTGAGCTTGGCCGCCAGGATCTTCTCGGCCGCAGCAATCGCGACATCAGCGGAAAGCGCCTTCACTTCCTGCAGAGCCTGATGCTCGGCCTGGACGATCTTGTCCTCGGCCATCTTGGTGCGACGGGTGACATAGTCTTCCATCTGGGCCTTCGCCTCGTCGGCGATCGCCGCGGCTTCGCGACGGGCCTTCTCGACGATGGTCTGCGCCTCGGCCTCGGCCTCGCGCGCCCGCTTCTGGTAGTCGGCGAGCAAGGCCGCCGCTTCCTCGCGGAGACGCTTGGCGTCGTCCAGGTCCTTGCCAATGCTCTCGGCGCGCTTGTCGAGCGCCTTGCCCAGGCTCGTGTGCACGCCGACGAAGGCGAGCAGCACGAAGAAGAGGATCAGGCCGACGAGTGCGAAAAAGGAAGCATCGAATTCCATGATCTCAGCCCCTTACTTCGACGACGACACGGAAGAGACGGCGGCTGCCACCTCGTCCGAAGTCGGCTGCTGGCCCGACAGCGCCGCGACGACGGCGGAAGCGGTTTCCTCGGCGATCGCGCCGACATCGCCAAGCGCCTTCGCCTTGATCTCGCCGATCCGCGCTTCGGCGGCGTCGAGCTTGGCGCTCAGCGAGGACTCGATTTCCGCGCGCTGCTTGACGGCAGCGGCCTTGGCCTCGTCCATCCCCGACTGCGCAATGGCGTGAGCCGAAGAGCGCGCATCCGCAAGAGCCTTCTCGTAGGTGCCGAGCGCCTTGTCGGACTCGACGCGCAGGCGCTGCGCCTCCTCCAGATCACCGGCGATCCGCGCAGCGCGGCCCTCGACGATCGTGCTGAGACGCGGCACGAGGACGCGCTTCATCAGGAGGTAGAGAAGGCCGAAGCAGATCACGTACCAGAGGATCTGCGACGGGTACTTGTGGGTATCGAAAGGCGGAAAAGGAGCCTTCTCCCCTGCCGCGTGACCGACCTCGGTGTGAGTCTCAGTCGGCGCCGGCTGGCCGTCGGCCGGAGCCGACGCTGGCGCGGCATCCTCGGCGTATGCAGGCGAGATGAACCAAGTCATCGAAGACCCCAGATCGAAATACAATTGACATGCGACGGCCCGAGGCCGCCGCATGAGGCTTCACCCGGCCGCCCGAAGGCGGCCTGACGGGATCAGACCACGAAGAGCAGGAGCAGCGCGACGAGCAGCGAGAAGATGCCCAGCGCTTCGGTGACGGCGAAGCCGAGGATGAGGCGGCCGAACTGGCCATCGGCAGCCGACGGGTTGCGCAGCGCGCCCGTCAGGTAGCTCGAGAAGATGTTGCCGAGGGCGAGAGCCGTTCCGGCCATGCCAAAGCAAGCAAGACCAGCACCGATGAACTTTGCAGCTTCCGCTTCCATTTTATGCTCCTTGAAGTCGAAATTTCGGGTTGGAAGAACGTGTACCTTCGCCGACCTGCTGATCAATGCCCGGGGTGGAGGGCGTCGTTCAGATACATGCAGGTAAGGACCGTGAAGATGTAGGCCTGGAGGAATGCCACCAGGAATTCGAGAGCGGTCAGGCCGACCGTCATGACCAGCGGCAGGATCGCGCCGCCGACGCCGATGGCGCCGAGGCCGGCCATGCTGGCGACGAAGCCGGCGAAGACCTTGAGCGTGATGTGACCGGCCAGCATGTTGCCGAAGAGACGGACGGAGAGGCTGATCGGACGCGACAGGAACGAGATGACCTCGATCGCCGAAACCAGCGGCACGACCGCCATCGGAACGCCATGCGGCACGAACAGGCCGAGGAAGCCGAAGCCGTGGCGGACGAAACCGTAGATCACCACCGTGAGCATCACGGTCATCGCCAGGGCGAAGGTGATGATGATCTGGCTGGTCGCAGTCATGAAATAGGGGAACATTCCGAAGAAGTTCGCGACCAGGATGAACATGAACAGCGAGAACACGAGGGGGAAGAAGCGCATCCCCTCCTTGCCGGCACTAGATCGGAGTGTTCCCGCGACAAATTCGTACGCCATTTCCGCGACGGACTGGAGGCGACCCGGGATCAGGCTCTGCTTCGCCGTGGAGATGAGCAGGAAACCCGTCACGATCACCACCGTTGCGATCATGGCAAAGGCGGAATTGGTGAAGTGGAACTCCATGCCGCCGAACTGGCCGAGCGGGAAGAATTCCTTGATGTGAAACTGATGGATCGGATCGTTCGCCACCGAGCCCGCCTTCTTCGCCAGAGTCTGACCGCAGCCAATGCCGCGACCGTATTGATAACTACGTTTTCTTGCCCCGGCGCGACACCTGCCGAGCCTCGGGCTGCGCAACCTTGCCGACCGCGCGCAGGACGTTCAGGACGCCCGCAACGAAACCGAGCAGCAAGAGCACGATCAAGCCCCAGGGGGATGTGCCTAGCCAGTGATCGATAAGCCAGCCGAGGCCGGCACCGACCAGCACGCCCGACACGAACTCGCCGACGATACGAAACGCGAGGCTCATGCCCCGCGCTGTAACCTCGTTCGACGGCTGTGCCCGCTCGGCCGCCTGCGCTTCGTCACGAGCCTTGTCCAGCTTGTGACTGAGCGCGCGCAGCCTTGCCGAGAGCGCGGCTTCGTCCTCAGCCATCCGCCTGATCTTCTCTTCGTCACTTGGCGAACCCATGTCGCTCATCGCGTCATCCCTGCCAAGTACGAGAAAGCCTCACAAAGCTTAGTACCGCCCCGAAACCGCGCGCACCATAGTGACGCCTCCAACTCGTGTCAAGGAGCCGGAATTCATTCACAAGCTATTGAAATCATTAGAATTAATCAAATCGTCGCTGAGACATTTTGACGGAATCGGCGAATCCCTGACGAGCGGCACGTTCACAGCGCCCCGCCGTCGTGCGACAAGACGGGCATGAGCGACAATCCCAATCCCAAGGTCAAGTCCGGCGCCCAGTCGATCGGCGCGCTGATCGGAAGCGTGATCGCGCCAGTCTGCGCCAAGCGCGGCTTCGCTACCGCCGACCTGATTTCGTCCTGGGCCGACATCGTGGGACCGCGCTACGCGACCACCACGATGCCAGAGAAGATCACCTGGCCGCGCCGCGACCAGGCGAAGGCGCCGGCGGGCGCCACGCTCGTCGTCCGCGTCGATGCCGGCATGGCGATCTATCTGCAGCACGAGACCGGCGTCATGCTGGACCGGATCAACGGCTTCCTGGGCTTCGGCGCTGTGTCGCAGCTAAAGATCGTGCAGGGTGCGGTGTCGTCTCCGCGCAAGGCGGCTGTCGCCCCTGCCCCGCTCTCGCCCGCCGAAGAGGCCCAGGTGGTCGAAACGGTCGCCTCGGTCGAAAGCGACGGATTACGCCAGGCGCTCGAGCGGCTCGGGCGCGGCGTCTACGCCTCGGCCAGGCGTCCCTGACGACCGGCGGCAAGCCCCTCTCCCTTCAACTTATCGAGAAACGCCATATTTGATGTGGTAGGTTTCGCGCCAAGCGTGCCATTCGTTCCGCTGTCCGGACGCCAGTACGGCGCCGGGGCAAAAGGAGATGCAGGATCTTGAAGTTCAATCGCAGACAGTTTCTCGGCCAGGTCGGTGCCGGTTCGCTCGCCCTCGGCGCCGTGTCGATGCTGCCGCGCTCGGCCGCCGCCGCCGACAAGGTCGACCTCGCCGAACTGCTGAAGCCCGGTCCGCTCGGTGACAACCAGCTCGGCGACCCGAAGTCCGCGCAAAGCGTCGTCGAGTACGCTTCGCTGACCTGCTCGCACTGCAAGCACTTCCACGACACGACCTGGAAGCCGTTCCGCGAAAAGTATGTCGACACCAACAAGGTGAACTTCATCCTCCGCGACTTCCCGCTCGACCCGCTGGCGACGGCCGCCATCATGCTGTGCCACGCCGCCCCCAACAACAACTTCTTCCCCATGGTCGACCTCCTATTCGACCAGCAGGAAAAGTGGGCCTTCGTCGACAACCCCGTCCCCGCCCTTCTCGAGCTTTCCAAGCAGGTTGGTTTTACACAGGAGACTTTCGAGCTCACCTTGAAAAACCAGGCCCTGCTCGATGGAGTGAATGCCGTCAAGGAACGGGGCGCGAACGTCTTCGGCGTCAACGCCACCCCGACCTTCTTCATCAACGGGAACAGGAACCCGGGTGCCCTCACGATCGAGGAAATGGACAAGCTGCTGGCCTAAGCGCCCGCCCCTTCCGCTGTCCGCCGTCGCGACGTCGCCGAGGCGTCTTCGCGACGGTTATCTTCCGTTCGATCCAATGTCAGGCCCTCCCGTCGCCGGGAGGGTTTTTCCTATGCAGTCTCTCTTCTCGCAGTCCGCGCCCTCCAGTTCCGGTCCCGCGTCATGAAATTCACGCGGCTCCGCGTCCACGGCTTCAAGTCCTTCGTCGAGAACACCGATTTCCTGATCGAGCCCGGCCTGACCGGCGTCGTCGGGCCGAATGGCTGCGGCAAGTCGAATCTCGTCGAGGCGCTGCGCTGGGTGATGGGCGAAAGCTCCTACAAGAACATGCGCGCGTCCGGCATGGACGACGTCATCTTTGCCGGCAGTGGCAAGCGCCCGGCGCGCAATTCGGCCGAGGTCACCCTCGTCGTCGACAACCAGGACCGGATGGCGCCGGCCGCCTTCAACGACGCCGACGTCCTGGAAGTGACGCGCCGGATCGAGCGCGAATCGGGCTCGGTCTACAAGATCAACGGCAAGGACGTGCGCGCCCGCGACGTGCAATTGCTGTTCGCCGACGCCTCGACGGGCGCGCGATCGCCCGCCATGGTCGGCCAGGGCCGGATCGGCGAGCTGATCTCGGCCAAGCCGCAGGCCCGCCGCGCCGTGCTGGAAGAAGCCGCCGGCATCTCCGGCCTCTATTCCCGCCGCAACGAGGCCGAGCTCCGGCTGCGCGCGGCCGAGCAGAACCTCGAGCGGCTGGAGGACGTGCTCTCCGAACTCGACAACCAGCTCGAGGCGCTGAAGCGGCAGGCCCGGCAGGCGAACCGCTACCGCAACCTTTCCGCCGACATCCGCAAGACGGAGGCGACCGTCCTCTATCTGCGCATGCTCGCCGCCGCCGTGCAGATGCGCGACGCGGAGACCGCGCTCGCCGCCGCCGGCGAGACGGTGGTGGCTCGCAGCGAGGCACAGGCCCGCGCCGCCCGCGACCAGGCCGTCGCCGCCAGCGGATTGCCCGCCCTGCGCGAGGCGGAGGCGGGATCCGCCGCCGCGCTGCAGCGGCTGACACTCGCCCGCGACGCGCTCGATGCCGACGAGAAGCGGATGAAGGAGCGGCTGGTCGATCTCGATCGCCGCCTCGCCCAGCTCAACGAGGACATCCTGCGCGAGGAGCGCATGGTGCGGGAAAACGCGGATATCCTGGCCCGGCTCGAAATCGAGGAACAGGGACTGCGCCGCGAGGATGTCGAGGCTGTCGGCAAGCAGGCCGACGCCGACGAAGCCCGCCGGCAGGCCGAGGCCAAGCTGGCCGATACCGAGCGCAAGCTCGCCGAGGCGACCGCCGCCCATGCCGCCATCGCCGCGCGAAAGTCCGAGCTGGAGCGCGCCCATCGCGAGGCGGGCGAACGCACCACGCGGGCCCGTACGCAACTGGCGGATGTCGATCGCGAACTGACGGCACTGGTCAGCCAGATCGCGGCGCTGCCGGGCGTCGCCCCGGCGCAGGAAGCGGTCGCCGCCGGCGAGGCTGCCGTCGCCGAGGCCGACGCCAAGGCGCAGGCGGCGGAGCGCCAGACGTCCTTGGCACGCGACAGCGAGACGGCAGCCCGAGCGCCCCTGGCCGAGGCCGAACGCGCGCTGTCGGGCATCGAGACGGAAGCCCGCACGCTCGCCAAGATCCTCGGTTCCGGCGCACAGGCCGGCAGACGGCCGCCGCTTCTCGATACGCTTTCCGTCGCCAAGGGATATGAGGCGGCGCTCGCCGCCGCCTTCGGCGACGCGCTGGACGCCTCGGACGACCGCCAGGTGGCGGCGCACTGGCGCGGCGCCACGCCACTCGTCGACGATCCGGCCCTGCCCGAAGGCGCGCAGCCGCTGGCGATCAAGGTCAAGGCGCCCGCGCTTCTGACGCGCGCCCTGGCGCAGGTCGGCATCGTCGCCCGCACCGACGGACCCACCCTCCAGCATCTTCTGAAGACCGGCCAGCTTCTCGTCTCGCGCGAGGGCGACCTCTGGCGCTGGGACGGCTATGTCGCCACCGCCGAGGCGCCGACAGCGGCGGCCATGCGGCTCGCCAACCGCAACCGGCTGGCGGAACTGCAGGAAGCGGCCACCAGCGCCCGCGCCGAGGTCGAAAAGCATCAGGCGGCGCTGGCGCGATCGGCGCTTGCCGCCCGCACCGCGCAGGAGCAGGAACGTTTGGTGCGCGATGCCGGCCGCGCCGCGCAGCGCGCGCTCGATGAAGCCCGCAACCGCCTTGCCGCCGTGGAGCGCGAGGCCGGCCGCCTGACCAGCCGGCGCACCGCGCTGGAAGAATCGCGCGAGCGGGTGGCTGCCTCGGTCACCGAGACGGAAGCTCAACACGCGAGCGCCGCATCCGCGCTGGCCGAAGCGGCCGATCCGCTCGCCGCCCAGCAGCAGGTCATGATTCTCCGCGGCGCCGTGGCCGAGGAGCGCGGCGCGCTTTCGGAAGCCCGCGCCGCCGCCGATGGCCTGACGCGCGAGACGGAGGTTCGCCGCCGCCGGCTTGAGGCGATCGCGGTCGAAGGCAAGAACTGGCGCGAACGCGCCACCAACGCCGAGAGCCAGGGCCGGATCCTCGCCGGTCGCCGCAAAGAGATCGAGGCGGAGCGGACCGGGCTTGCCGACGCGCCGGCCGAGATCGAGCAGAAGCGGCGGGCGCTGCTTTCGGAGATCACCCGGGCCGAGGCCGCCAAGCGCGATGCCGCCGACGCGCTGCGCGAAGGCGAGAAGGCGCTGGCCGGCTTCGACAGGGCCTCGCAGGACGCGATGACGGCCCTTTCCGAGGCGCGCGAGCAGCGCGGACGCGGCGAGGAGAGGCTGAAGGCGACGCAGGAGCGCCGGCTCGAAATCGAATCGCGCATCCTCGAGATCCTCGATTGCGAGCCGCATGAAGTGGTGAAGCTCGCCGAGATCGATCCGGCCGCGCCGATGCCCGACCTCGGCCAGCTCGAAACGCGCCTCGACCGGCTGCGGCAGGAGCGCGAGAAGCTCGGGGGCGTCAATCTTCGCGCCGATGACGAGGCGGTCGAAGTGGCCGGCCGGCGCGAGGCGCTGATCCAGGATCGCGACGACCTGATCGAGGCGATCCGCCGGCTCCGCCAGGGCATCGCCAGCCTCAACCGCGAGGGTCGCGAGCGGCTGCTGGCCGCCTTCGACGTCGTGAACGGCCACTTCCAGCGCCTGTTCACCCATCTCTTCGGCGGCGGCGCGGCCGAATTGCAGCTGACCGAATCCGACGATCCGCTGGAAGCCGGCCTCGAAATCATGGCCAGCCCGCCCGGCAAGAAGCCGCAGACGATGACGCTGCTTTCCGGCGGCGAGCAGGCGCTGACGGCGATGGCGCTGATCTTCGCCGTGTTCCTGACCAATCCGGCGCCGATCTGCGTGCTCGACGAGGTCGACGCGCCGCTCGACGACCACAATGTCGAGCGCTTCTGCAATTTGCTCGACGAGATGGCGCGGACGACCGACACCCGCTTCGTCACCATCACCCACAACCCGATCACCATGGCGCGGATGAGCCGGCTGTTCGGCGTGACGATGGGCGAGCGCGGCGTCAGCCAGCTGGTCTCCGTCGATCTGGAGACGGCCGAGCAGTATCGCGAGGCGGGCTAGCCCGCCTCGCCGGGGATCCGCCCTACCGCAGCGCGTAGCCGCCATCGGGGTAGAGCGACGAGCCGGTGATGTAACCGCACCGCATCAGGAACAGCACGGTCTCGGCGACCTCGTCCTCGGTGCCGGGGCGACCGAGCGCCGTCAGCGTCGAATAGTGCGCGAAGGCCGCCTCATAGACCTCGGCCGGACGGCTGCGCCAGAGGTGGCCGTCGATGGTGCCGGGCGACACGGTGTTGACGCGCACCGGCGCCAGCTCCAGCGCCAGCGCACGGCCGAGCCCTTCGATGGCGCTGTTGCAAGCGGCATAGGCCGCAGCGCCCTTGAGGGGACGCGCGCCGGCAGCACCCGCCATCAGCACGATCGAACCATCCTGCGAAATCCTCGGGATCGCGGCCTTCACGGCATGGTACTGGCCCCAGAACTTGGTCCGGAACGGGCTTTCGGCATCCTCGTCCGAAAGCGCGGTAATCGGGCCGACCTTGTAGGTCGCGGCCGGCACGAAGAGATGGTCGAGCGAACCGACAGCGGCGAAGAAGGCCACGATCGAGGGACGGTCCTCGAGATCGACCGCATGCGCCCTTGCCTTGGGCCCGAGCTCCGCCACCGCGCCGGCAAGCCTTTGCTGCGAGCGGCCACCGATGACGACGGTGCCACCGCCCGCGATCACCCCATGCGCGACGCGAAGGCCGAAGCCCGATCCGCCGCCGATGATGGCGACTGTCCTGTCCTGAAATGTCATACCCTGTCCTTTCGATGCGAGGCGATGACGCAGCCTATTCGCGCATCAGTGGATCGTATGCAGGCATCTGCTCCCTTTACTCGGGAATCCAATTCCCGAATGATGCGGAATGGTCCCTACATCCCGCTTTGAAGGCATCGCCGCCTTTGTCGAAACCGCCGAGGCCGGCAGCTTCACCGCCGCCGCCGAGCGGCTGGGCCTGACGCGCTCGGCCGTGGGCAAGAGTATCGCCCGGCTGGAGGCGCGGCTCGGCGCCCGGCTTTTCCACCGCACGACGCGCAGCCTTAGCCTGACCGACGAGGGGGTCCGCTTCCGCGAAAGCTGCCTGCGGGCGCTGGCGGAACTGGACGGCGCCGAGGCGAGCCTCGCCGAACGCTCAGGCGAGCCGGCCGGGCGGCTCCGGATCGAGATCCCGGTCCTGTTCGGCCGGCAATGGATCCTGCCGCTGCTGCTCGAACTCTCCGCCCGTCACCCCCGGCTGGAACTCGACATCGGCTTTTCCAACCGCGTGGCCGACCTGACCGCCGAGGGCATCGATCTCGGCGTCCGCATCGGCGCGCTCGACGACGCGTCGGGACTGGTCGCGCGCCGCTTGGGCACGCAGACAACGCAGCTTTGCGCCGCGCCCGCCTATCTCGAACGGGCCGGCCGGCCGCAAAAGATAGAGGACCTCGCAGGACATGCCTGCATTTTCGAACGGCGGCGGGGCGGGCAATCGGGCTGGCGGCTGACGGATCGGGAAGGCGCGACGCGGGTTGTCGCGGTTTCGTCGCGCCTCGCGCTCGACCGCTCCGACGCGGTCGCCGACGCGGTGATTTCAGGGCACGGCATAGGCTGCCTGCCGGGCTGGCTCGTGGGGCAGGCCTTGCGGGCTGGCACGCTAGAGACCGTGCTGCCGGACATTTCCAGCGACGCGCTGCCGATCCACGCGCTCTGGCCGGCCCAGCGCCCGCTTCCGCTCAAGCTCAGGGTCGTCGTCGATGCGCTGGTGGGGAGATTCTTGCCCGTCGCCCCTTGGGACGAAGCCGGCTAGCCCGGCTTTCTCGCCTGGAACACCAGGATTCGCATCGGCATCCGGCCGGGATCGGGACCGAATTCACGCCGCAATTCCGTCGCGATCGCGTCGACCAGCGCTTCGGGATCGACGCCGCCGCGCGCCCGAACCTCGGCGATGGTCGGATTGCCATAGACAAGGCCATCCGCGAACACGCGCGCATCCGGAATGGCGCCGCGCCGCGTCACGAAGTCGGTGCCGATATCGACAAAGCCTGCCTCCGCCAGCGAGGCGCGGATCGGCAACGGGTCCGAGCAGGAATAGGGGATGTGATAGAATTGCGGCGGGTCGGCAGGAAAGAACCGCGAAATGACTTCGTGGGCGATCCGGCCGCAGGGATTGTCGGCATGAGATCCCCAGGTGCTGAACAGATAGGTCCCGCCCGGCTCCAGCACGCGGAACACCTCGCGATCGCAGCGGCCCTTGTCGGGAAAGAACATCATGCCGAACTGGCAGACGACCGCATCAAAGGAATTGTCGCGGAACGGCAGCACCATGGCGTCGGCCGTCTGGAAGTCCGCCTGTTCGCCGGGCTGGAACTTCGACTGCGCCCGTTCGAGCATCGGTGCGTTCAGGTCGGTGACCGTGAGGCGGACGCTGGCCGGCAGATAGTCGCGCAATCGGCGCGAGAGGATGCCGGTTCCGGCCGCGATCTCCAGTACCAGCGCCGGATTCAGCGCCGCAACGCGACGGGCGACATCTTCCGCGTAGTCGGCAAAGAGAACCGGCCCGAGACCACTATCATAGTGTTCGGGAATGTCGCCGACGAACCTTGCGCTGTCACTGCCCATGCTGGCCTCTGGGTCGCAGATGGTGAAATAGGCGCGGCCGGATGCACGGCAAGGTGGTCCTTGGCCAGAATTCATCGCCCACTTGGCAACCGGGCCCGAAGTCTCTAAGTAAGGCGCACTGACGGAACAGGAGTCCAGGACAATGAAGCAGCAGGCCAACGCGACGGCGTAATCGCCGTAACCCGCCTGTCCTTGGTGCGCCCACCAGCGCCCTGCTTCTTTTTCCGGTATCTCCCATGTCTCTTCGCGCCGCCGCGTCGCTCGTGGCCCTGCATGACGTTTCGTTCGCTCTCCCCGAAGGCCGTCCCCTCCTCGATCACATCGACCTCGGCTTCGGCGCCGAACGCACGGGACTTGTCGGCCGCAACGGCGTCGGCAAGTCGACCCTTCTGAAGATCATCACCGGCGAGACCCTGCCCTCAGGGGGCTCGGTCAGCCGCGCCGGCCGCATCGGCCTGCTGCGTCAGATCGTGCAGCCCGAGCCCGGCGAGGTCGTCGCCGACGCGCTCGGGATCACCGCCGATCTCGAACGTCTCGGCCGGCTGGAGCGCGGCGTCGGCACCGACGAGGATTTCGTCGAGGCCGACTGGACGCTGGAAACCCGGCTTGCCGATGCGCTTGCTGCCGTCGAACTCGCCGGGCTGGATTCCGCCCGCCCGATGGAGAGCCTCAGCGGCGGCCAGCGCACCCGGCTCGGCCTCGCCGCGCTGCTCTTGGCCGAGCCCGACCTGATCCTGCTCGACGAGCCGACCAACAACCTCGATGCCGAGGGTCGTGCCGCCGTGGCCCGTATCCTCGCCGGCTGGAAGAAGGGGGCGATCGTCGTCAGCCATGACCGCGCGCTGCTGCGCGACATGGACCGCATCGTCGAACTCTCGGCGCTCGGTGTGCGCATGTATGGCGGCAACTACGACCTCTATGCCGAGCGCAAATCGGCGGAACGCGCCAATGCCGCGCGGGAACTCGACCTCGCCAAGGCCGAGGCCAAGGCGACGGAGCGCCGGATCCAGGCGAGCGTCGAACGCCAGCAGAAGCGCGACAGCCGTGGCGCCAGGGCCCGCGCCAGGAACGACCAGCCGAAGATTCTGCTCGACGGCAAGCGCGATCGCAGCGAACGCACTGCCGGCGCCCTCGGCCAGCGCGCCGAGCGCCAGAGGCAGGAGGCGGCCGAGCTGCTCGCCAGCGCAGTGGCGGAAGTCGAGCGGGTCGAGACGCTGGCGCTGCGCCTGCCTTCGACCGGCCTGCCGGCCGGGCGCGCCGTTCTCGCCTTCGAGAACGTCGACTTCGCCTATCCCGACCTGCCGGCCACGATCCACCAGCTGAACCTCACCATCACCGGGCCCGAGCGTATCGCGCTGGTCGGCGCCAATGGCGCGGGCAAGTCGACGCTGCTGCGGCTCGCGGCCGGAAGGCTGGAGCCGACCGGCGGCCGCATCCAGCGCCCAGTCGCCAGCGCCATGCTCGGCCAGAGCGTCGAATTCCTCGATCCCACGCTGTCGATCGTCGAGAATTTCCGCCGCTTCAATCCGGATGCCAGCCTCAACCACGCCCATATGGTTCTGGCACGCTTTCTCTATCGCAACCAGGCGGCGCTGAAGCCGGTGCATGCACTTTCCGGCGGCGAAATGCTGCGGGCGGGACTTGCCTGCGTGCTCGGCGGCGCGACGCCGCCCGGCCTGCTCATCCTCGACGAGCCGACGAACCATCTCGACTTCGATTCGATCGCGGCGATCGAGGCGGCGCTCCGCGAATTCGACGGCGCCCTGCTCGTCGCAAGCCATGACGAGGATTTCCTGGAAGCCATCGGGATCGAACGTCGCATCTCCTTCCCGCTCGCTGGCGCGACAAGGGCCTTTCCAGCATGATCCCGGCATGATTCAGCCCGTCCAACCGCCCCGTCCCGCCGACCTGCTCGCCTGGTACGACCGCCATGCGCGCGTGCTGCCCTGGCGCACGCCGCCGGCGAAGCGCCGCGCCGGCGTGAGGCCCGATCCCTACCGGGTGTGGCTCTCGGAAATCATGCTGCAGCAGACCAATGTGACGACGGTGAAGCCCTATTTCGAGGCCTTCCTCGCGCGCTGGCCGACGGTCGGAGACCTCGCCGCCGCGCCGACCGAGGACGTCATGAAGGCCTGGGCCGGGCTCGGCTATTATTCGCGCGCCCGCAACCTGAAGGCCTGCGCCGACGCGGTGGTGCGCGACCATGGCGGCCGTTTCCCCGAAAGCGCCGCCGGCCTGCGCGAACTGCCGGGAATCGGCGCCTATACCTCGGCGGCGATCGCCTCGATCGCGCATGACGAGCCCGCCGCCGTCGTCGACGGCAATGTCGAGCGCGTGCTGTCGCGCATCTTCGCGATCGAGACGCCGCTACCCGCCGCAAAGAAGGAGATCGGCGCGCTGCAGGCGCAGCTGACGCCCTTGGAGCGGGCCGGCGACTATGCGCAGGCGATGATGGATCTCGGCGCCACGCTCTGCACGCCAAAGCGCCCCGCCTGCTCGCTCTGCCCCTGGGAAACAGCCTGCGTCGCCCATGCGCGCGGCACCGAAGAGCGCTATCCGCGCAAGGCGGAGAAGACGGACCGGCCGGAACGCGCCGGAGCGGCTTTCGTCGCCATCCGCGCCGACGGCGCGATTTTGCTGCGCAAGCGGCCCGAGCGCGGCCTGCTCGGCGGCATGACCGAGGTTCCGGGCTCGGACTGGATCCAGGGCGCGAAAAAGTCGCCGGGTCCCGAGTCCGCGCCGCTCGCCGCCAACTGGCAGCGCATCGCCCTGCCGGTCATCCATGTCTTCACCCATTTCCGGCTGACGCTCGACATCTGGCACGCCCGCCTGCCCAATAGGCATCCGGCGCCCGGTGATGCTTGGTGGGCGAGCGCGGCGGATCTGCCGCATGAGGCGCTGCCCAGCGTGATGAAGAAGGCGATCGAGGCGGCGGCCCCCGGAGCGACCCGTAAACGCAAATGACGGCCGGGGACCGGCCGTCATCGCAACTCTGAAGCGCCAGCCTATTGCTGCTGTTGCTGTTGCAGCTTCTCGATCTGGTCGCGCAGACGGATCTGCGGCCGCTGCTGATTGTCGCCGCCACCCTGCTGGTTCGGCATGCACTGGCCGCGGCGGAAGGTGGTGCCTTCCGGGCAATCCGGCCGCTTGCGATCCTGCTGCTGGTTGTTGCGCTGGGGCTGATTGTCCCGCTGGCGTTGCTGCTGCGTATCCGGCCGCTGGCGATCGGGCTGCTGTTGCGGCTGGCCCTGCTGGTCGCGAGGCATGCGCTGGCGCTGCGGCGGAACGTCGACGCAACGACCATTGCGCAGACGCTGGTCGGGCCCGCATTCGACCGGCGCCGGCCGATTCGGCCGATCCGGCTGCTGGGCCTGGGTCGGCACGCAGCGGCCACGCCGCGACACCGTCCCGTCCGGGCAGTCCTGCGACTGCGGCTGCGGCCGGCGGATGTCGACGCAGCTACCGTTCACCAGACGCTGGCCACGGCCGCAATTCGGCGTCTCCGGGCCCGGATTGACCGGCGGCGCGACCACCGGCAGGCAACGGTTGCCACGCCGGACCTGGCCGTCCGGACAGGCCTGCTGGGCGACCGGGCGGCAACGGCCATTGTCGGCCCGCTCCTGGCCACGCGGGCATGGACGGCCCGGAGGCGCGACGCAGCGACCGTTGTCGTCACGGATCTGCGGCGGACGGCATTCGCCCTGCGGCGGCACGCAGCGGCCGTTGTTGTCGCGCACCATCGGCGGGCGGCACTCGCCCTGCGGCGGGACGCAGCGGCCATTGTCGTCACGCACCATCGGCGGGCGGCACTCGCCCTGCGGCGGCACGCAGCGACCGTTGAAGTCGCGCACCATCGGCGGGCGGCACTCGCCCTGCGGCGGCACGCAACGGCCGTTGTTGTCGCGCACCATCGGCGGGCGGCACTCACCCTGCGGCGGCACGCAACGGCCATTGTTGTCGCGCACCATCGGCGGGCGGCACTCGCCCTGTGGCGGCACGCAACGGCCGTTGTTGTCGCGCACCATCGGCGGGCGGCACTCGCCCTGCGGCGGCACGCAGCGACCGTTGAAGTCGCGCACCATCGGCGGACGGCACTCCCCCTGCGGCGGGACGCAACGGCCGTTGAAGTCGCGCACCATCGGCGGGCGGCACTCCCCCTGCGGCGGGACGCAGCGACCGTTGAAGTCCCGCACCATCGGCGGGCGGCATTCGCCCTGCGGCGGAACGCAACGGCCATAGCGGTCCATGAACAGCGGCGGGCGGCAGCCGACCGGCGGCACGCAACGACCGTTGCGATCCATGAACATGGGCGGGCGGCATCCCTGCGGAGGCAGGCAGCGACCGTCGCGGGTCATGAACATGTCCGGCGGGCAACGCTGCGGGATGCACTGGCCACGGACGTAGATTTCGTCACGCGGGCAGCCGCAATAGCCGTTGGGCATGCGGACCAGATCCGGCGGGCAGCGCCAGGGAATGCAGCGCCCGTCGACGAAGGTCTCGTAACGCTCGCAATGCATCGGCGGGGGAAGGCAGGTGCCGTTCAGACGGATCATGTCCGGCGGGCAGCCGATAGAGACACAGTAGCCATCGCGGAAGCGCGTTCCGATCGGGCAACTGGGCGGCAGCAGGCAGGTGTCGCCGACCAGGAACGTTCCGACCGGGCAACCGAGCAGCACCGGTGGCGGCGGGGGAAGCGGTTCCGAGAAACGCGGCGGCGGCGGGGGCGCTACAACGCGGCGACCGGGCACCGGCGCGGCCTCGCAGGGCAGCGTGACGACGGCGCCCATATGGCCCGAGAATGACCTGTCGCCCGGCTTGTCGCCATAGGCGATGAACCAGCTGTTGGTCGGCGGCGCGTTGGTGGGCAGCACAAGCTGGGTGTCGTTGCCCTGCAGGCCGTCGACGGGTTCGACGGAAGGCGCATCGCCCAGAAGCTGCTCGCCGGTCGACCAGAGCGTGACGGCGCAGGCGTTCATCTGGATGCGGCCGCTGGAATCATAGCCGCGGCCGAGGGCGACGCCGCCATCGGCATTGCGGTAGTCCGGCAGTTGGCCAACGGCATATTGCTCGGGCACCGGCTGCCACAGGCCAGGCTCGGAATCGACCCGCGTCTTCGCGCGGAAACGCAGCACGCGGCTGTTGCCGCCCTCCGCGACGTTGGTGAAATCATAGGCGCCGGTCGGCGGCGCGCGTTCGGCCACATAGAGCAGGCCGCGATTGTCGAAGGCTATGGAGGACACCTCCATGCCCGGGCCAAGCGCCTCCACGGCGGTCTCGAAGCGCGCATCACGGGCAAAAGAGCCGTCGCGGTTGATGCCGACGGACCAGATCTCCGGCCCGGCGGCGACGGAATAGAACAGGCGGTCGTCCCGCATGGCGAGCGCGAAGACCAGGCGCTCGGGATCGGCATAGCCCCATGTCGCCGGCTGCTCCGTATCGAAGGACTGGCTGGCGATATCGACGGTGACGGGGGTCAGCGGCGCCTCGGCCAGGCCGTTGGCGGGGCGGGCCTCCAGCCCGTGGTCAAAGGTGCCGCGGTCCGTGCCATCAAGGCTGAGCTTGTGGATCAGTCCGGTCGCGCGGTCGGCGGCGAAGATCTGCTGGCTGCGCGGGTCATAGGCGAGGCCTCCCAGCGAAGCGGCGGCGTTGACGCCCTCATCGCCGATATTGGCGAAGAGCGTGACCTGGCCGGTGGTGCCATCGACGCGCCAGATCGAGGTCGGGCCACCGCGCTGCGCCGCCGGGCCGAACTGGTTGGGAAGGAACTCGGCGCCCTGCAGGCCGTGCAGCAGCCGCTTGAAGCCGCCGCCCGATGCGTCTGCGAGGCCGATCGACAGACCATAGGCCGACGTCGCGGCGAGATAGATCGAGGGCGCCGGCGCATCGTCGAGCGCGACGCCGAACACCTGCCCGACCTGGCCGGCCTTGACCGTGAACGGCTTGGCGACGTCCGACAGCCCGCCCTGCCCGCCCAGTCGCGACAGGTCGATGACGCGAGCAGCGGGACCATCCGGCGGTATGACGAGATAATCGAGCGGGTCGGCGCCGTTCGGCGCCGGCCCCGTCGCCGCGCCCGAGAAGCCGGTAACGACGGCATCCTCGGGCCCGACGATCGCCTGTTGCGACTGGGCGCCTGCCGGATTGGCGGCGAAGCCCGCGCCGGCCAGCGACAGCAAAACGGCGCCCGATAGGCGCCGCATCCAGCTTCGTGATGAGAAAAATGCCGATTCCGCGCTGGCTTTGCACCGCGCCGTCATCGAGCCCGTAAACATGGTCGCCTCTCCCGGAACGTCGTCCGTGGCGCGGGCGCGGCCAAGCAGAGGTTAGAAGAGCCGCAGTCCCAGACACGAAGCAAGCTGATCTTCTTTGGCCGGAATCTACGCCACGGCAGAACTTCCAGCCAGCGGGAACATTATTAAGGCACGCGAAATTGTCAGTGACTGCCTTCACAGCGTCATGAAGAGAACGACACTGCAGGCAGTCAGTCGTTTCAAGGATATGTTTCAAGACATTCAGGAGCGAACGCCCATGAGCGAGATCCGGCACATCGTCTTCGACATCGGCAATGTCCTGCTGCGCTGGGATCCGGAGATCCCCTTCCGTCGCCTGATCCCGGACGACCGGGAGCGTCAGCGCTTCCTCGCCGAAATCTGCACGCATGACTGGAACCTGGAACAGGATCGCGGCCGCAGCTGGGCCGACGCCGAGACGGAGCTGATCGCGCAATTCCCGGAACAGGAAGCGCGGATCCGGGCCTGGCGCGCCCACTGGCACGAGATGGTGCCGGGCTCGCTGGAGGAAACGCCCGGCATACTGGACCAGCTGATCTCGAACGGCCACGACGTCACCGCGCTGACCAACTTCGCCGAAGATACCTTCATCGAGGCGCAGGAGCGCTTTCCCTATCTGCGCCGGTTTCGCGGCGTCACGGTTTCCGGCCGCGTCGCGCTCGTGAAGCCCGAACCCGAGATCTACCGGCTGCACGCCGATACCTTCGGCCTGACGCCGGCGGCAACGCTATTCTTCGACGACAACGCCGCGAATGTCGAAGGAGCGCGGGCGGCCGGCTGGCAGGCGGAGCAGTTCATCGACGCGGCAACCATGCGCGCCGACCTCGCCCGCCATGGCATCGAGCTCGATCGCATTGCGGTCGACGGCGTCCCGAACGCCTGACCGGCGCCCTCCCCCTTACCCCGCCTGGTTGACAACGCCGCATCTCATGTAACATTATTTGTTTCATGAGACACGACAGCAGACTTTCGGGCGTCCTGCACGTCCTCCTCCACATGCTCGAGGCCGGCGAGCCGATCACCTCGGAGCGCCTCGCCGAGATGATGTCGACCAATCCGGTCGTCGTCCGCCGAATCATGGCCGGGCTGCGCGACGCCGGCTTCGTCCATTCGGAAAAGGGCCATGGCGGCGGCTGGACCGTCATCTGCGATCCCGCTGCAGTCACCCTCGACGACATCTACGTCGCCCTCGGGTCGCCGCCGGTCTTCGCGCTCGGCCATCGCTCCGAAAATCCGGCCTGCCTGGTCGAGCAGGCCGTCAACGCGTCGCTGGAGAGCGCCTTCCAGGAGGCCGAACAGCTCCTGATGGAGCGCCTCGGCGCCGTCACGCTGGCCGCCCTCGCCGCCGACTTCCACCAGCGCTACCTCGCCAGGCGCGGTACAGAGAAGGACATCAGCCATGCCTCATGACGCCATCATCATCGGCGGCAGCTATGCCGGGCTTTCGGCCGCCATGCAGCTCGCCCGCGCCGGGCGCTCCGTCTGCGTCGTCGACAGCGACACGCCGCGCAACCGCTTCGCCGCCGCCTCGCACGGCTTCTTCGGCCAGGACGGCGCCGCGCCCCGCGCCATGATCGCCCAGGCGCGCGAAAAGCTTCTCGCCTATCCGAACGTCCATTTCGTCGGCGGCACGGCGATCCATGCCCATGCGATTCCGGATGGCTTCGCCGTCGATCTCGGCATGGGCGAGACGCTTCAGGCCGCCAAGCTCGTCCTGGCCTTCGGCGTCGTCGACGAGCTTCCCGACATTCCCGGCCTCGCCGGCAAGTGGGGCAAGTCGGTGCTGCATTGCCCTTATTGCCACGGCTACGAGTTCAAGGGCCGACGGCTCGGGGCCCTCAACGTCATGGAAAAGTCGGTGCACCAGGCGCTGATGCTGCCCGACTGGGGGCCGACGACCTTCTTCCTCAACGGCGGCGCGATGCCGGATGCCGATACGCTCGGCCAGCTGCAACACAGGAACGTCGCGATCGAACCGGCCAGGGTCGTGGCGCTGGAAGGAACGGAGACGGAATTGTCGGGGGTGCGGCTCCAGGATGGCCGCGTCGTCGCGCTCGATGCGCTCTTCACCGGTTCGCGCACCCGGATGGCGAGCCCGATCGCCGAGCAGCTCGGCTGCGCCTTCGAGGAAGGCATTCTGGGACCGGTGATCCTCACCGACGCCATGAAGATGACGACGGTTCCGGGCGTCTACGCCGCCGGCGACATCGCCCGCGGCATGCATAACGCCACCTTTGCCTCGGCGGATGGCGTCATGGCCGGAACCTCGGCGCACCAGGCGCTGATATTCGAACCGCTGGCGGCCTGATCCGACACACCAGCGGCCAAACAGGACACCGCGGGACCGGAGCCCCGCGGCGTCGGCTCAGCCTCCGGCTGCAGCCAGTTCGTCGCGGACGACCTTGCGGAGATCGTCGATCGAGGTCAGCCGTCCGTTGTGGTGGACGTGCCAGAAGGTCCAGCCGTTGCAGGCGTCGAAACCCTGCACCAGCGCGCCGACGCGGTGGATCGAGCCAACCAGCGCACCCGACTCCAGCGAGCCATCCGCCCGGACGCGGGCCTGGTGACGGCCACGGGAATCGGTCAGCACGGCGCCCGGAACGATCAGTCCGCGCTCCAGCAGCGTGCCGAACGGAATGCGCGGCTCGGCGCGCTTGCCCTTCAAGAGTTCCAGGGCGGCGGCCGGCGCCGTCTCGACCGCGTCGATGCGGGCGCGGGCGGCGTCGATATAGGTCTGCTCGCGCTCGACGCCGACGAAATGGCGACCGAGGCGCTTGGCGACGGCGCCGGTGGTGCCGGAGCCGAAGAACGGATCGAGGATGACATCGCCGGGCTTGGACGAGGCGAGCATGACGCGGGCGAGCAGCGCTTCCGGCTTCTGGGTCGGGTGGACCTTCTGGCCGTCCTCGCCCTTCAGCCGCTCGCCGCCGGTGCAGATCGGCAGCAGCCAGTCGGAGCGCATCTGGACGTCGTCGTTGAAGGCCTTCATGGCCTCGTAGTTGAAGGTGTATTTCGAGCCCTGCCCGCGCGACGCCCAGATCATCGTCTCGTGCGCGTTGGTGAAGCGCTTGCCGCGGAAGTTCGGCATCGGGTTGGCCTTGCGCCAGACGACGTCGTTCAGGATCCAGAAGCCGAGGTCCTGCAGCATCGCGCCGACGCGGAAGATGTTGTGATAGGAGCCGATGACCCAGAGCGCGCCATCCGGCTTCAGGACGCGGCGCACGGCCAGCAGCCAGGCGCGGGTGAAGGCGTCATAGGCCTCGAAGCTGTCGAACTTGTCCCAGTGATCGTCGACGGCATCGACGACCGAATGGTCCGGGCGGGTCAATCCGCCTTCGAGCTGCAGGTTGTAGGGCGGGTCGGCGAAGACGAGGTCGACAGATGCCGACGGCAGCTTCTCCAACGCGGCGACACAATCGCCCTTGATGATGGTGTCGAGCCAGGGTGCCTGGTTCGCGATCTCGGCCGGCTTCCGCGCAAGTGCCTTCATTTTCCCAACTCCCCGACGCAACAAAACATGCGCCTATGGTTAGCGAACAGGGTGAAGGACCCGTTACGAAGCATGGTTAATCAATTCTAACCATGCGAAATCGCACGATTTTGCCGCCTTCGGCATCGTTTCGCCCAAAGTCTTGGTCTATGGTTCGCGTCGAACGGGCCCGGCGCCGGGCCACACCATCGAGGCCACCATGATCCGCGGTTTTCTTGCCCTGCCGGCTGCGCTGGCTCTTCTCTGCGCCACCAGCGTCAGCGTGCTCGCCGACGACGTGATGCTCGTCCTCGACGCTTCCGCCTCGATGGGCGGCAAGCTCGGACGCGACCGAAAGATAGATCTGGTTGCCGACAGCGTCGAGACGGCCGTCGCCGACTTCCCGACCGAGGCACGCATCGGCGTCCTCGCCTTCGGCGCCAAGAGCAAGACCAGCTGCTCGGATGCCGAGGTCGTCCTCCGGCCCCAGCGCAACAACAACGATCTCGCCGCCGCGGCGGCGGCCAAGCTGCAGCCGCGTGGCAAGGCGCCGCTCGCCGTCGCCGTCGAGCGCGCCGCCAACGCCCTCGACTACAAGAAGGAACGCGCCACCGTCATCGTCTTCGTCGACAAGGTCGAGGCCTGCGACGCCAATCCCTGCGTGCTGGCGGAATCGCTCGCCAAGCGCGCCAAGGACCTGACGGTGGAAGTGATCGGCCTCGGCCTCGAGGACAAGGACATCGAGAGCGTTGCCTGCCTGGCCGAGATGACCGGTGGCAAGTTCATCAACGCCAAGGACGGCACCGACGTCGCCGGCGGCCTCGCCGCCGCGCTTGCGGCCGCCAAGGCGCCGCCGCCGAACCTGCCCGCGGCCCATATCGAGGCGCCGGCCAAGGTCATCCAGTCGAGCGTGTTCGATGTCGCCTATGACGGCCCCAAGGCCAAGGGCGACCGCGTGCAGATCGTCTGGCCGGGCCTGCCGGCCGGCTCGGAAATCCGCAGCGTGCTCGTCGCCAAGGACGGCAAGATGCGCAAGCTGCGCGCCCCGGCCGAACCCGGCACCTACGAGGTCCGCTACTACCATCCCGAGCTCAACGTCGTGCTGGCGACCCAGTCGATCGACGTCGAGGTGCAGCCGACCACCGTCGCCGTGCCCGAGCATGTCGGGGCCGGCGCGCCCTTCAGCGTGGCCTGGTCCGGCCCCGCCGTCGCATCCGATGCCATCGAGATCGCACCGGAGCTCGCCGAGACCAAGCTGGCGAGCCTGAAGGTCAACAAGGACGGCCGCGCCCTCACCTTCACGGCGCCGATCGCCGCCGGCCGCTACGAGGTGCGCTACCGATCAGCCGCCGACAATTCGGTCGCCGCCAGGACCGTCTTCACCGTCGACCCGCCCTCAGCCTCGCTGAACGGCCCCGACAGCGCCAAGCCCGGCAGCCAGATCAAGGTCGACTGGAAGGGCCCGGCGGCCCGCTTCGACGATGTCGTCATCGCGCGCGCCGACATGCCGGCCGGCGAGCACGTCACGCTGGCGCGGATCCGGCCCGACCGTCCGACCGTCACGCTCGACGTGCCCTCGGAAGCCGGCAGCTACGAGCTCCGCTACGTCGCCGGCGACGGCACCGCGATCTTCGCCCGCGCGCCGCTGACGGTGCGATAGACCACCGCAACGCGGCCTCGCACGGGGATCGGAACAAGACAGTTCCGTCCCGATCTGGTAGAGAGCCCGCATATTTCCTGGATGGACCGCGCCAGGCGCCCGGTCCGTCCATCCTGCAACGCGCGATCTCGGCCGCCAGGCCTCCACCTCCCGGGTTCCCGCACAGACTGACCGGAAAGTCCTCCATGCTTGTCCTTTTCGATTGCGACGGAGTGCTCGTCGATTCCGAAATCCTGTCCTCGCGCGTCGACAGCGAGCGGCTCACCGCCATCGGCTACGACATCTCGGTCGAGGAAATGTCGCATCGCTTCGCCGGCCTGACCTGGGACCGGATCTCCAAGATGATCGAAGCCGACCTGGGCCATTCGCTGCCGGAGAACTTCCACGACGAGACCAACAAGGCGCTCGACGAGCGGCTCGCCAAGGACCTGCAGATCATTCCGGGCGTCCAGGAGATGCTCGATGCGCTCGACTACCCGCGCTGCATCTGCTCGAACTCCTCGCCCGAGCGGCTGAAGATCTCGTTGACCAAGACCGGGCTCTACGACCGCTTCCGCCCATACATCTTCTCGGCCGTCGCCGTGCGCAACAAGCAGCCGAAGCCGGCGCCCGACGTCTACCTGCATGGCGCGGCCGAATTCGGCGTCGACCCGAAGGACTGCATCGTCGTCGAGGATTCGACCCACGGCATCCACGCCGGCCGCGCCGCCGGCATGCGCGTGGTCGGCTTCACGGGCGGCACCCATTCCTGGCCGGGCCATGCCGACGCGCTGACCGCCGCCGGCGCCATCACGGTCATCAACCGCATGCGCGACCTGCCGGCCACCATCGAGGCGCTCGCCTCTTGGCATCCGGACGAGGTCTGACGCCCCGGCCATGACGGTCCGGCTGCGCGCCCATCACCTGCTCTGCATGCTGACCTATGTCGGCAAGGGCTACACGCCGGATTTCTGCGCCAACTACGACAAGATCGCCGCGCGACTGACGCGCGGCGAAGACATCGAGATCGTCGCCGGACCCGACGACGTCTGCGCGCCGCTGCTCGCGACCGAAGCGCCGCATTGCCACAACGACAGCGTGCTGGTGCGCGACGCACAGGCAGCCGCCGCGGCTTCGGACATGCTCGGCGCGACGGTCGCCCCCGGCTACCGCTTCGCGCTCGACGCCGCCCTGCTTTCCCGCTTCCGCGCCGCCTTTGCAGCGGGCACCTCGCGCACCGCGTGCGGCGGCTGCGAATGGTCGGGACTCTGCGACGGCATCGCCGGGGGCGGGTTCGACGGCACCCGCCTCGCGGGCGGCCGCTAGCGGCAGGGCCCGTTCAGCACCGGCGTTCGCCGCAGCATCCAGAAGTGCCGCCACCGGTCCAGCCGACGCCAGCCGCCAAACCGCAGCCGCACGCGGACCCGCCGGTCGGCGGCGTCGAAATCGGCGGAAAGCCAGCCGGCGCGCGGCGGAGCTCCGGTCGGCGGCCCCAGCTCCCGCACGAAGCCGATGGCGTCGCGCCCCGGCAGGGCGCGGATGGCGGGCGCGCGAAAATAGGGCATGGCCCGACATCGCCAGGCGATCGTCGCGGCCGTCAGATCCTCGGAAAGAACGAAATCCCGTGCCGGCTGGACGCGGACATAGGATGCCCGGCTCTCATCCTGCGGCCGCGCGGCGATCCGCCCGGCCAGGAAGGATGGAATCGCATCGACCAGATCGGCCGCGGCATGGGCGAGCGACACCGAATATCGCGGCTGCGGAAAGGTGACCTCCGTCTGCGCCACGATGGCGCCGGCATCGATCGCCGGCGCGAGAAGATGGAGCGTGATCCCGGCCGCGTCTGCTGCCTGATCGAGGATCATCGCCTGCACCGGCGTCGGACCGCGATATCGCGGCAGGAGCGAAGGATGGAAGTTGAAGGCCCGGCCCGGAAAGAGCGCGAGCATCTCCGGCGGGACGCGGTGCTCGAAATAGGCGGAGATGAGCACGTCGGCACCGGCTTCCCGAGCCAGGCGCACAGCGTCCGGCCAGGACGCAAGGCGGGGAACCTCGATCCGCGGCACGCCAGCCGACCGCAGGCGGCGCCCGAGCGACCATTGCGGCGCGACGCGGCCGAGCCGCCGATCATGGCGCCAGTGATCCTCGTGCCCGGCGGCGGTCCAGAACGCCGCGATGCGATGGCCGCTCGCCAACCAGCGGGCGACCACCGCAGCGGGAGCCGGGGACGGACTGCCGAGAAAGAGCGCGGTCAGCGCCAACGCCGCCTCCCTACGTCGCGACCGATGTCGTTTACTTTACGGAATCCCGTGCTACCGTCGACGAATCAGAACGGGAGCACACTGCAATGAGCCTTCGCAAGCCCTACGCCAAGCCGGCCCTCGTCGCCGGCCCGCTGCTCGGCGCCGTCGCCGCCGTCGTGGTCGGCAGCAATTCGAAGGGATAGCCCCTCCGGCCGCGACCGGAGGGGGACAGCCTACTCCGCCGCGGCGGCTTCCGCCCAGGGCTCCGGCTTTTCCCATTTGAGCTTGGGCGAGCGCGCAGCGCGGGTTTCGTCGAGGCGGCGGCGCGGCGCATAGCGCGGCGCCTGCTCGAAGCGTTCGAGATCGCCCGCCTTCGCCTTCATCACCAGATCCCGCAATGTCGCGATGAAGAGGTCGAGCGAGGCCTTCGATTCCGATTCCGTCGGCTCGATCAGCATCGCGCCATGGACGACGAGCGGGAAATACATCGTCATCGGGTGATAGCCCTCGTCGATCATCGCCTTGGCGAAATCGAGCGTCGAGACGCCAGAGCCCTCCAGGAAGGTGTCGTCGAACAGCACCTCATGCATGCAGGTGCGGTCGCCGGAAGGCTGGCTCATCAGGTCGCGCAGGCCGGCGCGGACATAGTTGGCGTTGAGCACGGCGTCCTCCGACGCCTGCTGCAGCCCGTCCGAGCCGTGCGACAGCATGTAGGACAGCGCCCGCACGAACATGCCCATCTGGCCATGGAAGGCAGTCATGCGGCCGAAGGGGGTTTCGCCCGGCTTGAGCGCCGCTTCGCTCTCGACCAGCACCGGGTCGTTCCCCTCCATGCGAATGAAGGGCAGCGGCGCGAAGGCGGCGAGGCGCTCGGAAAGCACCACCGGCCCAGCGCCCGGGCCGCCGCCGCCATGCGGCGTCGAGAAGGTCTTGTGCAGGTTGATGTGCATGGCATCGACGCCGAGCTCGCCAACCTTGGCCTTGCCGACGATGGCGTTGAAATTGGCGCCGTCGCAGTAGAAATACGCGCCCGCCGCATGGATCGCCGCGGCGATCTCGACGACGTCGCGCTCGAACAGGCCGCAGGTGTTCGGATTCGTCAGCATGATGGCGGCGACGTCGGGCGACAGCAGCGCCTTGACTGCCTCCGGGTCGACCGTTCCGTCAGCCCGCGCCGGGACCGTCACGACCTTGAAGCCGATCAGCGCGGCGGTGGCCGGGTTGGTGCCATGCGCCGATTCCGGTACCAGTACGATGTTGCGCGTCTCGCCCTTGGCAGCGATGGCGGCCTTGATCGCCATCATGCCGCAAAGCTCGCCATGCGCGCCGGCCTTGGGGGACAGGGCGACCGATGTCATGCCGGTCATCTCGAGCAGCCAGCGGCCGAGTTCGGCCATCAGTTCGACCGCGCCACCGACGGTGGAAAGCGGCTGCAGCGGATGCACGTCGCCGATGCCCGGCAGCCGCGCCATCTTCTCGTTGAGACGCGGATTGTGCTTCATCGTGCAGGAGCCGAGCGGATAGAGGCCGCTGTCGATCGAGTAGTTCTTCTGGCTCAGGCGCACATAGTGGCGCATCGTCTCCGGCTCGGAGAGGCCGGGCAGGTCGATCGGCTGCTGGCGGGCGAGCTTGCCGAGGCGCGGCGTGAATTCGGCCGGCTCGTCGAGATCGACGCCGGTGACGTCATCGCGGCCGACCTCGAACAGCAGGGCTTCCTCGATCTGCAGGGCGCGGTTGCCTGTGAAGGTGTCGGGAAGGTCGGAGGTCGCGGCGGTGGCGGCGACGGTCGGGCGGCCCTGGCTGTTCATGCTCATGCGAGCACCTCCGAAAGCGCTGCGACGAAGGCGGCGCGGTCATCATCCGAGTTCACTTCGGTCGAGGCGACGATCAGGAGATCGGCGAGTTCCGCCTTGCCGGGTTCGAGGCGCGAGGCCGGCACGCCGGCGAGCACGCCCTTCGCCACCAGCCTCTCGACGATGTCGGCAGCATTGCCGGGCAGGCGGATCGTGAACTCGTTGAAGAACGAGTCATTCAAGAGGGTTACGCCCGGCAGCGCAGAAAGCGATTCAGCGAGCTTCACCGCATTAGCGTGGTTGATCCGCGCCAGCCGCGCCAGGCCGGTCTGGCCGAGAAGCGTCATATGAATCGTGAATGCCAGCGCGCAAAGCCCTGAATTCGTACAGATATTCGACGTCGCCTTGTCGCGGCGGATGTGCTGCTCGCGGGTGGAAAGCGTCAGCACGAAGCCGCGCCGGCCTTCGGCGTCGACGGTCTCGCCGCAGAGCCGGCCCGGCATCTGGCGGACGAATTTCTGGCGGGTCGCGAACAGCCCGACATAGGGGCCACCGAAGGAGAGCGCATTGCCGATCGACTGGCCTTCGCCGACGACGATGTCGGCGCCCTGGGCACCCGGCGGCTCGATCAGGCCGAGCGAGACGACCTCGGTGAAGACGGCGATCAGCAGCGCGCCGACCTCATGCGCCTTCGCCGCGATCGGAGCGAGATCGATCAGATGGCCATAGACGGAGGGCGACTGCACCACGACGCAGGAAGTCTCGGCATCGATCGAGGCCAGGATATCTTCGGTCGCATCCGGATCGGCCGGCAGCGCCTCGACCGTGTCGCCTGCCATCGGCGACAGCGATTCGACGACGGCGCGATACTGCGGATGCAGGCCACCGGAGAGGACGGCCTTCTTCCGCTTGGTCAGGCGATGCGCCATCAGCACGGCCTCGACCGTCGCGGTCGAGCCGTCATACATCGAGGCGTTCGCCACCTCCATGCCGGTCAGGTGCGCGATCTGCGTCTGGAATTCGAACAGGACCTGCAGCGTGCCCTGCGTGATTTCCGGCTGGTACGGCGTGTAGGAGGTCAGGAACTCCGAACGCTGGATCAGGTGATCGACGGTGGCGGGCACATGATGCTTGTAGGCGCCGGCGCCGACGAAGAACGGCACCGAGGAGGCCGCCACGTTGCGGGCGGAGAGACGGCCGAGCGTGCGTTCGACCGACATCTCGCCGGCGGCCCTGGGCAGGTCCAGGCCGTGGACGCGAAGATCCTTGGGAATGTCGGCGAAGAGATCGTCGATCGAGCCGACGCCGATCGCCGCCAGCATAGCCTGCCGGTCGGCATCGGAATGAGGAAGATAGCGCATGGGACTACCGTTCAGAGTGGATCGGGAGGCGTCAGAGCGTGTCGATGAAGGCCTTGTAGGCCGCCTCGTCGAGCAGGCCGTCGAGTTCGCCGGGCTCCGTCAGCGTCAGCTTCCAGAACCAGCCGTCGCTCTCAGGCGCGTCGTTGATCATGGCCGGCGACTTTTCGAGCGCCGCGTTGACGGCGACGACGACGCCGGAAACCGGCGCGTATACGTCGCTCGCCGCCTTGACGGATTCGACCACGGCCGCGTCGTCGCCCTTGGCGAAGGTCTTTCCGACTTCCGGCAACTCGACATAGACGACGTCGCCCAGTTGCGACTGGGCATAGTCGGTGATGCCGACGAGGGCCTGGTCGCCCTCGAGCCGGATCCATTCATGGTCCTTGGTGAAATAGACGGTCATGATGATTTTCCCTGGAAGCGCCGTTCAGGCTTGTTTGCGGAAATAGCGGTGTGGAACGAAGGGCAAGGCGACGACGGACGCAGCAAGATCCTTGCCGCGCACCAGGAGCGTCACCGGCGTGCCGGGCGCGGCGTGTTCGGCCGCGACATAACCCATGGCGACGGGGCCGCCGGCGGTCGGGCCGAAGCCGCCCGAGGTGACGATGCCGATGGTGGTGCCGGAGGCGTCGCGGATCTCGGTGCCCTCGCGGGCTGGCGCCCTGCCCTCGGGCTTGATGCCGACGCGCAGCCGGGCCGGGCCGGCTGCCAGTTCACCAAGGATGCGGCCGGCGCCAGGAAAACCTCCCTCGGCGCGGCGGCGCTTGGCGAGCGCGAAACCGAGATCGGCCTCGACGGGCGACGTGGCCTCGTCGATGTCATGGCCATAGAGGCAGAGCCCGGCCTCGAGGCGGAGCGAATCGCGCGCGCCGAGGCCGATCGGCTCGACCTCCGGCTCGGCAAGGAGGATGCGGACCAGCGCCTCGGAATCATCCGCCTTGACGGAGATCTCGTAGCCATCCTCGCCGGTATAGCCGGAACGGCTGACATGGCAGTCGATGCCGTCAAAGGCGAGGCGCGCGGCAGTCATGAAGCCCATCGAGGCAGCGTCGGGGCAGTGGCGCGCCAGCACCTCGGCCGCCCTCGGGCCCTGCAGCGCCACCAGCGCCAGATCCTCGGCCGGTTCCAGCACGACGCCCTCGGGCAGGTTGGCGGCGATATGGGCGTAATCGATCGCCTTGCGGCCGGCGTTGACGACCAGCGTCAGCGTGCCGTCCTCGTTCGGATCGGCGGAGCGCGTCACCATCAGGTCGTCGATGATGCCGCCTTCCGGCGTCGTCAGAAGCGTGTAGCGGATGCGGCCCGGCGCCAGCGCTTGGAAATCGCCCGGCGTCAGCGCCTCGAGCGCGCGGGCCGTGGTGGCGTGGTCGGGGCCGACCAGGAAGGCCTGTCCCATGTGGGAGACGTCGAACAGGCCGGCGCTCTCACGCGTCCAGTTGTGTTCGGCCAGAATTCCCTTGGGGTATTGCACCGGCATGGAATAGCCGGCGAACGGCACCATGCGGGCGCCTAGCTCGCGATGGAGGTCGGCAAGCGGCGTCTCGAGATCGGCCGAATGAGCCATGCATCAGAATCCTCGACAGGGTCCAAATGGCACGGGCAGGCCCAATCCGGCCTGTTCCGCGCCCCCTCTGTCTGAGAACCTGAGAGATTTCCCGCCCCGCCATGCGGCGAACGCGGCTACTCCTTCGGTGAGCCTTCGCCGCATGCGGCAAGGGCTGCTTTCCAGAGCGTCGCCGACCGTCCGGTCCGTTGGCCTGAGAGTTTCCGGGGCGGTTGCTCCTTCGGCGCCGACGAGGCTCTCACCCCTTCGGTCTCTCCCGGCGGTCGTTCAGCCGGCGACCAGGGCCGCCGACTCGGCTGGATCGCGACACGGATCCAGCTTGTCTCGTTAGTGGCGGATCACGGGCATCCCTGTCAATCGGAATGCCCGCGCCATGACGAATTCGCCCGTGCTATCAGCCGCGGCCCTTGCCGGCCGCCTTGTCATCGAAGCCGACATAGATGCGGAAGTCAGTATTGCCTTCGCTGAGCGGCACGACGATCGAATCATCGATCTTGGTAAAGTCGGCCGCATAGCTCGGGGCCGCCAGCGAGACGGGGATCCGGGCCAGGTCGGACTTCAGGACCTTGTCGCGGCCTTCCATGACGACGATGCGCAGCGGCACGTTGACGGTCTGCGCCTTGCCGGCCGGCCCGGCGGCGACGCGCCCCTTGACGCCGAGCTTCACCACGACGCCGCCATTCGGCGACTTGAAGCACTCGCGCGCCGTGTCGTTGATCGTCGCCTGGTAGACGACCGGCGGACCAGCGCCGGTCAGCGGATCCGGCTTGCCGTTGGCGATCACCTTCAATTCTTCCGTGCCGGGACGGATCGCCACCGGCGGGCAGTCAACCGCGAAGCCGAAATTCTCGGCGTTGACGATCGTGGCGTTCTGCAGATTTTTGTTCGGCGCGCCGAAAAGGGCGTTGTTGACGACGTTGCCGCCGCCGGAAGAACCGTCGCTCACGCTGGAGCAGGCGGAAACCAGACCGGCCAGGGCTACGGCCGACGCGAGTGTCAGAAGGCGGCGCGACCCGGCCGGGCCACCAAAAGAAGAACCATGCATCCCAATAATCCTCGACGCTGATGCGCGACGTCTATAACAGTCCGATTGATCTTTGGCGACTGAGTGGCCGACCGCCCGCCGCACCTTGCCCGCCGCATCACGCGACGATAGGGTTGCAACAAAGAGCGGCTGGCTACAAGTCTCGCCGCATGTGGAGGCGTTTCTTCCGTGAAATATGTGAGCACGCGCGGTCTAGCCCCCGCGCTCGGCTTCTCCGACGTTCTTCTGGCAGGGCTCGCACGCGATGGCGGCCTGTATGTCCCCGAGACATGGCCGGCATTTTCCTCCGAGAGCTTCGCGCGCCTGGCCGGGCGCCCCTATCCTGAGATCGCCTATGCGGTGATTCATCCCTTCGTCGCCGGCGAGATCGCCGATGCGGACCTCGCGCGCATGTGCGCCGAGGCCTACGCGACCTTCCGTCATCCGGCCATCGCGCCGCTGGTGCAGACGGGCCCGAACAGCTTCATCCTCGAGCTCTTCCACGGCCCGACGCTCGCCTTCAAGGACGTGGCGATGCAGTTGCTGGCGCGGCTGATGGATCATGTCCTGGCTGAGCGCGGCCGTCGCGCCACCATCGTCGGCGCGACGTCGGGCGATACGGGCGGCGCCGCGATCGAGGCGTTCCGCGGCCGGGCCGCCACCGACATCTTCATCCTGTTCCCGCATGGCCGCGTCTCCCCGGTGCAGCAGCGCCAGATGACGACGGTGCACGACGCCAACGTCCACGCCATCGCGCTCGAAGGCACGTTCGACGACTGCCAGGCGATCGTGAAGGGCCTGTTCAACGACCACGGATTCCGTGATCGTGTCTCGCTCTCCGGCGTCAATTCGATCAACTGGGGCCGCATCGTCGCGCAGGTGGTCTATTACGTCACCGCCGCGCTTTCGCTCGGCGCGCCGGCACGCTCGGTTTCCTTCACCGTGCCGACCGGCAATTTCGGCGATGTCTTCGCCGGCTATGTCGCGAAGAAGATCGGCTTGCCGGTCGACCGGCTGGTGATCGCCACCAACACCAACGACATCCTGGCGCGCACGCTCGAAAGTGGCCGCTATGAGATGACGGGCGTTGTGCCGACGCAGTCACCCTCGATGGACATCCAGATCTCGTCCAACTTCGAGCGGCTCTTGTTCGAGGCGGCCGGCCGCGACGGCGACGCCGTCCGTCGCCTGATGGACGGCCTCGGCCAGTCCGGCGCGTTCACCCTGCCCGAATCGGCGCTCGCGGGCATCCGCGGTGAATTCGCCGCCGGCCGCACCAGCGAAGCCGAGACCGAGACGACGATGCGCGACACGCTGGCGGCCGCCGGCTATCTCGCCGACCCGCACACCGCCGTGGCGCTTTCGGTCGCCGCGCGCCAGCCCGAGACCGGCTCGCCGATGGTGACGCTCTCGACGGCGCATCCGGCGAAGTTCCCGGCCGCGGTCGAGGCAGCCACCGGCATCCATCCCGCCCTGCCCCTCTGGCTCGGCGACCTCATGCAGCGGGAAGAGCGCTTTACCGTTCTTCCCAACGATATCGGTGCCATCGCCCGCTTCGTCGAAGCCCGGGCCCGCGCCATCCACGAAAAGGTGTGAAGCATGGCTCCTGAAGCATTCCTCATGCCGGTGATCCGCGCATGACCGTACAGGTGACGAAACTCAAGTCGGGGCTCACCGTTGCGACCCACGACATGAATCACCTGGAAAGCGCAGCGCTCGGCGTGTGGGTCGGCGCCGGCTCGAGACGGGAAGATACTTCGGAGCACGGCATCTCCCACCTGCTCGAGCACATGGCCTTCAAGGGCACGCGCAAGCGCTCTGCCACCGACATCGCCGAGGAGATCGAGGCGGTCGGCGGCGAGCTCAACGCGGCGACGAGCGTCGAGACCACCTCCTACTATGCGCGCATCCTGAAGCCGGATGCGGAGCTCGCCGTCGACATCCTGAGCGACATCCTCTGCAACTCGGCCTTCGACGCCGACGAGCTGAAGCGCGAGCAGCACGTCATCGTGCAGGAGATCGGCGCCTCGCTCGATACGCCGGAGGATCGCGTTTTCGACTTCTTCGTCGAGAGCGCCTATCCGAACCAGCCGATCGGCCGCACCATCCTCGGCACAGAGGAGACGGTGCGCCGCACCAATTCGAGCGACCTCTCTTCCTATCTCGACCGCCACTACCACGGCCCCAACATGGTGCTGGCGGCGGCCGGCAACGTCGATCACGACGCGCTGGTCAAGCTCGCGGAAGATCGATTCGCGAGCCTGCCCTCGGCCGAGCTCGACGCCGGCGAGCCGGCGCATTACCGCGGCGGCGAGATGCGCGAGACGCGCGACCTCATGGAAGCGCAGATCCTGCTCGGCTTCGAGGGCATGCCCTACAAGTCCGACGACTTCCACGCGGTGCAGATCCTCGCCTCGATGCTCGGCGGCGGCATGTCCTCGCGGCTGTTCCAGGAAGTGCGCGAGAAGCGCGGCCTCTGCTATTCGATCTACGCCTTCCACTGGAGCTTCGCGGATACCGGCCTGTTCGGCATCCATGCCGCGACCGGCGGCGACGATATCGAGGAACTGATGCCGGTGCTGCTCGGCGAGCTGGAGCGCGCCAGCCTCGACATCACCGAGGCCGAGCTCGGCCGCGCCCGCGCACAGATGCGCGCCAGCCTGCTGATGAGCCTGGAGAGCCCGGCTGCCCGCGCCGGCCAGGTCGCACGGCAGTTGCTGCTGTTCGGCCGCCCCATTCCGGTTGAGGAAATCGTCGCCCGCATCGACGACGTCTCGATTTCGCGCGTACGCGACCTCGCGCATCGCATCTTCACCGGCAGCCCGCCGACGGTGGCCGCGATCGGCCCCATCGACAAGCTCGTGAACCATGGCAAGATCGCCGAACGGCTGGGATCGCCGATCGTCGTCTGAAGCAAGTTCCTGGCGATCGCGGCGGCCCGGCATCACCGGCCGCCGGGACCGTGACTACGAGGACCATGACCGATCCCTCGGGGCCGGTCGTTCTGGCGAGCAACGCGGAGCGGGGGCCCGGCGCGGCAAATGGAGTTCTTGCGGTCCGTCGTGCCATTCCACCCCATGCCGGTGCTCGCCACCGACAGGGTGATCCTGCGCGCCCCGGCCATGTCCGATTTCGCCGCCTGGTCCAGCCTTCGCGAACAGAGCCGCAGTTTCCTGACGCCCTGGGAGCCTCTCTGGCCGGTCGACGACCTGACCCGCGGCGCCTTCCGCCGGCGGATGCGGCGCTATCACAGCGAGATGCGCGCCAACACCGGCTATCCCTTCCTCGTCTTCACGACGGACGGAATGCAGCTCGTCGGCGGGCTGACGCTTTCCCATGTCGTGCGCGGCGTCACGCAAAGCTGCTCGCTCGGCTACTGGATGGGCGCGCCCTACGCCGGCAAGGGGCTGATGACGGCCGCCGTCCGGACCGTGATCCCCTTCGTTTTCGACACGCTGCGCCTGCACAGGCTGGAGGCCGCATGCCTCCCCCACAACGCGGCATCCATCCGTCTTCTCGAAAAAGCCGGATTCACCCGCGAAGGCTACGCTCGTCGCTATCTCTGCATCGAGGGCCGGTGGCAGGACCACCTTCTCTACGCGATCGTCAGCGATGATCCACGACCTTGAGACGCCGTGCTCCGTCGGGCTCCGCCTGACTGGGCGAAAGGAACTGTTGCCAGCTTGTCACGCAGCCGAAATTTCCTTGTGCTGCTACGACCCGGATAGTACTTCTCGACGGCCTTCGGGCCTTGGAGGTTTGTTTGTTGCTTAACCGCTTCGTCGCCGCGGTCCTTTTTGTCCTGTTCGCGGTCGTCGGCACTGCCACGCACGTGCAGGCGCTCGACGCCGTCAACGTTCCGCTCGACGGGACGACGCTCGACCTGACCAAGGCCGTCGAACGCGCTTCGCGCGATCCGTCCGATCGCGTCCAGGTCTCGACCGCGCCCGGCGCCGACGGCATCGTCCGCCGCATCGAGGTTCGCTCCAACGAAGCCGGCGGCACCTCCTACTGGGTTTCCTTCGCGCTGGCGAACAATGGCGACGAGCAGATCGACCGCCTCCTGGTGGCGCCGCATTTCCGTCTCGCCAATTCCGGCCTGCTGATCCCCGACCTCGGCGCCTCGCGCATCGCCACCGTCACGCCGAGCCAGGGTTTCGCGCCGGAGCGGCAGGCAAGCCAGGAAGCCGACGTCTTCCGCGTCACGCTCGATCCCGGCGCCGTGGTCACCTTCGTGGCCGAGCTGCGCACACCCGTGCTGCCGCAGCTCTATCTCTGGGATCCCGACAACTACAAGGACGCGATCAACAGCTACACGCTGTATCACGGCATCGTCCTCGGCATTTCCGGACTACTTGCGCTGTTCCTGACCATCGTGTTCGTCGTCAAGGGAACCGCGATGTTCCCGGCGACCGCCGGCCTCGCCTGGTCGGTGCTGATCTATCTCGCCATCGATTTCGGCTTCTGGAACAAGGTCATCCAGATCGCGCCCGGCGACGACAAGATGTGGCGCGCCTTCGCCGAGGTGCTGCTGTCGGCGACGCTGCTGATCTTCACCTACACCTATCTGAACCTGAACCGCTGGCACGCCCGCTACAGCCACGCGACAATCGCCTGGCTGGTCGGCCTGCTGATCCTGCTCGGCGTCGCCGTGTTCGAGCCCGGCATTGCCGCCGGCGTCGCGCGCTTCTCCTTCGGCCTCACCGTCACGCTCGGCTTCGTCGTCATCATCTACCTGGCGATGCACCACTACGACCGCGCCATCATGCTGATCCCGACCTGGGTGCTGCTGATGGTCTGGATCCTCGGCGCCTATCTGACGGTGACCGGCAACCTCGCCAACGACGTGATCCAGCCGGCGCTGAATGGCGGCCTCGTGCTGATCGTGCTGCTGATCGGCTTCACGGTGATGCAGCACGCCTTTGCCGGCGGCGCGATCGCCCAGGGCGCGATCGGCGAGACCGAGCGCCGCGCGCTGGCGCTGACCGGCGCAGGCGACATCGTCTGGGACTGGGACGTCGCGCGCGACCGCATCTATACCGGCTCCGACGCCGAGGACCTGCTCGGCCTCAAGCACGGCACGCTGGAAGGCCCGGCCCGCGACTGGCTCGACGTGCTGCACCCCGCCGACCGAGACCGCTTCAAGGCGACGCTGGACGCCGTCATCGAGCAGCGCCGCGGCCGCATCGCGCAGGATTTCCGCCTCCGCGCCGAGGACGGCCACTATCGCTGGTTCCACCTGCGCGCCCGCCCGGTGCTGGGCTCGGACGGCGAAGTGACGCGCTGCGTCGGCACGCTCGCCGACGTCACCGAGGAGCGCACGGCGGAGGAACGGCTGCTGCACGACGCCGTGCATGACAACCTGACCGGCCTGCCGAACCGCGAGCTGTTCATGGACCGCCTGGCCTCGGCCGTGACACGCACCCAGGCCGAGGGCGCCGCCCGCCCGTCCGTGTTCGTGCTCGACATCGACCGCTTCAAGCAGGTCAATGACGGCTTCGGCCTCTCGGTCGGCGACTCGATCCTGCTGACCATCGCCCGCCGCCTCACTCGCCTCCTCAAGCCGCAGGATACGCTGGCGCGCATCGCAGGCGACCAGTTCGCCTTCCTGCTAATCTCGGAAAGCGAGCCCGAGCGCATCGCCGGTTTCGCCGATTCCGTCCGCCGCACGCTGCGCGCGCCGATCTCGTTCGGCGACAAGGAGATCTTCCTGACCGCGTCGATCGGCATCGCCATGCACGACAGCAAGCAGAGCGAGGCGTCCGAGATCGTCAAGGATGCCGAGATCGGCATGTACTACGCAAAGCGGCTCGGCGGCGACCGCATCGAGGCGTTCCGGCCGGCGCTGCGCCAGCATGGCGCCGACACGCTGACGCTCGAAGCGGATCTGCGCCGCGCCATCGGCCGCGAGGAGATCAAGGTTCTCTACCAGCCGATCGTGCGGCTGGAAGACCGGACGATCGCCGGCTTCGAGGCGCTCGTGCGCTGGGACCATCCGCAGCACGGCCGCATCCCGCCGGCGGAGTTCATCCCGCTCGCCGAACGCAACGGGTTAATCATTCCGCTCGGCCTGTTCGTGCTCGAACGCGCCGCCAAGCAGCTTTCCGACTGGCAGGAACAGCTCGGCCGCGACGTGCCGCTGTTCGTCTCCGTCAACATCTCCAGCCGCCAGCTGCTCCGCCACGACCTGATCAGCGACGTGAAGTCGGTGCTGTCGCGCTCGGCCGTCACGCGCGGTTCGCTCAAGCTCGAGCTGACCGAGAGCCTGGTGATGGAGAACCCGGAATATGCGGCGCAGGTGCTGACCCGCGTCCGCGAGCTCGGCGCCGGTCTGTCGCTCGACGATTTCGGCACCGGCTATTCGTCGCTCTCCTATCTGCAGCGCTTCCCGTTCGAGACGCTGAAGATCGACCAGAGCTTCGTCCGTGGCCCCTCCGCCAAGCAGAAGCGCGTGATCCTGCGCGCCATCATCGGCCTGGCGCACGAACTCGGCATGGATGTCGTCGCCGAAGGCGCGGAGACGGAGGATGACGCGCTCGACCTCTACGATCTCGGCTGCGAGTTCGCGCAGGGCTTCCTGTTCGGCCAGCCGATGACGGCGCCGGAAGCCGGCAAGCTGATCTTCCGCGAAGAAGAGGCGATGATCGCCTAAGGGGCTGCGCCGGAGGCGGAGCCTCCGGCTACCCGGCGTTCAACCGATGCGGAAGCCGGCGCGCAGGACGCGGCCGGCCTTCTCCCGATCAGGCGACCTGCCGGCATTGCACCGAGGCATAGACGCGGCCCAGCACGCGCTCGCGCAGCCGCATCAGCTCGCCATCCGCGGTGACGCGGGCGAAAAGCTGCTTCTCCTCGCCTTCGAGCTGATCGTGCCGCGACAGGCGCCGTGCGATGGCATCCTCGCCGAGCGGCGACATGCCCTCGAACGAACTGCCGCCGCCCTCGGCCGCCACGCGGTTCAGCGCGCCCTCGTCCGGAACGAGACAGAGGCTCGCGGCGATCTCGGCCCGATAGTCCGGATCCACCACCCAGCGGTCATAATAGATGCCGACATGGCCGTGCAGACGGTCCGTCTCGCCGAGGAATTCGCGCGCATGCATCTTCCAGAGCGCGATCGAGTTCTGGAAGTAGGTGTCCGCCCGCTCGCCGCCATAGAGCAGATGCATGCCGCCCTTCATACGGATGCGGCTGGCGAACATGTTGAGCGGATCGCGAAGCAGCAGGATGTGCCGGCAGCGGCGCGGCCAGGGCGTGAAGATCGGCCGGTCGATCGGCCAATCCTCGAGGCTGATGCAGAGGCCGCGGGCCATCAGCTTCCAGCCTGTCTCGCGCAGCATCCTGCGCTGCTGGCGGCGGGCGCAAAAGCGGGGGAACCAGTGCCAGAAGGCCTTGGTCCCGAACGGGTCGCCGAGCAGCGCCGGAACCTGCTCGCGCTGCAGGATGTCATTCAGGAAAAATGCGGAGTTCGTCAGTCCCGTCCAATTGAGGACGACGTGGTTGCCGCTCCTCCTCATGCCGTGAAACGCCCAGATCTGCATGGAAGCTGCCCCGTGTGGCCGCCCCCTGCCCCATTCCCAAAATGAGGAATATTATTTCATAAGGCTACCAACCTATACACGTTCTCGTGATCGAGCACACGCGACCGGTTTGCAGCCGGATTGCCGTCACGGCGCTTGACAGCGCCCCGCCCCATCCCTCTATTCCCGTCTCATGTCGCGGAACGAAAATGCCATGGCCGACGCCTCCAAGCCCCCGCTCGAAATCCTGCTCTGCGCGCCGCGCGGCTTCTGCGCCGGCGTCGATCGCGCGATCCAGATCGTCGAGCTGGCGCTGCAGCGTTTCGGTGCGCCGGTCTATGTCCGGCACGAAATCGTGCATAACCGCTATGTGGTCGACGGCCTGCGCGAGAAGGGCGCGGTCTTCGTCGAGGAACTGGACGAGATCCCGGACGACGGCCAGCCGGTGGTCTTCTCGGCGCATGGCGTGCCGAAATCCGTGCCGGAGGACGCCCGCGCCCGCGAGATGTTCTTCCTCGACGCCACCTGCCCGCTCGTTTCCAAGGTGCACAAGGAAGCGCAGATCCATTTCAAGCGCGACCGCGAGATCGTCCTGATCGGCCATGCCGGCCATCCCGAGGTGATCGGCACCATGGGCCAGTTGCCGGACGGCAGCGTGACGTTGATCGAGACGGTCGCGGACGCCCGCGCCTTCACGCCCAAGAACCCGGAACAGCTCGCCTTCATCACCCAGACGACGCTCTCGGTCGACGATACCTCGGCGATCGTGAAGGTGCTGACGGAACGCTTCCCGGCGATCACGGCGCCGCACAAGGAAGATATCTGCTACGCGACCACCAACCGGCAGGAAGCGGTCAAGCGCATCGCCGGCGACGTCGACGCGATGATCGTCGTCGGCGCGCCCAACTCGTCGAACTCCCAGCGCCTGCGCGAGGTGGCCGAGCGCGAGGGGTGCGCGGTCTCGGTGCTGATCCAGCGCGCCTCCGACATCGACTGGTCCCAGCTCGGCGACATCCGGCGCGTCGGCGTCACGGCCGGAGCCTCGGCGCCCGAAATCCTGGTCGAAGAGGTGATCGACGCCTTCGCCGCCCGCTACGCCGTCTCGGTCGAGGTGGTGCGCAACGCCGAAGAGACGATCGCCTTCAACCTGCCCCGCGAACTCCGCCTTCCAGCCGCAGAATGAGCATTTCCTGATGGCCGTCTATACCGAGATCGCCGACGACGAACTCGCATGCTTCATCGCGGGCTACGACATCGGCAATGTCGTCTCCCTCAAGGGCATCGCCGAGGGAGTCGAGAATTCGAACTACCTGCTTGTGACGGATGCAGGCCCGCACATCCTCACCCTCTACGAGAAGCGGGTCGATCCGAACGACCTCCCCTTCTTCATCGGCCTGATGGAGCACCTGGCAAGCCGCGGCATCAACTGCCCGCAGCCGGTGCGCAACCGCGAGGGCCAGGCGCTCGGCATGCTGGCCGGACGGCCGGCGGCGATCGTCACCTTCCTGCAGGGCATGTGGGTGCGGCGTCCGCGCGCCGATCATTGCCTCGCCATCGGCGGTGTGCTGGCTGAGCTGCACATCGCCGGCGAAGGCTTCGAGCTGACCCGGCACAATGCGCTGACCGTCGATGGCTGGCGGCCGCTGTTCGACCGCGCCTCGGCGCGCGCCGACGAGGTGATGCCCGGCCTCGCGGACGACATCCGCGCCGAACTCGACCTGCTGGAGAGCACCTGGCCGACCGACCTGCCGCGCGGCGTCATCCACGCCGACCTCTTCCCCGACAACGTCTTCTTCCTGCAGGACGAGCTGTCGGGCGTGATCGACTTCTATTTCGCCTGCAACGACTTCCTCGCCTATGACGTCGCCGTCTGCCTGAATGCCTGGTGCTTCGAGCCGGATGGCTCGCTCAACGTCACCAAGGCGCGCGCGCTGCTCGCCGGCTACCAGAAGGTGCGTCCCTTCACGCCGGCTGAGCTCGCGGCGCTGCCGCTCCTGGCGCGCGGCTCGGCGCTCCGTTTCCTTTTGACCCGTCTCTACGACTGGCTCAACGTACCGCCCGGCGCGCTGGTCGCGCCGAAAGACCCTCTCGAATATCTGCGCAAGCTCCGCTTCCACCGCATGGTGGCGGATGTCAGCGCCTATGGATTGATCCTTTGACCGACGAAAAGCGCATCGCCATCTGGACCGACGGCGCCTGCTCCGGCAATCCCGGACCGGGCGGCTGGGGGGCCGTTCTCATCGCCGGCGAGCATGAGAAGGACCTGAAGGGCGGCGAGGCCGACACCACCAACAACCGCATGGAACTGACGGCGGCGATCGAAGCTCTCGACGCGCTGAAGCGGCCCTCCGTCGTCGACCTGCATACCGACTCCCAATATGTGAAGGGCGGCATCACCGGCTGGATCCATGGCTGGAAGCGCAATGGCTGGAAGACGGCCGACAAGAAGCCGGTGAAGAACGTCGACCTCTGGCAGCGCCTCGATACGGCGCTGCAGCGCCACAAGGTGACCTGGCACTGGGTCAAGGGCCATGCCGGCAACGAGGAAAACGAGCGCGCCGACCAGCTCGCCCGCGAGGGCATGGCGCCCTACAAGGTGAAGAAGAAGAGCTTCACGCCGGGCTGATCGCCCGCTCCCAGAGGCGGCGCACGCCGAAGCGGTCGAACGACGTGTCGTTCGAAATGAGCGCGATGTCCTCGATCAGCGCCTGCGCGATCAGGAGCCTGTCGAACGGATCCGGATGGCCCTCGGCGATCGTCTCGGCGCGGACGGCATGCGCCGTCGTGATCGGCAGGCGCCCGAAGCCGGCAAGGTCGATCTCTTCCTCGACGTGATCGGCAAGCCGCTGCATGGCGGGCAGGATGCCGATGCGGCGCTTTCCCATCAGTTCCAGCACGGAGGCGGCGCTGATCAGGGGATCGTTGCCGGCGTCGGCGATGGCCGCCCGGGCGGCGGGCGCCAGCCGCGGGCTCCCCATCATCCACCAGAACCAGACTTGCGTGTCGAGCAGCAGCCGCATGGTCCCTAGTGATCCCATTGCGACGGGTCGGAAGGCGGATAGGGATCGAAGAAGCGGTCGTCGAAATCAATCATCCCGCGCAGACGACCCGGGATACGCGGCGACCGATCCGGAGCCGGCTCGGCAGGCCCGAGCGGGACAACCCGCGCGACCTCCGTGTCGCCGCGCATCAGCACGACATCCTCGCCCGCCAGGGCCTGGACGACCAGGCGGGAGAGGTTGGTCTTCGCCGCGTGCATCTTGACCCGTACCATCGCGGAAAACCCATCGGCCTATATCCAGCTAATGAGTTTCCGAAACGGAAGCAAGGAGACTAGAGCAGCTCGAGGATCGCGGCTGCGCCGGAGCCGGTGACGCCACCGGCTTCCTCGACGTTCAGCGTCTTGACCACGCCGTCCTCGACGATCATGGCGTAGCGCTTCGAGCGGATGCCGAGGCCATTGGCGGAGAGGTCGAACTCCAGGCCGATCGCCTTGGTGAACTCGCCGGAACCGTCGGCGAGGAACAGGACCTTATCCTCGGCGCCGGTGGCCTTGGCCCATGCGCCCATGACGAACGCGTCGTTCACGGCGATGACGGCGATGGTGTCGACGCCCTTGGCCTTGATGGCGGCGGCCTGCTCGAGATAGCCCGGCAGGTGGTTCTTGTGGCAGGTGGGCGTGAAGGCGCCGGGGACGGCGAACAGCACGACCTTCTTGCCGGCGAAGATATCGGCTTCCGTCTTTTCGACGGTGCCGTCCGGGGTCACGACCCGGAACTTCGTTGCGGGGATGCGATCGCCAACCGAGATGGTCATCTCGTGCTCCATGGATTGCGGTGGGTGGATTGGATTCGGGAGGAATGCGGCGCGGGGCAGCACTCCGGGAAGCAAGCGCGGCGACGTTACGGCTTCGCGTCGCCGGCGTCGAGCGTGAAAGTCCGGCTGGTGGCGCCGGCCTCGCCCGTGAGCGTCAGGCGGATCTCCGTGCCGGCTATGGTCCCGGCGGCCGTACGGCGGTCGACCGCGAAACGGAAGACGCGCGCCCCACCCTCGCCTTCCGCCGCCTTCGGCGGGTCGGCGAACCAGTCGCCCGGCGTCTCGACGAAGAGCGCTTCCTTGCCCGACGCGTGATAGCGCGCCTCGAACTCCGGCTTCTGGTCCGATCCGCCGCTTCGCTTCAGCGACAGCAGTTCGAGCGCGCCCGGCTTGCCCGGCCCCGGCAGCGCCGCCCGCGCAGCGGCGATCAGGGTGGAGGCCGCGCCGTCATGCCCCGCATTGCCGACATCGAGCGACGTCGTCATGTGCACGGGGATGCAGATCTCCTCGCAGATGCCGATGTCCATCTTGACGTCGAGCGTCACAGGGTCGGCCTTGTCGGCGACCGTGAAGCGGACCGGAAGCACCACACGGTCGCGATAGATGTTGGAGGCCGCGTAGCCGTCGTCGTAGCGCTCGGGCGCGGGGTATTCGACGGCCGCGGCCTCGGCATTCGTCGAAGCGGAGAAATCGAAGCGCGGCGGCACGCCGGCATCGCCCGGCGAGCGCCAATAGGTCTTCCAGCCCGGCGCGAGCTCGATCTCGATCGCCCCTTCCAGCGTTCCGTCCGCCGCCGGCGTGGCGGCGACGAGGCGCGCCCGGACCTTATCGGCGGAAACCCACGGACCGATCGCGGCGAAGGCTGGCAGGGAAAGGACGGCGGGAAGAAGGCTGAGGAAGAGGCTTCGTATGCGCATCCGCCAAAGCTAGCCGGGCTTTCGGGCGACCGCCAGATGGGTGGGGTGCGGAACGATCATTTGTTTGTGTCCCGCCCTACGAATCCCGGCCTGACCTTTTCTTTTGGAGCACCCGTGCTACGCTTTCAGCCATGGCCGAGAAACAGACCCGCATGCCGGTCGAGCCGAGCTATCTCGACGGGCAATTTTTGATCGCCATGCCCAGCATGGCGGACGGTCGGTTCGCCCGTTCCGTCGTCTATATTTGCGCCCATTCCGCCGATGGCGCGATGGGGATCGTGATCAACCAGATCGCCCCGCAGATCGACTTCGTCGACCTCCTGATCCAGCTCGACATCATTCCCGACGGCCCCGAGATCCGCCTTCCGCCCAAGGCGAACCGCATGATCGTGCAGCGCGGCGGCCCGGTCGAGACCGGACGAGGCTTCGTGCTGCACAGCGCGGATTACTTCATCGAGAATTCGACCCTGCCGATCGCCGAGAATGTGTGCCTGACGGCAACGCTCGAGATCCTGAAGGCCATCGCCTCCGGGTCCGGTCCCCGCAACGCAATGCTGGCCCTCGGCTATGCCGGCTGGGGACCCGGCCAGCTCGAGGCGGAGATCCAGCACAATGGCTGGCTGCATTGCGCCGCCCCGTCCGACCTGATCTTCGATCCGGAACTCGCGACCAAGTATGATCGCACCATGGCGCTGCTCGGGGTCGACCTCGCCATGCTCTCCGACGAGGCCGGCCACGGCTAGGGTCAGTCGCGGCGCTTCAGCACGCCGCGCGCGTAGGCGATGAAGACGCCGACGAGCGCCAGCGCCAGCCCGAACCACGTCACCACATACTGCAGGTGGTTGTTGGAGAAGGTGACGGTGGTCTCGCCGCCCTGCGGCAGGCCGCCGGGGTTCGGCGTCGCGTCCGCGTCGATCGTGTAGGGCGCGACGGATTCGACCGGCAGGCCGCTGCGCGCCGCGAACTTGTCCGGCTGGCGCGCGAACCATTGCTGGCTGGTCGGCTTGGCCGAAGCCTGGAACCTGCCCGGCGTCTCCGGCCGGCGCATCAGGCCAGTCACGGTGACACGCCCCGTCGTCAGGCCCTCAGGCCGGGTCGACGCGATTTCCTTCTCCACCGGCACGAAGCCGCGATTGACGTAGACGATCCAGCCTTCATCCGTCCTGAGCGGCGTGAACACGAACCAGCCGACCCCGCCGACCGGGCCGCGCGGCTCCATCAGCGAGCTGTAGAGATGCGCCTCGTCATCATGCAGGAATTCACCTGAAACGGTGACCGGCGTGTAGTCCGCCTCGGCAAGGTCGAGCGTCTTCCACTGCCCCGGCCCGGGTGCGGCGATCGGTGTCTCCTTCAGGCGGCGATCGACCTGGGCGATCAGCGCTTCCTTCCAGTGCAGGCGCCTGACCTGCCACATGCCGAGCGAGCACAGGATGGCGAAGACGATCGCGGTGGCGATCGCGGGCAGGATCAGCTTGCGCACGGGCGAGCGGCGGGTCGTATCAGACATGGTATCTACCGGACATGGAAAGCGCGCCGGGTCAGCCCTGTTCGAGCCGCCCCTCCTCCGCCTTGTGGCGATACTGGATCGCGATCATCAGCCCCTTCGCCGGCCGGAGCAGCCCGAGCGCCAGCGCGAAGACGAGCGGGATCCAGAGCAGCGCATGCACCCAGAAGGGCGGCTGGAAGGTGAATTCGACATAGAGCGCAAGGAAGGCGACGATGAAGCCGACGATCAGCATGATGAAGACGGCCGGGCCGTCGCCGGCGTCGCTGAACGAATAGTCGAGGCCGCAATTGCCGCAGCGCGGCGCCACCTGCAGAAAGCCGGAGAACAACCGCCCCTCGCCGCAGCGCGGACAGCGGCCATGCAGGCCGGTGCTGGCGGGCGTCAGCGGCGGATAGATCGCCTTGTCGCGATGGGATGGGCTGGGATCGGACAAGACCGGCTCCTGTTCTCGCTGGAGCCCTTGCATGTCCAGGCGGGGAACGGCTCCGGCTCCCGGTCTGATCGCGCGCACCGGCGGCGAAACGACATCCGTCTCGGCGGCGAATGCCCTCGCGGCAGGGACGCAACCCTGCCTGCAAATGAAACGGGCGGCCCGAGAGCCGCCCGTCCGTATTCCGGTTAGCCGCCGTGCATCGGCGCGCCCCAGCCGCCCCACACGTAGATCGTGAAGAACAGGAAGAGCCAGACGACGTCGACGAAGTGCCAATACCAGGCAGCCGCTTCCATGCCGAAGTGCTCCTTCGGCGTGAACTGGCCGGCAAGCGCGCGCAGCAGGCAGACGATCAGGAAGATCGTGCCGATGATCACGTGGAAGCCGTGGAAGCCCGTCGCCATGAAGAAGGTGGCGCCGTAGATGTTGCCGCCGAACGAGAAGGCCGCATGGGCATACTCGTAGGCCTGCACGCAGGAGAAGATCAGGCCGAGCACGACGGTGCAGACCAGGCCCCACTTCAGGCCTTCGCGGTCATTGTGCAGCAGGGCGTGGTGCGCCCAGGTCAGCGTCGTGCCGGAGGTCAGAAGGATCAGCGTGTTGAGCAGCGGCAGGTGCCAGGGATCGAACACCTCGATGCCCTTCGGCGGCCAATGCCCGCCGGTGAAGCTGTAGCGGGCGACGTTCTGCGCTTCGCTCGCGAACAGGCTGGCGTCGAAGAAGGCCCAGAACCAGGCCACGAAGAACATCACTTCCGAGGCGATGAACAGGATCATGCCGTAGCGCAGGTGCAGCTGCACCACGCGCGTATGATGGCCCTGCTGGCCCTCGTGGATGACGTCGGCCCACCAGGCGTACATCGTGTAGAGGACCATCAGCAGGCCAGGGACCATCCACAGCAGGGATCCGCCATGCATGTAGCTGATGCCGCCGAGCGCCAGCGCGAACGCGCCTGCCGAGGCCACGAAAGGCCACGGGCTCGGGTTGACGAGGTGATAGTCGTGTTGCTTGGCGTGGGCCTCAGCCATGGAGATGCTCCCCGGTCTTTCTCAAAGCGACTTTCCCGCGTTCGTCGCAGGGATCGCGGCGACGGGCGCCGGGGTCTGCTCCGAACTCGGGAAGAAGGTGTAGGACAGCGTGATCGTGTCGACGTTGCGCGTCTGGTAATTGTCGACGATCGCAGGGTCGATGAAGAAGGTTACCGGCATCTCGACCTTCTCGCCCGGCTTCAGCGTCTGCGACGTGAAGCAGAAGCAGGCGATCTTGTTGAAATACTGGCCCGTGATTTCCGGCGTGACGTTGAAGGTCGCCGTGCCCGTCGAGGTCCGTTCGGTACGGTTCTCGGCGAAGAACTTCACTTCGCTGATCTCGCCGATCTTGACCGTCATCTGGCGCTGCTCCGGACGGAACGCCCAGCCAATGCCGTTGGCGACGTTGCCGTCGAAGCGGACTGTGATCGTGCGGTCCAGCGCCTGCTTCGGAGCGGAATCGGCGCGAACCGGCGTGCCGCCATAGCCCGTCAGCTTGCAGAACATGCTGTAGAGCGGCACCGACGCGAACGCCGCGCCGACCATTGCCGCCACGAACACGCAGCAGGCCGCCGCCGTCAGACCGTAGGACCGCCCGCGCGGGGGATTGCTCATCTCAGGACCTCATATCGGCCGGTTGACGATGACGCCCGGCCCCATCTTGACGATGGTGACCACGTAGAACAGGGCGACCAGGGCAAACAGCACCGCGGCGATGGCGATCGAGCGGGCCCGGCGCCGACGCTTCTGTTCCTCCGTCAGACGGATACCGTCTTCTTCGTTCATGGCGATGTCCTTCATGCGACGAAGCCCAGCAAGCCAAGGCAGCGTTCGACAAGCAGCATGGCGAAGAGCAGGAAGAGATAGAGGATCGAGAAGGCGAACAGGCGCTTGGCCGGCAGCATCGACTTGTCGTCGTCGCTCATCCGATAGACGCGGAAGGCGAGGAGGGCGAAGCCGGCGCCAAGCGCCGCGGCGGCGATGCCGTAGGCGAAAGAGGCGAAGCCGAGGATCGCCGGCAGCACGCCGATCGGCGCCAACAGGATCGAGTAGATAAGGATCTGCTTGCGGGTCTCGGCCATGCCGGAGACGACGGGCATCATCGGGATGCCGGCCCGCTCGTAGTCTTCCGACTTGAAGAGCGCCAGCGCCCAGAAATGGGGCGGCGTCCACATGAAGATCATGAGAAAGAGCACGATGCTCTCGAGGCTGACGCTGCCGGTGACGGCAGCCCAGCCGACCATCGGCGGCAGTGCGCCGGCGGCGCCGCCGATCACGATGTTCTGCTGCGTCGACCGCTTCAGCCACATCGAATAGATGACGACATAGAAGAAGATGGTGAAGGCGAGCAGCGCGCCGGCGACGGCGTTGACGAACAGCGCCAGCAGCGCGACCGAGAATCCGGCGAGCGTCAGGCCAAATGCCAGCGCCTCGCCTTCGGTGATCGTGCCCTTCGGGATCGGGCGCGACTGGGTGCGCTTCATGATCCGGTCGATGTCGGCGTCGTACCACATATTGAGCGCGCCCGAGGCGCCCGCGCCGATGGCGATGCAGAGCAGCGCCGTGAAACCGAGCACCGGGTGGATGCCGCCCGGCGCAAGAACCATGCCGACCAGGGCCGTGAAGACGACGAGCGACATCACGCGCGGCTTCAGCAGCGCGAGATAGTCGGATGGGCTAGCGAGATTGCCGGCCACGGTGTCGATCCGGTTCAGGTGCACGTCGGACATTGTGTGTTCTAGCTACTCAAAAAAGGAGGGCCGGGACGCATCCCGGCCCCTGGTCGTTGCGCGGTTAGTGCTTGGTGTCACCAATGCGCGGCAGGACTTCCCACTGATGGAAGGGCGGCGGCGACGACAGCTGCCACTCGAGCGTCGTGGCACCCGAACCCCACGGATTGTTGGGAGCCGGAACCTTCTTCAGGAAGGCGTCGATGACGCCGTAGAGGAAGATCACCACGCCGGCCATCGAGATGTACGAGCCGATCGACGAGACGAAGTTCCAGCCCCAGAACGCATCCGGATAGTCGGCATAGCGGCGCGGCATGCCGTCGAGGCCGAGGAAGTGCTGCGGGAAGAACACCAGGTTCACGCCGATGAACATGACCCAGAAGTGCAGCTTGGCGACAGTCTCATTGTACATGTAGCCGAACATCTTCGGGAACCAGTAGTACCAGCCCGCGAAGATCGCGAAGACGGCGCCCAGCGACAGCACGTAGTGGAAGTGCGCCACCACGAAGTAGGTGTCGTGGAAGGAGCGGTCGAGACCGGCATTGGCCAGCATGACGCCCGTCACGCCGCCGACGGTGAACAGGAAGATGAAGCCGATCGCCCACAGCATGGGAGCCTTGAAGTCGATCGAGCCACCCCACATCGTCGCGATCCAAGAGAAGATCTTGATGCCTGTAGGCACCGCGATGACCATCGTCGCGGCGACGAAGTAGGCCTGCGTCTCGAAGGACAGGCCCGTCGTGTACATGTGGTGAGCCCACACGATGAAGCCGACGACGCCGATCGCGACCATGGCGTAGGCCATGCCGATGTAGCCGAAGATCGGCTTCTTCGAGAAGGTCGAGATGATGTGGCTGACGATGCCGAAGCCCGGCAGAATCAGAATGTACACTTCCGGGTGACCGAAGAACCAGAACAGGTGCTGGAACAGGATCGGATCACCGCCGCCTTCCGGCTTGAAGAAAGTGGTGCCGAAATTGCGGTCGGTCAGCAGCATGGTGATCGCGCCGGCGAGGACCGGGAGCGACAGCAGCAGCAGGAAGGCGGTAACGAGCACGGCCCAGGCGAACAGCGGCATCTTGTGCAGCGTCATGCCCGGAGCGCGCATGTTGAAGATCGTGGTGATGAAATTGATCGCACCGAGGATCGACGAGGCGCCCGAGATGTGCAGGGCCAGGATCGCGAAGTCGACGGCCGGACCTGCCGCGCCCTCCGGACCCGAGCCGGACAGCGGCGGATACATCGTCCAGCCACCGCCGACACCGTGCTGGCCAGCCGCGCTCGGCATGAACAGCGAGATGAGCAGCAGCAGCAGCGAGGGCGGCAGCAGCCAGAACGAGATGTTGTTCATGCGCGGGAACGCCATGTCCGGCGCGCCGATCATGATCGGCACCATCCAGTTGCCGAAGCCGCCGATCATCGCGGGCATGACCATGAAGAAGATCATGACCAGGCCGTGCGCGGTGACGAAGGTGTTGAAAACGTAGGGGTTGCCGAAGATCTGCAGACCAGGCTGCTGAAGCTCCAGACGAATGCCGACCGACAACGCACCGCCGATGATACCCGCGACGATCGCGAAGATCAGGTACATCGTGCCGATGTCTTTATGGTTGGTCGAATAGACCCAACGACGCCACCCTGTCGGGTGGTCGTGGTGTTCAGCAGCGTGTGCAGCACCCGTGGCCATGGCCTGCTCCCTTTTCGTGTCCTACGGCGTCACGGCGCTGGCGCGCCGGAGCCGATCAATTGCAATCCTGCGTGGGTAGGCTGCCCTCAGCGGGCAGCGACCTCGACAGCGGTTTCCGAGGCCTTGGCGACCTTGTCCTTCGCGACAGCCTCCGCCAGCGCCTTGTAGGCGCCCGGCAGATCGTCCTTCGCCTGGGCGACCCAGGTCTTGAACTGGTCCGGCGACACGACGCGGATGGCGATGGGCATGAAGGCGTGGTTGACGCCGCAGAGCTCGGAGCACTGGCCGTAATAGACACCCTCGCGCTCGGCGAGGAACCAGGTCTCGTTCAGGCGACCGGGAACCGCGTCGACCTTGATGCCGAACGCGGGCAGCGCGAACGAGTGGATCACGTCGGCGCCAATGACCTGCAGACGGACCACCGTGCCGACCGGAACGATCATGTCGTTGTCGACGGCGAGCAGGCGCGGCTGATTGACGGGATCGGTGCGATCCTTGTCCTCGAGCATGGTCGAGTCGAAGGCGACGCCCTCATTGTCCGGATATTCGTAGTTCCAGTACCACTGCAGGCCGGTCGCCTTGACGGTCAGCGTCTTGGCCGGGTCGTAGTCCTTGATGATGCGGCCGGGGTCTTCCTGCGCGAATAGCAGCGAGAAGGACGGAACCGAGATGCCGATCAGGATCAGGATCGGGGCGAGCGTCCACACGACCTCGATCATCGTGTTGTGCGAGGTGCGCGAGGGCACCGGGTTCGCCTTCGCATTGAAGCGGAGAACGACATAGACGAGCAGCGCCAGGACGACGAGCACGACGATCGCCATGGCGACCGTGATGCCGAAATTGAAGCTGCGGATCTTTTCCATGATCGGGGACGCAGCGGGCTGCATCCACATCGCCCAGGGGGTCGGCTGAGCGGCCTGCGCCACGCCCATCAATCCGCCCAGTGCCGCCGCAGACGCTCCACCGAGCGCCAAAAATGATCCGAGACGCGTGATCGCCTTCGTCACGTGTACACTCCCTATCCATGCCTTTACGGCATCGAAGCCGATCAGCGCAACGAAGCTCGAAAAACGGCCTCCGTTGCGCCATTTTCCACAACACTATAGGCCGAAGGCGTTTTTCTGCCATGCGGAGAGTTCGGATTCGGCCGAATATCGACCGAGACAAACCACATGCCCCTTTGCCTAGCAACGGGGGATCGTGAGATGAGATGCGGCAAATCGCGCTCGATGGGGAGTCCCGCAAGGGTTACTGCGGCGAGCGTCGTCGTGCATTGATGTACGGCAATTGTGAGAATCGAGGAGATCGCTCAGGTGAAGGTCTATCCAACTGTGCGTCTTGGCGCATTCCGGCCCCTGCGAATCGTTCTAAACGCGCTGGCCGTGGCTGCCCTGGCGGCCGCCATGCCGGGTGCGGCGTCCGCGCAGGGCGTCTCCAAGGGCATGCATGGCGACTGGGAGACGCGCTGTGACAAGCCCCCGGGCGCGCAGGGCGAAGTCTGTTCGATGATGCAGTTCGTGACGGCCGAGGACCGCGACAATGTCGGCCTCTCCGTCATCGTGCTGAAGACGGCCGACAAGAAGTCGAAGGTGATGCGTGTGCTGGCGCCGCTCGGCGTGCTGCTGCCCTCCGGCCTCGGCCTCAAGATCGACCAGAACGAGATGGGACGCGCCGGCTTCGTGCGCTGCCTGCCGGACGGCTGCCTCGCCGAGGTGATCCTCGACGACGACCTGATCGGCAAGCTGCGCAATGGAAAGACGGCTACCTTTGTCATCTTCCAGACACCGGAAGAAGGTATCGGCATCCCGATCTCGCTGAACGGCTTCGGCCAGGGCTTCGACGCCCTCCCCTGACGCGCAAAGGACGGAACCATCATGGCCCGCATCGAGACGATGGAAACGCTGCGGGCCATCTATGGAACGCCGAAGCCGCGCTCCGTCGCCAAGCAGCTCGACCACATCGACCGGCACTGCCGGTCCTTCATCGCGCTGTCGCCGTTCGTCGTCATCGCCACGCAGGGGCCGGACGGCCTCGGCGACGCGACGCCGCGCGGCGACCATCCGGGCTTTGTCGGCGTGGCCGACGAGAAGACGATCGTCATCCCCGACCGCGTCGGCAACAACCGGATCGATTCCCTCGCCAACCTGGTCGAACGGCCGGGCGTCGGCCTGCTGTTCCTGATCCCCGGCGTCGACGAGACGCTGCGCGTCAACGGCGTCGCGGCGATCGACGACGACCTCGCGCTGCGCACCGCGCACATCGCCGAAGGCAAGGTGCCGGCGACCGTGCTGGTGATCACGGTGCGCGAGGCCTACCTGCAATGCGGCAAGGCGGTGATGCGCTCGAAGCTCTGGGCCGAGGAAAGCCGGATCGACCGCGGCCTGCTGCCGACCATGGGCGAGATGCTCAAGGACCACACGCGCTCCGGCGAGCCTGCCGAAACCCAGGCCGAGATGCTCGCCCGCTACGCGACCAGCCTCTACTGAGGCTGCTTCCCAGAACTCGATCATCATCCTGAGGTGCCCGGCAAAGCCGGGCCTCGAGGGAGGGCATTGGAGTCCTGAAGGGTGCCCCTCAGGCCTCCAGCTTCACGCCGAGGCCCTGCATCGCTTCCCAGTAGGTCGGATAGGTCTTCGCGACACAGCCGGGGTCGAGGATGGTGATGCCGCCGATCTTCAGGCCGGCGAGCGCGAAGCTCATGGCGATGCGGTGATCCGAATAGGTGGTGATCTGGGTCGGCAGCGTCTGGCCGGCGAGCGAGGGATCGGAAGCGACGATCAGGTCGTCGCCCTCCTCCGTGCCGAGCCCAGGCCGGATGCGCGACAGCTCGGTCGCCACCGCCGAAACGCGGTCGCATTCCTTGACGCGCAGATTGGCGATGCCAACGAAGCGCACCGGCGTGTTGTTGAAGGCGGCGAGCACGGCGATGGTCGGAACCGCGTCCTGCATCTGCGAGCCGTCGATGACAGCCGGCAGGTTCGGGAACATGGCGATCACCTCGCGCGCCTTGGCGTCCGGCTGCGTGAACGCATCCGAAGGCACGCCGAGATCGATGCTGCCGCCGGTCAGCACTTCCGCCGCCCAGAGATAGGTGGCGGCCGAGGCGTCGGGCTCGATGACGAAGTCGGTCGCGCGGTAGCCGGTCGGCTGCACGCGCCAGCTCGCCGCGTCGATCTGCTCGACCACGCCGCCGAAGGCGCGCATCGCCGCGATCGTCAGGTCGACATAGCCGCGCGCGCCGATCTCGCTGCCGGTCAGCGCCACCTCGATCGGGCCGTTGCCGAAGGCCGCCGCCATCAGCAGCGCCGAGACATACTGGCTCGAAAGGCCGCCATCGATCTCGACGCGGCCGGTCCCGAAGGCGCCGTTGCCATGCACGGTGACGGGCGGATAGCCGCCGGTGTCGCTGGCGTCGATGCCGAGCGAGCGCAGCGCCTCGACCAGCGGGCCGATCGGCCGCTTGCGCATATGCGCGTCGCCGTCGACGACGACGGTGCCCTCGACCAGCGTCACCGCCGCCGAAAGGAAGCGCATCGCCGTGCCGGCATTGCCGAGGAACAGCGGCTCCGCGGGCGGGTTGAGGCGGCCGGTGCTGGTGACGATGAAGGTCGTGTCGTCGGGCTCGTCGACCGTGACGCCCATGGCGCGCAGGGCGCCGGCCATCAGCTTGGTGTCGAGGCTCTTCAGCGCGCCGGTCAGCCGGCTGGTGCCCTTGGCGAGCGCCGCGAGCAGCAGCGCGCGGTTGGTGATCGACTTCGACCCGGGCGGGGTGACGCGGCCGTTCAGCGGGCCGGACACCGGGATGATCGTCAATGCCTGCCTGTCCAGACCGAATGCCGTCGCCATGCTCTTTCCATCCTCCTTCGGCGGGTCGCGGCGCAGCAGACTCTTCGAAGAGCATGCCGGCCAGCGTTTTCCGTCCTGTGTTCCGTGCCGCAGCGTATGGGCCATTCGGGGGGCGGAAGGCAATGGGGGACGGCGCAAGGATGGTCCTCGACAAGCTCCCGGCGTCGGATCAATCTCCGCCCATTCCAGCAAAGGTGCATCGTCATGAAAATTTTCCCCCTCCTGATCCTGACGAGCCTCGGCCTGACGGCGGCGATTCCCGCGCACGCCGCCAGCTTCAACTGCGCCAAGGCGACCGCGCCGGACGAGATCGCCATCTGCCAGGATCCGACGCTGTCGGAACGCGATACCGAGATGGCGGCGCTCTGGTTCGCCTATAACAAGGTGCCGATGCTGATGGGCGCCAATGCCGCGCGCCGCGACGCCGCGGCGGATTTCCTCAAGCTCCGCGCCGCCTGCGGCGGCGACACCGCCTGTCTCGGCCGGGTCTACGACGCCCGCATCGCCGCGCTCAGGGCCGAGATCTCGCTGGCCATGGACGCGCTCGCCGGCCAGCAATAGGCACGGGCCCATCGGCAAGGGGGTGCGAAAGCGCTCGCGATCTCCTATTTCTGCACTTCAGATTGAATTCCGGAGCTTGCCATGGCCGATGAACATCTTTCCATTCTCGCGCGCGCCGGCCTCGACCGCGACGAGACGAGAACCGTCGTGGCCGAGGCGCTCTCCGGCGCCGACGATGGCGAGCTCTATCTCGAATACGCGCAGTCCGAGGGCCTCGTCTTCGACAATGGCCGCCTGTCGGGCGCGAGCTTCGACACGCGCCAGGGCTTCGGGCTCCGTGCCGTCGCCGGCGAAGCCGTCGGCTATGCGCATGCGGGCGAAGTCTCGCTCGACGCCATCCGCCGCGCCGGCGAGGCCGTCGCCTCGGTGAAGCGCGGCCATGCCGGCACGCTGGCCGAGCCGCCGCAGGGCACCAACCGCATCCTCTATACCGACGAGAACCCGCTCGGCAGCCCGAGCTTCGCCGAGAAGGTGAAGCTCCTGGAGGCGATCGACGCCTATGCCCGGAGCCGGGATCCGCGCGTCCGACAGGTGAGCGCCTCGCTCGCCGGCTCGTGGCAGGTGGTGGAGATCCTGCGGCCGGACGGCGTCTATCGTCGCGACGTCCGCCCGCTGGTGCGCGTCAGCGTCTCGATCATCGCCGGCGAAGGCGACCGCCAGGAACAGGGCTCCTACGGCATGGGCGGGCGCGAGGGCTTCGGCCAGTTCGTCGCCAGCGACAGCTGGCATCACGCCGTCGACGAGGCGCTGCGCCAGGCGCTGGTCAATCTGGAGGCCGTCCCCGCCCCTGCCGGCACCTTCGACGTCGTGCTCGGCCCCGGCTGGCCGGGCGTCATGCTGCATGAAGCGGTCGGCCACGGCCTCGAGGGCGATTTCAACCGTCGCGGCGAAAGCGCCTTTTCCGGCCTGATGGGCCAGCAGGTCGCCGCCCGCGGCGTCACCGTCGTCGACGACGGCTCGATCCTCGACCGGCGCGGCTCGCTCTCCTTCGACGACGAGGGCACGCCTACCCAGGCGACGACTCTGATCGAGGACGGCATCCTCGTCGGCTACATGCAGGACCGCCAGAACGCGCGGCTGATGGGGATGAAGCCGACCGGCAATGGTCGCCGGCAGTCCTATGCCCATGTGCCGATGCCGCGCATGACCAACACGATCATGAAAAGCGGCAAGGACGACCCGGCCGAGATCCTCGGCTCGGTCAAGAACGGCCTCTATATGGTCTCGTTCGGCGGCGGCCAGGTCGACATCACGAGCGGCAAGTTCGTCTTCGCCTGCACCGAGGGCTACAGAATCGAGAATGGCAAGATCGGCGTGCCGGTGAAGGGCGCCATGCTGATCGGCAACGGGCCGGACGCGATGAAGCGCGTCTCGATGGTCGGCAACGACATGGCGCTCGATCTCGGCATCGGCACCTGCGGCAAGAGCGGCCAGGGCGTGCCGGTCGGCGTCGGCCAGCCGACCATCCGCATCGACCAGATCACGGTGGGCGGCACGGCGACCTGATCGCACTCCCCCGCCTTTGTTCCGAACGCGATGCCGGCGCTCCACGCGCCGGCATTTTGCATTCTGGCGCGGACTCAGCCCGCCGCACGAGCGGGTTCGGGCTCGATCCGCGACAGCACCACGAACAGGCCGCAGGCCGCGACGGCGAAGCCGGCCATGCTGATCACCATGGCGCTGCCGCCGAGCCACGGCACCAGCGCCGCGACGATGGCGGACGAAATCGCGCCGACGGCCATCTGCGCCGAATTCAGCACGGCCGAGGCAAAGCCGGCGAGGTGCGGCATCGGCTGCAGCGCGCGGTGCGAACTGTTGGGCAGGATCAGCCCGGTGCCGAAATTACTGGCGATCAGCAGCGCCACGACCAGCCAGACGCTGAGCATCCCCGTCAGGCTGACGACCAGGAGCAGCGCGACCGCCGCCAGCATGATGGCGAAGCCCGCCGCCATCGTCCTGCCATCGCTGACGCCCCTGCCAACCAGGCGGCTGTTCGCCATCGTACCGGCCATCATGCCGAGCACGGGGATCGCGAACAGGTAGCCATAGGTCGCGGCGGAGACGCCGAGCACGTCCATGAACAGCATGGACGATCCCGAAATGAACGAGAACATCACGCCGAAGCAGAGCGCGCCGAGCGCCGAGAAGCCGAAGCCGGTCGGATGGCGCAGCACCTCGCCATAGCTGGCGAGCAGATGGCGCGGCGCCAGCGCATTCGGATTGCGCGCCCGAATGCTCTCGGCAAAGCCGAAGATGACGGCGGCGAGCAGCACGAGGCCAGCGCCCGCCATGGCGACATAGACGCTGCGCCAGCCGAAGCTGACGAGGATGATCGCGCCGAGCGTCGGCGCGATCATCGGCATCAGGCCGAGGATCAGCATCACGTAGGAGAGCTTCCGCCGCGCCTCCATGCCTTCATAGAGATCACGGACGATGGCGAGCGCCAGCACCGAGGCGGACGATGCCGCGAAGCCCTGCACCAATCGGCCGGCGAGCAGCACCGACAGCGTCGGCGTGAGCGCGCAGATGGCGGAACTCGCCAGATAGACCAGCAATCCGGCGACCAGCACCGGACGCCGGCCGAAACGTTCGGAAAGCGGGCCGTGCAGCAGCGGACCGAGCGCATAGCCGATCATGAACAGGCTGAGACTGACGGCGACCGCCGCCTGAGTCGTGCCGAGGGCCTCGGCCGTCGCGCCATAGGCCGGCAAGGCGATATCGGTCGAGATCGGCGCCATGGCGGCGAGGCCCGCCAGCAGCACCGTGAAGGCGACTGAATTCGGTTTCAGCATCAGGGTCATCCGGAACGGCCATCCGGCCGTGGGTGGGATCGGAAGCGCCGATCATCCTTGCCAAGGGATCAGCGCCCGTTCCGGGTATCCGTCCTCAAAGCCTGAAGTGACGTAATCGCAATTTCGTCACTTATCAAGAGGCTTCCGCAGCGCGGCGATCAGGAAATCGAGCATTTCCGCCAGCCTCTGCGCCAGGGCGGGCTGGTCGAGCTGGCGGAGGAGCAGCGGATGGGTGACGCCCTCCAGGCAATTCAGCACGACGCGCGCCGTCGTCGCCGCGTCCGCGACGGCGAAGCTGCCGTCCGCCATGCCCGCCTCGACGATCGAGCGGACCGCGCCGCTCAGCCAGGCATGAAAGGCCCGGATTTCTTCCGCCTCCGTCTCCAGGCCCTGGACGACGAGGTCGAAGACATAGGGATTGCCCTCCATGTTGCGGAGGTGCCCGGCGAGCAGGGTCTCGCCGAAGCGGCGCAGTCGTTCGGCCGGCGGCAGTGCGGTCGGGATCGCCGTCAGGGCCTGTTCGATCAGGCCGAGATGGATGGCGCCGATCGCGTCGCCGAGCGCCATCTTGGAGGGGAAGTGCTTGAAGACATTGGCGGGCGACATGCCGAGCGAGGCGGCGATGTCGGCGATGGAGGTCTTCGCGTAGCCGGCGGAACGGAACAGTTCCTCCGCCCTGGCCAGGATTTCGGCCTGCGTCTCGGCGGCGCTACGCCGACGCCGCCGCGCGGCCGGCGCCGGCGGGGTCGCCGTCATGGATAGAGCCGTTCGCGGCTCCATCCGCCTTCGCCCGGAACCTCGCGGCGGAACACGACGCGGTCGTGCAGGCGGAAGGCGCCGTCCTTCCAGAACTCGATCTGCGTCGGCTTGATGCGGAAGCCGGACCAGTGCGGCGGACGCGGAATCTCGCCGACGGCGTGCTTCGCCGCCAGCGCCGCGACCGCCTTTTCCAGCGCGAATCGGGATTCGAGCGGCTGCGACTGTTTCGAGGCCCAGGCGCCGAGCCGGCTATGGCGCGGCCGCGTCGCGAAATAGGCGTCGGCCTCGGCATCGGTCACCGGCTCGACGGGGCCGCGAACACGAACTTGCCGACGCAGGCTCTTCCAGTGGAACAGCGCCGCCGCCTTGGGATTGGCGAGGATCTCCTGTCCCTTGGCGCTGCCATAGTTGGTGTAGAAGACGAGCCCGCTCTCGTCGAAATCCTTCATCAGCACCATACGCACGTCCGGAAGGCCGTCGGCGTCGACGGTGGCGAGCGCCATGCCGTTCGGATCGTTCGGCTCCGAAGCCTCGGCCTCTATCAGCCAACTGGCGAAAAGGGCGAACGGATCCGTCGCGGCGGTGAAGTCACTCATCCTTAATCATCTTTTCCGATGCTGCGATCCGCAGGGCGTCCGCCGAGGATCATTCGTGCTGCTACGGGAAAGACATACATCGACCGGACGGCAAATGACCAGACAAGACGGGATCGACCGGGAATGCGAATGATTGGCCGAATAGGACCGATCATGCTGTGCGCAGGACTGGCGGGCTGCGGCCTGACGCCGGGCGGCCCGGAGCCCGACATCGACACCACGACCACCGGCTCGATCGCCCCCGCCGCGACGACGGCCGCCACGCCGCCGCAGCGCAGCGTCGTCGAGGCCGTGGCTCCCTCCGACTGGGAGCATATCCGCCTCACCGCCTCCACCTTCATCTCCGGCGCCGCCAATGGCGAGATGATCGACTGGACCAATCCCGACACGGGCTCGAACGGCACGCTGTCGCCGGTCCGCACCGCCCATGCCGAGCCGGACGGCCGCCAGTGCCGCCCCTTTGCGCTGACCGTCAGCGACGTGCGCGGCATCCGCCGCTACAAGGGCGACGCCTGCCGCGCGCCGGATGGCATGTGGCAGCTCTTCGAAGTCGTTCCCGAAGACAGCGCGCTTCTCTAAAGTTCGAGCGATTCGAGGCGATTGGAATCAATTCCTAGCCTCCCTATGTTATGGAGAGTTCCGGTGCCGCCATTTGGGCCGGGACGAATCCTGCCCTTAGAGGGGGTTTCCCATGCGTGATCCATACCAGGTGCTCGGCGTCGACAAGAAGGCGACGGCGGCCGAGGTGAAGAAGGCGTTTCGTCGTCTCGCCAAGAAGCACCATCCCGACCAGAATCCGGACGACTCCAAGGCCCAGGAGAAGTTCTCGGAGATCAATTCCGCCTACGAGATCCTTGGCGATGCCGACAAGCGCGGTCAGTTCGACCGCGGCGAGATCGACGCCGAGGGCAAGCCGCGCTTCCAGGGCTTCGAGGGCTTCGACCCGCGCGGCGGTGCCAGCGCCGGCTCCGGCGCGCACAGCTTCCGCTGGTCGTCGAGCGGCGGCGGCGCCGACGACATACTGAACGACATTTTCGGCGGCTTCGCCGGCCAGGGCGGCGGCTTCAGCGGCTTCGGCGGCGGCGGCCAGACCGGCGGATTCTCGAGCAGTTCGCGCGCCTCGTCGCAGGCCCGTTCGCGCGGCGAGGATGTTTCCGCCACCGTCGCGGTGACGCTGGAACAGATCGCGCGCGAGGAGAAGGTGCGCGTCGAACTGCCGACCGGCCGCACGCTCGAAATCGCCATTCCCGCCGGCACCCGGCCGGGTCGGGTGATCCGGCTGCGCGGCCAGGGCTGGGCAAGCCCGACGGGCGGCCAGTCCGGCGACGCCATGGTGACGGTCGAGTTCGTGCCGCATCCGCTGTTCAAGGTCGATGGCGACGCGCTGCGCCTTGATCTGCCGGTGACGCTCGACGAGGCCGTCCTCGGCGCCAAGGTGCGGGTTCCGACCCTGACCGGATCCGGCACGATGACCATTCCGGCCCACTCGGACGGCGGCCGCGTGATGCGGCTGAAGGGCAAGGGCCTGCCGACCGCCGTCGGCGGCAATGGCGACCTGCTGGTCGCGCTCAAGATCATGCTGCCGACCGAAATCGATCCCGAGTTCGAGGCGATGATGCATCGCTGGCGCGACAAGAAGTTCTATACGGCGCGCGGTCCCGAGTTCGAGGGATAATCCCCTGCCCTTCTACGGGCGCGGCGCGGCGGCGCGGCGCAGGCGATCGACGATCGCCTCGCCGAGGCCCGTCGTCGGGATCGGCGCGACCGCGATGGTGGCGGCCTTGCCGTCCAGTTCGCGAAGCGCCGAGAACAGTCGCGCGGCCGCCTCGATCAGGTCGCCGCGCGGGCTCAGATTGATCGTCACCGCCGCCTTGTCGGCGCCCGGCGGCAGGCTGTGGCCGAAGGCGAGCAGCGCCTCGCCCGGCAGGACCGTCCCGACATCGAGGCGGACCATCGCGCCGGGGGCATAGTGCGACGCCAATTGTCCCGGCGCCGTCGGAGCCTCGGGATCGGCGAGGTCGACGATGTCAAGGGACATGCCCGCCACCGCCTCGATCTTGTCACGCGGCAGGCCGCCTGCCCTGAGCAACGCCAGCCCGGTCGGGGTCGCCGCGACGATGGTCGATTCCACGCCGACATGGCTGGGGCCGGCGTCGAGCACGATCGAGACGGCGGAGCCGAGATCGGCGACGACATGCGCCGCCGTGGTGGCGCTGACATGGCCCGAGCGATTGGCGCTCGGCGCCGCCACCGGTCGCCCGAACGCCTTCAAGAGCGCATGGGCCGCCGGATGCGACGGCATGCGCACGGCAAGCGTATCGAGCCCGGCCGTGGCGAGATCGGAAACGCCGGCCTCGGCGCGCTTCGGCAGGACCAGCGTCAGCGGCCCCGGCCAGAAGGCCTCGGCGAGACGGCGCGATACCGGATCGAACTGCACGAGCCGCTCCGCCGCTTCGAGATCGGCGACATGCGCGATCAGCGGGTTGAAGCTCGGGCGCCCCTTGGCGGCGTAGATTCGGGCCACCGCCTCGCCATTGGTGGCGTCCGCCGCCAGGCCGTAGACGGTCTCGGTCGGCATGCCGACGAGTTGTCCCGCCTCCAGGGCTGCGACCGCTTCGCGCAGGGCTGCGGGGTCCTCGGCCGGACGGATATTGGCGGAAAGTTGCGTGGCCAAGCCGGCCTCCAGGAACCAATTGCTGTGGAAATGGCCAGAAGGACCGCCACGGCCGGCCAGTCAAGCCGAATCGACGCCACGTCCGGGCGACACTTGGCCCCGGCGCCGGACCGCCGCATTTGTAGGCATTTTTGAACATACACTTTACTTCGCGACAGTACCTGTCCAATGCTCCTCCCCCAAAGCTGCAGGGGAAGGCGGGACGGATGAGCGAAAGCATGAGTTTGCCGATCAGCATCGAAGCGAAGGGCGGGATCACCGTCATTCGGTTCGACAGACCGGAAACTCAGAACGCGCTGACGGCCGAGATGCTGGCCACGATTTCCGATGCTCTGGTGCTTGGCGAGCGCGACGGACGCAACAAGGCGTTCGTCATGGTGGGATCGCCGGGCGTATTTTCCGTCGGCAACGATCTCCGCGAGCTGATCCAGTTCGCCGACGAAGGACGCATCGACGAGAGCATCGTCCGCTTCCTGAAGACGCTCGCCACCATCGAGAAGCCGCTGATCGCCGCCGTCGACGGCCTGGCGATGGGCATCGGCGCCGCCATCCTGCTGCATTGCGACTATGTCGTCGCCAGCGAGTGGTCGTCCTTCGAATCGAACTGCGTCGAGCTAGGCCTGATCCCGACCGGCGCGGCGACCCTTCTCGGCGCCCGCGTCATGGGCTACCAGCGCGCCTTCGAATTCCTCGTGCTCGGCGAACGCTTCGACGTCGAGCGCGCCTACCAGGCCGGCATCGTCAACCGCATCGTGCCGGCGGACGACGTCGAACGGGCGGCGCTCGCGGTCGCGCGCAAGCTCGCCGGCCGCTCGATGGAATCGGCCGGCATGACCCGCCGCCTGATGCGCGGCGACCGGCGCGAGGTGCTGGCCCGCATCGACCAGGAAATCGCGCAGATTCTCAATCGCCTTCGCTCGCCTGTCGCGCGCGATACACTCGTCGCCTATATGCGAAAGACGAACTGATCGGCGGGGCCGGTCGGCAGTTTCCCCGCAATCGGGATCCGAGAGACCATGTCGACCCTGCTGATCCACCATCCGGTTTTCGCAGAGCATCTCGTGCCCTTCGGCCATCCGGAGCGCCCCGAGCGCATCCAGGCCGTCGAGGAGGCGCTCGCCGGGGATCGCTTCTCCGCTCTGGTGCGCGAGGAAGCGCGCATGGCCGATGTCGAGATGATCCTGCTCTGCCATCCGCAGTCGCATCTCGACGCCATGCGCCACTACAGCCCGTCGGAAAGCATGATCCGCATCGACGCCGACACCACCATGTCGCCGAAGACGCTGGAGGCGGCGCTGATTGCCGTCGGCGGCGCCTGCCAGGCCGTCGATGCCGTCCTCGACGGCGACGCCAAGAACGCCTTCTGCGCCATGCGTCCGCCCGGCCACCATGCCGAGCCGGACCGCGCCATGGGCTTCTGCTTCTTCAATCAGGCGGCGATTGCCGCCCGCCACGCCCAGCGCGGCCACGGCGTCGGGCGCGTCGCAGTTGTCGACTGGGACGTACATCACGGCAATGGCACGCAGGCGATCTTCTGGGACGATCCCTCCGTACTCTATGCCTCGACGCACCAGATGCCGCTCTATCCCGGCACCGGCGCGGCCTCGGAGAGGGGAGCCGGCAACATCGTCAACGCGCCGCTGGCGCCGGGCGCCGATGGCGAGGATTTCCGCGCCGCCTTCGATGGCTCCATCCTGCCGGCGCTGGAGCGCTTCGCGCCGGAACTCGTCATCATCTCGGCCGGCTTCGACGCCCACTCGCGTGACCCGCTCGCGCAGCTCGAACTCGTCGAGGCGGACTTCGCCTGGGCGACGGACCGGCTGATGGATCTGGCCGACCGTCACGCGCATGGCCGCATCGTCAGCATCCTCGAAGGCGGCTATGACCTGAAGGCGCTCGCCGCCTCGACCGCTGTCCATGTCGAGGCGTTGATGCACGCCGGCTGACGCCCGGCACGGCTTGCATCACGACGCCCTTTGGCCGAAAAGGTTGGCCGCGCAATTCCGGAGACCCGCCCATGTCCGACGTCCAGACCGCCCTTGATGGCCTCTCCTTCGAGAAGGCCCTGGCCGAGCTCGAGACCATCGTCGGCCATCTCGAGCGCGGCGACGTCCCGCTCGAGGAATCGATCAAGATCTACGAGCGCGGCGAGGCGCTGAAGAAGCATTGCGAGGCGCTGCTGAAGCAGGCCGAAACCAAGGTCGAGAAGATCCGCACTGGCGGCAACGGCCAGGCGACCGGCACCGAGCCGCTCGACGTCGAATAGCGGCGACGCGTGCGCGGGCCCGTTCGCTGAACAATCCGTCGCCGCGACCGCGCCTTTCGGCTGATACTGCGCCTCTCCATTATCGGTGCGAACCGAACGCGAAGGAGATTGCCATGAGCCGCTTGCCCGACATCGACCCGGTTTTCGGCGACGCCGCCTCGGCCGACGCCATCGAACTCGTCGTCGTGCCGCGTTCCGTCGATATTGGCGGCTTCGCGGTCAAGCGCGCCCTGCCGACCATCAAGCGGCGCATGGTCGGGCCGTTCATCTTCCTCGACCAGATGGGCCCCGGCGAATTTCCGGCCGGCGAAGGGCTCGACGTGCGGCCGCATCCCCATATCGGCCTCGCGACCGTCACCTATCTCTTCGATGGCGAGATCATCCACCGCGATTCCACCGGCGTCGAACAGGCGATCCAGCCGGGCGACGTGAACTGGATGACCGCAGGCCGCGGTATCGCCCATTCCGAGCGCTCCAGCCAGGAATTCCGCCGCCGCGCCAACGACCGGCGGATCGGCGGCCTGCAAACCTGGGTGGCGCTGCCAAAGGACCAGGAAGAGGTCGCCCCCGTCTTCCATCACCATGGCCGCGCCCAGTTGCCGGTGATCACCGGCGACGGCGTCGACCTGCGGCTGATCGTCGGCTCCGCCTATGGCGAGACCTCGCCGGTGAAAACCTTCTCCGACACGATCTATGCCGACGTGCTGTTGCAACCGGGAGGCCGGCTGCCGATCGACGCCGATCATGAGGAGCGGGCGCTCTACATCTTCGAGGGCGAGATCGAGATCGCGGGCGACGTGTTCGAGGCGGGTCGGCTGCTGGTGCTGCGTCCCGGCGACCGGATCAGCCTGACCGCCCGCGCGCCGACGCGGCTGATGCTGGTCGGCGGCGCGCCGATGGACGGCCCGCGCCACATCTGGTGGAACTTCGTCTCCTCGTCGAAGGAGCGCATCGAGCAGGCCAAGAACGACTGGAAGTCAGGCCGCTTCGACAAGGTCTTTGGGGACGAAAGCGAGTTCATTCCCCTGCCGGAAGGGCCGTAGGGCTCGGCATCATACCGCACTCGGCGTCATCCCGGGCGAAGGCCCGGGATCCATTCAGCCGGGTTAAAAGGCGTTTCGTGCTCGGCAGGCTTCGGCTGCATGGATCCTCGCCTGCGCGAGGATGACGGCGGGCGTGTGGAGACAACCGTCTACCCTGGCCTGCGTCCCTCATAGGAACACCGGCTCCTCGACCAGTTGCACGCCGAATTTTTCCAGCACGCCGTCCTTGATCCGCGTCGCCAGGGTGGTGATCTCGGCGGCCGAGCCGCCGCCGTGATTGACGAGGATCAGCGCGTGGCGTTCATACACGCCGACATGGCCGAGGCGGATGCCCTTGAAGCCGCTCTGCTCGACCAGCCATGCGGCCGAAAGCTTGACCTGACCGTCGGGCTGCGGATAGCCGCCGAGCTTCGGATAGTCCGCCTTCAGCGCCTCGTGCTTCGCCGCCGCGACGATCGGGTTCTGGAAGAAGCTGCCGGCATTGCCGATCACCGCCGGATCGGGGAGCTTTCGCCCGCGCACGGCGACGACCTCGTCGAACACCGCCTGCGGGCTGGCGTCGGCGGCATTGGCGAAGATCGCGGCAATGTCGGGATAGGTCAGCACCGGTTGCCAGGGACGCGGCAGGCGGAAGCGCACGCCGGTGACGACATAGCGGCCCGGATGATGTTTGAAGACGCTGTCGCGATAGGCGAAGGCGCAGTCATCCCCGCCGAAGGCGACGAACTCTCCGGTCTCGATGTCGAAGGCGCGCAGGCTTTCGAAGCGATCCTGCAATTCGATGCCGTAGGCGCCGATGTTCTGCACCGGCGCGGCCCCCACGGTGCCGGGGATCAACGCCAGGTTCTCGAGCCCCGGATAGCCCTGGGCGAGCGTCCAGCGGACAAAATCGTGCCAGGTCTCGCCGGCGGCGGCTTCGACGATCCAGGCGTCTTCCCTCGCCTCGACCAGCCGGCGACCGGCGCTGCGCATCAGCAGGGTGACTCCATCGAAGTCCGCGCTCAGCACGATGTTGCTGCCGCCGCCGAGGAGCCGGCGCGGCAGGTTCCGCAGCCGCGGATCGGCCAGCGCCGAGACGAGATCGGCCTCGGAGCGGATCTCGACCGCATAGCGACTGCGGGCGTGGAAGCCGAAACTGTTGCAGGCGTCGAGCGGATAGTCGGTCAGAATCTCGTGCATTCTCATCCTGCGGCGAAGGCAAGCGAAACATGCCTTCCTATGACGGATTGCTGCGGCGGCGTCGACCGCCCGCTAGCGCATGTCGCGGAGCATGCCCTTTGCCAGGCCGTGATAGAGCGATTCCGGGGCGAGAATGCGGGAGACGCCATAGCCGATCACCGAGGCGCACATCACCGGAATAACGTTGGAGGTGTCGCCGGTCATTTCGAGGATGATGACGAAGGCGGTGATCGGCGCCTGCACCACGCCAGCGAAATAGCCCGCCATGCCGAGCAGCGCCGCGATGCCGGCGGGGCCGCCAAGCGCCACGCCGATCAGGCTGCCGACGCCGGTTCCAACCGCCAGCGACGGCGCGAAGATACCGCCCGGAATTCCCGAAAGCGAGGAAAGTAGGGTCGAGGCGAGCTTGGCCGGCGCGAAATACCAGGGCAGCACGCCGCCCTCGACGGCGATCTTCGCCTGCTCGTAGCCGGTGCCGAAGCTGATGCCGCCAGTCACGATGCCGATCAGCGCGACACCAAGACCGCAGAGCCCGGCGACCAGCAATGTGCGTGGCAGCGGCCTGGCCGAGTTCCAGCGCCGGAGCGCCAGCGTCCCGCGCAGCATCAGGCTGGAGAAGAGCGCCCCGGCCGCACCGCCAAGGATGCCGCAGGCGGCGACGAGCACCCAGCCCTGCAGGCCGACGACGATGTCCGAGGTCGAGCCGAAATAGCTGTAATTGCCGACGAGGCCGAGCGAGACGAGGCCGCCGATGATGACGGCGGAGAGGACGAGGCCGCTTGTACGCAGCTCGAACGATCGGCTCATTTCCTCGATGGCGAAGACGATGCCGGCTAGCGGCGTGTTGAAGGCGGCCGAGATGCCGGCGGCAGAGCCGGCGAGGATCAGCCCGCGCTCGCGCCCCATCCGGCCGATCTCGCCGGCCTTCAGCATGATCGACGCGCCGATCTGCACGGTCGGCCCCTCGCGGCCGATCGAGCCCCCCGAGGCTATGCCGATCAGGGTCAGCAGGATCTTGCCGAAGGCGACCCGCAGCGACAGCAGCTTATCGCGGTTCGCTGGGTCGGTCAGGTGGCGGGCGGCGATCGCCTGCGGAATGCCGCTGCCCTGCGAACCGGGAAACACGGTGCGGGCGAGATGCGCGCAGACGAGGAAGCCGAGTGGCGTCAGAACGAGCGGCACCCACCAGCCAAAGCCCAGCAGCCGGTGGAACACCGACTGGCTCCAGTCGGCGCTATAGGCGAAGGCGACGCTGACGAGGCCGGTCGCCAGCGCTCCCAGCCAGAAGACGAGGCGCCGGCGCCAGATCGTGGTCGAAAGCCAGAGCCGCCGGGGCCGGCGCATGAACCGTCGCTGTCGCAGCACGCTGTCATCCGTCCATCGTTCGGCGCGCCGGGCGAGCGGCGCGCAAAAGTCCTGGCGACAGGCACGGATGCCCGCCGCCGCGATGCAGGCGTCAGGCGCCCGTCAGAGGGACATAGTCGATCTCGAGGAACGACTCCACCTCGGGAATCCAGCGATCCCTGACGAAGGCGACATGGACCGGGTGGTCGTTGTAGCCGGCATAGGCCGCTTCGTCGGCAAACTCCATCGAGAAGCCGAAATCATAATCGTTCTTGCGGCTGACCTGGCGAAGCTGCTCGAATCGCTCGACGCCGGGGATCTCCGCAAGCACCAGCGCCTCGGCCAGAAAGCCCTGCTCTGCTTCGGAATCTTTCGCGTGCTTCAACCGGAAGACGACGGTGTGCCGGATCATGCTGTTCCCTCGAATGCGTGATGCGGCCACAGTAACGGCCACGGACCCGCGCGCAACCACGCGGGATTTGGCCGCGCCTTTGACTGGCCGCGCGCGTTGCCACTCGCGGCTGCGTCGTGTAACCGTGCCCCGTTCATGTAACAGTCACGCTCGATAGATGACCGGCAAGCTCGATACGCCCCTTCTCGATACCGTCGCAACGCCCGCCGACCTCCGCAAGTTGCCGGAGAGCGCGCTCGCGCAGCTGGCGGCGGAACTGCGCGCCGAAACCATCGACGCCGTCTCGATCACCGGCGGCCATCTCGGCGCCGGCCTCGGCGTCGTCGAGCTGACGGTGGCGCTGCACTACGTGTTCGACACGCCGGCCGACCGGATCATCTGGGACGTCGGCCACCAGGCCTATCCGCACAAGATCCTGACCGGCCGCCGAGACCGCATCCGCACGCTGCGCCAGCCAGGCGGCCTTTCCGGCTTCACCAAGCGATCCGAGAGCGAATACGACCCGTTCGGCGCGGCGCATTCGTCGACCTCGATTTCGGCCGGCCTCGGCATGGCGGTGGCGCGCGACCTTTCCGAGGGCGACAACGCCGTCGTGTGCGTGATCGGCGACGGCGCCATGTCGGCCGGCATGGCCTATGAGGCGATGAACAATGCCGGCGCGCAGCGCTCGCGACTGATCGTCATCCTGAACGACAACGACATGTCGATCGCGCCGCCCGTCGGCGCCATGTCGGCCTATCTGGCGCGCCTCGTCTCCGGCCGCGCCTATCGCTCGTTCCGGGAGGCGGCGAAGCAGCTTGCCCGCAAGCTGCCGCGCTTCTTCCACGAAAAGGCGAAACAGACCGAGGAATATGCCCGCGGCTTCTTCACCGGCGGCACGCTGTTCGAGGAACTCGGCTTTTATTATGTCGGCCCGATCGACGGCCACAATCTCGACCACCTGCTGCCCGTGCTGCGCAATCTGCGCGATGCGCCGGAAGGCCCCATCCTGCTGCATGTCGTGACGCAGAAAGGCAAGGGATACGCCCCGGCCGAGGCGGCCGCCGACAAGTATCACGGCGTCAACCGCTTCGACGTCATCACCGGCAAGCAGGCCAAGGCGACGCCGAACGCCCCGAGCTACACGCGCGTCTTCGCCGAGGCGCTGGTCAAGGAGGCCGAGGCCGACGACAAGATCGTCGCCGTCACGGCGGCGATGCCGTCCGGCACCGGCCTCGACCTGTTCGGCCAGGCCTTCCCGACCCGCACCTTCGACGTCGGCATCGCCGAGCAACACGCCGTCACCTTCGCCGCCGGCCTCGCCACCGAGGGCTACAAGCCGTTCTGCGCGATCTATTCGACCTTCCTGCAGCGCGGCTATGACCAGATCGTTCATGACGTGGCGATCCAGAAGCTGCCGGTCCGCTTCGCGATCGACCGCGCCGGCTTCGTCGGCGCCGACGGCGCCACCCATGCCGGGTCGTTCGACACCGGTTTCCTGACGGCGCTCCCCGGCATGATCGTCATGGCGCCGTCCGACGAGGCAGAGCTGGTGCACATGATCGCGACTTCGGTCGCCATCGACGACGCGCCCTCCTCCTTCCGCTATCCGCGCGGCGAAGGCGTCGGCATCGACATGCCGGAACGCGGCGAGGTCCTGCCGATCGGCAGGGGGCGCATCGTCCGACAGGGTTCCAAGGTGGCGATCCTCTCCTTCGGCACCCGCCTGAAGGACGCCATGAAGGCGGCGGAGGAGCTCGACACCTACGGCCTGTCGACCACGGTCGCCGATGCGCGATTCGCGAAGCCGCTCGATACGCGCCTCGTGCTTGACCTGGCGCGCAATCACGAAGTCGTGATCACGGTCGAGGAAGGCGCCACCGGCGGCTTCGGCGGCCAGGTGCTGGCCTTCCTGGCCGGCGCCGGCGCCTTCGATCGCGGACTGCGCATCCGCACGCTGGTGATGCCGGACGAGTTCATCGACCACGACAAGCCCGAGGCAATGATTGCTTCCAGCGGCCTCGACGCGCGCGGCATCGTCGCCACCGTGTTCGAGGCGCTCGGCCGCGGCGACGAGGCGGCGGCGATCCGGCTGGCCTGAGCCGGCCCCGTCGCCCGCCCGATCGACCGGTGCGCGCGGCAGTCCGCCGCGCTTTCAAACTTTGCGGTGCGGGGCTATCTCTGCGCCATGATCAAGCGCATCGCCCTCTCCCTCCTTCTCGCCGCCTCGCTGGCCGCTCCGGCGCTCGCCGACGTGACCGCCGGTCCCCTGGTCATCCGCGAGGCGTGGGCGCGCGCGACTCCGCCCGGCGCCCGCGTCGGCGGCGGCTACCTGACGGTGAAGAACACCGGCGCCGAGCCCGACACGCTCGTCTCGGTCGCTTCGCCGGTCGCCGAGAAGACCGAGCTTCATCTGATGAAGACCGAAGACGGCGTCATGACGATGCGTCAGGCCAGCGAGGGTGTCGAGATCCCGGCCGGCGGCTCCCTGACGCTGGAGCCCGGCGGCTACCACGTCATGTTCATCCGCCCGAAGGCGCCTTTCGTCCAGGGCGAGACCGTGCCGCTGACGCTGACCTTCGCCAAGGCCGGCGCGGTCGAGGTCACGCTGACCATCTCGCCGATCGGCGCCGCCGGCCCGGCGAAGGACCATTCGATGCACGACATGCATTCCGGGGACGCCACGCAATGACCGATGCGAGCAAGAAGGGCGGCAACCGCAACACGCTGCGGACCATCCGCTACGTCCTGTGGGGCCTGGTCGCCGTGGCCGTCATCGCCATCGCCGGCTTCGCCTTCATGCCGAAGACGGGTCCCGGCCTGCAGCTGAGCGCGATCGGCGGACCATTCTCGGTCGTCGACCAGAAGGGCCAGCCCGTCACCGAGGCGGCGCTGAAGGGCCACCCCTCGGCCGTGTTCTTCGGCTTCACCTTCTGCCCCGATGTCTGCCCGACCACCCTGTTCCAGGCGACGCAGTGGCTGAAGCAGCTCGGTCCCGACGGCGACAAGCTCAAGGTCTATTTCGTCACCGTCGACCCGGAGCGCGACACGCCGGAGCAGATGAACAACTATCTCCAGGCCTTCGATCCGCGGATCATCGGGCTCACCGGCAGCCGGCCGCAGATCGACGGCATCCTGAAGGCCTACAAGGTCTATTCGAAGAAGGTCGGCGACGGCGAGGATTACACGATGGACCACTCGGCCTCGGTATACCTGCTCGATTCCAACGCCAATTTCGTCGGCACCGTGGACTACCACGAGAAGGACGAAACGATCATGGCCAAGCTGAAGCGTCTCGTCGCCGGCTGAGCCGTTCCGGCTGACCGGATGGCTGCACCGTTTCAGCTAAAAGTCTGCCCCGGCAACGCTGCTTCGAATTCTATACGCTTTGCCATCGTGCTTGATGATAATGCAGAGGAAGACAGACACTCGATTCTAGCCTGTCGAACCAGCTCCTGTGGGGGACAGGAATGTGCGAGATCGTCGGGATCCCGAGTTTTGCATTTGCTATTGCCAGCATCCTTGCTGGATTGTTCGCGGGCCTCATTGCACTTATCGAAAATTGGGCAGGTCGAATAATTGCGATGCGGCTCAGATCTATCGAGCGGGATCGAAAGACGATGCTCGACGCCAGCAGAAAGCCCGGACTGGCCAAGCCGTCTCCTCTCATTTCGTCGTCAGAGATTGTTGCCGCTGATTTCAGAGACTGGAACCGAGGACGGCGGTCAGCCTTGCGGCTCCAGGCAGCGATACTCGGCAAGTTTCACGACAAGAGCCGATCCATCATCGGGCTGACGCCAAGGAAAATATCTAGCGACGATGGACTGCTTCAGACCGCTTTGATCGAACGAAGCTTCGCGGAAATGACGCAGTCCGTGAAGCAGGAAGCATTAGACAACAGTATCGCCAAGCGCCGCTCAAAAGTCCTTGTGGCCGCACTCCTGTGCTTAGCCGCTGTGTTTGGCATTCTGGCAGCGCTTCCTTGCTGAAATTCATGCGTCATTGCGACTGACATCCTAGCCGCGCACGCACCCCTATCTTTCCTCCCCGTCCCGGAATTCCCACTTCCCATATCCCCTCCCCCAGGATAGGATATTGACATGAGCCACGCCCAGAACCCCGAAATCATGCAGCGGCTGCGCCGCGCCTCCGGCCATCTCGCCAGTGTCATCACCATGGTCGAGGAAGGCCGCGACTGCCTGCTGATCGCCCAGCAGATGCAGGCGGTGATCAAGGCGATCGAGAGCACCAAGCGCACGCTGATCCATCACCACATCGACGAGCATCTCGGCGCCGCCGCCAGCGCCCTGCCGGCGGACGAGGCGCGCGCGCTCGTCTCCGAGATCAAGGAAGTCAGCAAATATCTTTGAGACCGGCCGTTCCGGCGCGCCCGGACCGATCGCCGGCAGGAGCAGCCATCATGAACGCAACGCAAAGCCTCGGCGGGCACAACCACGTCTTCCTCGGCGCGTCGCATGACCGCAACCAGCGCCGGACGATGATCGTCGTCGCCATCACGGCACTCACCATGATGGCAGAGATCGTCGCGGGCTACGCCTATGGCTCGATGGCGCTGCTCGCCGATGGCTTCCACATGTCGACCCATGCCGGGGCGCTGCTGGTGGCGGCGCTCGCCTATCGCTTCGCCCGCCGCCACGCGCACGATCCGGCCTTCACCTTCGGCACCGGCAAGGTCGGCGATCTCGCCGCCTTCGCCAGCGCCGTCATTCTCGGCATGATCGCCTTGCTGATCGCCGTCGACGCGGCCTGGCGGCTGACCTCGCCGGTCGAGATCAACTTTCGCCCGGCGATCGCCGTCGCCGTCATCGGCCTCGTCGTCAATCTCGTCAGCGCCGCGCTGCTGCATGAGAGCGATGCGCACGGCCATAGCCATGCGCCACACGCCTATGACCATGACCATGGCGATCACGACGACCACGATCATCATCATCATCATCACCACGCCCATGGCGCGGCGCGCGACCACAATCTGCGCGCCGCCTATCTGCATGTCGTCGCCGACGCCGCGACCTCCGTGCTCGCCATCGCGGCGCTCCTGGCCGGACAGCTTCTCAACTGGGTCTGGCTCGATCCCGCCGTCGGCATCCTCGGCGCCGTGCTGATCGCCAGCTGGTCGATCCAGCTGATGCGCGACAGCGGCCGCATCCTCGTCGACACCGTTCCCGACCCGAAGCTCGCCGCCGCCATGCGCGCCACGATCGAGCGGGACGGCAGCCGCGTCACCGACCTGCATCTCTGGCGCGTCGGCCCCGGCCACAACGCGGCGGTGATCAGCCTCGTCTCGGCCAATCCGGCTTCGCCCGAAACCTATCGACACCGGCTGTCCAATCTCGGCCGCCTGTCGCATGTGACGGTCGAGGTCGAGCGCGCCCGGCCCGGCTGAGCCGCTCCCGGGCGCGTTGCCTGGCATTTCATGCTAGACGACGCCATCCGGCCACCGCCCGGATGGAGAACGAGCGCATGACGCAGAACATCTACGACAATCCGGCCTTCTTCGAAGGCTACAGCCAGTTGCGCCGCTCCGTCGAAGGCCTCGCCGGCGCCGCCGAATGGCCGGCCATCCGCGCTCTCCTGCCCGACCTCGCGGGCCTGCGCGTCGTCGATCTCGGCTGCGGCTATGGCTGGTTCTGCCGCCATGCCCGCGAACAGGGCGCGGCCTCGGTGCTCGGCCTCGACGTGTCGGAAGCGATGCTCGCCCGCGCCAATTCGATGACCGCCGACCCGGCGATCCGCTACGAGCGCGCCGATCTCGAGACGCTGGAACTGCCGGAGGCGGGCTTCGATTTCGTCTACAGCTCGCTGACGCTGCACTACATCGAGGATCTGCCGAGGCTGTTGGCAACGATTCACCGGGCGCTCGCCCCCGGCGGCGGGCTCGTCTTCTCGATCGAGCACCCGATCTACATGGCGCCGACGAATCCCGGCTGGGGGATCGATGCCGATGGCCGCCGCACCTGGCCGATCGATCGCTACAGCGCCGAGGGTCCGCGCACGACCGACTGGCTCGCCAAGGGCGTCATCAAGCATCACCGCACCATCGGCACCCAGTTGAACGCGATGATCCGGCAGGGCTTCACCATCACCCATTTCGAGGAGTGGGGACCGACGGACGCCGAAATCGCGGCGGAGCCTTCGCTCGCCGAAGAGCGCGATCGGCCGATGATGATGCTGATCGCCGCCCACCGATAAGCCCCGTCCTCGCCCGCCTGCGGCCCGATAGCGCTTGCGCTCGGGCGTCGCGCGCGCCATCACTCGCCGCATGAACGACACCACACACCGCCTCGATATGGTCCTGCTGGCCCGCGGGCTTGTCGCCTCGCGCGCCAAGGCGCGCGACGCTGTCCTGCGCGGCCATGTCCGCGTCGACGGCGTGCTCATCACCAAGCCCGCCGCCACGATCCGCCCCAACGCCACGCTCGAGATCGACGACCCGGCGCAGCGCTATGTCTCGCGCGCCGCGCTGAAGCTCGTCGCCGGGCTGGACCATTTCGGCTATGATCCGACCGACCGGACGGCGCTCGATCTCGGCGCCTCGACGGGCGGCTTCACGGAGGTGCTGCTCGAACGCGGCGTGCGCCATGTCCATGCGCTCGATGTCGGGCATGGCCAGTTGCATCCGCGCGTCGCAAGCCGCTCGCGCGTCACCATGCGCGAGGGCCTCAATGTCCGCGATCTGACCGAAGAGGATATCGGCGAGCCGTTCAACGCCATCGTCTGCGACGTGTCGTTCATCTCGCTCCGCCTCGCCTTGCCGCCGGCTCTCGAACTGGCCGAGCCCGGCAGTTGGGCGATCCTGCTGGTCAAGCCGCAGTTCGAAGTCGGCAAGGACGGCATCGGCAAAAGCGGCCTGGTTCGCGATCCGCTGGAAGGCGAGGCTGCCGTCCAGCGCATCGTCGACTGGATCGCCACGGAGCCGGGATGGACCGTCGATGGACTCATCCCCTCCCCGATCGCCGGCGGCGACGGCAATCACGAATTCCTGCTCGGCGTTAGGAAAGACAAAGCCCATGGCTGAGACCCTCACCATCACTTCCCTCGGCCATGAGGGCGACGGCATCGCCGAGACCGCCTCCGGCCAGAAGGTGTTCGTGCCCTTCACCCTGCCGGGCGAAGTCGTCACCGCCGAGATCGAGGGCGAACGCGGTCATCTGGTCTCGATCGTCCGGCCTAGCCCCGACCGCATCGACCCGGCTTGCAAGCATTTCACCGTCTGCGGCGGATGCGCGCTGCAGCACTGGGCGCCGGAGAGATACCAGGCCTGGAAGCGTGAGCTCGTCGTCCACGCCTTCGCCCAACGCGGCATCGAGACCGAGGTCGACCCGGTCGTGCCGGTCGCTCCGCATACGCGCCGCCGCGCCGTCTTCACGCTCGCGCGCGACGACAAGGCCTTGGTGCTCGGCTTCAACAAGCGCGACAGCCACGACGTGCTGGCGATCGAGGAATGCCCGCTGCTGGTGCCGGAGATCGAGAACCGGCGCGACAAGCTGGCGGCGCTGGCCAACCGCCTCGTCGACCAGGGCAAGCGCGCCCGCATGACCGTCGTCTCGACCGATACGGGCCTCGACGTTTCACTCGAAGGCGCCCGCAAGCCTGGCCGTGCCGACTATGAGGCGCTCGGCCGCGCCGCGACGGACGGCTCGATCTGCCGGCTGACGGTCGATGGCGCGGAAATCGTCATGAGCCGCGTGCCCGAACTCCGCAACGATCCGATCGTGCTCTATCCGAGCCCCGGCGGCTTCCTGCAGGCGACGGCGCCTTCGGAAAAGAGTATGGCGGATCTCGTCGACGCGGCGGTCGGCAAGTCCGGGCCGGTGCTCGATCTCTTCTCCGGCATCGGCACCTTCACGCTCAAGCTGGCGCGGCGCTTCCCCGTGCTCGCCGTCGAGGGCGAGGCCAGGCTGCTACAGGCGCTCGACCGCTCGATGCGCTTCTCCAAGAACATCAAGGCCGTGACGATGCGCCGGCGCGACCTGTTCCTGAACCCGATGGCGCCGCCGGAGCTGAAGCCGTTCCAGGCCGTCGTGTTCGACCCGCCGCGGGCGGGCGCCAAGGCGCAGGCCGAGATGCTGGCGAAATCCGCGGTGCCGCGCATCGTCGGCGTCTCCTGCAACGCCGCGACGCTGGCGCGCGATGCCCGCATCCTGATCGACGGCGGCTACAGGCTGACCCGCGTCACGCCGGTCGACCAGTTCCTGTGGTCCGGCCATATCGAGGTGGTCGCCACCTTCGAGCTCGCCCGCAAGGGAAGCACGACCCGGCGGGTCAAGCTGAGCTAAGTTTTTTGGGGCGGGCGAGGCCTGGCCTTCACCTCTCCCTGAGGGAGAGGTCGACGGCCGCAGGCCGGCGGGTGAGGGTTTACGGCGCTGCCGGCCAACCTCCGTCCCCAGAGCCTCATCCGGAGGTTCCCTAAACCCTCACCCGGAGCTTCGCTCCGACCTCTCCCTCAGGGAGAGGTGAAGAACAGCCTGACACAAAAATGGCGGCCATCGGCCGCCATTTTCATTCGTCCAAAGGCTCCGCCGCTCAGGCGGCGACCAGTTCCTTGCGGCCCGCCTTCAGCGTGGCGCCAACCTTGGCGATGCGGTCCAGCATCAGGTTGGCGGAATCGGTGAAGCTCTCCGGCGGCGCGAAGGCGTCGTCCTTGCGGTACTGGGCGAAGAACGGGATGTTGACCTCGCCTGCCGCGACCAGGCCGAGCGCTGAGGTCACCGGCTTCAGAAGCTGCACCGCGCGGGTGCCGGCCGAGACGCCGCCATAGCTGACGAAGCCGACCGGCTTGTCGGCCCATTCATGCGAGAGATAGTCGAGCGCGTTCTTGATCGAGGCGGTGAAGCCGTGATTGTACTCCGGCATCACGATGACGAAGGCGTCGGCCGCGTCGATCGTCGCGCTCCAGTCCTTGGTGTGCTGGTGCACATACTGGAGCATGCGCGGGTGATGCGGTTCGTCGAACAGCGGCAGGTTGACCGCCTTCAAGTCGATCAGGCCGGCCTGGAAATCCTTGCGCGCCGCGGCGACGTCGTGGAACCAGCTGCCGATCGAGAGACCGGCGCGGCCCGGGCGGGTCGACGCGACAATGGTTTGAAGCTTGAGCAAAACGAAACGTCCTGTGCAGGTCAAATAAGCCTATAAGATCATATATAGGGCTTATCAGAACGCCGTGCAGTGAACGGTCCGTCAACCGTTTCAGCTCCCCGCCGCTCAGGCGAGGCCGTCGAAATAGCTGCCCTTGGGCGGTTCGGCGAACAGCGCCATCGCCGTCTTGAACATCTCGGGCGGGATGTTCTTCACCGAGGCCTGGTGCGCCTCGGTGGTCTGCCAGTGCTCGATCACCAGGAAACGGCCCGGGTCGGCCCGATCGCGAAGTATCTCGCAGGAGACCGCGCCTTCGGAGCCGAGGATGATCGGCCGGATCGAGGCGAGAGACGCCGCCAGCGCGTCCGCCCTGCCCTCTGCCGCCCTGAATTCACCGACCCGCACGACGCTCATGTCCGTCTCCTCCGCGACCGATCAGCCGTTCTGGCCGCGATGGCGCAGGTAGTGGTCGGCGACGGCGCAGGCGACCATCGCCTCGCCGATCGGCACGGCGCGGATGCCGACGCAGGGATCGTGCCGGCCCTTGGTCATCACGTCGACCTCCTCGCCCTTCGCCGTGATCGAGCGGCGCGTCGTCAGGATCGACGAGGTCGGCTTGACGGCGAAGCGGGCGACGATCGGCTGGCCGGTCGAGATGCCGCCGAGGATGCCGCCGGCATGATTCGACAGGAACAGCGGCTTGCCGTCATTGCCCATGCGCATCTCGTCGGCGTTCTCCTCGCCGGTGAGCGCCGCGGCATCGAAGCCCTCGCCGATCTCGACGCCCTTCACGGCGTTGATCGACATCAGCAGGCTGGCGATATCCTGGTCGAGCTTGGCATAGACCGGCGCGCCGAGGCCCGCCGGAACGCCCTCGGCGATCACCTCGATCACCGCGCCGACCGAGGAGCCGGCCTTGCGGATGCCGTCGAGATATTCCTCCCACACCTTCGCCGTCTCGGCGTCGGGGCAGAAGAACGGGTTCTGGTCGACCTCGTTCCAGTTCCAGCGCGACCGGTCGATCTTGTGCGGGCCGATCTGGACGAGCGCGCCGCGCACGCTCATTCCCGGCACGACCTTGCGGGCTATCGCGCCGGCGGCGACGCGCGCCGCCGTCTCGCGGGCCGAGGAGCGGCCGCCGCCGCGGTAGTCGCGAATGCCGTATTTGATGTCGTAGGTGAGATCGGCATGGCCCGGCCGGTAACGGTCCTTGATGTCGCCATAGTCCTTGGAACGCTGGTCGACGTTCTGGATCTCGAGCGCGATGGGCGTGCCGGTGGTCAACAGCGTGCCATCTTCCTGCGGCATGACGCCGGAAAGGATGCGCACCTCGTCGGGCTCGCGGCGCTGGGTGGTGAAGCGCGAGGTGCCCGGCTTGCGCTTGTCGAGCCAGGCCTGGATCTCGGCTTCCGAGATGGCGATGCGCGGCGGACAGCCGTCGACGACCGCGCCGAGGGCGGGGCCGTGGCTCTCGCCCCAGGTCGTGACGCGAAACAGATGGCCGAAGGTATTGTGCGACATGGGCGAACCGCTCCCGAAGATTGGCCCCGGTTCTAGAAAGCCGGCGGCCTCCCGTCAAACGCCAGCTTCGCGCGACGGACGGGAAGCGCGAACGGTGCATGGGGAATGAGCATGGGACACAATCACTTGCACTGATCGTAAGCTTTGCTATTATCAGCAAAAGCGACTTTCACGAAACCGTGATCGGACCCAGAGAATGGCGAAGCCAGCCGCCATCTCCAACGGAAACGAGGGCAGAAGCCAGACACGCCAGCAAAGCCGGCTACCCCGCCGGCGACGCGCAGAATCAAGTGAACTCCTTGTGAATTGAGTTCGGATGAGGCGCATCCATCTTCCGATATGACCAGGGACGGGCGGAGATTTTCCTTCGGGGACAGTCATCAGACCCTGGCCTGACAAGGTAGGAACTGGAGACCTCATCATGCGCCATCTCGCTCTCTTCGCAGCGTCCGTCGCACTCCTTGCCTCGGGCGCCGCCTACGCCGCCGAAGAAGTCGAAGGGTCGGTCACGAGCGTCAACGTCGCCAACGGCACATTGACGCTGCAATCGGGGCAGACATTTACCTTCACCAACCCGGCGGTGCTCTACGGCATTCTGCCCGGACAGAACGTCGGTGTGACCTACACCGGCCAGAACCAGGGGATCACCGCTTTCGATCCCCACCCGGAGAGTGACGGCGAATACGGAAACTACTGACCTCCCCGTAGTCGCTGCTCTCTGAAAACGGCGCCCGGTACCCCTCCGGGCGCCGTTGTCGTTTCCGGAGCACGATTCGCCGATGCCTGGCGTTCGGCGAAAGCCCTCCAGGCGGCGCGGCGACAACCACGCGTCCGAGATCGAGGCCCGCCAAGTGATAAGGGCGTCATTTTATAACCGATGACATCAGCCTGCTGACGCGAGTCGCAGCCCGGGCGCCATCCGGCCGCCATCCCACCGCAGTGTTTTGGTGAGCTTCGACTACGATAAGCATCACAATTTATTGAACGGCAAATGAAGTTTGGTGAACAATCCACCTGCCAAACAGAAATCCGTTCTCATTGTTAGCCATATTGTCGTAAAAAATGCCCATATTGCGGTCAACTTGACCGGATTTTGGAATGCCAGAGGCTAAATCGGCGGCAAGATCACAAATCTGCGACTTGCATTCATTAGCCCGGCTTACCAAATTCAGCTCACCGGAGACGGAGTGAAGCGAACCAGCCCCATGGTTCGGGCCGCCACCGAGAAGGTGTCGAATTCCCCATTCGACCAGGAGAAAAAAGATGCGTAGTCTTATCATTGCAGCTGCTTCCGTTGCTTTCCTCGCCTCTGGCGCCGCTGCCATCGCAGCCGAGCAGACCGAAGGCACGGTTGTCAGCGTCAACACCAAGAGCGGCACGCTGACGCTGCAGGACGGCCAGACCTTCAACTTCGCCAATGGCGCTCAGCTCTACGGCATCCTGCCGGGCCAGACGGTCGGCGTGAGCCACAACGGCGCCCAGGGCCTCGGCGCGTTCAACCCGAACCCGGCCAACTAAGCGCCAGCAACCGGCCCCATCTCGACCGGACATACCTGACCTCCCGAAAACGACGTCCGCCCCCTCCGGACGTCGTTTTCTTTTTTGCGTCGTTCTTCCCGCGCGACCGCTCCCACCCGCCCTGCCGCGGGATACCCGCCCGCCGGCCGGCCAGCCGGCATGGCCCGACTCGCGGCGCCACCGCGCCAGATCGCAGCAGCCCCTCCGGGGCATAGCGCCCGGACGAGTTCCCCTGCCCGGACTTGCTTTAGCGATTTCCAGATCAGAAGCTTCAGCAACAATCAGCAACACGATTTTATGCTGTCAGATTGGCTGGGCCTGGCGACGATTCCCAAGCCGGCGCACCACTGCCCTTGCTGCCAGACCGAAATTGATGAGCTTTGATAACAATAAGCATCGCTATTTTTCGAACAGTGCCGTTAGGAACAGTGAACAATCCGCCAGACAATTCGAATCTCATTCCAATAAATCGGGAGAGTATGGAATTTAGATCCAAAATTTGCCGATTATGTATTCGAATGCAGGAATGCCAGGGTCAAATCGGCCCGAATGCAAAAAATTCTCCCGCTTGCAAAATCGGCTGCCGGGGATCAAATACAGCTCATCGGCGACGGGATGAACGAACCGCCCCACCGAAACCGGGGCCGCCGCCGCAATGAGGTCGATCCGATATCGACCAGGAGAAGAAAAAGATGCGTAACCTTATTATTGCCGCTGCCTCTGCAGCTTTCCTCGCCTCCGGCGCTGCCGCAATCGCGGCTGAACAGACCGAAGGTACCGTCATCAGCGTCAATGCCACGACCGGCACGCTGACGCTCCAGGACGGCCAGTCCTTCCAGTTCGCCAACGGCGCGCAGCTCTACGGCATCCTGCCGGGCCAGGCCGTCGGCGTCAGCCACAACGGCAGCGAGGGCCTCGGCGCCTACAACCCGAAGCCCGCCAACGACTGATCGCCTGTCGCGATCTCATCTCTACCTGACCTGAACTGACCGCAGGCCGACATCCGGCTCCCCCAACCGGGCCGGCCTGCACTTCCCGCCGGTTCTCCCCCCCCCGGCGGGCGGGAATTGCCCTCCCCCGAACGGGCACAACCATGTCGAACAAGGGTTCGACCAGGAGACTTACAATGCGCAATCTCATCCTCGCCGCCGCTTCGGTCGCTTTCCTCGCTTCGGGCGCTGCCGCCATGGCCGCCGAGCAGACCGAAGGCACCGTCACCAGCGTCAATGCCTCGACCGGCACGCTGACGCTCCAGGACGGCCAGACCTTCACCTTCTCGAACGGCAAGCAGCTGCTCGGCATCCTGCCGGGCCAGACCGTCGGCGTCGCTCACCAGGGTTCGGAAGGCCTCGGCGCCTTCAACCCGAGCCGCGCCCGCGCTGACAACAGCAACGGCTGATCCTCCGGGAGCCTCGCCTCCCGACAGGACGAACTGACCACCGAGCGGGTGTCCGGCAAGCCGGCCACCCTCTCAGCCACCCGCCTGTTCACCCCCCCCGGACAGGCGATGGGAATTGCCCTCCCGAAAACGGGCACAACCATGTCGAACCCGGTTCGACCAGGATTCAAGAAAATGCGTAATCTCATCCTCGCCGCCGCCTCTGTCGCTTTCCTCGCCACGGGCGCCACCGCCTTCGCTGCCGAGCAGACCCAGGGCACAGTCACCAGCGTCAACGCCTCGACCGGCACGCTGACGCTGCAGGGCGGCCAGACCTTCCAGTTCGCCAATGGCAAGCAGCTGCTCGGCATCTATCCGGGCCAGGCCGTCGGCGTCAGCCACAATGGCAGCGAAGGTCTCGGCGCGTTCACGGCGAACCCCGCCCGCGCCGACAACAGCAAGGGCTGATCGGGGTCTTTCTCCCCTCCCTGACGGAACTACCCAACGACGCCCACGGGCGTCGTTTTCGTTTGTGGGGGCGACGTCCGAGGGCCGGCCTCATCACCGCCGCCCGAGGGCCCCCCGCTCACGCGCCGGCCCCTGCGGGGACGGAACGCGCAAAAACCTATCGGGATGGAGGATGAGGGATCGCGGCCGGCGACGCCGGCGCGGCAATCAGAGCCAGGCGGCCTCGCGACCGTCCCAGACGAAGATCCGGTCCTGCGGCACGTCGAGATTGGGGGTCTGGCTTGTATCGAGGCCGAGCAGGAGGCCGCGCAGCACCCGGCAGACGCCGCCATGCGAGACGACGACCGTGTCCTTGACCACCCCGGCCAGCCAGGCGCCAATCCGGACCGAGAGCATGGCGTAGCTTTCGCCCGCCGGCGGCTGAAAGCCCCATTTGTCGACGTCGCGCGCGGCGACCAGTTCCGGCCAGCGCAGCATCAGTTCCGGGGCTGTATAGCCTTCCCAGCGGCCGAAGGTGATTTCCTTCAGAATCGGGTCGAGGCGATAGGCGGAAGGGTCCAGCCCCATGGCGCCGCGGGCGATCTCCATGGTCTGGCGGGTGCGCTCGAGCGGACTCGCGACGAAATCGAAATCGACCGTCTGCGGCATCTTCTCGGCGAGGACGCGGCCATTGCGCTGCGCCTGGCCGCGGCCGCGCGCATTGAGCGGTATGTCGCGCTGGCCCTGGAAGCGCCCTTCGGCGTTCCAGTCGGTCTCGCCGTGCCGGATGAAAACAATGGTCGGCACGGCGTGCTCCGCGAGGCCCGGGCTAGTCCTTGATGACGGAGATGTCGGGCGCGTCGACGGCCTTCATGCCGACGACATGGTAGCCCGAATCGACGTGGTGCACTTCGCCCGTCACGGCGCGCGAGAGATCCGACAGGAAGTAGACGCCGGAATCGCCGACCTCTTCCGTCGTGACCGTGCGGCGCAGCGGCGCGTTGTACTCGTTCCACTTCAGGATGTAGCGGAAATCGCCGATGCCCGAGGCGGCCAACGTCTTGATCGGGCCGGCGGAAATCGCGTTGACGCGGATGTTCTTCGGGCCGAGGTCGACGGCGAGATACTGAACGCTCGCCTCGAGCGCGGCCTTGGCGACGCCCATGACGTTGTAGTTCGGCATCACCTTCTCGGCGCCATAGTAGGTCAGCGTCAGGATCGAGCCGCCATCCGTCATCAGCTTCTCGGCGCGCTGGGTCACGGCCGTCAGCGAATAGACGGAGATCAGCATCGTCTTGCTGAAATTGCCTTCTGTGGTGTCGACAAAGCGGCCGGTCAGCTCGTCCTTGTCGGAGAAGCCGATCGCATGCACGAGGAAGTCGAGCTTGCCCCACTGCTTCTCGACTTCGGCGAAGACCGCGTCGATCGAGGCGGCGTCGGTGACGTCGCAATGTCCGACGACAAGTGCGCCGAGTTCAGCCGCAAGCGGCTCCACGCGCTTCTTCAGCGCATCGCCCTGGTAGGTAAAAGCCAGTTCGGCGCCGTGGTCGTGGGCGGCCTTGGCAATTCCCCAGGCGATCGACCGGTTGTTCGCGACGCCCAGCACGAGGCCGCGCTTACCCTTCATCAAACCGCCTGCTTCGATCATGCCTATTATTTCCTCTTCGTGCGTCCGGAGGCGCGCCTCCTATCGCATACGGTCCCGTGCGCTTCAAGCCGATGCAAGCCGTTGCCCATCACACTCGATGTACGTCTGTCGCGGAATGCGGGTCCCGATCGAATTGGAACAGGGCGAAACTGGCCAATCCACAGATCGATATGCGAATCATCCCACGGCTCTCCCTGGTGTCTCGAATTTAACCATCCGCCTTCGATCCGGCCGGACTCGCTTCCTGAAACGGCGGAGACGTGCCACCTATGCATGCAGTAAGGCCGACAGGAGGGCCCATGCCGTGAAGTCACGAGTGAAAGAAAAGTCCTGGTTTGGAACAGGCAATTATTCCCGCCTGGCGGTCGCCGCCGTCTTCGGCTGGTCGACCACCATCTATCCGGTTCTCGCCGAAACGCTGACGCCCCCGGTCAAGCAGGCGCAATCCGACTCAACCCCGGCCCCGGCCGAGGAAGCCCCAGCCGCGGCGCCCGCCCTGCCCGACAAGGTGCCAGGAGCGGCGCAGGCCCAGGCGGCGGCCACGCCCGACGACGCGGCGGATCTCTATACCGTCACCGACCTGCAGTATCTGCTCGGCCCGATCGCGCTCTATCCCGATCCGCTGCTGTCGCTGGTGCTGTCGGCGAGCACGTCGCCGTTCGACCAGCTGATCAAGGCCGAGGACTGGCTCAACGCCAATCCGAAGGCGGCCGAAGCGGGCGACTTCGCCGAGGCCGAGAAGCTCGGCCTCGACGCTCCGGTCGTGGCGCTGCTGCGCTTCCCGGACGTGATCGAGATGCTCGTCGATCACGAGGACTGGACCGAATCGCTCGGCTTCGCCTTCGACCGCCAGCCCGAGGACGTCACCACCGTCATCCAGCTGCTGCGCGCGCAGGCGGAGAAGCTCGGCAATCTCAAGACGACGCCGCAGCAGGTCGTCACCGTCCAGGAAGCAACGTCGAGCGCACCGCGCGTGATCTCGATCGCCCCGGCCCAGCCGGAGCGCATCTATGTCCCGGTCTACAATTCCACCGACGTGTTCACGACCGCCGCCACCGGCGCGCTGATCTTCGGCACGGCCGTCCTGGTCGGCTCGGCCTGGAACAATAGCTGGGGCTGGAACAATCGCGGCTGGAACAATGTCTGGGTCACCCACCATTGGCACGGCGCACCCGGCTGGCGTCCCGGCCCGCCGCACCGGCCGCGTCCGCCGGGCGCCTGGCAGCCGGAACGTCCGAACCGCCCCGACCGGCCGAACCGGCCCGGTCGCCCCGACAATGGCCGTCCCGGCGACAACAACCGTCCCGGTCGTCCCGGCGACAACAATCGCCCGGGTCGCCCCGGCGACAACAACAATCGTCCTGGCCGTCCGGGCGACAATAATCGCCCGAACCGTCCCGGCACGGAGAACGGCCGCCCGAACCGGCCGGGAACCGAGACCGGACGGCCGAACCGGCCTGAACGCCCCGGCACGGAAACCGGTCGTCCAAACCGGCCGAACGCGCGTCCCGAGCGTCCCGGCAGCGAGGCTGGTCGCCCGAACCGGCCCGAGCGTCCCGCCGGCACGCGACCGAACCGGCCCGAGACCGGTCGTCCCGGCGCCGAGAACCGTCCGAACCGGCCCAACCGGCCGGAGACGACCCGTCCGTCGCGTCCGGAGAACGCCCGTCCACAACAGCGGCCCAGCCAGAATGCCCGTCCGCAGCAGCGGCCGTCGCAGAATGCCCGCCCGCAACAGCGGCCGAACCAGAACGCTCGTCCGCAGCAGCGGCCGAACCAGAATGCTCGCCCGCAACAGCGGCCGTCGCAGAACGCCCGTCCGCAGCAGCGGCCCGGCCAGAATGCGCGTCCGCAGCAGCGCGCCCGGCAGCACAACCAGAACCGCAACCGGCCGCAGCAGCACAATCGCAACCGCAACTGCCGGCCCGGCCAGAACAACTGCCGCTAGCGGCTGACGAAGACGGGTGGCGCGATCCTCGCGCCACCCTCCCTGCTCCGGGAGCCGACGATCGCGTCGCCAAGACAGCCCGCAAGCCGACAATCGAACTGCTCTCGCCGGCCGGCTCCCCGCAGGCCGGCGTTTTTTTGCCTTCTTCCGGCTTCCGGCGGCGGCCCAGGGGCGGGTATCCTCTCCCGCGTGGCAAGGACTTGCCGCAAGCAAGGATCGAATCGCCATCATGTTGAACCGCCCCACGCCCGAGCTCCTCGCCCGCTTCGCCGCCCTCGTCGGCCCCGCCGCCGCCCTCACCGATCCGGAAGCGACAAAGCCCTACCGGATGGAATGGCGCGACAAATATCTCGGCGAGACGCCGCTGGTGCTGCGCCCCGGCTCGGTGGCGGAGGTCTCCGCCATCCTCGCGCTCGCCAATGAGACGCGGACGGCGATCGTGCCGCAGAGCGGCAATACCGGCCTGGTCGGCGGCCAGGTGCCGGACGGCAGCGGCAGCGAGATCGTCCTCTCGCTCGACCGGATGACGCGGATCCGCGCCGTCGACCCCGAAGGCTATTCGCTGACGGCGGAGGCCGGCGCGATCCTCGCCGACGTGCAGAACGCCGCCGAGGCGGCGGACCGGCTGTTTCCGCTGTCGCTCGGCTCGGAGGGCTCCTGCCGGATCGGCGGCAACATCTCGACAAACGCCGGCGGCACTGCCGTGCTCGCCTATGGCAACACGCGCGACCTCGTGCTCGGCCTCGAGGTGGTGCTCGCCGACGGCCGGGTCTGGGAAGGCCTCGGCGCGCTGCGCAAGGACAATACGGGCTACGACCTGAAGCAACTCTTCATCGGCGGCGAAGGCACGCTCGGCATCGTCACCGCCGCCGTGCTGAAGCTCTATCCGCGGCCGAAGGGCCAGGCGGTCGCCTTCGCGGCGCTGGCCGACCCCGCCGCCGCGCTCGCCCTGTTCAATCTCGCGCGCGATCGCGCCGGCCATGACCTGACCGGCTTCGAGCTGATGCCGCGGATCGGCGTCGATTTCGTGCTGCGCCATATCCCCGGCTCGCGCGAGCCGGTCGGCACGACGGCGCCCTGGTATGCGCTGGTGGAGATCTCGTCCGGCCATTCCGACGAGGCGGCGCGGAGCGCCATCGAGGACATCCTCGCCACCGCCTTCGAGGACGGCGTCGTCGCCGATGCCAGCATCGCCCAGTCTCTCGCCGAACGGAGCACGTTCTGGCGGATGCGGCACGGCATGTCGGAAGCGCAGAAGCCGGAAGGCGGCTCGATCAAGCACGACGTCTCCGTGCCGGTCGCCAGCGTGCCCGCCTTCCTCGACGAGGCGATCGCGGCGATCGAGGCCTTCGTGCCGGGTTGCCGGCCGGTGCCGTTCGGCCATCTCGGCGACGGCAACATCCATTTCAACATTTCGCAGCCGGTCGGCGCCGACAAGCAGGCCTTCCTCGACCGCTGGGACGAGGTCAACGCGCTGATCCACGGCATCGTCGCCAGATATCACGGCTCGATCTCTGCCGAGCACGGCATCGGCCGCCTGAAGCGCGACCTGCTGCCGGCGGCGAAGGGGCCGGTCGCGATGGCGATGATGCAGTCGATCAAGCAGGCGCTCGACCCGAACGGCATCCTCAACCCCGGCAAGATGCTGCGGCCCTGAGGCGGACGCCGTAGTCCCTCACCCAACCCTCTCCCGCGCGCGGGAGAAGGTTGGGTGAGGGACTTGCTGGCCAGAGCGTCCTGTCATGGCAGCGCGGGCGCTTCCAAAGCACCTTGCCAAACGGACGAAGTCGCGATCCGCGCGCCAAAATATTGACATGCCGGACACCGGGTCGGCCGCAAAAGTTGACGCGCGCCGAGGGGCGCAAGCTCTTCCCACAGGGCGACAGCCACCATCGACCCGCCTTCGTTGCATCCCCTCGGCAAGCACACCACCGACGCCCTCAAGTCCCCTCGCCGGCGCAAATGGCGGCGCACCGCCATCGCCGGGCGGCCTGCCACATTTCGGCAAGTTTTCGTCAACCGTCTTCGATCACCGGCCGCTAACCCTGCCCGCGATCGCCGGGCCGTTAACCATGCCTATTAAGCTCCAAATGGCGGATCGCATGGCATTGTCGCTTCAACAGAGAGCGGGCCCCGTCCACCGGGCCAACCCCTTTAAGGTCCTGTTAACCGGGCCGAAGCGAGCAGCGATGGAGTGCAAGGCAATGGCAAACGCAACGGTTTCGGCAGCCCATGGCGCCCGTGGCAACGACCTGCGGCTCGACCCTTTCGCGCTGCCGGTCCGCTACTCCGCCGCCCTCGCCGGCCCCGCCTCGGCCACCACGCCGGCCGTCTATATCGACCGCGAGATGGCGATCGTGAAGCGCCGCCTCGGCGGCATCCCCACCACCCTTTCCACGCCGGTCAGCGCGTTCCGTGGCGTTGCCGTCCGCATGTCCGGCGACGCCGAAACCGGCGCGATCCGCACCACGGTCGAACTGATGCACCGCGACCCCGCCATGTCGCTGCCGTTGGTCGTCGTCGAGGACCTCGGCGATGGCGAGGACGTCGCCGCCGACTGGCAGGCCTGGGGCCGCGCGCTCGGCCTGCCGCTGCTGATCGTCGATGGCGACGGCACGGTTCGCGCGCCGCTCGACCAGCTGGGCCCGCTCGTCGTCGGCCAGGCCAGCTCGCGCCGCGCGCCGTCGGCGCTGAAGGGCCGCCGTCCGCGCTTCCTGAAGCGCCGCAAGACCGGCTTCTACAAGGAAATCGAGACGCTCTACGGCCGCGAGATCATCGCCCGCGACTGAGACGGGCGAGGCCCGCTGCCAATAATACCAAATGGGCGCCGCTCTGCCATCGCAGGCTGGCGCCCTTTTCTTAGCACCGGTTCAGGCTTCGAAGAGCACCAGACTCGCCGGTGACGGCGGCAGCGCCGTCAGCGCGACGCCGGAAAAGCCAGCGTCACGCGCCATGTCTCCCAGCTCCGCCTCGGTATAGGCGTCGCCGCGCTGCGTCGTCGCCAGCATGATCAGGGCGAAACCTGCCGGCCAGGGCGGCGAGATCCGCTCCGCGTCCGGCACCTGCTCGACCGCGATCACCCTGCCGCCCGGCGCCAGGCTGGCGCGCGCCTTCTCGAGCAGCGACACACAGGTGTCGTGGTCGAAATGGTGCAGGAAATTGGGCAGCAGCACGAGATCGAAATCGCGGCCCCAGTCGACGTCGAAGGCGCTGCCGGGGAGCGTCGCATAGCGTCCGTCGAGGCCGGCCGCCTTCGCGTTTTCGGCCGCGAGCGCCACCACGTCGGGCCAGTCGACGGCGACGATCGCGGCGCCGGGCACCGCCTTCGCCACCGAGATGCCGAAGAAGCCGTGGCCGGCGGCGATGTCGAGCACGCGGCGCGGCGGCGGCGACCAGGTGGCGACCTCGGCAGCGACGCCCTGGGCGCTGCCAAGCACCAGCGGCACCATCGCCTTGGCGAACTTGATCCAGATCGGGTTTTCCGGCGCCATGTTGGCGAGGCCGAGGGAGCCGCCATGCCGAACATAGGAGACCGGATCGTCGAGAAAGAGCGCCATCATTTCCGGCGCCGCCAGGAAATCGGCGACGCCGCCCATATAGGCGGGCGAGCGACGGTCGAGGAAGACAGCGCTGGAGGGGCTCGGCGCATAGCGCCCGTCGGCCTTCGCGAGAAATCCCTTCAATGTGAGATAGTCGCAGAGGATGCGCAGGCCGCGCTCGGAAGCGCCGGTGCGGATGGCGAGCGCCGCCGGCTCGGTCGCGCCCTCGGCGAGCGCGGTGAAGAGGTCGAGATCGATGGCCGCCTTGATCGCGGCCGTATCGCGAAAGCCCAGAACGGCTTCGATGAACGGCTCGGGATTGATTTCGGAAACGGATGCAAGTGCTTCTCTAGACATATGCTATCGCTCCCCAATGAATTTGTTTGAATGGTCTCCGCGTGAAGGCAAGGATGGACGCCCGATAGCGCGCCCGCTTCGGTTCATCTTCAAATGACGTGTTCGTGAGAGCTTATCCGCGCCCGGCGGCGCGTCAGATGAGGCCGTCGAGCACCAGCGCGGCAAACAGGATCAACCCCGCCGTGCGGTTGGACTTGAACAGGCGCAGCGCCAGCGCCTCGTCGTCGAGGCGGACGGTGGCGACCTGCCAGGCGAACTGTGCCGCGACCAGCGCGAGGCCGAGCCAGGCGACCCAGCCGATGCCGGCCACCCAGAACGAGGCGGCCCAGAACAGCACGGCGCCGGTGTAGAGAAGGCCAACGATCGGCGCCGCACGGCTGCCGAACAGGCGCGCGGTCGAGCGCACGCCCATGATCTTGTCGTCCTCGATGTCCTGCAGCGCATAGATCGTGTCGTAGCCGATCGTCCACAGCACGCCGCCGGCATAGAGCAGGACCGGCGCCAGCGCCAGGCTGCCAAACCAGGCCGACCAGCCCATCAGCGCGCCCCACGAGAAGGCGAGGCCGAGCACCAGCTGCGGCCAGTCGGTGATCCGCTTCATGAACGGATAGGCGGCGACGACCAGCAGCGAACTGATGCCGAGGACGACGGAGAACCAGTTCAGCGAAAGCAGCACGGCGAGGCCGACAAACGCCTGCAGGACGAGGAAGATCTTGGCGTCGCGGACGCGGACCTGGCCGCTCGGGATCGGCCGCGAACGGGTGCGGGCGACGCCGGCGTCGAGCTCGCGGTCGACGATGTCGTTATAAGTGCAGCCGGCGCCGCGCATGGCCACGGAGCCGACCAGGAACAGGATCAGGTGGCCGATATTGGGCCAGGTCGCGCCGGCGACGTTGCTGGCGAGCGCAGTCGACCACCAGCACGGCAGAAGCAGGAGCCACCAGCCGATCGGCCGGTCCCAGCGCGCCAGCCGGGCATAGGGCCGGAGCCAGACCGGCGCATGGCGATCGACCCAGTTGCCCCGGTCGGCATCGGCGACGGTTCCTGAACTGAGGCTGATCGGGGACATGCGGTCTCTCTTCCGGCTCGCGGGTTCTCGCGTTGTCATACCGCCAGTTCGAAACCAGCGCCAAGCCCGCGCTTGCGCCTCTTCGTCGCCATGGCGCCGAATTGCTCGCCAAGACGGCTTCCGGCTGATTCCGGATTCGACAAGCGAGCCCCTGCTTGCTAAGCGCCGCGCACCGCTTTCAACGACGGGCTGCCAGCATGACCGAGACGCGCATCAACATTCTCCTGATCGGATCGGGCGGCCGCGAGCATGCCTTGGCCTGGGCTTTGCGCAAATCGCCCCGGCTCGGCCGGCTCTATGCCGCGCCTGGCAATCCCGGCATCGGCGCGCTCGCCGAACTGGTCCGGCTCGATCCGTTCGATCATGATGCCGTCATCACGTTCTGCCGCCACAACATGATCGACTTCGTCGTCGTCGGCCCGGAGGCGCCGCTGGTGGCCGGCCTCGCCGATGCGCTCGAGCGGGCCGGCATCAGGGTGTTCGGCCCGAGCCAGGAGGCGGCCCGCCTCGAAGGCTCGAAAGGCTACACCAAGGATCTCTGCGCCGAGGCTGATATCCCGACCGCCGCATACCAGCGCTTCACCGAGGCCGCCCCCGCGCGCGACTACGCGACGAGGATGGGCGCGCCGATCGTCGTCAAGGCGGATGGCATCGCCGCCGGCAAGGGCGTTGTCGTGGCGGAGACGCTGGAAGAGGCGCACGCGGCGATCGAAGCCTGCTTCGACGGCGCCTTCGGCTCGGCCGGTGCCGAGGTAGTGGTGGAAGAATGCCTGATCGGCGAGGAAGCGAGCTTCTTCGCCGTCTGCGACGGCGTCCACGCCGTGCCGCTCGCCACCGCTCAGGACCACAAGCGCGTCGGCGACGGCGACACCGGTCCGAACACCGGCGGCATGGGCGCCTATTCTCCCGCCCCGGTCATGACCGAGGCGATGATCGAGCGGACCATGGCCGAGATCATCCGCCCGACCATGAAGGCGATGGCGGCGCGCGGCGCCCCGTTCAAGGGCGTGCTGTTCGCCGGGCTGATGATCACGGCCAAGGGGCCGGAGCTGATCGAATACAATGTCCGCTTCGGCGACCCGGAATGCCAGGTTCTGATGATGCGGCTGGAGAGCGATCTGCTCGACCTGCTGCTCGCAGCCGCCGAAGGCAAGCTCGACGGCGTTGAGACGCGCTGGCGGCCGGAAGCCGCCCTCACGGTCGTCATGGCGGCGAAGGGCTATCCGGGCGACTACGCGAAGGGCACGCCGATCGCCGGCATCGAGGCAGCCGATGCGCTTCCCGACACCAAGGTGTTCCAGGCCGGCACGGCACTCGCTGAAGGCAGGCTGGTCGCCAATGGCGGCCGCGTCCTCAACGTGACGGCGCTCGGCGCGACCGTCGCCGAGGCGCAGAAGCGCGCCTACCAGGCGGTCGACACCATCGACTGGCCGGACGGCTTCTCCCGCCGCGACATCGGCTGGCGCGCCGTCTGAAGCCATTTGAAGCGGAACATCCTCTTCACCTCTCCCTGAGAGAGAGGTGAGAAAACAGCCAGGAAACAGAAATGTCGGACGAAATCATCGTGCGCGACAGCAACGGCACGCAGTTGAAGGACGGCGATTCCGTCACGCTGATCAAGGACCTGAAGGTCAAGGGCACGTCGGAGACGATCAAGCGCGGCACCGTCGTCAAGAACATCCGCCTGACCGACGATACAGACACGTTCGAGTGCAACACCAAGCAGGTGAAGGGGCTCGTGCTCCGGGCCGAGTTCGTCAAGAAGGCCTGAGGCGGGTCAGAACAGCAGGCTGCGCAGCGCGTCGCCGAGCGAAGGAAGCAGGCTCGCCTTCGGCAGCAAGGCCGTCCCGACCCTCAGGCAGAAGAACACGGCGACGGCGCCCGGCAGCAACGGCAGCACGCAGAGGACCAGCGCCAGATTGGTCCAGGGTTCCGGATGGAGCCCGAGGATATTCTGTCGGATGTAGCGGGTCTTCAGGAACTGCACCAGGAGCGTCACCACGCTGGCGACGAGCGCAGAGATCGCCATCCAGGCGAGCACGCCGCCGATCGCCGCCGCCACGCCCGGCGCCAGTTCCTCGCTCTTCTTCGGCAGCGAGGCGAGCGCCGCCGCGAGGATGGCGAGCGTGAAGGTGAAATGACCGATCAGGAAGTTGAGGCAGGGCCGGAACGGGTCCGCCTTCCGGAGGTCGGCCTTGGAGAGCTGATCGATCGCCGCGGCGAGATCCGCACCTGAGATCGACATGCACGTTCCCCCGTCGCACATCGCCGTCGAGATCCTGCCCGGCTTCCAAGGCATAGCGCAGGCCGGACTTGCCGACGTTCGCCGAGATGATCAAATCTTTGCGATTGGTCGAGCTGCCCCCTGACGCCTGTCCACGGCCGTCCTCCCCGCTCCGCTTCCCTCATCCGCCCGAATCCGGCAGGATCGCCGGCCAACAGCCAGATTGATCGCCATGACCACCGTCCGCCGCCTGACCGAAGACATGATCAACCGCATCGCCGCCGGCGAGGTGGTCGAGCGGCCGGCGAGCGTCGTCAAGGAACTGGTCGAGAACGCCATCGACGCCGGCGCGAAGCGCGTCGAGATCGTCACGGCCGGCGGCGGCGCCTCGCTGATCCGCGTCACCGACGATGGCGGCGGCATGACGCATGACGATCTCGGCCTCGCCATCGATCGCCACTGCACCTCGAAGCTCACCGACGACCTGCTCGACATCCGCACGCTCGGCTTTCGCGGCGAGGCGCTGGCCTCGATCGGCTCCGTCGCGCGGCTTTCGATCGCCTCGCGCCATGCCAGCGAGCCGCATGGCTGGGAGATCGTCGTCGAGGGCGGGCTGGTGCATCCGCCGCGCCCGGCCGGCCTCAATTCCGGCACGCGGGTCGAGGTCACCGACCTGTTCTTCTCGACGCCGGCGCGGCTCAAATTCCTGAAGGGCGAGCGCGCCGAGGCGAGCGCCATCACCGACATCGTCAAGCGCCTCGCCATGGCGCATCCGGAAGTGCGCTTCTCGCTGACCGGCAGCGACCGCGGCGCCATCGACTATCCCGTCGCGCATGGCGACGAGCCCTTCGTCGAGCGACTCGGCCAGATCCTCGGCCAGGACTTCGTCGACAATTCGCTGGCGATCGACGCGACCCGCGAGGGCGTGCATCTCTCCGGCTATGCCGGGCTGCCGACCTATAACCGCGCCAACGGCCTGCAGCAGTTCCTATTCGTCAATGGCCGCCCGGTGCGCGACAAGCTGCTGGTGGGCGCGCTCAGGGCCGGTTATGCCGACGTGATGTCGCGGGACCGCCATCCGGTGGCGGCGCTCCGGATCGACCTGGAGCCGCATGGCGTCGACGTCAACGTCCACCCGGCCAAGTCCGACGTGCGCTTCCGCGATCCGGGCCTGGTGCGCGGCCTGATCGTCGGCGCGCTGCGCAACGCCATCCACCAGGCCGGCCACCGCTCGGCGACGACGGGTGGCGGCGCCACCATCGCCGCCTTCCGCACCGGTGCGCCGCCCGCCTCGACGGCATGGCGCCCCTCGGCGCCGATGCCATCCTTCGGCAACGCGGCCGCCGCCCCCTCCTGGCGCGACTGGGCGAACACACCTGCTCCCGCGCGTGAGTTCAACGAGGCGGCCCAGCCGGCCTTCGCGGCGGTGAGCCAGCCTTCGGCCGATGCGCGCGCCAATGTCGTCGCCGCCAATGACCCGACCGACCGGCCGCTCGGCGCCGCCCGCGCGCAGGTGCATGAAAACTACATCATCGCCCAGACCGACCACGGCATCGTCATCGTCGACCAGCATGCGGCGCATGAACGCCTTGTCTATGAGCGGCTGAAGACGGCATTGGCGCGTTCCGGCGTGGCGCGGCAGATCCTGCTGATCCCTGACGTCATCGACCTGCCGGAGGATGACGTGGCGCGGCTCCTGAAGCGCGCCGACGAGCTGGCCGAACTGGGCCTCGCGATCGAGAGCTTCGGTCCCGGCGCGGTGGCGGTGCGCGAGACGCCGGCCCTGCTTGGCGAACTCGATACCCGCTCGCTGCTCATCGATCTCGCCGACGACCTCGCCGAGTGGGACGACACCACGCGCCTGCGCGAAAAGCTCGACCATGTGGCGGCAACCATGGCCTGCCACGGCTCGGTCCGCTCCGGCCGAAGGCTGCGGGCGGAGGAAATGGATGCGCTGCTGCGCGAGATGGAAGCGACGCCCGGCTCCGGCCAGTGCAACCACGGCCGCCCGACCTATGTCGAACTGAAGCTCGCCGACATCGAGCGCCTGTTCGGGCGGCGGTAGGCGCAAAGCGCCGCCCCCGTCATCCCGGACAGGACCTTTCACGGCTCCCGGTCCTGCCTGCCCCATCATCCTGAGGCGCTTCGCGTCAGCGAAGCCTCGAAGGAGGGTCCAGCGAGGCACTCCGGCTTTCCCTAGATCTCAAATTGCGATCGCCTTGGAGCGTTCCCTGGAGCCTCCTTCGAGGCCCGGCTCCGCCGGGCACCTCAGGATGATGATTGAGATGGCCGGCCAATAAATCCGTCGCGCAAGCGTCGAGCGGCATTCGGCGCTGTTGCACATGACCGCGATCCGCACGATATTCCCGCTCATGAACCGTATTGATCCAGCCGGGCGCGGCGGCGAAGCGCGCATTCGTTATCTCGATGGCGATTACCAGATCCTGTCCCCGGGCGCGTTCGTGCGCTGCGCGGTGACCGGCGCCGTGATTCCGCTCGACGAACTCAAATACTGGAACGTCGCGCACCAGGAAGCCTATGTGGATCCGGCCACCTGCCTCGCCCGCCACAAGCAGCTCGGCCTGACCTGGCGCTGAGCCATTTCCGATCGACCCGAGCCGCGCTTCGCGGCCCGGTTCCGCGTGACTAGATCATTTCAGCGTTTCACGGAAACGCCGAACAGATCTAGCTCTTTGCTTGATCGCGTTTTCTTCACGCGAACCGGCATCCACTTCGCTCGAAAACGCTCTACCGCGTCGCGACCCGGCGGACGACGTCGGCGATCAGCGTGGCGACGCGCGCCTCGTTCTCGAAATGCATCCGCACCTCGAACACCTTGGTGCGGGCGCGCAGCGCGGCGAGGTCGCCGTCCTTGCGCGCAAGGCGGACGTAATCCTTGCTCGTCGTGATCAGGTCCAGCTTGTCCGCCTCGGCGCGGGCGATGAGCTTGCGCGCATCCTCGGCCGTATAGGCGTGATGGTCGGGAAATCCCTTCACGTCGGTGAGCGGCACGCCGGCCGCGTCGAGCGTGTTGAAGAACTTCTCCGGCCGGCCGATGCCGGCGAAGGCGAGGAAGGAGCGCGGGCCCCAGACCCGGATCGCCGCCGGCTCCAGCCTCGCCTTCAGCACCACCTTGCCGGCGCGCGACACCCGCCGCACCATGCGGTCGCCCGGCTTGCCGTCGCCGACCACGATGACGGCGTCGGTGCGGATGATCTGGGTCCTCAGCGGCGCGCGCAGCGGCCCGGCCGGAAAGACACGGCCATTGCCGACACCGGCGGCTCCATCGACGACGATCAGTGACAGATCCTTGCGCAGCGACGGGTTCTGGAAGCCGTCATCCATGATGATCAGGTCGACGCCCTGGCTCGCGAGCAGCGGCAGCGCCGCCGGCCGATCGGGCGAGATCACGACAGGCCCGGCCTCGGCCAGCAGCAGCGCCTCGTCGCCGACGCGGGCGGCATCGTGCTGGTCGGGATCGACCACCAGCGGCTCGCGCGTGGTGCCGCCATAGCCGCGGGTCAGGAAACCGGGATTGAGCCCCTGCGCGCGGGCGATCCGCGCCAGCGCGAGCGCCGTCGGCGTCTTGCCGGCGCCGCCGACGACGTAATTGCCGACGCAGATGACGGGCACGGCGGCGGTCGCCTTCGGCTTCTGCCGCATGCGGCGGCCGGCAACCCAGCCATAGAGGCCGGCGACCGGCGCGAGCAGCAGCGCCGGCACCGAAAGCCGCTGCAGCGACCAGAAGTGCGGCGGGCGGATCATCGCGACCGCCCCGTCCGGCCGGCGGAGGCGGGTGGCTCGCGATCCTGCAGCCGCGCGGCGATCGCCAGCGGCTCCAGATAGGGCACCAGCGCCCGCATCGTCGCGTCGAGCGCGCCGGTGAAGGGCGCCAGCGCCTCGGCCGCCTTGGTGGCGCGCCGGCGCATGGCGTTGGGATCGGCGAAAAGGTCGTCGAGCACCTTGGCGAGCTGCTCGGAGCTGCGGATCACCTCGGCACGGCCGGTGCGGTCGAGCGCCGCATAGATGTCGGTGGCGTTGTGGACATGCGGACCGTGCAGGATCGCGACGTTGAGCTGCGCCGCCTCGATCGGATTGTGGCCGCCGACCGGCACCAGCGTGCCGCCGATGAAGGCGATCGGCGCGAGCCGGTAGAAGATGCCGAGTTCGCCAAGCGTGTCGGCGAGATAGATATCGGTAGCGGCGGTGATCGGCTCGCCGGCGCTGCGCAGCGCCACGTCGAAGCCCTTGGCGACGAGCATGTCGCGGATCGCCGGGCCGCGCACCGGGTGGCGCGGCACGAGGATGGTGAGCAGTTCGGGCCGCCGGTGACGCAGCACGCGATGCGCCGCGGCGATGACCTCTTCCTCGCCCTCATGCGTCGACGAGGCGACGAACACCGCCCTGCCCTCGACGGCGCCGCGCATCGCCTCGACCATCTCGGGCGTCGCATGCGGCGGCGGCACGTCGAATTTCAGATTGCCGGTGACGCGCACCCGGCGGACGCCGAGGGCGGAGAGGCGCTCGCCGTCGCCCTCGCTCTGCGCCAGCGACATCGTCACCTTGCCGAACAGGCCGCTTTTGCCCGCCTCGATCTTGGCCCAGCGCTTGAACGAGCGCTCGGACATGCGGGCGTTGACGAAGATGTGCGGGATGGCGCGGGCGACGAGGCAGTCCATCTTGGTCGGCCAGATCTCGCTTTCGACCGAGATGGCGAGGTCCGGCTTCCAGTGGTCGAGGAAGCGGCTGACGAAGGGCGCGATGTCGACCGGCGCATATTGGTGGAAGGCGCCACGCGGCAGGCGATGCGCCGCCACCGCCGCGCTCGTCACCGTGATCGTGGTGAACAGGACGTTGACGCCCTCCTCCACGATCCGTCGCACGAGCGGCAGCACGGCGTTGGTCTCGCCGACGCTGGCGGCATGGATCCAGACCAGCGCACCGGCCGGGCGGTTCAGCGTGCCGCGGCCATAGCGCTCGTGGCGGCGGGCTCGATCTTCCTTGCCCTTGGTGGTGCGATAGGCGAGCAGCAGCGGAACCAGCGGCAAAGCGGCGTAACCGGCAAGGCGATAGGCGGCTAGCGCGGCTCCCCTGCGCTCAGACATGCGACCTGCCGACGCGCTGATAGGCCCGTTCGGTGACGCGGTTGAGCTCGTTCTCGAGTTCCAGGCGCTTCTGCTCGATGACCGTGTCATCGGCATCGGCCGGGACATAGATCGGCCCGCCGAAGACGCATATGCCCTTGCTGAAGGGCAGATTGACCGTGGTGCGGTCCCAGTTCTTGACGACGAAGTGGCGGCTGGTCGCCACCGCGACCGGCACGATCGGCCGGCCGGAGGCGCGCGCCAGCATGACGATGCCCGGCCCGGCGCGGCGCGATTTCTGGTTGGAGAGATCGGCCGTCATGGCGACGGTCGCGCCCTGGGCCAGCGCCGCCTTCATCTCCAGGAAGCCGCGCAGGCCGCCCTTCTCGATCACGCGATTGGCGGAGCGCGCCGCCGAGGCGCGCACCGTGCCGAGGCCGAGGCTTTCGGCGGCGATGGCGTTGATCTCGCCGTCCCGATGCTTGGAGATCATGACGCGGACGTCATGGCCTTCGCGGCGGATGAACGGCACCATCAGGTGCTGGCCGTGCCACATGGCGACGATGCCCGGCAGCAGGTGACCGAAGAACTCGTAGGGATCGCTCGGCTCGAATTCGAGCGTGCTGGTGCGGCGGACGAAGCGCAGATAGGCGGCCGCTGTCCGTCCGGCCAGCCGCGTGACCTGGTCCGACGTTCCAATCCGCTTGAGGAGGCTGGGGCGCTTGTCGCGCCTCTTGGCCTGGGAATTCGCCAAAATACGTTCAATCCCTTCCAGCCGACGCGAGCGCGGCGGTTCCGTTTTCCGCCAGCCGCGCCGTGGCGCAGAGGCGTTTCTCAGCCCGCCGTCGCGTCGGGATCGAGCAACCGGTGCAGATGGACGATGAAGTAGCGCGTCTGGGCGCTGTCGACCGAGCTCTGCGCGGCCTGCTTCCAGGCGTCATAGGCGGTCTTGTAGTTGGGATAGATGCCGACGATGTCGAGCTTTGACAGGTCGGTGAACTCCATCGTCCCCACCGCGCTCAGCTCTCCGCCGAACACCAGATGCAGCAGCTGCTTGTCCGAACCACTCATATGCCGGCGTCTCCTTGTCCAAACCGATGATGCGCGCCTAGGGCGCGCCCTGCCCCGAGGCCTGCGCGGCCTCGGCTTCAACGATGATGGCCGTGGTCGCCGAAGCGAGCCCGGGCGTCGAGGCGATCAGGGCCGGATGGCGCGGCGTCGCGCCATTGAAACGAAGCGGCGCGCCCTCGAGATCGCGCAGCGTTCCGCCTGCTTCCTGCACCAAAAGGTCCACTGCCGCAAGATCCCAATCATAGGCGCCGGGACGTGCCGTGGCGACGTCCACACGGCCGCATGCGACCAGCGCGAAACGATAGGCGAGCGAGGGCGTGAAGCGGCGCTCGGCCGCGTCCATGCCATGCGCCGCCATGGCGCGCAAATGGCGCGCGGGCCCGGCGATACGGGCCCCTTCGAGCGCCGTGCGGCCGCTGACGCGGATCGCCTCGCCATTAAGGCTGGCGCCCTCCCCCGCCGTCGCCGCGAACAATTCGTCGCGGGCCGGCACGAACAGGACAGCGGCGACCGACGCGCCATCCTCGACCAGCGCGACGGAAACGCACCAGTCGCGATTGCCCTCGATAAAGCCGCGCGTGCCATCGATCGGATCGACGACGAAAAGGCGGCGGCGGCCCAGCCGGTCCGGCGTGTCGGCGCTTTCCTCCGACAGCCAACCATAGTCCGGCCGCGCCGCCGTCAGCGTCGCGTGCAGCGCATGGTTGGCGGCGAGATCGGCCTCGGTGACGGGAGAATTGGCGCCCTTGATCCACACCTTCGGATCGCGGCCGAAATAGCCGAGCGCGATCCGCCCCGCCTCCTGCGCCGCCTCGACCAACAGCGCCAGATCGGCGGCCCTGTCCGCCACGGCCTCAGCGCCCGGCAATCATCATGCCCTCGATCGCGACGGTCGGCGAATTGAAGGCGTAGCGGTATTCGAGGTCGTTGGCGACGACGAGCCGACGGAACATTTCGCGCATGTTGCCGGCGATGGTGATCTCGCTCACCGCTTCGGCCAGCTTGCCGCCGCGGATGCGATAGCCGCTGGCGCCGCGGCTGTAGTCGCCGGTCACGCCATTGGCGCCATGGCCGATCAGCTCGGTGACATACAGCCCCTCGCCGATGTCGGCGATCAGCTGTTCTGGAGTCCTCTCGCCCGGCAAAAGCGTCAGGTTGGTGGCGCTCGGATGCGGATTGCTGCCGCCGCCGACGGCGCGGCCATTGGTTTCGAGCCCGAGCTCGCGCGCCGTGCCGCTGTCCAGGAACCAGCGCTGCAGCACACCGTCGGTGACGAGATCGAACGCCTCGGCGGCGACGCCCTCGCCGTCGAACGGGCGCGAGGCGAGCCCGCGCACGCGCAGCGGATCGTCGGTGATGCGAATGCCGGGCGCGAACACCGCCTCGCCAAGCGCCTTCTGCAGGAAGCTCGACTTACGGGCGATCGAGCTGCCGTTGACGGCGCCGGAGAGATGGCCGAGCAGGCTGACGGCGACGCGCGGATCGTAGACGACGGTGGCCGGGCCGGTCGGCATCTGGGCCGGGTTCAACCGCCGCACGGCGCGCTCGGCCGCCCTGCGGCCGATCTCGGCCGGGTCCGGCAGGTCACCCGCATGGATCTTCGAGACACTGTCATAGTCGCGCTCCATGCCGGTGCCTTCACCGGCGATGGCGGTGGCCGAGACGCCGTGGCGCGAGCCCATATAGGCGCCGGAAAAACCATGAGAGGTCACCAGCACGGCGCCGGAAAGCGACCATCCGGCCGAGGTGCCGCCCGACTTGGCGATGCCGGGCACGGCCAGCGCCGCCTGTTCGGCCCGCATCGCGCGGTCGATCAGATCCTCAGAGGACGGCGCGACGGGATCGAGCAGGTCGAGCTCGGGGAAGCTGCGCGCCAGCCGGTCGACAGGCGCCAGCCCGGCGAAGCGGTCCTCCGGCGCGACCTTCGCCATGGCGACGGCGCGGACCGCCAGCTCGTCGGCAGGCGACAGGCCGTTGGTCGAGACGCTGGCATGGCGGCCGCCGACAAAGACGCGGAGCGCCAACTCGTCGCCCTCCGAGCGGCTCGTCTCCTCGACGGCGCCGTTGCGGATATCGACGGAAAGGCCGACCCGCCGGAAGGCGACGGCGTCGGCGGCATCCGCGCCGGCCCGCTTCGCGGCCTCGACGAGCTCGGCGGCGGTTTCAACGAGGCGGGACTGATCAGGCAGCGCGGTCATGGCTCTTCTCCGTTGCTCCCTTTAGTAGGGATGGAAGGCGGGGCGGACAACCCCGGCGACGACGTGTCGCCGCCTGGGCGCACGGGCAATTCGCGGCGCCGCAACCTTCGCCGCGCGGTCGCCCCCAGGAGAGACTGCCCAATCGCTTCGCAGGCCCCTCTCGCGCCTTGCGCCGCAGCGGTGGACGCTCCATCGTGGCGCCGTTTACAGCACATAGCCGAGGCGCCTTCATGTCGGTCGATACCCAGGGAACCGATCTCGTCCAGTTGGTGGCGCTTCTCGGCGCCGCCGTGATCGCGGTGCCCATTTCCAAGCGGCTCGGCCTCGGCACGGTGCTCGGCTATCTCGCCGCTGGCCTGGTCATCGGTCCCTACGGATTGCGGCTCTTCACCGACCCGCAGGCGATCCTGCATGTCGCCGAGCTCGGCGTCGTGCTGTTCCTGTTCATCATCGGCCTCGAGATGCGGCCGTCGCGGCTCTGGAGCCTGCGCGGCGAGATCTTCGGCCTCGGCCTCGCCCAGGTCATCGCCTGCGGCGCGCTGCTGACCGGCCTCGGCATCGCCGCCGGCTTCGCGCCGGCCGTCGCCTTCATCGCCGGCATGGGCTTCGTGCTGTCGTCGACGGCGATCGTCATGCAGATCCTGGAGGAGCGCGGCGACACGGCGACGCCGGCCGGACAGCGCGTCATCTCGATCCTGCTGCTGGAGGATCTCGCCATCGTGCCGCTGCTGGCGATCGTCGCCCTGCTCGGCTCGCACGGCTCGACCGGCGAGGAGCATTCGCGCTGGCTGTCGATCCTGATCGCCATCGGCTCGCTCGCCGCCCTGATCGCGGCCGGGCGCTGGCTGCTCAACCCGATGTTCCGCATCCTCGCCAACGTGCAGGCGCGCGAGGTGATGACGGCGGCGGCGCTGCTCGTCGTGCTCGGCGCCGCGCTCGCCATGCAGGTCGGCGGCCTGTCGATGGCGATGGGCGCCTTCCTCGCCGGCGTGCTGCTGTCGGAATCGAGCTTCCGCCACCAGCTCGAGGCCGATATCGAGCCGTTCCGCGGCATCCTGCTCGGTCTGTTCTTCCTCAGCGTCGGCATGTCGCTCGATCTCGGCGTCATCGCGCGGCACTGGCAGACGATCCTGCTCGCGGTCATCGCCTACATGGCGCTGAAATCGCTCGGCATCTATGTCGTCGCCCGGCTCCTGAAGGCGGACCATGCCGAGGCGATGACCCGCGCCGCGCTGCTGGCGCAGGGCGGCGAGTTCGCCTTCGTCCTCTATGCGGCGGCGGCCGGGGCCGGCATCTTCACCGGCGAGGTCAACGCCATGCTGACCGCCACCATCATCCTCTCCATGGCGCTGACGCCGCTGGTCGTGCTGTCGCTGAAATGGCTGCTGCCGCCGCCGACGCCCGAGCAGCTCGACGAGGATTTCGACGGCGCCGGCGGCCGCGTGCTGATGATCGGCTTCGGCCGCTTCGGCCAGATCTCGGCGCAGTTCCTGCTCGCCGAGGGCGTCGACGTGACGGCGATCGATTCGGACGCCGAGATGATCCGCGCGGCCTCGCGCTTCGGTTTCAAGGTCTATTTCGGCGACGGCACCCGGCTCGACGTGCTGCGCGCCGCCGGCATCGAGCGCTCGCAGATCGTCGCCATCTGCACCGACAAGCAGGAGGTCACGGACAAGATCGTCGAGCTGATCCAGTCCGAATTCCCGTTCGTGCAGCTCTATGTCCGCTCCTATGACCGCGGCCATACGCTGCGACTGCTGAAGAAGGGCGTGAACTACCAGATGCGCGAGACGCTGGAATCGGCCTTCACCTTCGGCGCCGCCGCGCTGGAAGGCCTCGGCGTCGCGCCGGAGCGGATCGCCGACATCGCCGAGAACCTGCGCACACGAGACGCCGCGCGGCTCGCGGCGCAGCAGGCGGGCGGCCTGCTCTCGGCTGGCCGCGACATGTTCGTGACCAAGCCCTTCAAGCCCGAGCCCGAGCCGCTCACCGTTCCGAAGCGCGAATCGCGGGCGCTCAACAAGGAAGCCGAGTCGGCGACGGCCGAGCCGGCGGACTGAGCCGCCCGCTTCTCGGGAATGCAAAAGGGCCGGGAGTTTCCCCGGCCCTTTCTATTTTTCACGCAGCGCTCTCTCGCCCTCCACGAGGAAGTGGCGATGTCGCATACGCTGGATCAGCTCTCGTGAGGGCCGACCCGGACCATCAGCTCGGTGCCGGTGGTGAAGTATTTCTGCGACGCGCGCTGAACGTCCTCCAGCGTCACCGCGTCGACGAGGCCGTTGCGCTTGTCGATGTAATCCATGCCGAGATCGTCCAGCTGGATCGCCAGCAACTGGCGGGCGATCTTCGACGACGAGTCAAAGCGCAGCGCATAGGAGCCGATCAGGAAGCTCTTGGCCTTGGCAAGTTCCTCGGCCGTAGGGCCGTCCTTGGCCAGGCGCGCCATCTCGCTCCGGATCAGCGCCGCCGTCTCGTCGGCGCGGTCCGCGCGTGTCGCCGTGCTGCCGGCGAGGCCGGCCGAATGGCGGAAGGGAAGCAGCGTCGTGCCGACCGAGTAGGCCAGGCCCCGGCGCTCGCGCACCTCGCCATAGAGACGCGACGAGAAGGTGCCACCGCCCAGAATGTGATTGGCGACGAAGGCGGCCATGAAGTCGGGATCGTTGCGGCGCGGGCCGGGACCGCCGAAGGTGATGACCGTCTGCGGATTGGGCATGTCGATGTCGACCTTGCCGCTATGCGGCACAATATCGGGGATCTCGGCCAGCTTTCCCGTGGCGGGCAGCGGACCGAAGACCTGGTCGAGCATGGCGCCGACCGCCTTCGGATCGATGGCGCCGACAACGGCGACCTTCAGGTGGTCGCGCGCGAACACCCGCTCGCGATAGGTCTCGAGGTCCTTCGCCGTGATGGCGGCGATGCTTTCGACCGTGCCCTCCGGCGGCTGGCCATAGGGGTGGCCCGGATAAGCTGTCTCGCGGATGGCGGCCGAAGCGACCGAGTTCGGGTCCTTCTTCGCCTCGTTGATGCTGATGGTGATCTGCGAACGGATGCGCTCGATCGGCTCGCTGTCGAAACGCGGCTTCTGCACCGCGTCGGCCAGCATCGAAAAGGCCTCGTCCTTGTTCTCGGCCAGCGTCTTCAACGTGCCGAAGAAGTCGTCGCGGCCCGCGTCGAACGACATGCCGATCGAAAGCTCGTCGAGCTTCGCCTGGAAGGTCTTGCTGTCCATGCCGCCGGCGCCCTCGTCGAGCATGCCCGAGAGCATGTTGGCGAGGCCGGGCCTGTCGGCCGGGTCCTGGGCGATGCCGCCGGCAAAGGCGAAGTTCACCGCCACGATCGGCACGGCATAGTCTTCGACCAGCCAGGCCTCGATGCCGCCGGGGCTGACGACGCGCTGGACTTCCATCGCGTAGCCGGCCGGCGCGAACGCAACGAGACCGACGATGGCGAGGCCGAAACACGCCAGAAGATTCTTCTTCATGCTAATTCCTCAGTCGGTCAGCTGCGGCTTTCAGCCGGCGCAGGCAAAAGGGAACCCGTTACGGAACGGCGCTTGTCGAGATATTTGGCGGCGACCTGCGAGACATCGGAGAGCGTCACCGCATCGATCCGGCGCGCCCAATCCTGCACGTCGGAAAGCGACTGGCCGGAAATCATGGCCGTGCCGAAGATGCGGGCGAGCGAAGCCTGGCTGTCCTGGCTGTAGATGGTCGATGCGCGGGTGCGCTTCTTGGCCAGCGCCAGTTCCTCGGCGGTGATGCCGTGCTCGCGGACGTCGTTCAGGACCGCTTCCACGGCGCCGCTCAGCTTGTCCAGCGTGACGTCGCCGCGCGGCGTCGCGTAGAAGCCGAGCCGGCCATAGTCGAGGCCGTCGCCCGAATAATAGGAGCCTGCGCCGCCGGCGATGCCCTGCTCGACGACGAGGGCGCGATAGAGGCGGCTGGTCGGCCCGCTGCCGATGACGTCGGCGAGGATGTCCAGCGCCTCGGCCTCGCCCGGCTTGCCGGAATTATAGGAGGGCGCGAGATAGATCTGGTTCCAGGACGGCTGGCTCACACGCTGGTCGCGCAGCACGAGCGAGCGCTCGGCCAGCGGCTCCGGCTCCTTCGGCCGGTGACGCTCGCCCGGCTCGGACCGGCGCGGCAGCTTGCCATAGGTATCCTCGGCGAGCTTCCTGACCTCGTCCGCCGTGACGTCGCCGGCGACAACCAGGAGGGCGTTGTTCGGCGTGTAGTAGCGCTGGTACTGGGAGATCGCGTCTTCGCGCGTCAGCCCGGCCATCTCATGCGCCCAGCCGATGACGGGAATGCCATAGCGGTGGTTCTGGTAGAGTGCGGCGTCCATCGCCTCGCTGAGCTGCGCGCCCGGATCATTGTCCGTGCGCATGCGGCGCTCCTCGAGGATGACGTCACGCTCCGGCAGCACGACCGCGTCGGTCAGCTGCAGCCCTTCCATGCGATCGGCCTCGAAGCCCATCACCATGCCGAGCTGTTCCTTCGCGACCGTCTGGTAGTAGGCGGTGGCGTCGGCCGTCGTGAAGGCATTCTCGACGCCGCCCACATCGGAGACCCTGGCGGAGAATTCGCCGGCCGGATGATTCTTGGTGCCCTTGAACATGAGGTGTTCGAGGAAATGGGCGATGCCGGACTTGCCGGCCGGATCATCCGCCGCGCCGATCTTGTACCACACCATGTGGGTCACGATCGGGGAGCGATGATCGGGGATCACCACGACATTCATGCCGTTCGCAAGCTGGAACGTGCTGGCGTCGGGGGCGATGCGCGGAAGCTGGCTGGCTTCGGCGCTGAGCTCTGCCCGGACCGGCGTTGCGGGCTTTTCTTCCGCAAAGGCCGGGGCGGCTGCCATGCTGATCGCGACAGCGATGAACAGGGCGGCTGGACGGCGCTTGCGCGCTGCCAGCCTCGACTGGAGAATAGAGGCCATTGACCCTCGATTTGCTCGGCGTGTTGCTCGGCGTGCCACTCGAGGCTTCGGCTTAGAAAGCCGCTGTGGCCAGATTGAGACAATATTGTCGCAATCAACCATTAAATTTCAGAAAGACAAGCTGACTATCACCGGCCTGACGGGTCTCGATCCGCTCGAGCCCCGGAATTTCGCCGATTTCGGCCTTGGCTTCCTCTTCCAGCACGACGATCGCGCCGGGCGCCAGCCAGCCGCCCTCGACGGCCGAGGCGAGTGCCGCCTCGCCGAGCCCCTTGCCATAGGGCGGGTCGGCGAAGACGAGCTGGAACGGCTCGACCGTTCCGGCGGGTCCGAGCTTGGTCGCGTCGCGGCGCAGCAGCTTGGTCCGCCCTGTCAGCCCGAGCGCCTCGATATTGTCGCGGATCAGGCCGCGCCCCTCGACGCCTTCCTCGACGAAGATGGCGTAGCGCGCGCCGCGCGAGATCGCTTCGAGGCCCAGCGCGCCGGTGCCGGCGAAGAGATCGAGCACGCGCGCATCGGCGACGATGTCGTCATAGGCATGGGCGAGCACGTTGAAGAGACTTTCGCGCAGCCTATCGGCCGTCGGCCGTATCGTCTGCGTACGCGGCGCCGCCAGATTGCGGCCCCGAAACTCACCGGCGACGATCCGCACGACCCGTTCCACCCGTCCTGCTGCCTGAACCACCCGGACGCCCGCCGCTCGAAGGCCGGCCGCCCGGTCTGCCGCCGCCACGCGGCTTGTCGCCATCGGGGTTGCGGCCCGTCACCGGGCGCTTGTCGAAGGAGCGACCCGGCTTCGAGCCGCCGCGCCCGCCCTTCGGCTTGTCGCCGTCAGGATTGCGTCCGGTGACCGGCCGCGCGTTGCGGAGGCTGCCCTCGAAACGCCTGCCATCCTGGAACTCGCGCTTCTCGCCAGCCTCGGCAAACTCACCACGGCCCCTGCCCCGGGCAGCGCCGCGATGGGAGGTGCGGCCCGGCGCTGCCGATTCGGCCGAACGTTCGCCACGGCCACGACCACCTTCGCCACGCGGCGTGCGACCTTCAGCCGGGCGTTCGTCACGACCGCGATTGGCCTCGCGACGCGCCTCCGAAATCGGGCGGCCACCCCGGCGGTTGCCTTCGCCACGTCCTTCGGCCGGGCGCTCATCGCGACCACGGCGCGCCTCGGAGATCGGACGGCCGCTGCGGCGGCCGCCGGTCTCGGCTTCCTCGGCCTCGTCGCGGCGGCGCGTCGGCCGCTCGCCGGTCGGCTTCACCTGCGCCAGCGGCTTGATCGGGCCGCGATGGATGGTGCGGCCGCCGGACTTGCGGTTGCTGCGGCGGGCGGCTTCCTCTTCCTCGCGGAGCGGCGCGTCGAAATCGGCGCCGGATTCCTTCGCCAGCTTCTCGCCGAGCTGGTCGCGCAGAACGCGGCCCTTGATCTCGACGGCTTCGCCCTCGGCGAGGTCGCCGAGCTGGAACGGACCATAGGAGACGCGGATCAGGCGGTTCACGTCGAGGCCGATGCTCGACAGAACCTTCTTCACCTCGCGGTTCTTGCCCTCGCGCAGCCCGATCGTCGCCCAGACGTTGGAGCCCTGGATGCGGTCGAGCGTGCCCTCGATGGCGCCATACATGACGCCGTCGATCTCGACACCGTCCTTCAGCTTGTCGAGGTCGGGCTGCAGGATGTCGCCCCAGGCGCGGACGCGGTAGCGCCGCATCCAGCCGGTCGAAGGCAGCTCCAGCACCCGGGCGAGGCCGCCGTCATTGGTCAGGAGCAGCAGCCCCTCGGTATTGATGTCGAGCCGGCCGACGGCGATCACGCGCGGCAGATGCGCCGGCAGCGAATCGAACACGGTCGGGCGACCTTCGGGATCATGCGCCGTCGTCACCAGGCCGCGCGGCTTGTGGTAGAGCCAGAGCCGCGTGCGCTCGCGGGTCGGCAGCGGCTGGTCGTCGACCGTGACGCGGTCGTTCGGACCGACATTGACGGCGGGACTGGTCAGGACGCGGCCATTGATGGCGACGCGTCCTTCCTGGATCAATCGTTCAGCATCCCGGCGCGAGCAGAGGCCGGCGCGCGCCAATACCTTGGCGATGCGATCGTGCTCTGCGTCGTCTTGCGCGGCGCTGTCCTTCGTGCGTTTCTGCGGCGGCTTCATCTATCCATCCTTGAAACGGTTCCTTAGAGCATTTTGCGGCCGGGTGGATACGGCTTCGTGCAAACAAAATGCGACATCTCAAAAATGGCAGGCCAATTCGAGCGATGCGAGCGGAGATGACAGGCGCCGGCACCTCCTTCATGGACCTCGCCCTCGACGAGGCGCGCAAGGCGGCGGAGCGCGGCGAGGTGCCGATCGGCGCGGTGATCGTGCGCGACGGCGTGGTGCTGGCGGCCGACGGCAACCGCACGCTGGAGCTCAACGATCCGACCGCCCATGCCGAGACGCTGGCGATCCGCACCGCCTGCGCGGCGCTGCAATCGCAGCGCCTGCCCGATTGCGATCTCTACGTGACGCTGGAGCCCTGCCCGATGTGCGCGGCGGCAATCTCGTTCGCCCGCATCCGCCGGCTCTACTACGGCGCCGCCGACCCGAAGGGCGGCGCGGTCGAGAGCGGCGTCCGCTTCTACAGCCAGCCGACCTGCCACCACGCTCCCGACGTCTATGGCGGCATCGCCGAAAGCACGGCGGCCGACTTGCTGCGGGATTTCTTCAGGGACCGGCGCTAGCGCGGCTTCCTAGGCGGCCGAGCTGCCACGGTGATCGACGGCTTCGGCGCGCGCCTCGGCATGGCGGCTGCAGATGACGCGCAGAAGCGACGCGAAATTGCCGATCTCGCCGCGCAGCTCGACGACCTCGTCATGCAGCGTCGACAGGAAGCGGGCCGTCGGCATCTTCTGGCTCGCGGCGATCTCGTCGAGCATCGACCAGAACATGGCCTCGAGCCGGATGCTGGTGACGACGCCGGCGATGCGGACGGACCGCGTCACCGGCGCGAACAAGGCAGGATCGGTCGAAGCGAAGATATGACACACGGCGCGCCCTCCCCAGGGATCGCGCGCCGCGTCGATCAGGCGTGGCTGATCGTGGTGCCGAGGCGCGCGAGAAACTGTGCCATCCACGTCGGGTGGGCGGGCCAGGCCGGCGCGGTGACGAAGATATCGTCGGTGATCGCGTCATGGATGGCAATATCGGCGTGTCGGCCACCGGCGAGACGCACTTCCGGCGCGCAGGCGGGATAGGACGAAATGGTGCGGCCGCGAATGACGTCGGCGGCGGCGAGCACCTGCGCCCCGTGGCAGACGGCGGCGATCGGCTTGCCGGCGGCGGCGAAGGCCTTGACCAGGGCGATCACGCCGTCGTCGAGGCGCAGATATTCCGGCGCCCGGCCGCCCGGAATGACGAGCGCGTCGTAGTCCGCCTCCTTCACCGACGCGAAGTCGGTGGTCAGCGCGAAATTGTGGCCGCGCTTCTCGGAATAGGTCTGGTCGCCCTCGAAATCATGGATGGCGGTCGCGACCTTGCCATTGGCGGGCTTGCCCGGACAGGCAGCCTCGACCTGATGCCCCACCGCGGCGAGCAGCTGGAACGGCACCATCACTTCATAGTCCTCGACATAGTCGCCGACGAGGAAAAGGATCTTCTTGGCCATAGACGGGTCTCCTCCACGCGTTCCCAGGCCAGCAAAATGTAGCCGGCCGGAAAGACGAACAGGTAACACCCCCATACTACCGCACCCGCAGGAGCCAGTCAGGGCGAAGGCCAAAACGAAAAGGGCGCGGCTTGCGCCGCGCCCTTCTCGTAGACTTGGGGACAGGACTTCCTAGAAGTCCTTGCCGCCGACCAAAGCCGGCTGTTGCCGGCTTTGGCATTCATTCGCCGAGGGCGAATGGACTTCTTAGAAGTCCATGCCGCCCATGCCGCCGCCCGGAGGCATAGCGGGCATGCCGGCGTCCTTCTTCGGACGGTCGGCGATGAGCGCCTCGGTGGTGACGATCAGGCTCGACACCGAAGCGGCGTCCTGCAGAGCGGTGCGGACGACCTTGGTCGGGTCGATGATGCCGGCCGCGACCAGATCAACGAAGCTCTCCGACTGCGCGTCGAAGCCGAAGGTCTCGCCCTTGCCTTCCAGAACCTTGGAGACGACGATCGAACCCTCGACGCCGGCGTTCTCCGAGATCTGACGGATCGGGGCTTCCAGAGCGCGGAGCACGATCTTGATGCCAGCCTCGACGTCGGCGTTGTCGCTCTTCAGCTTCTCAACGGCCTTCTTGGCGCGCAGGAGAGCCGTGCCGCCGCCCGGGACGATGCCTTCTTCGACGGCAGCGCGGGTTGCGTTCAGCGCGTCGTCGACGCGGTCCTTGCGCTCCTTGACTTCGACTTCCGTCGCGCCGCCGACGCGGATGACCGCGACGCCGCCTGCGAGCTTGGCGAGACGCTCCTGGAGCTTCTCCTTGTCGTAGTCCGAGGTGGTCTCTTCGATCTGAGCCTTGATCTGGTTGACGCGGGCTTCGATCTCTTTCTTCTTGCCGGAGCCGTCAACGATGGTCGTGTTCTCCTTGGAGATCGTGACCTTCTTGGCGCGGCCGAGCTGGGCCAGCGTGACGTTCTCGAGCTTGATGCCGAGGTCTTCCGAGATCACCTGGCCAGCGGTCAGGACAGCGATGTCCTCGAGCATGGCCTTGCGGCGGTCACCGAAGCCCGGAGCCTTGACGGCTGCGACCTTGAGGCCGCCACGGAGCTTGTTGACGACGAGCGTGGCCAGCGCCTCGCCTTCGACGTCTTCCGAGATGATCAGGAGCGGCTTGCCCGACTGGACGACGGCTTCCAGGACCGGAAGGATCGCCTGCAGGTTGCCGAGCTTCTTCTCGTGCAGGAGGATGTAGGGGTCGTCGAGCTCAGCCACCATCTTCTCGGAGTTGGTGACGAAGTACGGCGACAGGTAGCCGCGGTCGAACTGCATGCCCTCGACGACTTCGAGCTCGGTCTCGGCGGTCTTGGCCTCCTCGACGGTGATGACACCCTCGTTGCCGACCTTCTGCATCGCCGAAGCGATCATCTGGCCGATTTCCTTCTCGCCATTGGCGGAGATGGTGCCGACCTGAGCGACTTCCTCGGAGGTCTTGATCTTCTTCGAGCGCTTCTCGAGATCCTTGACGGCCTCGACGACGGCGAGATCGATGCCGCGCTTCAGGTCCATCGGGTTCATGCCGGCCGCAACGGCCTTGGCGCCTTCCTTGACGATCGCCTGGGCGAGAACCGTCGCGGTGGTGGTGCCGTCGCCAGCGATGTCGTTGGTCTTGGAAGCGACCTCACGAACCAGCTGGGCGCCGAGGTTCTCGAAACGATCCTCGAGCTCGATCTCCTTGGCGACGGTGACGCCGTCCTTGGTGATGCGCGGGGCGCCGAACGACTTCTCGATGACGACGTTGCGGCCCTTCGGGCCGAGGGTCACCTTGACGGCGTTGGCGAGGATGTCCACGCCGCGCAGCATCTTCTCGCGCGCGTCGGCGGAGAACTTTACGTCTTTAGCAGCCATTGAATAGCTCCGTTCCAGGTTATGGCGAACAAGGGGAAATCACGTCTGGGGGCGAGCCCCCGCGCGACTTACTTGCCAGCCTTGCCAGTGATTACGCCGAGGATGTCCGACTCCTTCATGATCAGGAGCTCTTCACCGTCGATCTTGACTTCCGTGCCCGACCACTTGCCGAACAGGATGCGGTCGCCGGCCTTGACGTCGAGAGCGACCAGCTTGCCAGCGTCGTCACGCGCGCCGGGGCCGACAGCGACGACTTCGCCTTCCTGCGGCTTTTCCTTGACGGTGTCGGGGATGATGATGCCGCCGGCGGTCTTCTCTTCCGACGCAACGCGACGGACGACGACGCGGTCATGCAGAGGACGGAATGCCATGTTTGTTCTCTCCTCGCGTGCAGGGCGATCCCTCGGGACCACCCGCCAAAATGGATGCGTTGGCACTCACCAGTGGCGAGTGCTAGCAGCCGCACGGATCTAGGAGCCGGGTGTCGGGATGTCAAGGAGACCGCATCGCCGATCGCGTCAGTTTTTTTTCGCCGCGCCCTTCCGACCCAGGCGGGCGGCGGCGACGCGACGCCGGCCTCAGGCCCATTCCGGGCTTGGCGTCTCGCGGCCGAGCGCATCGACCGCCTGCTCGAGCCGCTGCACGAAGCCTTCGCCCGCGCCGGTCATCGGCTCGCCGATCACCACGTCGCAGAAGAATGGGACGGGAAGATGGTCGCCCTTGGGCAGCACCTTGCCGAAGCCGCGCAGGAAGACCGGCAGCACCGGAACGTCCGGCCGGCGGCGCGCCATGTGGGCAACGCCGCGCTTGAACGCCTGCCGCATCTCCGGCTCGCCGCGCGAGCCCTCGGGAAAGAGGATCAGGATGTCGCCGGCATCGAGCGCCGCCAGCGCATCGGCGAGCGGATCGACGCCGCCGCGGCCGCTGGTGCGTTCGATCGGCAGGATGCCGATCAGGTCGACCGCGAACCACCGGAGCGCCCGGTTCCTGAGGAAATAATCCGCCGCCGCCACGGCGCGCACCCGGCGCAGCATGCGCAGCGGAAACAGCGACATCAGCGCCAGCGTGTCGAGATGGCTGTTGTGGTTGGCGGCGATGATCACCGGCCCGTCCTTCGGCAGGCGCGCGCGATGGCGCACGGAAAGCCCGATCGCCACCAGCAGGAACGGCCGCACCAGAAGCGCGAAGAAGACGAGACGCAGGCAGTCGCGGGCGGTCATCGTTGGGCGGGCCTCACCGTGGCTCAGAAATAGAAATAGCGAACGGCGTGGAAGAAGATCGGCGCGGTGAACACCAGGCTGTCGATGCGATCGAGAATGCCGCCATGGCCGGGCAGCATGGTGCCGGTATCCTTGATGCCGAGATCCCGCTTGACCGCCGACATCACGATGTCGCCGAAGAAGCCGGCCGTCGCCAGCAGCGCGCCGATGATCGCCGCCTGCCACGCTCCGATCGGCGTCAGGACCGGCGCGAGCGCCGCCGACAGCAGGGTCGTCGCGACGAGCCCCCCGAGGAAGCCACCGACCGTCTTGTTGGGCGAGACCCTCGGCGTGATCTTGCGCCGGCCGATCAGCTTGCCGGAGACGAACTGGGCGACGTCGTTGAACTCGGTCGCGATCAGCAGGAAGACCAGCAGGCCTGCCCCCATGCCGGGCGGTGCATCGGGCGGCGGCACGGCGAGCAGATAGGCCGCGTGGCTGACGGCGAAGACCGCGATCATCAGCCCCCAGTGCAGCGTGCCGGCGGCCTTCAGGAAGCCCTGCGTCTCGCCGCGCAGCACCATGGCGGCCGGCAGGATCAGGAACATGTAGACCGGCACGAAGATGACGAACATGCCGTACCAGCCGATCCCGACCCAGTAATACTGGATCGGCACGGCGAGATAGGCGACGAGGAGGACGACGCGGTCGGCCCGCCGCGTCGGGATGATCGTCAGGTATTCCTTGAGCGCCAGATAGCTGACGAAGGCGAGAAGCACGATCATCGCCGTGCGGCCGAGCGCCAGCGCCACAACCAGCAGCGCCACCATCGCCCACCAGCTGCCGATCCGGGCCTTCAGCTCGCGCCGCTTCTCCTGCGCCTTCTCGTCCGTCTCCGGCGGCGGCGAGCGCATCCAGACGAGGATGGTCGCGGCGGCGAGGCCGAGCACGACGAGCGCCAGCGTCGCCAGGATCTGCAACGGCAGGTCGAACAGGGTAAAGGAGGAAGCGGTGCCGGGCATCAGCTTTCCCCCAGCGCATGGCGCGCGCGATTGAACGAGGTCCAGACCGCCAGCGCCGCCAGCAGCAGCATGATCCCGTCGAGCCACCAGCCAGCCGGAACGCCGAGCCCGACCAGGAAGGCGATCGCGCCGATCACCGCAGCGCGGTCGGACTTGCCCATCGGCCCGTCATAGCGCCGGCCCGCGCCCAGCGCCTGGACCAGCACGCCGACGAACTCGGTCAGGATCGCAGCGACGACGAACAGCGCGATCGGCCAGCCATGCGCCCCATAGGGCGCCAGCGCCGGCACCAGCGCCAGGTAGAGCGCGGCATCGGAGACCACGTCGCCCACCTCGTTGAGGATGGCGCCCAGCCGGCTCTTCTGGTCGTGCTCGCGGGCGATCATACCGTCGATGGCGTTCAGCGCCATGCGCAGGAACAGCACCACCGGCAGCAGGAACAGGCTGGCGCGAACGCCAGCGAGCGCCCACAGCGCCAGCCCTGTGGCGATGCTCGCGACCATCGCGGCGATCGTCACCTGGTTTGCCGTGACGCCACGCGCCACCAGCGCGCCGACCAGCGGTCGCAACAGCGCCTGGAAGCGCGGCTTCAGATCATAGACGGAGGTCATGCAAAGCGCCGCACACGTCGAACCACCGCCGGGCATCGGCCCGGCGCTCTCCCCTTCATGCTCCCGGCCGCACCGGCGGGGCTATGAAACCGGTCACAAAACCCGTCGATCAGCCGGAAACGGTGAAGGGCAGCTCGACTGGCGCCGAACGACCCGTCGTGGTGTCGGTGACGTTCAGGACCAGCACGTAATCGCCCGCCTTCAGCGCCGGCAGCTGGAAGCCGACGGTGATCTGGAATTCGCGATTCTTGTTGCGGCTGACCTTCTCGAACAGCGCCGGCGTCGCCGACCTGGTCAGGATCTGGCCGCTCGCATTGCGGATCTCGATCTCGGAGGAGAAGGCGATCTTGTAGCCGTCCGCGACTTCCGCCCAGCCGAAGCCCTGCGGCTCGAGATAGACCTGGAGATTGGCCGAGGGGGCGAAGCTGTTGCCGGCATGCGCGGTGTAGTCGCCAAAACCCTTGGCGGCGTCGACGAAGCGCGCATTCCTGAACGTCAGCGGCGCCGATTTCCAGAAGGCCTCGACGGCGGCATCGAGCGCCTGCTGCGCCTCGGCGGACTTGCCGGTCTGAAGCAGGGTTTCCGCCTCGGCGGCCTTGTCGGCGACCTCGCCGGCCATCGCTGCGCCACAGGCGGCGAAAAGCAACGCGCCCGCCATTGCAATCCCGGAGATCCGGGATGCCCGATCCTTCATGTCTTTCCCCTCGTCTCAGGCGCGGCAAGCGCCCTGCAGCCCCATTTCGCGCGAACATGCCGTTCCGGCGCGTCCGGCGCAAGGGCTTCGACAAATGAGGATTAATTCAGTGCGCCAACGGCTTATGCCGTACGGCGCTCCAGCCAGGCCTGGCGCTTGCGATAGATCGTCGACGGAGAGATCTCCAGCGCGGCCGCGGCGCGCGCGATATTGCCGCCATGCGCCTCGACGGCGCACTCGATGATCGAGCGCTCCTGTTCCCAGAATGGGGCGACAAGCTGAGGCGCAGCGCGGGTTTCTACGACGGCAAACTCGTTTCGCGACGGCTGCGCGCCCCCGGCCCGGATGGTCTGCGGCAGCATGGCGACGGTGACTTCCGCCCCCTGGTGCAGCACCACCACGCGGCGGATCGCGTTCTGCAATTCGCGGACATTGCCGGGCCAGGCGTGGCGCATCAGCATCGCCGCCGCCTCGGGCTCGAAGCCGCGGAAGGCGCGCGCCTCCTCCGCCGCGTAGCGGGCGAGGAAGGCGGAAGCGAGCGGCAGGATGTCCTCGGCGCGCTCGCGCAGCGCCGGCAGCTGGATCGGCAGCACATGCAGCCGGTAGAACAGGTCCTCGCGGAAACGCCCGGCGGCGATCTCGGCGAAGGGATCGCGATGGGTGGCGCAGACGATGCGCACGTCGACCCGCCGCGCGGTGACGTCGCCGACGCGCTGGACGGTGCCGCTCTGGATGAAGCGCAGGAGCTTCGCCTGCAGGCCGAGGTCCATCTCGCCGATCTCGTCGAGGAACAGCGTGCCGCCATCGGCGAGTTCGGCCGCGCCCGTCCGGTTTTCGGTCGCGCCGGTGAAGGCGCCGCGGACATGGCCGAAGATCTCGCTTTCCATCAGGTCCTTCGGGATCGCGCTGCAGTTCAGCGCGATGAAGGGGCCGCCGGCGCGGCCGGAGCGGCCGTGGATCGCCTCGGCGCAAAGCTCCTTGCCGGTGCCGCTCTCGCCGGTGACGAAAACGGGCGCCTTCGACGGCGCGATGCGGCTGATCTGGTCGTAGACGAGGCCCATCGCGGCCGAACGGCCGATGAAGCCCTCGAAATCCTCGCGCGCCAGGCCGGTCGCGGCCGGCTTCGGGGCGGCGGGCGTCTCGGCGCGCTTCGCCTCGGCGGGCCGGGCGGCCGGCCACTCCGCGATCGCCGCGTTCAGCCTTTCGAGCAGCGCCGCGGCGCCGAAGGGCTTGGGCAGGAAATCGATGGCGCCGGCGCGCATGGCGGCCACGGCGGCATGGACGGAGCCGCGCGCGCTCATGGCGATGACGGAGGAATCATGGCTCGACAGGCCGCCAAGTTCATCGACGCCGCCGACGGTCTCGAGGTCGGCGACGACAATCGCATGCGGGCGGTCGGCGAGCCGTTCGAGCGCCTCGGCCTTCGTCGCAAAGGCGGTCGGCGCGAAACGCAGCCCCGCCTGCGCCGACAATTGCGCCGAAACGGTGCGCCGCTGCACCGGATCCGCATCCACGATCAATACCTGAACGAGCTCTTGCGAGCCGCCGCCGAAACCCATGCCTGGAAGACCCCTCTTCCGCCGCGAAACATTTTTCGCGACGGATCATTCTTCTCAGAACAGGGTAAACAAAACGTTCCGGATCGTCCGCCAATCCCCGGAACGGGCAGCGCAAATTCAGCTTTCGAGGCCCGCTTCCCGGCCCGCCGCCAGCAGCCTGTCGACCAGCGCCGGGTTCGGCACCAGGCGGGCGAGCACGCCGGCCGGGTCCGTCGCCATTCCCGGAAAGCGGTCACGCATGCCGGCGATCGCCGCGCGCCTCGCCTCCGGATCGGCGGCGGCCAGCACGCGCAGGAAGGCGGCGAGCGGATGGTCCGGCAGGTCGACGCGGCCCATCAGCTTGCGCAGCGTCTCGGTCTTGCCCCCCTGGAAGGCGGCCAGCGCCAGATAGAGATCGTACCAGGACGGATAGGCGGCGTTGCTGCTGGCCGATTCCTCGATCAGCCGCATGCCGAGCTGGTAGCGGCCGGCGAGGATCAGCATCTGGCCCTGCGAGGCGCGGATGTCCGGATCGAGCGGGTTCAGGACCATTGCGCGGTTGCCGGCCTCGATGGCGCGCTGCATCTGGCCATCGGCGTAATAGGTGTACTGAAGCGCCTGCATCGCCCTCGCGCTGGTCGGCGCCAGCTGGACGGCCATCGCCGACGCTTTCACGGCGCGGTCGAGCGTGGCGCGGCGCAGGTCCGGATCGAGCCCGAGCTCCGCCTCGGTCAGGTAGAGGAAGGTCAGCTGCGCATAGGGCGGCGCATAACTGGGATAGCGTTTGGTGAGCTGCTCCAGGCAGGCGGTGACCTCGCCATGCGTCTTCGGTGCGAAGCTGCGCCAGTAGTTGAAAGAGCGGATCACGCAGGGAAAGCCGTCATCGGCGAGATCGGTCCTCGCCAGGCGGTCGGAGAGCACCACGCCATAGGGCTGGGCGATGGTGGTGGCGATCGTGTCCTTGAGCTGGGCGATGGTCACGGACGGCCGGACGGGGTTGCGCGGCACCGTCGCCTGCGACGACCAGATCACGCGGCCCGAGGCGGCGTCCGTCAGCAGCGCGGCGGCGGAGATACCGGAGGGCCCGGCCGACAGCCTGCCGCTCAGCAGATAATCGGCGTCGCCGTCCATCCGGGTCACCACCGTGACCTCGTCGAAGCGGGAGATCGCCGTCGCCAGCATGACGGCGAACTGACGGCCCGATATGCCGACGGCGGGCTCGTCGCCGATCGCGAACGGCGCCACGAAGATTCGCGGGGCCAGCGGCCGCGTCGCGGGCGCCGGCGCGGCATGCGGCATCGCGGCGACGGACGCGACGGCAACGGCGGCGGTCCCCGCCTCCTGCCCGGCATCCGCCAGCACAGCCGCATGGCGCAGGCCGAACACGCCGAGCGCCATCAGGAAGGCGACGATCGCGAGCGCGCCGCCGATCCGCAGCCGCCACAGGGTCCTGGCGGCGAAGACGGACACGGCCGTCGCAGGCAGGGCGGCTTCCCTTGCCGGCGTGACCGGCTCGGCCGGCGCGGCCTCGCTCGCGGCCTGCCCTTCGGCCTCGGCGGCCATCGGCTCGAAATGCGGCACATAGCTGCCGCGCGGCATTGCGATCCGCAGCGCCGCGTTCGCGCCACCCGTCCGGTAGTAGGCGTCGAGCGCCTTGCGCAGGCGTCCCGCCTCGACCCGAACGATCGGATCCGAGGCCGGGTCGAAGGTCTCCGGACGACCGAGCGCCTCGGTCGCGATCGAATAGGCCTTGATGCGATCCGCCTCGCCGGCCAGCGTCTTCTCGACGACGTAGGTGAGGAAGGCGCTCAGCTGGCGCGAGGCGACGAAGGAGGCGGATTCGACGATCTGACCCAGTGCCGCGCGGACGGCCTCGGGCTCGAACCCGAACTCCTGCCCCCTCTCCTGATCGGCCGGCTCCGTCATGGCGCGCCGTCTCAGGTTCCGACACCGGCGCCGCGCAAGGCTTCCTCCACCCGCTTCGTATAGGGCGAAGGCGGAAACTGGCGGCTGAGCGCGGTCGGCATGTCGTCGGCGAACAGGGGCATCAGATCATACAGCGCCTTCACGGCGGCGTTCCGGTCGGCAGATTGACCGGCGGCATCATAGGCCAGCACGCGGGCGACGGCACCATAAGGCAAGAGCGACACATCCGCCATCACCGAGCCGGAAGCCGGCTCGGGCCCCTCCGGCCGGCCCACCCGGGCCAGCAGTTCCAGCGAATCGTAGAACGAGACATGGGCGGGATCGAGCTGACGGGCGGCGGCGGCCTGCGCCAGCGCCTGGTCGGGATAGTCGGAGGCGATCAGCGCCAGCACATATTGCGAGCGCGAGAGCGGATCATACGGATTGGCCGAGATGGCCCTGAGGCCGATATCGCGCGCCGCCTCGAGGTCGCCCTTGCTGAAGGCGACGGTCGCCACCGCCGTCATGGCGCGGACATTGGTCGGCTCGAGCTGCAGCGCATGGCGCGCCAGTTCCTCCGCCTCCTTCCGGGCAGCGAGTGCGGCCGCTGTGTCGGGATTGAGGCGATAACGCTCCATCAGCAGCAGCGCGCGCGAGGCCCAGGCCGTTGCGAAGGTCGGATAGCGCTCGATCATATCGCGGAGGCAATCGTCGACGCGGCGCCAGCTGGTGTCATCGAGCCGGTGCCCGTGCAACTGCGCCTCGATCAGGCAATCATAGCCGCTCATCTCGCCGGGTGGTCCGCCTGCCCCGCGCGCGACATACTGGGCGATGGCGCCGAACTGCGGCGCGATCGCCGTGGTCGCGATGGCGAGAAGCCGGTCGACTCCGGCGCGGGTCATCAGCTCGGCGACGGGCATATCGATCGACGCGCTCCAGAGCACCTCGGCGGTCTGGAGCGAGGACAGGCGCATGGAGACGGTGCTCTTGCGGTCCGAGAAGGCGATGTCGCCCTCGATACGGAAATCCGCCGGCGGACCGCCATTGGTGAGCACGCGCAGTTCGGGGAAGCGCGCCAGCGCCACCATCAGGCCGGATTCGAGCTCGTCGGCCCGTTCCGCGGCCGTTCCGGTCGCGACGAAGGGCATCACCTCGACGCTCGGCAGATAGGGCGTCGACGCCCGCGGCACGGCGGAGGCCCCCGGCCTCGCAGCCACGACATCGAGACGCGGACCTCCGGCCGGAACGTCGCCCGGGGCAGACTTCAGGAAGAACCCGGCCCCGAGCAGCGCGATGGCAATCGACGCCAGAATGACGCCGATGGCGATCGCGCCGGGCCGAAATCCGACCGAGACCGGCTGGACAGGGGGCGGTTGCGGCATCGCGGCCGCGTCCGGCAAGGGAGGCGGCTCCGGTACGATGCGCTCGAAGCGCGGCACATAGGATCCGCGCTCGACGACGACGCGCACCGGGTCCTCGGCGCCGCCGCGATCGTAATAGGCGGCGAGCGTGCGGCGCAGGCGGTTGGCCTCGACACGGACGATCGGGTCGCGCTGCGAATCATAGCCTTCCGGCCGCCCTAGCACGGTAGTGCCGATGATCTGGCCCTTGAGCAGGTGCTCGTTGCCGGCCAGATGCGCCTCGACGATATAGCTCAGGAATGCGCAGAGCTGCGGCGACGCGACGAACTCGGCGCTCTGCAAGATCTTGTCCAGGGCGGCGCGGGCTTCGGCAGCGGAGACAGAATCGAGGTCGAAGGCCGACCCGGAGTCCGGCGGCATGTAGTTCACGCCCCTTCCCTATCCCCTGCACAAGTTGACGTTGCCCCCTGCCGGAGCCGGCAGGATCGTAGCGGCCGGCTGATCACCGCCGGTCATCTCGCGCTCTTCGCACGCAAAGCGCTGGCCCCGGCGATGCTGCCGGACGGGAGAACGGCGTGTTTCGACGCCGGCACATGCGAAGGGTCGGTGACTGGGTATCATGAACCTCGAACAAGCCGAACGACCAATTCGGAAATCCCCCGAGTTTTCCCGAAGCTGACGCTACGCCACCCCATCGCGACTTCGTGTCGAGATCATGACCAGATCGTACAATATCAGCACCGGATCGTACAAAGTGTGGATCGGCTGTCCTCCGGCAACTGTTAGGCCATGCCTTCCAGAACACGGCGACGATGGTGCCGCCCGGCAAATTCATGCGGCCGCCCATCAATCCCGCCAGCCGAGCTTGACCCTTACGTGCGGAAGCAATACGCCCCGCTTATGACCAACACGACCTCGCCCATCGCCGTCTCCGGCCTGTCGGAGCTCGCCCCCCAGTACCGCGCCGTCCTCTGCGACGTCTGGGGCGTCATCCACAACGGCGTGCGGTCGTTTCCGCGGGCCTGCGACGCGCTCGAGCGCTACCGCGCCCAGGGTGGCGTCGTTGTGCTGATCACCAATGCGCCGCGCACCAGCCATTTCATCGTCGAGCAGATGGGCACGCTCGGGGTCAGCCCGGATTGCTATGACGCCATCGTCACGTCGGGCGACGTCACCCGCGCACTGCTCGCCGAGCGCGGCGCCGCCAAGACCTTCCATGTCGGCAACGAGCGCGAAAAGACCCTCTACGAGGGGCTCGAACTGCAGCTGGTCGGCGAGGAAGACGCGGAGCTTATCTCCTGCACCGGCCTCTTCAACGACACGGTCGAGACGCCGGACGACTATGACGAGCGCTTCGCCGCCTGGCGGCGGCGCGACCTGCCGATGATCTGCGCCAATCCCGACATCGTCGTCGAGCGCGGCGACCGTTTCGTCTGGTGCGCCGGCTCGCTTGCCGAGCGCTACAAGGCGCTGGGCGGCACCAGCTTCGTCGCAGGCAAACCCAATCCGCCGATCTACGAGGCCGCTCTGAAGAAGGCGGCGGCGATCCTCGGCAGCCCGATCGGCAAGGAACAGGTTGTGGCGATCGGCGACGGCGCGCCAACCGACCTGCGCGGCGCGTGCGAACAAGCGCTCGACGTCCTGTTCGTGACCGGCGGCATCCATTCGGCCAGCTTCGGCCCGACCGAGGCGCCGGAAGCGGCTGCCGTCCACCGCTTCCTGGCGGAAAAGGAACTCGGCGCCCGCGCCTTCATTCCGCATCTCGCCTGGTAGGCCAGAAATGGGCGCCTCCCGCACGCGCCCGCGGCCCGCGACCAAACTGACGGCTTGACCATGTCCGATCGAGAGGCCAGTTTCCGGCCGCAGCCGCCGTCGCCCCCTCGGCCGGCTCAACTGGAGCCATCATGACGAGCGCCCACGCGCCCCTGCCCGCCGCCAGGATCCTGCCGCTCGACGCCTTGCCGGCGGAATACAGGCGCAGCGCGGTTGCCATCGGCAATTTCGACGGCATGCATCGCGGCCACCAGGCGCTGCTCGACGCGGCGCGCAGCGAGGCCAAGGTCCATGGCACGCCTTCGCTGCTGCTGACCTTCGAACCGCATCCGCGCAGCGTGTTCCGGCCCGACACGCCGCTGTTCCGCCTGACGCCGATCGAGGCCAAGGCGCGAATCGCGGCGGCCTTCGGGCTCGACGGCATCGTCGTCGCCAATTTCGACCAGGAATTCTCGAAGACCAGCGCCGCCGACTTCGTCGACCGTATTCTGGTGCGGCAGCTCGACATCTCCGCCGCGATCATCGGCCACGACTTCCACTTCGGCCATGACCGGCAGGGCTCGCCGGCCTTCCTCGCGCATGAGGGGTTGCGCCGGGGCTTTACCATGTCCGTGCTCGGCGCCGTCATGGACGATCATGGCGTCGCCTTTTCCTCGAGTCGGGTCCGGCAGGCGCTCGAAAGCGGCGCGGTCGAGACAGCCAATGCCGAGCTCGGCTATCGCTGGTTCGTCAGCGGCACGGTCCAGCACGGCGACAAGCGCGGCCGCGAGCTCGGCTATCCCACGGCCAATGTGCGGCTGCCTTCCGATTGCGGCCTGGCGCTCGGCATCTACGCCGTGACGCTGACGCGCGCCGACGGCAGCGTGCATCCCGCCGTCGCCAGCTATGGCCGCCGGCCGACCTTCGACAACGGCGCCGTGCTGCTCGAAGTGCATGTGTTCGATTTCAACGAGCAGCTCTACGACGAGACCGTCGCGGTCACCTTCCACGCCTTTCTGCGTTCCGAGGCGCGATTCGCCTCGATCGAGGCCCTGATCGAGCAGATGGACCAGGATTCGCTCGACGCCCGCCGGATCCTTGCGGCGGCCGGCCCGGGCACCGCGCTCGACCAGCGCCTGGCCGGGATCGCGCCGACCGTGCGTGTTGCCCCGGGGGAGCCGATCCGGTAGAAGGGCGGCCTAGACCGTGCCGGAATTTTGCCTGCTTTTCTGCGTTTAGTGGGACACAGGCTAAGGTGTGCCGATTCGAGCGCGCCCAGGAGTGATCGATCGACATGCCCGCTTCGACTGTTCAGCGTTATCTGGTTCTCCCTGCGGGAGCCCTTGTCCTGACCGCCCTCGCCGGCTGCTCCGGCACGACCTACGGCACCGGCGTATCTCCCGAGACGCAGACGCTGACGGACGTGATGAGCATCGCCAGCCTCGGCGGCGAGGACCGTCCGCCGATCGACTACAAGCCGCGTGGCGGCATCGTGGTTCCGCCGTCCAACTCGCTGCCGCAGCCTGGCCAGGCCGTCGCTTCGGCCGACCAGGCCAACTGGCCGAAGGACAAGGATCTCGCCCGCCGCAAGAAGCGCGAGAATGACGCGGTGGCCCCCAACAGCGAGGGCGCGCCGAACCTGAAGCTGGCCCCCGGCCAGACCTCGTTCGACCGCCGCGAGGAAGAATACAACGAGGCCCGCAAGGCCGAGGGCAAGAAGGCCTGGGATGCGCTGCACAGCGGCAAATCGGGTTCCTACGACGCCAATGGCAACCCCACCCGCAAATATCTGACCGAGCCGCCCGTCGACTATCGCGCTTCCGACCCGAACGCGCCGATGACCGAGCCGGAGAAGGTCAAGAAGAAGTTCGACGTCAGCAAGCTCTGGCCCTTCTAGGCCGGGACGCGGGACGAAATCGAAAGGGGGCCGAAGCCCCCTTTTTTGTTGTCCGCTTTTCCCTCGCCCGCGCTAGCGGACGACGACCCGCGTGCCGATGCCGACGCGCTCGTAGAGATCCTCGACATCCTGGTTGCGCATGCGGATGCAGCCGGACGAGACCGCATGGCCGATCGACCAGGGCTCGTTGGAGCCGTGGATGCGGTAGAGCGAGGAGCCGAGATAGAGCGCGCGCGAGCCGAGCGGATTGTCGAGGCCGCCTTCCATGCGGACCGGCAGGCCCGGCCGGCGGGCGCGCATCTCCGCCGGCGGCGTCCAGCTCGGCCACTCCGCCTTGCGAGTGATCGTGTGGACACCCGCCCATTCGAAGCCCGGCTTGCCGACGCCGACGCCATAGCGCCGCGCCGTGCCGTTCGCCTCGACCAGATAGAGATAGCGCGTCTCGGTATCGATCACGATCGTGCCGGGCTTCTCGCGGCCGTGATAGTCGACCACCGCCGGCAGGAAGGCCGGATTGAACTGGCGCGAGGCCTTGGGCGCCTTCGGCGCGGAGGTGCGCGGCATCAGCCCCGCCTGCTGCGGCGCTCGGCGTGCGCGGCGCTCCGCGCCGTAGGGCGGCCGCTCCATCCACCAGGCCGGCTGGCCATATTCGGGTTCGACCATCACCGGCGGGCGCGGCCGATAGCGATCGTACCGGTCGTAGCGATCATACCGGTAGGGACGCTCATACCGGCCATAGCCGTCGTCATAGCCATCGGAGCCGTCATAGAACTGCGCCTTGGCGGGGAGAACGGACAGGCCGAAAACGGCGAGCCCGACCAGGACGACGGATTGCAGCGCACTACGCATGGACGCCTCGAGAGGAAATCGCGCGCCACGGCGCGCTGGAAGAAAGACACCCGGTCCCGCGACCGGGAGGAGCGACCGCACGGCCGAGCCGGAACGATCCTCCCCTGAGCTAGATAAGGCTGGCAGAGGAAACGTGAAGGAGGCCTGAACGTCAATTGCGGCGGTGAACGGGGCGTTACCAGGCTGTTAACGGGGCGGATAGCGCTTCGCCGGTCCCGCAGGCCTTGCCTCGACGGGTCGGGAAATCGTAGAAGATCAGGAACAAAACACGAACTTCAGGAAAGCGTGCCCATGACCCTGCCCGATGGCATCCTCGCCGGCGAAGATGGCGTTCCCCGCTGCTGGTGGTCAAACGGCACCGCCGAATACCAGGCCTATCATGACGCCGAATGGGGCCGGCCGGTCACGGACGACCGCCGCCTGTTCGAAAAGCTGTGCCTCGAGGGCTTTCAGTCCGGCCTGTCCTGGCTGACGATCCTGCGCAAGCGCGAGACCTTCCGGCAGGCCTTCGCCAATTTCGAACCGGCCGAGGTGGCGAAGTTCGGCGACGACGACATCGCCCGCCTGCTCGCCGATCCCGGCATCGTGCGCCATCGCGGCAAGATCGTCTCGACGATCAACAATGCGAAGCGTGCGCTGGAGCTGATCGAGAGCGAAGGCTCGATCGCCGCCTATGTGTGGAGCTTCGAGCCGCCGGCCGGCGAACGACCGACTGCGTTCGACAAGGCGAGCCTGACGGCCAACAGCACGTCACCGACCTCAGTGCGCCTGTCGAAGGATCTCAAGCGACGCGGCTGGAGCTTCGTCGGCCCGACCACGGTCTACGCCTTCATGCAGGCGATGGGTCTCGTCAACGACCACGTCGAAGGCTGCCACTGCCGCGCCGAGGCGACGCGCCTCCGCTATGAACTCAAGCTGCCGAGCAAGGCCTCGGCGACCTAGTAACCGCCGTAGGAACGACGGCCGCGACGGTCGAGGTCGCGCTGGATCATTTCCAGGTCGATCAGATCGCCAGCCTGGGCAAGCTGCGCGGCTTCCGGGTCGTAGTTGACGTATTCCGACCAGCTGCGACGAAACTTCTTCAAGGACTTGAACATCTGCGTGTCTCCCTGTCGTGGGTGATGACGCAAAGGTAAGCGAATTCTGCCGCAATGCAAAACATGATGTTGCAACGCAGCAATGCAATTCCTGCATGCCAAAGCGCAGGCAGCCAAACGCCACCGCGCCCTTTCAGGCGCGGTGTGCCCCAGGCTGAAGGGATGGCTCAGGCCTTGGCGCGGCCGTCGATGCGGCCGAGCAGATGCTCGGCCAGCGGGCTCGTCGCCGAGAACACCGTATCGAGCCGGGAAACGGCCACGGTGCGCGCCCCGGCGCCGGTGCGCAGCCATTCGGCGCAAGCATAGACCTTCGAGGCCGGGCAGTGCAGCAGCAGATGGCTGGCCGGAATGCCGAACGGCGTCGTTGCGCCGAAGCGGTCGGCTGCGACCCTGGCGGCGCCTTCCGCGTCGGCGACATCGGCGCGGATCTCACGCAGCGAGCGCCCCGCCGATTCCGCCTCGATCCGGTCGATGATGGTGCGCAACGCGCCGCGAGCCGCGCCGCTCCACGTGGCGGAGAGGCTCGCGACCAGATGCGCCTCCGACTGCAGGATCACGCCGTCGCCGACGATCTTCAGCGCATTGGCGGCAAGCGTCGAGCCGGTCGAGGTGATGTCGACGATCAGGTCGGCGGCGCCCGATGCCGGCGCGCCCTCGGTGGCGCCCAGACTCTCGACAATGCGGTAGTCGGCGATGCCGTGGCGCGTGAAAAAGCGCCGGGTCAGGTTGACGTATTTGGTGGCGACCGTCAGCCAGCGGCCGTGGCGGGAGCGGAAATCTGCCGCCACGTCGTCGAGATCGGCCATGCAGCGGACGTCGATCCAGGCCTCCGGCACGGCGACGACGACGTCGGCATGGCCGAAGCCGAGCGGCAGCACGAGATCGAGGCGCTCGGCGAAGTCGGAAACCTCCTCCTCGACCAGGTCGCGCCCGGTGATGCCGAGATGGACCGAGCCGGCGGCGAGTTCGCGGGTGATCTCGGAAGCCGAGAGAAACGCAACCTCGACGTCCGGCAGGCCGCCGATGCGGCCGCGATAGGAGCGTTCGCTGCCCTGCTGCACGACGGGCAGTCCGGCGCGGGCGAAGAAGGCGTTGGCGTTTTCCTGCAGTCGGCCCTTGGAGGGCACGGCGAGGACGAGCGGGGCGTCGGTCATGCCGCTTCTCCCTTGACGCGATCGAGCCAGAGGGCGAAGCCGACGGCGGGCACGGTGGACTTGGCGCCGAGCAACGGCATCAGACGGTCGTAGCGGCCGCCGCCGACCACCTGCTGGCCGGCCGGCAGCGCCTTGTCGTAGATTTCGAAGACGAAGCCCGAGTAATAGTCGAGGCGACGGCCGAAATCGGCGGCGAAATCGAGCCGCTCCAGATCGATGCCGCGTCGCGCCAAGCCCTCCGCCCGCTTCTCGAATCCCTCGATCGAGGCGTCCATGCCGAGCTTCTCGTCATTCGAGAGCGCCTTCAGTTCGCCGAGCACGGCGGAAGGCGTGCCGACAATGCCGAGGAAACGGCCAAGCACGGCCTGCGCCCGCTCGTCGAGCCCGCCGCCGGCCGCCAGCGCCGATTGCTCCAGGAAGCGATCCGCGATCTCGCCGGCCGAACGGCCGCCGACAGCGCGAATTCCGGCAATCGATAGAAGATCCTCGACAATGCGATGCGCCGCCTCGTGATCGGTGCCGTCTATTGCCGCGAGGAAACCGGCATGCGCCGGGGTTTCGGCCGACCTGCCGGCGGCGAGCCGCGCGATGGTGGCATCGAGACGGGCGCGGTCGCCGAAGGCGCGCGACAGGCGGCGCTTCCAGACGGCGGCAATGCCGAGTTGCTCGATGATGGCGGCGAAGAGCGCGGAGTCACCGATGCGAACGATCGGCTCGTCGAGCCCGTAAACGCGGACGGAATCGAGCGCCAGCGCCAGCACGTCGGCGTCGGCGGTGATGCGGTCCGTACGGCCGAGCGACTCGACGCCCGCCTGCAGGAACTCGCCATTCGCGCCGCCGGGGCGCTGGCGGAAGACAGGGCCGAGATAGGCATAGTCGGCGGTGCGGTGCGCATCGCCGCTAGCGATGTGCTGCAGGCAGACCGGGATGGTGAACTCCGGCCGCAGGCACTGTTCGCGGCCATCGGCGCTCGTCGTCAGATAGAGCCGGCGACGCAGGTCTTCGCCCGCCACGTCGAGAAAGACGTCGGCGTCGGAGACGATCGGCGGCTCGACGAAGCGGTAACCCGCCTCGGAAAGAAGAATGCGAAGTCGGGTTGTCTCGACCATTTCCGTCACCCCGCCTGCCGCGCGAGGATCTCGCGCACCGCCGCCACCAGATCCGCCTCCGGCACCTCGACCTGCGCCGGACGCGCCTCGCGCCAGACGGCGTTGTCGGTGATCTCCGTCGACATCTGCTTGCCGAGCACCAGATCCTTGACCTGGATCACGCCCTTCGCCTTCTCGTCGCCTCCCTGGATGACGACGCAGGGCGAATTGCGCTTGTCGGCGTATTTCAGCTGCGCCTTGGGGCCGGAGCCGCCGAGATAAAGCTCGGCCCGGATGCCGGCATCGCGCAGGTCCTTGACCATCTTCTGGTACTCGCCGACGCGGTCGCGATCGAAGATCGTCACCACGACGGGTCCGACCTCCGCCTCGGCGGAGATCTTGCCAAGCGCCGTCAGCGCCGCCATCAGGCGTGACACGCCGATCGAGAATCCGGTGGCGGGAACCGCCTCGTTGCGGAAGCGGCCGACCAGGCCGTCATAGCGGCCGCCGCCGCCGACCGAGCCGAAGCGGGCCGGCTCGCCCTTCTCGTTGACCGTCTCGAACAGCAGCTCCGCCTCGAAGACGGGGCCCGTGTAATATTCGAGGCCGCGCACGACGGAGGGGTCGATCTTGATACGATCGGCATAGCCGGCCGCCGTCGTGATCACGGCGATCTGGTCAAGCTCGTTCAGGCCTTCGACGCCGGACGGACCCATCTCGATATTCTGGCGGATGCTCTCGACCGTCGCCTCGTTGCCGACGCTCGACTGCGCCGCGACATACTTCATCACCGTGGCAACGCCGGCGTCGTCGAGGCCCGCGCCCTTGGTGAAGTCGCCGCTCTCGTCCTTGCGGCCGGCGCCGAGCAGGAGCTGGACGCCCTCGGGACCGAACTTGTCGAGCTTGTCTATGGCGCGCAGCACGGTCAGCCGCGTGCCGGCATGTTCAGCGCCGGAAAGGCCGATCGCCTCCATGACGCCGTCGAGCACCTTGCGGTTGTTGACGCGGATCACGTAGTCGCCGCGGCTGATGCCAAGCGCCTCGATCGTGTCCGCCATCATCATGCACATCTCGGCATCGGCGGCCGGCGACGCGGCGCCCACCGTATCGGCGTCGAACTGCATGAACTGGCGGAAGCGGCCGGGACCTGGCTTCTCGTTGCGGAACACCCAGCCGTTGCGGTAGCTGCGATAGGGCTTCGGCAGCTGGTCGTAGTTCTCGGCGACATAGCGGGCGAGCGGCGCGGTCAGGTCGTAGCGCAGGCTCAGCCACTGCTCGTCATCGTCCTGGAACGAGAACACGCCCTCGTTGGGGCGGTCCTGGTCGGGCAGGAACTTGCCGAGCGAATCCGTATATTCGATCAGCGGGGTCTCGACCGGCTCGAAGCCGTAGAGCTCGTAGACTCCCCGGATCGTGGCGAGCATCCGGTCCGCCGCCTTGATCGCGCCGGCATGGCGATCGACGAGCCCGCGCGGCAGGCGCGCCTTCAGGGCGTTCGTCTTGTCTTTCTCGGCCATGTCGTCGATCCCGTCTCTTTTCAGTCTCTTGCCGGTCTCCCGCCCGTCTCTCGGGCGATCCGACTGTACCGCATCATCCGGCAGGTTTCGCACCGGGTTCAGCGGCGCGTTTCGTACCGCATCGACCTTGAACGGGCAACCTCACGACATCATGACGGCAAAGCAAAAAGGCCGCCCCGAGGGGCGGCCTTTTCAAAGCGTACTGCGAACGAAGCGCTTAGAAGGCGCGGCCGAGCTTGGCGTCGACCGAATATTCGTTGCCGCCCTTGAAGACGAAGTAGAGCGCGGCGAAGAACCAGAGCGAAGCGTACTCGAAGCCACCCGAGGCCATGAAGAAGCCGTTGCCGATATGGACCGACAGCGTGGCGACCAGCAGCACGAAGGCGGCGACCAGGGCGGCCGGACGGGTCAGCAGGCCGATCGCCAGAAACAGGCCACCGAAGAATTCGCCGAGGCCGGCAAGCGTCGCCAGCAGCACGGCCGGCTGCAGGCCGATCTGCGCGAAGAAGCCGGCAGTGCCCTCGATGCCGCCGCCGCCGAAGAGGCCAAACAGCTTCTGCGCACCATGCGGGACGAGCCAGAAGCCGACGACGAAGCGGAGGACCGCCTCAAAGAACGGAGAAGCTGCATAGAGGCCGCCAAAGGCGGGGACGATCAGCTTCTGCGACGACGTGGTATCGGACATGTGCAACTCCAGACGCCGGATGGCGCGTTCGATTGATCTGGACCTAAAGATAGCCCATCCGATTGGCGCTCGAAACGTAGCTGCCGCACGACACACTGTTCAACGTGGGCAAACAATTCCCCTCCGGAGCGCTTGAGCGAAACGGCTTGTCAGGCCATCTGCAGCGCCGCTTCCTGCCGCTCGACCAGCACATGACCGCCACCGCCATTCTCGACCAGTTCGAGAAAGCGGTCGTGCAGCGCGGTCAGGCTGGAGCGATGGCCGATCGAGATGACCGTGGTCTGCGGCAGCCGCTCGCGGATGAGGTTGTAGACATGCGCCTCGGCCTTTTCGTCGAGCGCGCTCGTCGCCTCGTCGAGCAGCAGCCAGTCCGGCTTGGCGAGGATGGCGCGGGCGATGGCGATGCGCTGCTGCTCGCCGCCGGAAAGGCGATTGCCCCAATGCACATCGACATCGAGCTCCGGCACCAGGCGCGACAGGCCGACCGCCTCCAGCGCCTCCGTCGCCTGCTCGGTCGCGAGCGTTTCAGCATCGCGCGGATAGGCAAGCGCGGCGCGGATCGTGCCGAGCGGCATGTAGGCTCCCTGCGGCAGGGTCAGCAGATCCGCCCCGTTCGGGATATGGACCTGGCCATTGCCGAACGGCCAGATGCCGCTCAGCGCCCGGAACAGGCTCGACTTGCCGGAGCCGGACGGTCCCGTCAGCAGGACGCGCTCGCGCGGCGCCAGCGTCAGTTGGGGCACGTCGACGATCTCGCGACCGTCCGGGAGATGCACGACGAGATCGCGGATGACAAGATCCGAACCGGCGCCGTCCGGCCGCAGCACCGGCCCCTGCTTCTCCAGCGCTTCGGAATGCTCGATCGCATGCTCGAAACCATCGAGACGATCGACGACGGCCTTCCAGGTCGCCAGCGTCGAATAAGCGGAAACGAAGAACGACAGCGCGCCCTGCACCGTGCCGAAGGCGGAGGCGATCTGGGTCAGTCCGCCGAGCTCAAGCGTACCGGCGAAATAGAGAGGACTGACCAGGATGAACGGGAAGATGACGGCGAGCTGGCTGTAGCCGGCGGTCAGGAAGGTCAGCTTCTTGGTCCGGCTCATGATCTGGTAGAAATTCGAGAGCACCGAGCCGAAGCGGTCATAGAGGCCGACGCGCTCGGCCGGCTCGCCCTTCAGCAGCGCCACTTCCTCGCCATTCTCGCGAAGCCGCACCAGCGCGAAGCGGAAATCGGCCTCGTAGCGCTGCTGCTGGTAGCTCAGCGCCACCAGCGGCTTGCCCACCCAATGCGTCACCAGCGTGCCGAGGATCGCATAGCCGAGCGCCAGCCAGACCAGATAGCCGGGGATGGCGTAGCTCTTGCCGAAGATGATCAGCGGCGCCGTCGACGACAGGCTCCACAGGATGAAGATGAAGGTGACGAGGGTGACGATCTGGCCGAGCAGCGCAACGCCTATCGACAGGAAGCCATCGGTGAAGCGGTCTGCGTCCTCGGCGATACGCTGGTCGGGGTTGTCGGCGGGGTTTCCGGTCAGCCGCATCCGGTAATGCGTGCCCTTCGACATCCAGCCGTCGAGATATTTGTGCGTCAGCCAATTGCGCCAGCGGATCTGCAGCCATTGCGAAAAATAGAGCTGGTAGACCGTGGTGATGATCGAGAGCGCCGCGATCCAGGAGAACACGACGAACATCTGGTAGGCGAAGGTCGACCAGTCCTTCTTCTGCAGCGCCGTATAGAAGTCATTGTTCCAATAGTTGAATTTGACGTCCAGCCAGACGTTGAACAATCGCAGCCCGATGACGATGCCGAGCAGACCGAGCGCAATCCACATTTCCGAAGAGCGGAAATAGGGAAGCGCGATGCGCAGGACCGTTCCAAGCGCCGACTTGAGCTTGTGCATAGAGTTCTCCGACCAGCACCGGTTGCTGTCTGACTGCCCACTATCGGGACGCTGACCTGACGACGACATTGCCGCCGCGTTACCGAACATTAATGGCCGACCGGGAGAATGCCGTTTCTGTGATCGCGATCACAATCACGGCCGCGTGATTCGTTGGCCGGTTGCCGCAGATCGACAGCGATTCTATCCTTTGCTCGAGACCGCGCCGACCGGTGCGATGGGCCTAAATGGGGGATTCCATGAACTTCCGACGCATCCTTGCCGCCTCGCTTCTGGCCGGTGCGGTATCCCTGACCGGAGGCGGCAGCGCCAACGCCCAGAATTTCTTCCAGAAGCTGTTTCAGGGCAGCGACAATTTCGGCCCGCGCGCTTCCGGACCCGGGGCTCCGCTGCCCTACAAGTACCAGAAGCAGCGGGTGCGCTTCGACACCAACGAGAAGCCCGGCACGATCATCATCGATACCGGCGACAAGTTCCTCTACCTGGTCGAGGGCAACGGCAAGGCACTGCGCTACGGCGTCGGTGTCGGTCGCGAAGGCTTCGGCTGGCAGGGCAATGTGAAGATCGGCCGCAAGGCGGAATGGCCCGGCTGGACGCCGCCGGCGGAAATGATCCGCCGCGAGCGCAAGAAGGGCCGTATCCTGCCGGCCTACATGGAAGGCGGCCCGCAGAACCCGCTCGGCGCGCGCGCCATGTATCTCTATCGCGGCGGCCAGGACACCATCTTCCGCATCCACGGCACCAGCGAGCCCTGGACGATCGGCCACAACGTCTCGTCGGGCTGCATCCGCATGGTGAATGCCGATGTGAGCGACCTCTATGACCGCGTGCCGATCGGCACCAAGGTCATCGTCCGCTAGTTCCGAACGATCCGGGATGCCGCCCCGCGGCGTCCCGGCCAGGCCGCCTCAGTTGGCGAAGGCCGACTGCGGCGCCTTGTAGGCCTTCATGAAAATCGTGACGGCGCTGTCGACGCGGCGCGCGATTTCCTCGGGTCCCGGGCTGTCGATCACGCCGAACAGCACGCTGCGCATGACGCCGCTCTGCGACAGCTCGACGAACTGCTGCGCCGCCAGCAGGCAATCCTCGATCTCCAGAATGCCGGCCTTGGTCTGGGCGTCCAGATATTTGGCCAGCAATTGCGTGCAGAGCATCGGGCCGTTCGAATAGAATTCCGCCCCGACTTCCGGCATCCGGTTGATGATCGAGAACACCGACCGCATCGCCTTGATGTAGTAGGGCTTGGTCAGGATCGTGCAAAGCTCGCGGCCGAATTTCTTCAGCACCGCCTCGACATCGTGATTCTCGAAATCGAGCATCACGATCCGGAACAGCTCCTCGCGCTTCTCGGCCGAGATCAGCTCGATGAAGAGGCGCTCCTTGTTTTCAAAGTAGACATAGAGCGTGCCCTTGGAGACGCCGGCTGCGCGCGCGATGTCGTTCATGCTCGCCGCGTCGAAGCCCTTCTCGAGGAAGACCTGGCTGGCACCGCGCATGATCTGTTCGCGTTTGCGCGAATCCTGCCCCGCCCCGCCCTCTTCGGCGTCACGGGTGGTGTCGACGAGTGACACGGCCATTCTCCTTCGCCGCGGGCCGTCTGCTCGATGCAGCGTCGAGTCAGGCCCCGCATTTTCTGAATTCCAAAGTACCAAGAAGCGGTTGCCAATCCAACCGGCACCGCCCCTTGTGCTGCGGTGCAAGATTTTTTGACCGAACCGTTCAGTTCGATCTTGATTTAACCCCTCAATGGGACTAATTCAAGCGCCGTTGACCGAACGGTTCGGTCAAACCCTATTCCCGGGGCTGAAAGACAGGAGACGAGTCATGGCAAAGGTCGCACTTGTCGAGACCCCTGAAGATACCGGCGTTTCCGAGCTGGAGCCGATCCAGCGCCGCACCGCCGAAGCCACACCGCCGCCGCCGGCGGCTGCGCCCATTGCCGAGCGGCCCTCCGCGCCCGGCAACAGCGGCGAAGCCAAGCCTGCGATCGCCCCACCCCCGGCCAAGCGCGGCGGGCGGCGGCGGTTTCTTCTCCTGACCGTCGGCGTCGTCGCGATCGCGGCCGGCGCCTATTTCGGCCACGAATGGTGGACGGTCGGCCGCTTCATGGTCTCGACGGACGACGCCTATGTCGGCGCCGACACCGCGACCGTGGCGCCGCGCCTGCCCGGCTACGTCACCAGCGTCGCCGTCGCCAACAACACCGCGGTGAAGACGGGCGACCCGCTTGTCTATCTGGACGATGCCGACCAGAAGCTGGCCGTCGAGGCGGCACAGAACCAGATCGCCGCCCAGCAGGCCGCCATTGACCGCATCGACCGCCAGATCGAGGCCGGCCAGGCCGGCGTCGCGCAGGCCCGCACGTCGATTGCCTCGGCCAATGCCGACGCCGAACTCGCCGTGGCGGATCTCGGCCGCGCCACCGCGCTCGCCAAGAACCAGTTCGCGACGCAGCAGGCGCTGCAGCAGGCGCAGGCGACCAAGGACAAGACCGCCGCCGCCGTGGAATCGGCCAAGGCTGGCCTGACCACGGCCGAGGCCAATGTCGCGGTGCTGCAGGCGCAGCGCGTCGAGGCGCAGCGCGCGCTCGACCAGGATCAGACGACGCTGGCGCAGAAGAGGCTGGATCTCGAGCACATGGTCGTGCGCGCGCCGTTCGACGGCGTGATCGGCAACCGCGCCGTCAATCCGGGCCAGTATGTCGCCACCGGCCAGCGCCTGCTGGCATTGGTGCCGCTGCAGGACGTCTATGTCGACGCGAACTTCAAGGAGACGCAGCTAGACCGCATCCGGCCGGGCGCGACCGCGAGCGTCAGCGTCGACGCCTATTCGGACGGCACGATCGAAGGCGTCGTCGACAGCGTCGCACCCGCATCGGGCGCCGTGTTCAGCCTGCTGCCGCCCGACAACGCCACCGGCAACTTCACCAAGATCACCCAGCGCGTGCCGGTCCGCATCCGCATCCCGGCCGCCGAGGCCGCGAAGGGCCATCTCCGTCCCGGCCTGTCGGTCGTCGTCGACATCGACAGCCGCACCGGCGGTGAGACCAAGGCGGCCGCCGCCAACTGAAAGCAGCTTCTCCCCATCGGGGAGCGCTTCGAGAGGGGAACCGGTCCTGTCGTCCCTACCGGCTTTCCGGCTCCCCTCTCGTTGAAATCGACCGTCCCCGCACGGCCGTGATGCCGGCGCCAACGCCGGCGCCCATTCGGGGCTGACGCCCGAGGAGACGATCATGGCCGGACCCCAACAGCCCGCCCTGCCCGAAATGACGCCGCGCCGCACGCTTGGCTTCGTCGCCATGGCCGTCGGCATGTTCATGGCGATCCTCGACATCCAGATCGTCTCGTCGTCGCTGACCGAGATCCAGGCGGGCCTTTCCGCCAGCGCGCAGGAAATCTCCTGGGTGCAGACGGCCTACCTGATCGCCGAGATCATCATGATCCCGCTCTCGGGCTTCCTCGGCCGCGCGCTCTCGACCCGCTATCTCTTCGCCATCGCCGCCGGCGGCTTCACCATCACCTCGATCGGCTGCGCCACGTCGAACTCGATCGGCGAGATGATCGTCTGGCGCGCGCTGCAGGGCTTCATCGGCGGCGGCATGATCCCGGCCGTGTTCGCGGCCGCCTTCACGATCTTCCCACCCAATCGCCGCGCCATGGTCTCGGCCATCGTCGGCCTGATCGCGACGCTGGCGCCGACCGTCGGCCCGACCATTGGCGGCTATCTCACCAACATCTTCTCCTGGCACTGGCTGTTCCTGGTCAACGTGATCCCCGGCATCGCCGTCACGATCGGCGTGCTCAGCTTCGTCGACTGGGACAAGCCCAATTTCAAGCTGCTGCAGCGCTTCGACTATATCGGCCTGATCACGCTCGCCGCCTTCCTCGGCAGCCTCGAATACGTGCTCGAGGAGGGCTCGGCCAATGACTGGTTCCAGGACGAGACCATCGCCGCGCTGGCCGTGGTGACCGTAGTCGCAGGCGTGCTGTTCTTCTGGCGGGTGCTGAAGACCGACGAACCGATCGTCGACGTGCGCGCCTTCCAGAACCGCAACTTCGCGACCGGCGCGCTGTTCTCCTTCATGCTCGGCGTCGGCCTCTACGGCCTCGTCTATCTCTATCCGGTCTATCTCGCCCGCGTGCGCGGCTATGATTCGCTGCAGATCGGCGAGACCATGTTCGTCACCGGCCTGTTCATGATGATGACGGCACCGATCGTCGGCCGCCTCGGCCAGAAGATGGACCCGCGCTACATGATGGCGTTCGGCCTGTCGCTGTTCGCGCTTTCCTGCCTCGAACTGGTACCGATCACCAAGGACTGGGCGTTCAGCGAGCTGTTCATCCCGCAGGCCATGCGCGGCGTCGCGCTGATGACGTCGATGATGCCCGTCTCGATGCTGGCGCTCGGAACCCTTCCGCCCGAGCGCATGAAGAACGCTTCCGGCCTCTTCAACCTGACGCGAAACCTCGGCGGCGCCGTCGGCCTTGCGGTGATCACTACTATACTGAACAACCGCTGGGACCTGCACATCACGCGGCTGCACGAGCAGGTCCAGTGGGGCCGCGAGGCGGCGACCGAGCGGCTCGACGCCATGACGAAGGGCTTCGCCGCCACGCTCGGCTCCGACGCCAACCTGGCGGCGATCAAGACCTTGACCCAGTCGGTCAAGCGCGAGGCCCTGGTGATGGCGTTCTCGGACGTGTTCCTCGTGCTCGCCGTCATCTTCGCAGGAATAGTCCTCCTGGTCCCGCTGGCGCAGAAGCCGCAGGGCGCACCGGCAGGCGGAGGGGGCGGCCACTAGGCCGTCCCTGTTCATCCTCCGGGTTCCCGCCACTCGCCCCTCGCTCGATCCAAGACCGCGGATTGAGATCGGCGGGCAACAGGACTAGTGTCGGGTGCCCTGGCTGAACCAGATTCCTCAGGCGCCCCTCTTGCCCGGCCCACCCCCGGCGGGCGCACAATCACATTGGCGATATTCCATGGATGCTTCCGTTTCCTCGCGCCCAGGTCCGGCTCCGCTCGACCATGCGACCGTTCGCTCGATCGTCCTCGGCGTCATGCTGGCCATGTTCCTGGCCGCTCTCGACCAGACCATCGTGGCAACCGCGCTGCCGACCATCGGCCGCGAGCTCGGTGACCTGCAGAACATCGCCTGGGTCGTGACCGCCTACTTGCTGTCATCGACGGCGGTGACGCCGCTCTACGGCAAGCTCAGCGACATCCATGGCCGGCGCACGGTACTGCTGATCGCCATCGCCATCTTCATCGTCGGGTCGATCGCCTGCGCGCTGGCGCCAACCATGACCGGGCTGATCCTCGCCCGTTTCCTGCAGGGCCTCGGCGGAGGCGGCCTGATCTCGCTGGCCCATACGATCACGGGCGACGCGATCCCGCCCAAGGAGCGCGCCAAGTACATGGGCTATTTCGGCGCCGTCTTCGCCAGCGCCAGCGTCGCCGGCCCGGTGCTGGGCGGCGTGCTTTCCGAGGCGCTGCACTGGTCGGTCATCTTCTGGATCAACCTGCCGCTCGGCCTCATCGCCTTCGCCATGACGTTCAACGCACTGAAGAAGCTGCCGCGCAACGATCGCCCGCACCGGCTCGACGTGGTCGGCGCCGTGCTGCTGGTGGCGGCGGCCGTGCTGCTGCTGCTGGCGCTGAGCTGGGGCGGCGTCAACTATCCGTGGGGCTCGCTGCCGATCATCTCGCTCCTGCTGGCCTCGGCGGCGGCGTGGGTGCTCTTCGTCGCTCGCGTCCTGACAGCGCCGGAGCCGTTCCTGCCAGTCGGCGTGCTGCGCGACCAGGTGGTGGCGACGGCGACGCTCGCCGGCTTCTTCGGCATCGGCACCATGGTCGGCCTGTCGATCTACATGCCGCTGTTCTTCCAGTCGGTACTGCACCTGTCGGCGGCGGAATCGGGCTTCGCGCTGATCCCCCTCTCGATCGGAACGGTGTTCGGCGCCCAGTTCTCCGGCCGCGTCATGGCCCGCGTCCAGCACTACAAGCGCTCGCCGACCATCGGCCTGGCCGTCGCGATGATCCTGACCGCCCTGCTCGCCGCCTTTGCCGGCCGGATGGACGTGATCTCGATCGAGATCGTCCTGGCCTTCATCGGCGCCGGACTCGGCACGCTATTCCCGGTGACGATCGTGGTGGCCCAGAACGCCGTGCAGGCGCATCACCTCGGCACCGCGACGGCGACGATCAACTTCATGCGCTCGCTCGGCAGCGCCATCCTGGTCGCAGCCTTCGGCGCGATCTTCCTCGCCGGCCTCGGTGCGATCTCCGGCGGCGAAGGCGGATCGGTCGAGGCCAAGATTGCCGCAGCAGCTGGGGCCGGCATTTCGCTCGCCGGCGCTTTCCGTGGCGTGTTCATCGCGGCGACGATCTGCATCGCCATTTCGCTGGCGCTGCTCGCGATCATGGAAGAGCGCCCGCTGCGCAGCACCCGCGGCCCCACCCCTTCGGCGGTCGAGGTCTAGACGCACAAGGCCCCAACCCGAGCGGTCGGGTTGGGGTGATTTTCGGAAGTCGCTCGCGCGCTGGAACACGCCGGACGACTACGGGCTTTCGGAATTGGCCTCATGGAAGCGGATGCGGTTGCCGAACGGATCCGGCACCTGCACCATGCGGGCGTCAAAGCCGGTATCCTGAAGCCCCGGGCGCGAATAGCCATACTTCTTGGCCAGAAGCTCGCGGTGGAAGGCCTCGATCCCGCGCATCCAGACGAACACGGTCGAGCCAGGGCTGGCGTCGCCGTGATGCTCGGAGAGATGCAGCACCGCGCCGGCGCGCGAGATCTGCGCATAGAGCGGCATGCCCTCGCCGTAGCGATGCTCCCAATCGACATGGAAGCCGAGGAAATCGCGATAGAATTCCATCGCCTTGGCGATGTCGAATATCCGCAGGATCGGGATCACCCGGGTGAATTGCAATCCGTCCGCCGCGGCAGCCTTGATCGGATCGGCCTCGGCGGCGATCGCCGCCGCGAGGACGTTCCAGTCGTCGAGCCCGAACTGGCGGGCGACGATCTCGAGCGTTTCGCTGTGGGTGAGTTCGATATCGCGCTCGGCCATCACCGCCCGCAGCGCCTTTGCCATGGATTTGGCATCGCGAAAATCGCGCATACAACCTGTTCCTTGCCTCAGGGCGAACGCAGTCACGTCAGTGCTTGCATTGCTGAGGCGTTCGCCGGGGCCAACGGATCAGGTTCGGTTCATCCGGTGCATTCACCATACCCCAAAGGGCGCAAGCGGCAGGCTGCACCAGCCTGCCGCGATCTTAGTCGACGCGGTCGACGCGTCAATCGGCTCAGTCGATCAGCTTGTAGGCCGGCACCGTCAGGAACGGCTCGAAGGTCTTGGCCGTCGACAGCTTGGCGAACAGGCTGATCGCCTCGGGGAAACGGCCGGCCGCATAATTGTCCGGACCGACCTCGCCCTTCACCACTTCCATCTCCTCGGCGAGCGCGCGACGGAACAAGTCTTCCGTCACCTTCTGGCCGTCTTCCAGCGTCGCCTCGAAGTTCAGCTGCTGCCAGATCTGGGCGCGGCTGATCTCGGCCGTCGCCGCGTCTTCCATCAGGTTGTAGATCGGCACCGCGCCGCGACCGCGCAGCCATGCCTCGATGTACTGGACGCCGACGCGGATGTTGTGGCGCAGGCCCTCTTCCGTGCGGGTGCCATCATGGATCGCGAGCATGTCCTTCTGGCCGAAGGAAACCTCCTCGCGCAGGCGTGAGAGCTGGTTCGGCGTCGGCATCAGGCGATCGAACACTTCCATGGCGACCGGCACGAGATCGGGATGCGCGACCCAGGTGCCGTCATGACCTGCATTGGCCTCGCGCTCCTTGTCGGCGCGCACCTTGGCGAACGCCGCCTCGTTGGCCTCGGGATTGTTCTTGATCGGGATCTGCGCCGCCATGCCGCCCATCGCAAAGGCGCCGCGGCGGTGGCAGGTCTTGATCAGGAGTTCCGAATAGGCGAGCAGGAAGGCCTTGCCCATCACGACCTGGCCGCGATCCGGCAGCAGGAACGCCTTGTTGTTGCGCAGCGTCTTGATGAACGAGAAGATGTAGTCCCAGCGGCCGCAGTTGAGGCCGGCCATATGGTCCTTCAGCTCGTACAGGATCTCGTCCATCTCGAAGGCCGCCGGCAGCGTCTCGATCAACACCGTCGCCTTGATCGTGCCATGTGCGAGGCCAAGCGCCTCCTCGGCATAGGTGAAGACCTCGTCCCAGAGACGGGCCTCCAGATGGCTTTCGGTCTTGGGCAGGTAGAAATACGGGCCCGAACCCTGCGCCAGCGCTGCCTTGGCGTTGTGGAAGACATAGAGGCCGAAATCGACGAGCGAGCCCGATGCGTCCTTGCCGTCGAAGGTGATGTGGCGCTCGGGCAGGTGCCAGCCGCGCGGACGGATGATCAGCACGGCAGGATTGGCGCCGAGCTTGTAGGCCTTGCCGGTGCGCGGATCGGTGAAGTCGATCCGGTTTTCCCAGCGATCCCTGAGATTGAGCTGGCCCTCGACCATGTTGGCCCAGACCGGCGAGGAGGCATCCTCGAAGTCGGCCATGAAAACCTTCGCGCCCGAGTTCAGCGCGTTGACGATCATCTTGCGGTCGACCGGGCCGGTGATCTCGACGCGACGATCCTGCAGGTCGGCCGGGATCGGCGCGACCTTCCAGTCGCCTTCGCGGATCGCCTTGGTCTCGGGCAGGAAGTCCGGCAGGCCGCCATTGTCGAAGAAGACCTGGCGCTCGTTGCGGAACTCGAGCAGGGCCCGGCGCTTGGCGTCGAACCGGCCGTGCAGTTCGGCGACGAAGGCGAGCGCCTCCGGCGTCAGGATCTCGTCGAAGCGGGGACCGATCTCCCCCTTCACAGCCAGGCGTTCAGCGTTGGTGGCGGACATGACAACTCCTCGGTGGGAACGTTGGAGCGACTATGCCACGCCACCGTCTTCAACTGAACCTGCACGATCAGGGCAGAACTTGTTCCGAATTGGAAAAGGTCGCCTACTTGCCGCGATAGCGCGCGATCCGGGTGGAAAAATCGCGCGCCGCCGCCGCAGGGTCTTCCGCCGCGATGATGGCGGAGACAATGGCGAGGCCATCGGCGCCCGCTGCCAGCGTCGGTTCGACATGCTCCGGCTTCAGGCCGCCGATGGCGACGACGGGCAGGCCCACCGTCCTCTTGACGCGACCGAGATGCTCGAAGCCGATCGGATCCGGCGCATTCGGCTTGGTCGAGGTGGCGAAGACCGGGCCGACACCGAGATAGTCGATCGGGCCGAGTTCTTCCGGCGTCAGTTCGTGCATCTGCGCCGCCGACAGGCCGAGGATGCGATCCGGGCCGATCAGCTCGCGCACCTTGGCGACCCGCATGTCGCTCTGGCCGACATGCACGCCATCGGCGTCGACCGCCAGCGCGACGTCGACGCGATCATTGATGATGAGCGGGATGCCGCGCGGCCGCAGCAGGTCGACCAGCGCCGACGCCGTCGCGACGAAATCGCGGGTCGAACCCTGCTTGAAGCGGTGCTGGACGAGCGTGACGCCGCCATCAATGGCGGCGCGGACGGTCTCGACGACGCCGCGCGGCCCGGCAAGATCCTCGTCGGTGACGAGATAGAGCGAAAGATCGAAAGGACGGCTCATCAGACATTCACCTCTTCAACGGTCTTGATCGTGGCGTAACGCTCGAGCATGCCGGCATCTTCGGCGTGGAGCGCATCGCACAGTTCGGCGGGAAGGTGTCCCGGCCCGGTCACGCGCGCAGCGGCCGCGGCGCCGGCGGCGCCATAGACGGCGAGCGCCGCCACGGCGGCCTCGAAGGGCGGACGCACGGCGGCGAACGCCGCCACGGTCGCCGAGAGCGCGCAGCCGAGAGCGGTCGAAAGCGGCATCAGCGGACTGCCGCCGGTGACCGCCACCACCGTATCCCCGTCCGTGACGTAGTCGGTCTCGCCGGTGATGGCGACGACCGCGCCGCTGGCGCGCGCCAGCGCCTTGCCGGCTGCGAGCGCCGCATCGGACGAGGCGGTCGAATCGACGCCCTTGCCCCCTGCCCCGGCGGCTCCCGCCAGGCTCATGATCTCGCTCGCATTGCCGCGGATGATCGCCGGGCCGGCCCGGCTCATCTCGACGGCGAAATCGGTGCGGAACTTCGTGGCGCCGCAGCCGACCGGATCGAGGACCCAGGGCTTGCCGAGCGCGACGGCCTGCTTCGCGGCGCGGCGCATGCCCTCGATCCATTGCGGCGACAGCGTGCCGATATTGATCACCAGCGCGCTGGAGATGGCGACGAACTCGTCGACCTCCTCGGCGGCATGCACCATGGCCGGCGACGCGCCGACGGCGAGCAGCACATTGGCCGAGATCGTCATCGCGACGTAGTTGGTGATGTTCTGCACGAGCGGGCGGGCGGCGCGCATGGCTGCGAGCGCGCTGGCAGCGTCGGCGACCGTCAGGTGGCGATGTTGGGTGGTAGACACGAATGGACGTCCTTTGCTGTGACGCAGGACGGAACGATGGCAAGGACATCTAGGTGCTGAAGCATCCAGGCGCTTGGCTCAATCCCTCCGCCGGCATGATCCGGATCAGGTTCGCGGGTTAGTCCAAAGACCTCTCAGCCAAGCTCCGACGGAAATTCCGATGGATCAGGGCACCCCGATGAGACGAGCGGACCCTATCACGGCTTGGCATCCAGGCAAGGGGCAAGCGGTCGTCAACGGACCTGCCGGGCCCTTGTGACCGCGGTCACGGCGACCTAACCTCGCGGCCTGCTAGCTTTCGCCTTTGCAATCCGCGTCCGGGCCGAGGCCTCGACCGCCGCACGAGACCCGCCGCATGCTCCAGCCCTATCCCGGCCGCCAGCAGTTTTCCACGCAGGCCCTGCCCGCGAAGGACCGATTCCCCGTTTTCTGCGAGGAGATCGTCCGCCGCGCCGTCGCGCTCGACATCGTCCGCCACGACGACAGCCCGTTCGAAGGCGAGATCGAGCTCTGCCAGGCCGGCCCTGTCGATATCGCCATCATCTCCACCTCGCCGGCGAGCTATCTGCGCACGCCGAGCCTGGTGCGAGACGGCAACGACGCGCTGTTCGCCTTTCTCTGCGTCGAGGGACAAATGATGGCGACGCAGGGCGAGCCGCGCCGCATCGCTCCCGGCGACGGCCTTCTCTGCGACAGTTCGCAGACCGGCGGACTGCGCATGGAGACGGCGACGCGCTACTGGGGCGTGCGCACCTCGCGCGCCCACATCGCAACCCTGACGCCGCGCATCGACCGCCTCGCCGGCGCGCCGCTCGGCGACCATGCCTTCGCGCTGCGCCTGCTCACCAGCTACCTCGAAGGCCTGTTCAGCCATGGCGCGCCACTCGGCAATACGACCGCGCGCGTCTTCGGCGAACATCTCGTCGACCTGATCGCCGTCGCGCTCGGCGCCAGCGGCGAGGCGCGCGAGCAGGCCGAGGCCGGCGGCGTCCGCGCCGCCAGGCGCGCCACCATCCTGCGCGCCATCGAAAAGGAGAGCCACGACCCGAAGTTCAGCGCCGCCCGCCTGGCGGCGCGGCTCGGCATCACGCCGCGCTACGTTCACGTGCTGCTGGAAGAAACCGGCCAGACCTTCGCCGAGCATGTACTGAACGCCCGTCTCGCGATGGTGCTGAAGCGCCTGCGCGACCCTGACGCCCGCCATATGAAGATCATCGAGATCGCCAGCGAAGCCGGCTTCACCGATCTCTCGCATTTCAACCGCAGCTTCCGCCGCCGCTTCGGCGACACCCCGACCGGGGTGCGGGCGATGAAAGCGCGCCTCTGGCTAGAGGCCTGACCAAGGCCCGAAGGGATGGAGCGGCGACGCGCAAAGGACTAGCGTGGCAGGGCCATGGCGACGGAGCGAGGGGCATGAACAAGAGCCGGATCGAAGCGTTCAGCGACGGCGTCATCGCCATCATCATCACCATCATGGTTCTGGAGCTGAAGGTTCCGCACGAAGCGGACATCCACACGCTGCTGCCGCTGCTGCCGGTCTTTCTCAGCTATGTGCTGAGCTTTGTCATGATCGGCATCTACTGGAACAACCACCATCACATGTTCCACGCCGTGCGGCATGTGCGCGGCGGCGTGCTCTGGGCCAATCTGCACCTGCTGTTCTGGCTGTCGCTGATGCCCTTCACCACCGCCTGGATGGGCGAGAACCACATCGAATCCGTGCCGGTCGCCGTCTATGGCTTCGTCCTGATGATGTCCGGCATCGCCTACTACATCCTCGCCCGCGCGCTGATCCGCCTGGAAGGCGCGGATTCGGCCCTCGCGATCGCCTTCGGCAAAGACAGGAAGGGCCGGATCTCGGTCGTCATCTACGCCGCCGCGATCGCCCTCGCCTTCCTGAGCCCGTGGATCGCGATCGGCTGCTATGTGGCCGTGGCGCTGATCTGGCTGGTGCCGGACCGCCGTGTCGAGCGCGTGCTGCTCGCCGCCCATCCCGGCCAGGCCCCACCGGAACGATAGCGCCCGGCAATGCCGCACTATTTGCAGCCAAGGGCCCCGGTTGGGCGTATGATCACGCCATGTACCTCCAGTTTCCGAACCGAAGCCGCAGTTACAGCCCCTCGCATCACCGGATCCAGTTCTGGGGCTATGACAGCGCGCTGGAAATCTCGTTCTTCCTGGAAACGGATGCCCTCGCGCGGATTGATCCGGGCGGCGGACTGGACGAGGCGGCGGCGCTGCAGGCCTTCGACGCCAACCGGGCGCGGATCGAACGCGCGGCCGAGCGGGTCTATTCCCGCCATGCGCAGGGATCCTACCTTCTGACCGCCGACGATCTTTGAGGGATCAGGCGGGAAGCCCCGCCGGTTTCGGGCCGCCATAGGCCCAGTCCAGCAGTTCGATCGTATGCACGACCGGCACCCCGCCCGAGAGCTGGGTGATGCAGCCGATATTGCCGGTGGCGACGACGTCGGGGGCGACCTTGGCGATGTTGCCTAGCTTGCGCGCCTTCAGCTGCTGGGAGAGCTCCGGCTGCAGCATGTTGTAGGTACCGGCCGATCCGCAGCAGAGATGTCCCTCCGGCACGTCGCGCACGGTGAATCCAGCCTTCGACAGCAGCGTCTTCGGCGTCGTCTTGATCTGCTGGCCATGCTGCATCGAGCAGGCGGAGTGGTAGGCGACGGTCAAAGGCTTGGGAGCGGCAACCGGTGCCAGCTTCAGGCTCTCGAGATATTCCGTGATGTCCTTGGCGATCGCCGAAACCCGCTTCGCCTTCTCGGCGTAGGCGGCGTCCTCGCGGAACATGAAGCCGTAGTCCTTGATCGTCGTGCCGCAGCCGGACGCCGTGATGATGATGGCGTCGAGCCCCTCGCCGTCCATCTCGGCGATCCAGGCGTCGATCGTCCGCTTCGCCGTCTCGTGCGACTGCTCGGATTTGCCCATGTGGTGGGCGAGCGAACCGCAGCAGGTCTCCCCCCTGGCGATCACCACCTCGACACCGACCCGGTTCAGCAGGCGGATCGTCGCCTCGTTGATGCCGGGATCGAGCACCGGCTGGACGCAGCCCGAAAGCAGCGCCACCCGGCCGCGCTTCTCGACCTGGGTCGGGAACGTGCCCGGCCCCTCCGAAGCGGTGCGACCATGCGGGAAGCGCGGCGCCAGCTTCAGCATGGCGCTGATCCGCTTGAAGCCCGGCACCTTGCCGATCGGGCCCGCGAAGGGACGCGCCATGGCGGCGCCGACAAGCGCCAGGCGAAAGCGATTGCGATAGGGCAAGATGCCCGCGATCGCGGTGCGGATCACCTTGTCGGCGAGCGGGCGATCATAGGTCTCCTCGATATGCGCGCGGGCATGATCGACGAGGTGCATGTAGTTCACGCCGGACGGACAGGTCGACATGCAGGAAAGGCAGGAAAGGCAGCGATCGACGTGCTTGACCACCTGCTCATTGGCCGGCTTGCCGCCCTCCAGCATGTCCTTGATCAGGTAGATGCGGCCGCGCGGACTGTCGAGTTCGTCGCCAAGCAGCACATAGGTCGGACAGGTCGCGGTACAGAAGCCGCAATGGACGCAGGTGCGCAGGATCTTCTCGGATTCGCGGACATCCGGATCGGCGAGCTGGGCAAGGGAGAAGGAGGTTTGCATGGATCACTCTGCCGCTGCGGGCGGTGTTGAGAAGGGTGCCGGATCGTGCTTGCGCAACCCCAGGCCATCTGGCATTGGCGAGGCGCGCGAAATTTCTTCAGCGCATTCAAGGGAATAGCTATGCAGCATCGCCTGTGGGCCGCCGTCGGAGCGGCCTTCTTCACGTCTCTCGTTCTCGCCGGCACCGCCAGCGCCGAGAACCGCCAGGTGAAGATCATCAACGAAACCAGTTCCGACCTCAGCGAATTCTACGCTTCGAACGTCGGCGCCAAGGATTGGGAAGAGGATATTCTCGGCGACGACGAGGTTCCCGCCGGCGGATCGGTCACCATCAACATGGATGACGGCAGCGGATACTGCAAATTCGACTTCAAGGGCGTCTTCGCGGATGACAGCGAAGTGGTCGAGGAAGGCATCGACGTTTGCGAGGTGGGCGTCGTCCGCTTCACCGAATAGAACGGCTGCGGCCCCGGCGCTTTGCCGCGCCGGCGGCCATCCCATTCCTGTTCCAGCCTCCGGCATGGCTCACATCCTTCCCGGATTGAGCACCCCGGCCGGATCGAAAGTCGCCTTGATCAGGCGGCTCATCGCAGCGACCGCCGGCTCTTCCGGCTCGAAGACGGGCACGGTCGCCCGCAGCGTCGGCGAACCGCGCACCAGCATGGCATGACCGCCCACGGCCGTGACCGCCGCCCGCACCACCGCGGCGCCGCCATCGCCCTCTCCCGGCGCGCTCGCCCAGACCAGACCGCCGCCCCAATCATAGACGAGCCGGCTCCCCAGCGCGGCGGCGAGCGCGTCGCCCACCTTCGGACCGTCGGTCGGACGGACTGAAATCCGCCAGATCGCCGCCTCATGCGGAACCTCGAGCGCCTCGACGTCACGGATGCCCTTCCAGAGCACGCGCGAGGCCTCGGCGGCGATGATGTCAAAATTGCCGAAGGGCTTCAGGACCTGATCCAGCCGCTCGCTGCGATAGCGGACGGAAGCCTCGAAGCCTTCCAGCCGCAGCAGCGTCCGCGCCGGCATTCCGTCCGTGGCCGGCAGATGGGCAGCGGCCGTCACCTCGAAGGGCGTGCCGAGCGCCGCCGTCAGCGCCGCGACGCCGCGCTCGGACGAGAGCCCGCTCAGAAGCAGCGTCCGCTCCGTCTCCGCCTCGGGAACGAGCTTGTATGTGACCTCGGTCAGAACGCCGAGCGTGCCCCAGGAACCGGCCAGCAGCTTGACGAAATCATAGCCGGTCACGTTCTTCATGACGCGGCCGCCGGTCTTGATCGTCTCGCCGCGGCCGGTGGTGGCGCGCACGCCGATCAGCGAGTCGCGCGCGGCGCCGGCATGAATGCGGCGCGGGCCGGAGCTATTGGAGGCGGTCATGCCGCCGATCGTCGGCGTGCCGTGACCGCCGAGCAGCTGGCGATAGTCGATCGGCTCGAACGGCAGGCGCTGCCGGTTGGCGGCGAGCGTCTCCTGGATCTCGGATAGCGGCGTGCCGGCACGAGCCGAGATCACCAGTTCCGAGGGCTCGTACAGCGTGATGCCGGTCAGGAGCTGCGTCGACAGCGTGCGCTCGGCGTGAACCGGCCGGCCGATCGGCCGCGTGCCGCCGCCGTGAATGGCCAGCGCGCTCTTCGACTGTGCCGCTTCATGCACGATCGCCTCGATCTCGGCCTCGTTGTCGGGAAGAAGGATCGACGTCATCGGCGGACTTCCTGCAAGACGGGCATTTCGGGCATCAGACGGGGCGTCCCGCGAGCGGGAACACCTTGTGCGGGTTGAGCAGCCATTGCGGATCAAGCGCGGTCTTCACCCGCATCTGCTGGTCGAGATCGATGGTGTTGAACTGATAGGTCATCAGGTCGCGCTTCTCGATGCCGACGCCATGCTCGCCGGTCAGGCAACCGCCGAGCTCGACGCAGAGCTTCAGGATGTCCTCGCCGCAGCGCTCGGCCTTTTCCTGCTCGGCCGGGTCGTTGGCATTGAAGAGCACCAGCGGGTGGAGGTTGCCGTCGCCGGCATGGAAGATGTTGGAGACGCGCAGCCCGTAGCCCTCGCAGATCCGGGCGATGCCGGTCAAAACGGCCGAAAGCTGGCCGGTCGGGATGGTGCCATCCATGCAGATATAGTCAGCCAGGCGGCCCATGGCGCCGAAGGCGGACTTGCGCCCCTTCCAGATCGCGGCGCTCTCGGCTTCCGATTGCGAGATGCGCAGGCCGGACGGGTTGTAGTCGGCGGCGATCGTCGTGATGCGCCCGATCAGATCCTCGATCTCGGCCTCGGAACCCTCGACCTCGATGATCAGCAGCGCCTCGACGTCGAGCGGATAGCCGGCATGGGCGAAGGCTTCGCAGACCTTGATCGCCGGCCGGTCCATGTATTCGATCGCGACCGGAATGATGCCGGAGGCGATGATGGCGGCGACGCAGGCGCCGGCGTCCTCGGCCGACTGGAAGCCCATCAGCATCGGCCGGGCGCCCTCGGCGAGCGGCAGGATGCGAAGCGTCGCCTCGGTGACGACGCCGAGCTGGCCCTCCGAGCCGACGATGAGGCCGAGCAGGTCGTAGCCGGCGGCATCGAGATGCGCGCCGCCGAGCTCGACGATGGTGCCGTCGATCAGCACCATCTTGACGCCCAGCACGTTGTTGGTGGTGACGCCGTATTTCAGGCAATGCGCGCCGCCGGAGTTCATGGCGATGTTGCCGGCGATGGTGCAGGCGAGCTGGCTCGACGGGTCGGGCGCGTAGAAGAAGCCGAGATGCGAGACGGCGCCGGAAACGCCGAGATTGGTGACGCCGGCCTCGACGCGGATGGTGCGGTTGGCGGTGTCGACGTCGAGGATGCGGCTCATCTTCGAGACGCCGAGCACCACGGCGTCCTCGCTCGGAATGGCGCCGCCGGCGAGCGACGTGCCGGCGCCGCGGGCGACGACCTTGACGCCTTCCCGGTTCAGGAATGTCAGCACCCTGGAAACCTGCTCGGTGGTTTCCGGTAGCACGACGGCGAGCGGCACGCGGCGATAGGCGGTGAGCGCGTCCGTCTCATAGGCGCGGCGCTCGTCCTCCTCGGTGATCAGCGAGGTCGGCGGCACCAGCGCGGCGAGGCCGGCGAGGATCTCCGCCCGGCGCGCGAGGATGCGCGGATCCGGCTTCGGAATCTCAATCGCGGACATGGCAGCCTCCCTCCCAGTTCAGAACCACTCTAGGCGCGCACGGGTTTGTACCCAAGCCGGGATAGAAAACAATCATCCTTGCCGGTAGATTGAAAATCGCCCTGATTTTTTGCCACCGTAGAGGCAATGAGCACACTATCCGATATGGAGATCTTCGCCCGCGTTGTCACCGCCGGAAGCCTTTCGGCGGCGGGGCGCGAGCTGGATCTTTCGCCCGCCGTCGTCTCCAAGCGCTTGAAGCGGCTGGAGGATCGGCTCGGCACGCGTCTGCTCCAGCGCACCACCCGGCAGATCGCTCTGACCGAGGCCGGCCGCGGCTTTCACGACCGCGTCGTGCAGATCCTCGCCTCGATCGACGAGGCGGAGTCCTTCGTCAGCCGGCGCTCGGACGTGGCGCGCGGCACGCTCAAGGTGTCGGCGCCGACCACCTTCGGCCGACTGCACATCGCGCCCTATCTCGGCGCCTTCCACGCCGCCAATCCCGGCCTGACGGTCAACCTGGTGCTGTCGGACGAGTTCGTCGACCTGGTCAAGGACGGCATCGACGTCTCGATCCGCATCGCCGAGCTGACGGATTCGAGCCTGGTGGCGCGGCGGCTGGCGCCGAATCATCGCCTGCTCTGCGCGACGCCTGCCTATCTCGCCGAGCACGGCACGCCGAAGACCATCGCCGAGCTGTCGCGGCATACGCTGCTCGCCACCGCCAGCCAGGATCCCTGGCGGCTCGAGGGGCCCGACGGGCCGGCGACCGTGCATGTCGAGGGCCGGCTCAGGACCAATTCGAACGAGGTGGTGCGCGAGGCGGTGCTCGCCGGGCTCGGCATCGCCTTCCGCTCGACCTGGGATGTCGGGCCGGAACTGCGCGAAGGCCGCCTCGTCGTCGTGCTGCCGGCTTATCGCGCCTCGCGGCACGTGGCGGTGCATGCGGTCTATCCGAGCCGCCGCTTCCTCGCCGCCAAGGTCCGGCTGTTCATCGACCATCTCGCCAGGCTCTATGGCGAGCACCCGCACTGGGACCAGGGGCTGGAACCCATCCTCGCGCCGACGAAAGCCCCCTAGTCGCCATGTCCATCGTCATGCCGCGAGCGGATGCGGCGGACAAGGAACCAGACGAACAGCGCCACCGGGATGACCGCGAAGGCGGTGACATGCGTCGGATCGAGCTCGAAGCCGACCACCGGCGAACCCTTGGCCAGATAGCCGATCAGGCCGACGATGTAATAGCTGATCGCCGCGACGGAGAGCCCTTCGACCGTCTGCTGCAGGCGCAACTGCAGGCGGGCGCGGCGGTTCATGCTGTCGAGCAGCGCCCGGTTCTGCTGCGACAACTCGACATCGACGCGCGCCCGCAGCAGCGCCGCCGCGCGGGCGAGCTTGCGCGACAGATCCTGCTGGCGGCTCTCGACCGTCTGGCAGGTGCGCATCGCCGGCGCCATGCGGCGGGCGAGATAGGCGGTGAAGCTCGAATAGCCCGGCGTCGGCCGCTCGCTCATCGCGTTCAGCCTGAGATGGGTGATCTCGGAATAGGCGCGGCTGGCGCCGAAGCGGAAGGCGCTTTCGGCGGCGCCCGCCTCCAGTTCGCCGGCGAGCGCCGTCAGGTCGTCGAGCAGCCGCCGATTGGCCTCGAACCCCTCGCTCGAACGGAAGCGGGCGGTGTTCGCCACCAGCTGGGTCTCGATCCGGCGGATCTCCGGCTGCAGGCGCTGCGCCTCCGGCAGGCCCAGGAGCGCCAGCGTCCGGTAGGTCTCGAGTTCGAGCAGGCGCTGCACCACCGGCCCGGCCTCCTGCGGCTCGAACCCGCGATCGATGACCAGCAGCCGCGTATAGCCGTCGCCATCCTCCCGGAAATCGCTGGCGATCACGCCGCGCCCGCCGGCCACCTCGGAAACCGCCAGCGAACCCGGATCGTAGGAGGCGAGGATGTCGGCGACGGGCCGATCGTCGGACACGAGGTCGAGCCGGACGGCGACCATCAGCGGCCCCGGCGGCTCGAACGCCTCGCCGAACGGCGTATCCGCCGGCAATGCGCCGGCGCTGCCGCGCACGTCCCAGCTATAGGTGGTGAATTCGGCGTGGCTCTCCCAGCGCAGCGTGCCGCCGGCGAGATCCACGACATGGTGGCGCGCATCGGCGGCCGGCTGCGGCAGGCCGTTGCGAGCGCAGAGCGCCGCCAGGCTGCCCCGCGCCGCCGCGGACTGGGCCGCGTCCGTCATGAAGGCGAAGCTCAGGACGATGCGCGGCGCTTCCATCATGAGGAAGGGCCGCGCATGAATTTCATGCAGCACGGCGCCGCGCAGCGGGTGATCCTCGAAACGTCTCGGCCCTTCGCGCATCGCCCTCTCCCGCCAGCGCCGCCCACTCAAGCAGTAGGCGGGCGGCGGGCCGGGCTCAACCCCGGTCGATGACGGTTTCGTCGATCTCGGCCAGGGTGCGACGACCTGTCAGAGCCATCGAGACGTCGAGCTCCTTGCCGACGATCTGGATCACCTTGGAGACGCCCGCCTCGCCGCCGGCGCCGAGGCCGAACAGAAAGGCCTTGCCCATCATGCAGCCCTTGGCGCCGAGCGCCAGCGCGCGCAGCACGTCCTGGCCCGAGCGGATGCCGCTGTCGAACAGGATCTCGGTCTGCTTGCCGACGGCGTCGACGATGCGCGGCAGGCGCGAGATCGCCGACGGCGCGCCGTCGAGCTGACGACCGCCATGGTTGGAGACGACGATGGCGTCGGCGCCGGTGTTGACCGCCTTCTGCGCGTCGCCGACGTCGAGCACGCCCTTCAGGATGAGCTTGCCGGGCCAGATCGAACGGATCCAGGCGACGTCGTCCCAGTTCAGCGCCGGGTCGAACTGGCCCGAGATCCACTGGCCGAGCGACTTGACGCCGCTCATGCCCTCGACGCCGGTCAGGTTGCCGAAGGTCTTGTGCTTGCTGCCGAGCACCTCGAAGGCCCAGGGAAGCTTGGTTGCCATGTCGAGCACGTTGTGCAGCTTGATCTGCGGCGGCACGGTCATGCCGTTCTTGATGTCGCGGTGACGCTGGCCCTGCACCTGCAGGTCGAGCGTCAGGATCAGCGCCGAGCACTTGGCGGCGATGGCGCGCTCGACCAGTTGCTTCGCGAAGTTGCGGTTCTTCATCACGTAGAGCTGGAACCAGAACGGGCGCGAGGTGGCGGCAGCGACGTCCTCGATCGAGCAGATCGACATGGTCGACAGCGCAAACGGGATGTTGGCCTTCTCGCAGGCCTTGGCCGCGAGGATCTCGCCGTCGGCATGCTGCATGCCGGTGAGGCCGGTGGGCGCGAAGGCGAAGGGGTAGGCGAACTTCTCGCCGAGCAGCGTCGCCTCGGTCGAGCGGTTCGAGACGTCGACCATGACGCGCTGGCGCAGCTTCAGTTCCTTGAAGTCGGCCGAATTGGCGTCGATCGTTTCCTCATTGTAGGAGCCGCGATCGGCATAGTCGAAGAAGGCGCGCGGCACGCGGCGCTTCGCCAAAAGTCTCAGGTCTGCAATGCTCGTTGCGTCCTTCAAGCCGCCCATGGCGCCGCTCCAATTGGTTCTGAAATCTTGAAATGCGGGCCGCGCCCGCCAACTGGATCAATTTCTTGACCACTTCCTGATTTCCGCTGATAGGCTCTTCCGCATGGTCTTTCAACCGATTCCTTCCCGCGCGACCGCCGACGAGGTGGCGCGACAGATCGAGATGCTGGTGCTGGAGGGCGTGCTGCATCCCGGCGACAAGCTGCCGGGCGAGCGTGACCTGTCGGCGACGCTCGACGTGTCGCGGCCGATCCTGCGCGACGCGCTGAAGGCGCTGGAAGCGCGCGGGCTGGTCGAAAGCCGGCCCGGCGGCGGCACTTATGTGGCGGCGATCGAGGGCGCGATCTTCGCCGCGCCGATCGTCGACCTGATCGCGCAATCCCCCAAGGCGGGCGGCGACTATCTGGAATTCCGGCGCGAGATCGAGGCGACGGCGGCAGCAATGGCGGCGGAGCGCGCCACCGAGGCCGACCGCACCATCCTCGCCCGCATCATCGAGGCGATGGAGGCGGAGCACGACAAGGCGGATTTCCGGCGCGAGGCGGCGCTCGACGTCGAGTTCCACCAGGCGATCGGCGAGGCGACGCACAACATCGTCATCATCCACGTGCTGCGGGCCTGCTACCGGCTGCTCGCCGACGGCGTCTTCTACAACCGCAGCCGCCTCTACGGCCAGACCGGTTCGCGCGACCAGTTGCTCGCCCAGCACAAGGCGCTGCGCGACGCAATCTTCGCCGGCGATCCCGAGGCCGCCCGCAAGGCTGCGATCGATCACATCGCCTATGTCTCGGCCTCGATGCGGGACGCCGCCGAAGCCGGCGCCCGCGCCGAGATCGGCACGCTGCGGCTGATGCAGTTCGAGGAACGCGCCACGGCGAAGCGGCCGGTGCGCCGAGAATAGCTGGCTAACTGAACGACTTGTCGCCTAGGCGCGTTCCGGCAACACGCTCGCCGTCATCCCGGGCTTGGCCCGGGATCCATTCATCCGGGTTGCTCGACGAAGCGCCGGGGACCTCGGTCATATGGATCCCTGCTTTCGCAGGGATGACGAGAGAGGGTTCGACCCCGACTGACCCTAGCGCGCGTCGCTCCTCGCCATGCGGCGCTCCAGGGCGCGGACCAGCAGCGACAGGCTGATGGTCATGACGAGGTACAGGAACGCGACGACGTTGTAGGTCTCGAAGAACAGGAAGGTCGAGGACGAATAGACCTTGCCGAGCTGGGTCAGGTCCTGCACGCCGAGCGCCGAGACCAGCGCCGAATCCTTGATCATCGAGACGAAGTCGTTGCCGATCGGCGGCAGGACGGTGCGCGTCGCCTGCGGCAGCACGACGAGGCGAAAGGTCTTCATGCGCGACAGACCGAGCGAGGCTGCCGCCTCCGTCTGCCCCTTGGGAACAGCCTCGATGCCGGCGCGAAAAATCTCGGCCAGAAAGGCCGAATAGCCGATCGTCAGCGCCGCGATCGCCCGCGCCGTCATGCCGAAATCGCGCACGCCCAGGCCCGGCAGCCATCCCTGCTCGATCGGCGTCGCCAGCACCCAGTTCCAGAAGGCGACGAGTTGCGGCGCCCCGACAAACGCCATGTAGAACAACAGCACCAGCATGGGGATGCCGCGCACGATCTCGACATAGAAGGTCGCGATCTCGCGCAGGATGCGATGGCGGGACGTGCGCGCCAGCGCGATCAGCAAGCCGAGCGCCATCGCCAGCGCAAAGGCGATGAACGTCACCCAGAGCGTGACGAACACGCCCTGCCGCACCGCCGCGAAGATGGTCGCATAGTCGCCATTCGCGGAGATCAGCCAGAGGAACAGTACGCCGAGCAGGCCGATGGCGAGCAGCCAATACGGAATTTCGCGACGCGGCATTTTCGGAGGTGACGGCATGAAAAACTCAAGCTGCGTTTCCCTCTCCCGCGGGAGGGGGAAAGAAGAGCCAGTCCATCCTGCAGGATGACAGCCGGGGCCGATCCCTACTGGCCGGCCCGGTACTCGTAGAACCACTTCTGGTTCAGCTTGTCGAAGGTGCCGTCGGCCTTCATCGAGGCGATGGCGGCGTTGATCGGCGCGGTCAGGTCCGAGCCGGGCTTCAGGATGAAGCCGAATTCCTCGGTGCCGAGCGGCTCGCCGACCACCTTGAACGAGCCCGGCGAGGCGCCGATGTAGCCGTCGGCCGAAGTCTTATCCATCAGCACGGTGTCGACGTCGCCGGTCTTCAGCGCCTGCACCGAGGCGCCGAACGTGTCGAAGAGCTTGATCCGCGGGTTCTTCTCGTCGCCGTCGAGCACGTTGTAGACCGCGACGTAGAAATTCGTCGTGCCGGCCTGGGCGCCGACCAGAAGCTTGTCGTTCGGCTTGAAGCTGGCGGCGTCGGTGAAGCGGTTCTCGTCGGCGCGGACCAGCATGAGCTGCTGCGAGATCATGTAGGGATCGGAGAAGTCGACCTGCTTCCTGCGCTCGTCATTGATGGTGATGCCGTCCATGCCGACATCGAACTGACCATCGCGCACGGCCTGGATCATCGTATCCCAGCTCGCCAGCTTCCAGTCGACCTTGGCGTTCAGGCGCTTCGCGATCCCGTTGAAGGCATCGTATTCCCAGCCGATGCCCTGCCCCGACTTCGGATCGACGAAGTTCAGCGGCGTGTAGGCATTTTCGGTGACGGCGACGATGGTGCGGCCCTTGAGATCGGGCAGATCGGCGGCCCGGGCCGCCGAAGCCCCCAGCGCAAGCGCGGCGGCAGCGGCGAAGGCAATGGTCTTCCAAAAGCGCATGGTGAGGTTCCAGCGTTCGTTGAGGTCAGAAAGGCCGCCAGCCCCCTCGGCCGCGGTGGCACCAGCTTTAGCCGTTCGGTCCGCGATTGACGAATCCGTTCATCGGATCGTCGCAATCCAGGCGCGTGCGATCGCCCGGCCGGCCGCGTCGGCGCGGCTGCCGAGCGGCCCCTCCTCGCGCGCGTGGCGCTCCGGCCAATCGGGATCGATCGAGGCGGCGACGTCGCCGAAGGCGTCGCTCCAGTCGCGCACCAGGGCCGTATCGGCCTCGAAATGGAACTGGATGCCGTAGACGGCGCGGCCGATGCGAAACGCCTGGTGCGGCGTCATCGCGCTGGTGGCGAGGTGCACGGCCCCTTCCGGCAGGGTGAAGGTGTCGGAATGCCAGTGAAACAGGGGCGACGGCCCATCCAGCACGCCGACGACCGGATCGTCGCGCCCGGCCTCGGTCGGCGTCACCTCCTGCCAGCCGAACTCGGTCGGCCGGCCGAGGACGTTGCGGGCGCCGTAGCCGCGCGCCAGAATCTGCGAACCGAGGCAGATGCCGAGCACGGATTTGTCGGCGTCACCGAAGGCCCGCATCAGCCTGGCGAGGCGCGGCAGGTAGGGATGCTTCTCGTCGTCGACCGCGCTCTGGCCGCCGCCCAGCACGATGATCGCGTCGTAGCCGTCCGGCGCATCGGGCAACGGATCGCCTTCATGCGCCTGGCGGACATCGATCACCGCCCCGGCGGCGGCGAGCGCCGGCCGGATCAGGCCGAGCGACGTGGCTTGATAGTTCTCGACGACGAGGATGCGCATGGACGGTCGGCTCGCAGGATGGAGGCATCCACCAATAGATGCCGAACCGAACGATTCCGCCAGTGCGCGGCGCGGACTTTTCTAGGCTCGTGCCGCACTGCCTCGACCTACTCCGCCGCCGGCTGCGGCAGGGGCTGGGCTCCCGTCTCGGGCGCGGCCGGCGCGGTGCCGGGCTTCGCGGCCGTGCGGTGGCGCAGGCTCGACAGGAAGCGGCTGAAGCGCTCCATCTCGATATAGATGACCGGCGTGATGAACAGCGTCAGAAGCTGCGAGACGAGCAGGCCGCCGACCACCGCTATGCCGAGCGGCTGGCGCAGCTCGGCGCTGGCGCCCGTGCCGAGCGCGATCGGCACCGCGCCGAACAGCGCCGCGAAGGTCGTCATCATGATCGGCCGGAACCGGCGCACCGCGGCGCGGTGGATCGCCGCCTCGGGCTCGAGGCCCCCCTCACGCTGGCCGTCGATGGCGACGTCGACCATCATGATCGCGTTCTTCTTGACGATGCCGATCAGCATCAGGATGCCGATCAGGGCGATCACCGAGAGGTCGAGCCCGGCCCATTTCAGCGCCACCAGCGCGCCGAACGCCGCCGCCGGCAGGCCGGACAGGATGGTCAGCGGATGGATGAAGCTCTCATAGAGCATGCCGAGAACGACATAGATGGTCAGGATCGCCGCGAAGATCAGCAGGCCCTGCGTCGCCAGCGACTGCTGGAACACCTGCGCCGTGCCGGCATAAGAGGTGTAGACGTTGGCCGGCACGCCGATCTGCTGCTTCAGCACCTCGACCTGGGCGGTGGCGTCGCCGAGCGCGACGCCGTCCGGCAGGTTGAAGGAGATGGTCGCCGCCGGCAGCTGGCCAAGCTGGTTGACCGTCACCGGCCCGAAGGTCCGCTGGACGCTCGCGAAGCTCGACAGCGGCACGAGATTGCCGGAGGCCGAACGGACGCGGATGTCGGAGAGCAGGCTGTCCGACCAGGCGAGCTGCGGATCATATTCGAGGATGACGTCGTAGCTGGAGCCGGTCGACTGGATCGTCGCGGCGGTCGCCGTGCCGAAGCCGTCCTCCAGCGTCTGGCGCAGCGTCGCGGCGGAGATGCCGATCGAATCCGCCTTGTCGCGATCAACGACGATCCGCGCCTGCAGGGCATTGTTCTGCAGGTTGTTGGCGACGTCGACGAAATGCGGATCCGCCCGCATCGCCGTGGTCATCCGCGTCGCCCAGTCGTTCAGCGTTGGCTGGTCGACCGATTGCAGCATCAGCTGGTAGGTGCTCTGCGAGCTGACGCCGCCTATGCGCAGGTTCTGCACCGGCTGAATGTAGGACCGGATGCCGGCGATCTTCCCGAGCTGCGCCCGCAGGTCGTTCAGGATGACGTTCAGCGGCGGCCGCTGGTCCTTCGGCTTCAGCTGCACCGACAGCGAGGCGGAATTGAGCGTCACCGAACCCGGGCCGCCGCCGACGAACGAGGCGACGTGGACGACATAGGGCGAGGCCTTCAGGGTCGCCTCGACCTGGCGCTGCAACCCGACCATGGCGTCGAAGGAGATGTCCTGGCGCGCCTGGGTGGAGACGGAGAGCTGGCCGATATCCTCCTGCGGGAAGAAGCCCTTCGGCAGCGTCATGAACAGCCAGCCCGACGCCGCCACCGAGGCAAGGAAGACGCCGAGGATGATGAAGCGATGCGCCAGGCACCAGCCGACGCCGCGATCATAGCGGTGCTCGACCCAGAGGAAGCCGCGCTCGAACCAGGCGGCCGGGCCGCGGCGGACATGGCTGGTGGCGGACTTCGGCAGCCGGGCCGTCAGCATCGGCGTCAACGTCAGCGACACCACCATCGAGGCGCCGATCGCCAGGGTGACGACGACGCCGAACTCGTTGAACAGCCGGCCGATCACGCCGCCCATCAGCAGCACCGGCAGGAACACGGCGACGAGCGACAGCGTCATCGAGACGATCGTCGGCCCGACCTCGCGGCTGCCGACCAGCGCCGCCTCGAAGGGCGGCATCCCCTCCTCGACGTGGCGCATGATGTTCTCGAGCATGACGATAGCATCGTCGACGACGAGGCCGACCGCGAGCGTCAGGCCGAGCAGCGAGATATTGTCGACGCTGAAGCCGAAGAAATACATGCCGCCGAAGGCGGCGACCAGCGACAGCGGCACCGCCAGCGCCGGGATGAAGGTGGCCGAAAGCTTGCCGAGGAACAGGTAGATGACGAGGATCACCAGGCCGATGGTGATCGCCAGCGTCGTCTGCACATCGGCAATGGCGGCGCGGATCGAGGTCGAGCGGTCGTTCAGCACCTTGATCGTCATCGAGGCGGGCATTGACGCGATCAGCTTGGGCAGCTGCGCGTTGACGGCGTCGACGACGGCGACCGTGTTGGCGCTCGGCTGCCGCTGGATCGCCAGCACGATCGAGCGCGTGCCGTCATACCAACCTGCGGTCTCAGTGTTCTGGACGCTGTCGACGACGTTGGCGACGTCGGAAAGGCGGACCGGGTTGTTGTTCGGGTTGGCGACGATCAGCTGCTTGAACGCCTCGGCGTTCACCATCTGCGTCGGCGCGTCGATGACCAGCGATTGGCTCTTGTTCTGCATCGTGCCGACCGGCGTCTGGTCGTTGGCGGCGGCGAGCGCGGTCGAGATCTGGTCGAGACCGATGTTGCGGGTGGCGAGCTTGTTGGGATCGGCCTGAACGCGCACGGCATAGGTCTGGCCGCCATAGACGCCGACCTGGGCGATGCCCGGCAGGGTCGAGAGGCTCGGCGAGATGACGTTCTCGGCGAAGTCGTCGACCGTCGACATCGGCAGGGTCGAGCTCTGCACCGCCAGCAGCAGGACCGGCGCATCCGCCGGATTGACCTTCCGGTAGCTGGGCGGGTTCTGCATGTTGGGCGGCAATTGCCGCAGGGCGCGGTCGATCGCCGCCTGGACGTCGCCGGCAGCCGTGTCGATGTTCTGGTTCAGCACGAATTGCAGCACGACCTGCGAATTGCCGAGCGAACTCGTGGCGGTGATCGTGTCGATGCCGGATATCGTTTCGAACTGCTTGATCAGCGGCGTGGCGACCGCCGTCGCCATCGTCTGCGGCGAGGCGCCGGGCAACTGCGCCGAGACGCTGATCGTCGGGAAGGCGACCTCCGGCAGGGCGGCCACCGGCAATTGCTGGTATGCGAAGACGCCGCCCATGGCGATGCCGAGGAAGAACAGCGTCGTGGCGACCGGGCGCCGGATGCAGAGTTCGGAGATCTTCACAGCTTGGCCTCCGATCCGCTGACCTGTTCCGGCATGCCGGACTTCTTCTGTGGCGCGTCGGTCTTCGGGGCTTCATTGGCGGGCGCAGCGCCGGCCGCAGCCGGCTTGCCATCGCGCACCGTCACCTTCATGCCGTTCGCGAGCGAGAGCTGCCCCTCGGTCACCACCTTGTCGCCCGCCTCGAGACCCGAGACGATGCCGGCGCGATCGCCGACGATGCCGGCGAGCTGCACCTGGCGGACATCGATGGTCTGGTCCGGCTTGACGACGAAGACGTTGGAGCCGTTCTGGCCGGGCTGCACGGCGACGGTCGGCACGAGGACGACATCGCTATGGGAGCCGAGGTCGATCTCGACCTTGACGGCCTGCCCCGGCCAGAACTCGCGGTTCCGGTTGGGAACCGCCGCCCGCACGGCCATGGTGCCGGAGCCCGAGTTGATGTTGCTGTCGATGAAATCGACGGTCGCCTGGGCGGCAGGGACCGGAGCGGGCTCCGCTGCGGCGGCCGGCGTCGCCTGGGCGGGATCGCCGCCCGCCTTCTGGCCGGAGACCGCAGCGGTCGGCGGATTGGACGGCGACACCCGGACCGGCACGTTGCCGGCCGAAAGCGACTGGCGCAGCAGGCCGACATCGGCGTCGGAGACGGTGAAATTGGCCTCGAGATTGTCCATGTCGGTCAGCACGACCACCGTCGTGCCGGGCTGGACGAGGCTGCCGACGGTGATGGCGAACGCCCCCAGCCTTCCGTCATGCGGCGCCGTGATGTGCATGTCGTCGACCACGACCTGGTCGGCATCGATATTGGCCTGGTCGAGCTGCACTACAGCGGCCGCGCTCGCCGCCGCCGCCACGGCCTGGTCGAGCTGCTGGGCGGAATCGACCTGGCGGGCGACCAGGTCCTGCGCCCGCTTCAGATCCGCCTTGGTCGAGACGACCGTGGCCTGATCGCGCGCCAGCGCCGCCTTGTCGCGCGCCAGCGTGGCCTTCGCGGCACGATCGTCGAGCTGGACGAGCAGGTCGCCGGCCTTGACGTCGGCGCCGTTCGCCACGGCGATAGTGGTGACGACGCCCTGCTGCTGCGTGGTCACGGTCGTCGAGGAAACCGAGTTGATCCAGCCGATGGTGGAGCGCCGGACCGGCAGGTTGCCGGTTTCCGCCGTCGCCACGGTGACGGAGGGAACCATGTTGCGCGCGCCGGCCTTGCCGGTGCCGCCGCCGCGCCCGCTGGCCGGAGGGCCCGAGCTCGCCACCTGGCCGTCGACCCAGGCCGGAAGCAGGCCCTGCTTGTAGGCCACCCCGAAACCAAGCACGACGACAACCGCCAAGCCAAGGACAACGGATCTGCGCATGATGAGCTTTCCCCTGCGTACACCTAAGCTATGGGGTGATCGCTTTCGGGTTCCTCATTAAATCGCGGTAAGCTCGCGGCGGGCCGGCCACAGCCAGCGCTAACCCAGCGCCGGGCTTCACTTTTTGGCCGTTATTCGGCGCAGTTCTCCGCGAATTCCCAAATTCCGTCGGGCCGATTCATCAAAATGCGTGAGGTTTCGCTCACAAAGATTTGCTGGACGCGCCTCGACGTTCCTGCTCTCGGTGGCCTTTGCCCCCCGCAAATCGGACCGCCGCATGCCTTCCCTTTCCGATTCGATCCCCGCCGGCGCGACTGCCGCCGCCACGCCGCCAGCGCCAAAACCGGCCGGCGGCGCGATGACCCGGCTCGACTATTCGCTCTACGCCGTCACCGTCTTCGCGTGGAGCACCAGCTGGATCGCCTTGAAGCTGCAGCTCGGCGTCGTCGCGCCCCAGGTGGCGCTGACCTGGCGGTTCCTGCTCGCCTCGCTGGTGATGTTCGGCTGGGCCGTCCTCCGCCGCTATCGCCTCGCCTTCCCGCTCGCCGAGCATCTGCGCTTCGCGGGGCTCGGCTTCTTCATCTTCTCGATGAACTTCCTGCAGTTCTATGTCGGCGGCGCCAAACTGGCCTCGGGCCTGCTCGCCGTCATCTTCTCGCTCGCCTCCGTCTTCAACATGCTGCTCGGCGCCATCTTCCTGAGCCAGCCGATCGACCGGCGGATCCTGCTCGGCGCCGCCTTCGGCTTCGGCGGCGTTGCGCTGATGTTCTGGCCGGAGATCGCCGGCACCGAGATCGACCACGACGCAGCGATCGGCCTGCTGCTCTGCGTCGGCGGCACGCTGTTCTTCTGTATCGGCAACATGATTTCCGCCTCGACGCAGAAACGCGGCATCCCGGTCGTCTCGGCCAGCGCCTGGGGCATGGCCTATGGCACGGCGATCCTGGCGTTGACAGCCGCCATCCTCGGCAAGCCGTTCATCATCGACTGGTCATTGCAGTATATCGCCTCGTGGCTCTGGCTGTCGCTGCTTTCGTCGGTGATCGCCTTCTTCGCCTATCTGACCCTGCTGGGGCGGATCGGTTCCGGCCGGGCCGGCTATTCGACGGTGCTGTTCCCCGTCTTCGCGCTTCTGATCTCGACTTTCGCCGAAGGCTATCACTGGACGATCTTCGCGATCGCCGGCCTTGCACTGGTGATGGTCGGCAACGTGATCGTGCTCGGCAGGCGCTGAGCAACGGGAAGGCCCCGGAGGGCCGCGGCCTTCCGGGTTGCGCGATCAGACCATCCGCATGCTCATGCCGCCGTCGACGACGAGCGTCTCGCCGGTGATGAACTCGTTGGTCAGGAGCTCGACGGCGGCGGTCGCCACCTGCTCGGGCGAACCGAGGCGCTGCAGCGGGATGCGGTTGGCGAGGTTGTTGGCGCGCGCCTCCGGCGTCATCGCCTCGTGAAAGCGCGTCTCGATGATGCCGGGGCAGATCGTGTTGATGCGGATGCCCTCATGGCCATGGTCGCGCGCCAGCGCCCGGCCCATCTGCGGCAGCGCGCCCTTGACCGTCTGGTAGGCGATCGTCGCGGGACAGCCGCGCAGGCCCGCCACCGACGAGATCAGCAGCATCGCCCCGCCCTGCTTGGCAAGGGAAGCATGCGCCGCGCGGAAGAGATGGAAGGGCGCATGGACATGGACGCGGAAGGCGTTCTCCCACGCTTCCGGCGTCACGGTCAGCGCCGTGCCGGGAACCGCGCCGCCGGCCGAGGGCACGAGATAGTCGATGCGGCCGAAGCGGGCGAGCGCCGCATCGACGATCGCCGGCGCGGAGGCCGGGTCGGCCGCGTCGGCGGCATGGAACAGGACGCCGGTGATCGCGCCCAGTTCGCGCATCAGCTTTTCCACCGGCTCGTCGCGGTGACGGCCGGAGAGGACGAGGTCGACGCCCCGCGCCGCCAGCGCGCGTGCGATCGCCGCGCCGATGCCGCGCGTTCCCCCAGTGATGATGGCTGCAGGCCTCGTCGAATCGGACATTCTGATTTTCCTCCCAGAAAGCGCTTCCCGGGTGGTATCGGTGCACTGATTCAGGCTTCTGGTCCACCGCCGGCCGCAGTTTTGCGGGCGAAGGACGCGTCCATTGCCGTTCCTGCGGCACGCCGCTAAGGTGCCGCGCCTCACTGCTTCGGAGTACTCATGGCCCGCGACGCTACCGATTCCACGATCGTCGAATCGCGCGACGAACTCGTCGACGTAATCGCCAGCGGCTCCAAGCCCAAGGCCCAGTGGCGGATCGGCACCGAGCACGAGAAATTCGGCTTCTATAGCGATGACCTGAAGCCCGTTCCCTACGAGGGTCCGCGCGGCATCGAACGCATCCTGCGCCTGATGGAAGGCCTGCTCGGCTGGCAGCCAATCGAGGATCGCGGCCTGATCATCGGCCTCGTCGATCCGGTCGGCGGCGGCGCCATCTCGCTGGAGCCCGGCGGCCAGTTCGAGCTTTCCGGCGCGCCGCTCGAGACGATCCACCAGACCTGCCGCGAGCTGCATGCGCATCTCGCCCAGGTGCGCGAATGCGCGGCGCCGCTCGGCGTCGGTTTCATCGGCCTCGGCACCTCGCCGATCTGGTCGCTGGCCGAGACCCCGGTGATGCCGAAATCGCGCTACGAGATCATGGCGCGCTACATGCCGAAGGTCGGCACGCGGGGCCTCGACATGATGTTCCGCACCTCGACGGTGCAGGTGAACCTCGACTTCGCCGACGAAGCCGACATGGTCAAGAAGATGCGCGTCTCGCTGGCGCTGCAGCCGATCGCGACCGCGCTGTTCGCCAATTCGCCCTTCCTCGACAACAATGCCAACGGCCTTCTGTCGAACCGCGCCGAGATCTGGCGCGACACCGACAACCAGCGCTCCGGCCTGATCCCGTTCGCGTTCGAGGACGGCTTCGGCTTCGAGCGCTATGTCGACTGGGCGCTCGACGTGCCGATGTATTTCGTCAAGCGCGGCGACACCTATCACGATGTCGCCGGCCAGTCGTTCCGCGACCTGCTGAAGGGCGAGCTGCCGTCTCTGCCGGGCGAGGTGGCGACGCTTTCCGACTGGAACAACCATCTGACCACGCTGTTCCCGGATGTGCGGCTGAAGAAGTACATCGAGATGCGCGGCGCCGATGCCGGCCCGTGGCGGTCGCTGACGGCACTGCCGGCGCTCTGGGTCGGCCTGCTCTATGATCAGGCCTCGCTCGACGCGGCCTGGGAGTTGGTCAAGGACTGGACGGCGGAGGAGCGCCAGGCGCTGCGCGACGGCGTTCCGCGCACGGCGCTTGCGACGCCGTTCCGCAATCGCACGGTACGTGACATCGCCCGCGACATGCTGCAGATCTCGCGCCGCGGTCTCGCCGCCCGCAACCAGCTGAACAGCGACGGTCATGACGAAGCCGTCCACCTGCAGCCGCTCGAAGAGATCGTCGCCAGCGGCCAGACGCTCGCCGAAAGGCTGCTGCACGAGTGCCGCACCGAGTGGAACGGCGATATCGGCGAGGTCTTCCGCCGCCACGCCTACTAGTTGCGCATTCTTGTCGATTGATCCTTCTCAAAGCGCGTGGGCGGAGTAGACTCTAGCCTCGCCTCGGTCGAGATAAGTCAAGGAAGCGCATCATGGATATCAAGGACATCAGCGTCGTCGTGGATCTCGCCGGCGAACGGCGCGCCGTCCGCGCCGCCGCGGATCTCGCCAAGCGCCTCGAAGCGCACCTGACCGGCCTTTCGCTCGCCTATGATCCGATCGTGCCGGGCTATGCGGTCGCCCCCGTCCCGGCCGATTTCATGATCAGCGCCCGCAACCAGGCGCTCAAGGAAGCCGAGACGGCGATCGACGCCTTCCACCAGATCGCCGCCGAAACCGGCATCGACGGCGAGGCGCATCTGGTCGACGTCATGGCCGGCGGCGGCCTCGACGGCATCGTGCACGAGGTCCGCCTCGCCGATCTCGTCATCATCGGCGAAGACGATCCCGACCATCCCGAGCCTGTGCGCGAGGCGCTAACCGAGGCCGTGCTGTTCAACGCCGGCTCGCCGCTCCTGATCGTGCCGCGCCAGGGCAAGACGACGATCGATCCGAGCCGGATCATGATCGCCTGGGACGGCACCATCACCGCCTCGCGCGCCGTCCGCGCCGCCATGCCATTCCTCAAGATGGCCAAGCATGTCGAGATCGTCCTGGTCGACGACGGCAAGAAGCTGCCGACCGGCGAGCGGCTCTGCGGCCACCTGCTGCGCCACGGCGTCGAGAGCAGCATCCGCAAGGTGCCCAATCCCGGCAAGGACGTCGCCAAGGCCATCCGCCAGGCGGCCATCGACGCCGACGCCGGCATCATCGTCATGGGCGCCTATGGCCATAGCCGCCTGCTCGAGTGGATCCTCGGCGGGGCGACGCGCGGCATGCTCAACGACCTGGCCCTGCCGGTGCTGATGACGCACTAGCCGGCCGGCGGACATTGGTCGACGCCGACCGATGCCGCGCGACGCTGACTGACGGGCTGCGGGAGCACGCGATGAAGACGTTCTACGATCTGATGCTCGAGGCCCAGCAAGGGGCCTTCGCCGCGTCCATGGCCAAGGAGTTCGGCATCTCCCCGGACCAGCAGGCGAAGGCGTTCGAAGCCATGATGCCGGCCTTCTGGCTCGGACTCCGGCGCAGCGCCGCCGATCCGTTCGGCGTCGCCGCCTTCTGGCAAAAGGTCGGCGCCGGGCAGTTCCAGTCCTATTTCGAGAACCCTCTCGCCGCGCTGACGCCGCGCGCCCAGGCCGACGGCGAAAGCATCGTCGAGCGGATGTTCGGCTCGCCGGAGATCGCCCGCGCGGTTGCCCTGCAGGTCGAGGCGACGACGGGAATCACGCAGGACGTGGTGCGGCGGATGATGCCGGTCATGGCCAACATGATGATGGGTGGGCTGCAGCGGCAGACCAAGGCCGACGCCAACCCCTTCCTCGCCATGATGCGCGAGATGACCGGTGGCCCGCCGCCGAAGCCGGCGCCGAAGAAGCGGCCCGACCTGCCATTCGTCACACTGATGGAAAGCTTCCTCGGCCCCGAGAAAGAACCGGAGCCGGATCCGAACGACGAGCCGATGAGCAACGAAGAGGTGATCGACCGCCTGTTCGATGCCAGCCGCAGCATGCAGAACAGCTATCGCAAGTCGATGGAGATGATCTTCGACCGCTTCACGACCCTGCCGAAGAAGGACTGAGGCACCGGCGTCCGCGGAATGAAAAAGGCCCGCCACATGCGCGGCGGGCCAAGTACGGAACCGCCAGGGGATCTTGGGGTTCCGGCTGCAGGGGTGAGCAAGGCCCGTGGGGCTCAGGCCTTGCGCTCATAGCGTGCGGCGGGGCCGCGCAGTTCGGCAGCCTGTGCGAGACGATCCTGCGCCTGCGCACGGTTGGCGTAGCGGCGCTCGAGCGACCGCATCGAAAGCTGCACCGAGGCATCCTGGTCGGCACGGGACGCGAGGGCGGAATAGACGTCGCCTTCCGTCAGGCCGATGTCGCGCAGCATATGCGCGTCCCATTGCAGAAGGCGCGCCACGGAACGACGATTTTTCCAGATACGAAAGCGCGTAACCAGAGCGCCAGCGACGCCGGCGCCGATCGTCAGGATCTGGCGGCCACGCGACACGCGTGCATGCGGGGTATACGTTTCGAATGTGGTCATGTCAGCCTCCGTCGGCAAGCGTGAAGGGTTCCTTCGATCGTCTCGAAGGGGCTGCCCGGCACGCGTCTTGGGTACAGCCTCAAGATGCCCCGTCGCGATTGATCATTCCAACGAATGTTTCTAATATCAGCCATCGTAATTGATGATGCATGTCGTCCGGGTGCGGCTGCTTCTTGCACCCTCCCGGCGGACCGTTCCAGCCGAAACGCCGATGCTTCGTTCGCGGGCGAAACGTCGGGATTTCCGCGAGATCCGGAACGGTTCCTGCATCGATCGGGAGAAATGCCATGGCCACGATGCTCGATCTCGACCAGTTGCGGACCTTCGTCGCCATCGCGGATTCCGGCAGCTTCACGCGGGCCGCCGAGACGGTCCACAAGACGCAGTCGGCCGTCTCGATGCAGATGCGACGGCTGGAAGAGCGGATCGGCAAGCCAATCTTCGGCCGCGACGGGCGCAGCGCCAAGCTGACCGAGGACGGCGAGCGCCTGCTCGGCTATGCCCGCCGCATGGTCCGCCTTTCCGACGAGACGATGGCCGCCTTCGACGACGACGAGCTTTCCGGCCGCGTCCGCCTGGGCACGCCGGACGACTATGCCGACCGCTTCCTGCCGGAAATCCTGGCGCGCTTCTCGCGCTCCAACCCGCGCGTCGAGGTGACGGTCGTCTGCGAGCCGACCGTGCAGCTGATCGAATGCCTGCGCGAGGGCGGGCTCGATCTCGGCATCATCACCAACATCAAGGGCACGCCGATGACCGAGGTCGTCCGGCAGGAGCCCCTGCTCTGGGTCGTTTCCAACCATCACCAGCTGGAACAGGACGACGTGCTGCCGCTGGCGCTCGGCCGCGACACCTGCTGCTGGCGCAAGAGCGCGATCGAAGCGCTGAGCCCGATCGGACGGCGCTACCGCATCCTCTATTCCAGCAATAATTCGACCGCCGTCTCCGCCGCCGTCCTCGCCGGGCTGGCGATCTCGGTGATGCCGGAATCGGCGCTGCGCCCGGGCATGCGTGTCCTCGGCGAGGCGGACGGCTTCCCGCGCCTGCCGCCCTGCGAAATCGGGCTGGTGCGGGCGTGGAACAAGCCCTCCAACCCGATCGTCGACGCCCTCGCCGAGCATATCGTGTCGTCGCTCGACAACCTCTCCATGCAGATCGCGGCCGAATGACCAAACCGCCCCGGCTGGTTCCGGAACTGGAAGTCACCAGCCTCGCGGAGGCGCTGCGCTTCTATGTCGGGCTCGCCGGCTTCCGCCTTGCCTATGGCAGGCCGGAAGAAGGCTTCGCCTATCTCGACCGCGACGGCGTGCATCTGATGCTGGAGGAGGCGGAAGGCCCCGGCCGGCGCTTCCATGCCGCGCCGCTGCAGCGTCCGTTCGGCCGCGGCGTCAACTTCCAGATCGAGGTCGACGATGTCGGCAAGCTCTGGGAGCGGATGCGCGACGCCGCGCCGATCACCCTCCCCTTCGAGGAGCGCTGGTATCGGCGCGAAACGGAAGAGCTCGGTCACCACCAATTCGTCGTCGCCGACCCCGACGGCTATCTGCTGCGCTTCTTCACCAGCCTGGGCACGAGGCCTGCGGTCTCCTAGGGTCCGTACTCCATTGGGAACGAGGCAGCGCTTGATGGAAATCGGGTCAGTTCAAGGAGATGACGGCGACGTTGGGCCTCACCCAACGAGCCGGTAGCGACGCCGAAATGGCCCGGTTTCCGTCAAGCCCTTCGGGTTGGGCCAAAATCGTGCGCGGGTGCGTCGCCGATCCGCGCCGATGGACCAGACCATCGAAACAAGTCCCTCATCCACCCTCTCCCGCAAGCGGGCGAGGGCTTTCTGGCTTGCGCCTGTTCCTGATCGCCATGGACCTTCGGAGAAAACCGGATGGGCGCGTCCCCTCACCCGCTTGCGGGAGAGGCTTGCTTGCCCTAGCCCGCCAGCACGCGGGTCGCCGGGAAGGTCACGCGGATCAGCGTGCCCTGGCCGACGGCGCTGTCGATCTGGAAAGCGGCGCGATTGGCTTCCACCAGCGCCTTGGTCAACGGCAGGCCGAGGCCGGTGCCGTCGCTGCGATGCTTGGCCGAGGTCGCGACCTGGCGGAACGGCATCAGCGCCGTCTCGACGTCCTTCTCCGACATGCCGATGCCGGTGTCGCGGATGCGCAGCGTCACCTCGCCGCGTTCCTCGAGCGCGGTCGAGACGATCACCTGGCCGCCGGCCAGCGTGAACTTGACCGCATTCGAAACCAGGTTCAGCACGATCTGACGGATCGAGCGCGGATCGGCGACGATGCTCGGCACGAGGCTCGAAAGGCTGGTGCGGATGATGATGCGCTCGCGATTGGCCTGCGGCTGCATCATCGCCACGCATTCCATCACGATGTCGTTGAGCGCCACCGCCTCGAAATTCAGGTCGAGCTTGCCGGCCTCGATCTTGGAGAGATCAAGCAGGTCGTTCAGCAGGCTCATCAGATGCGCGCCGGAGACATGGATGTCGCGCAGATATTCCTTGTAGCGCTCGGTGCCGATCGGGCCGAAGCGCTCCTCCATCATCACTTCCGAGAAGCCGATGATGGCGTTCAGCGGCGTGCGGATCTCGTGGCTGACCTTGGCGAGGAAATCCGACTTCTGCATCGACGCCGTCTCGGCGGCGCGCCGGGCGTTGATCAGCTCTTCCTCGGCGTTCTTCCACTGGGTGATGTCGCGCAGCACAGCGCAGAACTTGCCCGTCTCGCCGAGCCGGCCCATCGTCATGAACAGCGGGATGAGGCCGCCCTGCGGCACGCGGCCGATGACCTCGCGGCCGTCGTTCAGCACGCTGGCGACACCGTTCTGGGCCAGCCCCTCGAGATAGTCGAGCGCCGACTTGCGGCTCTCCTCGGCGAGCAGATGCGTGAAAGGCAGGCCGGCCACATGGGCGGAATCGACGCCGAACAGCGCCTCGGCGCTGCGGTTGATGCGAACGATGCTGCCATCGGCATCGACGACGGCGACGCCGTCGGTCGCCGTATCGAGGATCGCTTCCAACTCGGCGATCTTCTGGCCGGCGGCGGCGAGATCCTCGACGAGTTGGCCATCCTGGACGGCCCGCGGCGCGACGACCGGTGCCTCGTTCAGCGGCTGCGGCTCGACAGCAGCGGGCTCGGCGGCGACTTCCACCACCGGCTCCGGCAACGGCGCCGCGGACGCGGCGATCGGCTCGTCAGGCAAGGCTTCCGGCTCGACCGCCGGCGGCGGCTCGGCCGGTGCCACCTCGTCGTTCGGGTCGGCTGCGGCCTCAGCCGGCATCTCCGGCGCCGCGGGGACGGGCGCCTCGGGCGGCAGGACAGACGGCGGCGCCTCGGCGACCGGCGTCTCGCTCGCAGGCGGCATCCCGACATCCGGCGTCTTCTCGGCCGGCTCCGCCGGCCGCGAAGCCGGGACCTGCGTGTCCTCCACCTTGGCGCCGAGCGCCACGGCGATGCGCCGGAACGCGTCCTGCTCCGGCATGCTCAGCCGCTCCGCCTCGGCCGCGCTGACGGGGGGACGCGGCAGGCGCACGACATTCGACGGCTCGGTGCCAGTGGGGCGGGCCGGCGAAGCGGCAGGCGCGGATGCGCCGGGAGTTTTGGGAACGGAAGCCGGCGGCTCGCGCCGCGTTTCGACCGGACGGATGACGCCAAAGCCGCGATAGCCCTCGAAGGCGCGATCACGCGAAAAGGCCGGCAACGCGGCCAGATCGACGGGCACCCGCTGGTCCATGCCATCGACAGGCCAGCTCAGCGTCGCGCCGCTCCAGGTGTCGCGCCGGGCGATCAGTGCGGCGATGGCCCCCTGCGGATCGAGGCCGCGCTCGGCGGCGACCTGGGCCCAGGCGACGCCGACGATCGCGGCCGATTTCGGCCCTACCACCATCGCGAAATCGGGCGAGACGAAGCTGAAGCGGCTGTCGGCGTCCATCTGGAAGACGAAGCGGACGGGACGGGACGGCGGCACGAACTGAAAGCGCCCCTCCGCCTCGACCGGCGCGGACGACGGCTCGGCGGCAGCTTCGGTCGCGGCTTCGACCGGCGCCGACACCTCGGCTTCTGCCTGCGGCTCGGGCTCGGGCTCGGGCTCGGGCTCGGGCTCGGGCTCGGGCTCGGAAACATCGACCGGTTCGGCCGGCGTGGCGACCGCCGTTTCGCTTACCGCCTCGACGATATCCGCCATCGACCGGGCGCGCTCGACCGGCGGCTGAGCCGTCTCGGGTCCGATGGGTGCGGATTCGGCGGCCGGCTCAGGTTCGGCAACGGCAACCGGCACCGGCACGATCGCCGGCGGCTCGCCGGGCGCTTCCGCCTCGACCGGTGCAGACGCGGAGGCCGGGAGTTCCACCAGCGGCGGTTCGACGGCCGGCAGAGGTTCCAGCTGGACCCGCTCGGCCGGGCCGACGATCAGCAGATGGTAGCGGCGACCATCCTCCTCGAAGCGGGCGACGCCGGCGGGGCGGCGCACGGTGTCGATGCGGATGACGCGTTTCACCAGCCGCTCATCGCCGCGATCGATGCCGGCGACCAGCGCCTCGATGGCGCTCTCCGCCGCCGTCAGGGCATCCAGCCCGCCAGAGGCGGCGACCACATCGCCGGCGGCATCGAGAATGGCGACCAGGCAATCCTCTGAGACGACCGCGTCGGTCAGCCGCTCGGCGCGCTCGACGAGCGAGGCTGCGCCGCCGCGCGGCGCCTCAAGCGCGATGCGGACGGCGCTCGTCTTGTCGGCGAGCGCAATGCGCGTGCAGCTGGCGGCGAGGCTCTGCAGCCGGCCACCGGTCGCGAAGCTGATGCGCTCGATCCGCGCCGCGCCCATGGGCAGCGCCCGGGCGAAGCGGGCGATCTGGCCGGTCGAGGGCAGCGTGTCCGAGAAGCGGCGTTCGAGCAGGCGGTCGAGCTCGCTGGCGCCGAAAAAGGCGGCGCCGGCGGCGTTGGCCCAGAGCACGCGGCGACCGTCCGCTGCCCAGACGAAGCTCGGCTGCGCGGACAGCAATGCCGGTCCGACGGTCGGCAGCGCCGACAGGTCGAGATAGGCAAGATCGCGTCCACTCATACAGAAGTCACTTTTCCCGCCATCCCGGCGTTCTGACCATCGCCCCGCGCGGCTTCCCGTTCAAGCCGCTTTCGCGCATCCCGTTCCCGCATCCCGGCTGCCGCCGCCCCATCGCGTCGCGGCAAGGGGGCGCCTTGTCCAGAGACAAGCTAATATAGGGCCTCCCCTGCCCGGTCCACGCCGTGGCGGCCGCGCTCCCTTATCTCTTCCATCCCTTGGTTAATGTGTTGCTTGCGTCTTCCATCAAATCTGAGCCAGGCGGAAGCATTCGCTGCAGGCTCGCCTTGCGTCGCTCCCCGCAGGGGCTATTGTTGTCTTGCCTCAACATGGGAGATGGCAATGGCTGACAAGACCGCGTTCGAAATCCCCGAGCAGATGCGCGCCTTTGCCGACAAGAGCGTCGATCAGGCCAAGAAGGCCTTCGACGATTTCATGACCGCCACGGTGAAGGCCGTCGAGAAGTCCGAAACCTCCGCAAAGACGCTGCAATCCGGCGCCCGCGACGTCAATCGCCAGGCGCTCGCCTTCCTGGAAGCGAACATGGCCGCCTCCTTCGATTTCGCGCAGAAGCTGGTGCGCGCGCGGACGGTCGAGGAACTCGGCCAGATCCAGCAGGACTTCCTGAAGAACCAGGTCGAGACGGTGCAGAGCCAGGGCCAGCACATGGCCGAGACGCTGGGCAAGGCGGCAAGCGACGTCCAGCAGCAGGCGAAGAAATAGGCTGCCGGACCGGCAGATTGATAGTGAAAGCGGCAGATTCGCATCGTCTCTGCCAAGTCTTTTTGCGCGCCCATGCGGCGCGCCCCTCCTAACGGACTGAAATCGCTCTGGAATTGTGCGTTGCAATAAATTGTTGCGCCGCACAATTCGTTGACGTATGGTCACAACAAGTCGATCGGGGTTGCCACGGACCCAATAACAGGATCCAGGCGCAGGCTCCGCGACGGCCATGGAGCCCGTAGGAGACTTTCAGTTCATGTCCGATACCATTTCCGCCTCCCCCAAGAGCAGCAAGTCCAGCGCCAAGTCGAGCAAGGCTTTCGAGGCGCCGTTCGAGGCGTTCAGCTTCGCCGTGCCGAACGTCGAGGTCCCGGCCGCCTTCCGCGACATGGCCGAGAAGGCCGTCAGCGGCTCGAAGGATGCCTATGCCAAGCTGAAGAGCGCGGCCGAAGAGGCGACCGAAGCGCTCGAGGACAGCTATGAGACCACCCGCACAGGGCTCGTCGCCCTCGGCCACAAGTCGCTCGACAACGCCAAGACCCATTCCGACGCCACCTTCGCCTTCGTTCGCGATTTCCTCAGCGTCAAGTCGTTCGCCGAGGCGATGGAACTGCAGGCGTCCTTCGCTCGCAAGCAGTTCGACACGCTGACGGAACAGACCCGCGACCTGCAGGAATTCACGCAGAAGCTGGCCACCGACGCCTCGCGCCCGGTCAAGCAGGGCGTCGAGAAGGCGCTCAAGGGCTTCCAGCCCAACTGAGCCGCTTCCGTCGCGGCTGCCTCGGTTCGCGGCCGGAGCGACGGATGGCGGAATCGCACTGGAATGATGACGGCCCGATCGAAAATCGGGCCGTTTTTGCACAGCGGAAAACCTCCTGCGGATAAGTCCGAATCCGCACTTGAAACCTTCGAACTTTGGTTCTAGGTTCCGCTCGCTTTTGGCAGGCAGTTGTAGCTCAGTTGGTTAGAGCGTCGGATTGTGGCTCCGAAGGTCGGTGGTTCGAGCCCACCCAACTGTACCAAAGCATTCTCCCCCAAACCCCGATATTCCTCTGCCCGGAATAGGGACGATAACTCCGCGGGTTAGTGGCCTGCTGCGGATATGTGCCCAGTCTTGGTGCGCGCCAAGGCGCCGAAGCGATGGGCTCTGCTGCTCGGAGGGGGACGCATGTCCCGCTCGAATTGCGCGATAGAAAGCGAAACGTTCAAGGTCATCCACATCCTCGAAGAATTCGTCTTCGACTGGCGCCACTGGGCCAGCGCGTCATCAAGCGTCCGGTCGAGTGGGTGGATTTCCATGTCACCAACGGCGCCGTGGTGGCGCTCGGCATCGCCCAAGCGGCCGTGCCCCGAGCTTTCCGATCGCGCCGCTGATACGCGTCGCTGATGGCGATCAACGCCATCTCCTTTCACGCCCTGCCACTCTTCGCGACGCGAGGGCACTTCTCGCCGGGGTTGTTCGCGGCAGTCGTTCCGTTCCTGGCGATGGCCTGGGCGGTCGGGCGCAAGGCGGTCGAGACGAGACAAGCTAGGGGCGCGACAGCGGCCTATCGACCGCCGTTGCGCGACGACATCGGACAGGACTTACCACTTTCGGACTTGAACTCCCGCGCCCGCAGCTTGGTTTGATGATCGGCGATGCCCGCCGCGCCATCGGCATGGATGCCGCGATAGTAGAACTTCTGCCACTTATCGGCCGGCGCCGCCGGCGGCTCCTGCGCCATCTTGCGGTGGAAGGCATCGCGAGACCGGCTCCAGGACTCGAACTGCTCCTTCAGGCCAGCCTCGTCCTCGATCGAGGCGAAGCGTGGCTCGGTCATCTCGATCGCGGCCCGCTCGACCGGGAAGATATGGCAAAACGGCTCGTTCTCCTCGAACCGTACGGGATGGTGGGGACGCGTGAAGCGCCAGTTCATCGTGAAGGTGAACGAAGACCAATCAGTCTCGACCACGCCGGAGAGGGGGGAAATACCGTCCTTGGCGCTGTTCACGGGACCGCCGACCCACAGATTCCAGCCGGGGGAGGTCCTCAGGATCCCGGCGATGTGGAAGGTCAGCACGCCCTGGCCGAAGAGCCCGACCGGACGTTCATGCGGCAGGCTGCCGGGATGCGCCCGCACAATGACGTCGCCGGGGGCCATGCCTCCGTTCCAGACGGCCTCGAAGCTGCAGGGCGACAGAATCTCCCACCCATGCGAATTGGCGATCGCGAGCGGCAGGCAACGATAGGCGAAGGCCTCCGGCGTGGCGTCCATCCAGCCGCGCCGCGATGAAGCCGCGCGAATGCGCGGCTTCCAGCCTGGATAGAGATAGCAGGTCAGTTCCATTGGCAGCTCTCGTTTGGCGCGGTTCCGGCGGGCGAGAGAGGGGCGCTCTCGCCCGCCAGGGTCAGAAGCCGACCTTCAGGGATACGCTTCCCGATGCGGATGCGTCTTCGGACTGTCCCAGCGCGCCATGCAACGACACCGTGAGCACCGCGTTTGCGCCGATGCGCTGGTCGAGATCCGCGCCGACACGGGCCCAGTCGCTGGAGACTTTCTGGCCGGGCGTCGCGAAGGTGCCGAGACCGCCGAGAATCTCGCCGGTGACCGGCGGGCCGTCGCCATCGAAACGATGCACCCATTCGCCATTGACGCGCAGTTCCGTCCGCTTGGCGAGCGCGACCTTCACCGAGGTGCCGATGCGGCTCTCCCTGGCCGTCTGGCTATATTCGTCGATCGAGACAGGGAAGCCGCCGCCGCTTTCGGTATAGGCATCGACCGTGCCGCGGCCCTGCGTGTAGGCGGCATAGGGCGACAGATAGAACTGCCCCCACTGCACCGCATTGAGCCAATCGACGCGCGCGCGAACCGCCCAGCTGCGGGCATCCGGGCTGCCTGTGCTGGTGTCGACATCGGCGCCATTCAGGTAGTTGCGCGAGATATCGGTGTTCCAGTTTCCGGCATAGCCGGAAAGGCTGGCGACGATCGAGGTTCCGGGAATGGTGTAGTCGGCCTCGCCGTAGAAATAGTAGCCGTCGATCCGGCTGCTGCCGCCGAAGGCAAGATCCTGGTCGACCCGGGACAGGCCGAAGCTTCCGCCAATCCGGAAATCACCGACATCGGCGCAGGCGCCAAGCTCCCCGACATACTGATTGGCGTCCCCGTCATTCAGGCGGGAGAGATCCCCCGTGATCCAGAAGCAGCGATTCGAGCTTAGCCCGTTGTCCGCCAGGATGCGATGATGCGCGCCCCACAGGCTCAGGTTGGACATGGCGCTGACCGTCGAGAGCGGCGCTGCAAGACTGGCCAGGCTCTCGATGTAGTCGTCCAGGCCGATCACGCCGGTGCCGGGGGGAGTCGGTGTCGGGGTGGGGGTCGGCGTTGGAGTCGGAGTGGGCGTAGGCGTGGGCGTAGGCGTGGGCGTAGGCGTCGGAGTGGGCGTGGGCGTCGGTGTCGGCGTCGGGGTCGGAGTGGGTGTCGGGGTCGGAGTGGGAGTTGGCGTTGTTGCTACGCGAGCGATGTAGCGCTGCGTCGATCCGTTGATCTGACCATTGCCGAACACGACGTTGCCGGTATCGTCGACACCGTCGGCGGAGGTGAACTTGTCAGTTCCCGTCGACACACCATTCGCCGACAGCCAGTCGCCGACCGATTGCATACCGCCGGTCTCGGTCCAGCGGAATCCGACGACACCGTCGCCCGTTCGGTCGGCGCTGCCGACGACGACGCTGCCGTCGGCATTGATGCCGCTTGCGGCGCTGTACGTGCCGCCAGAGAAGTAGCCGAGCCCGACCATGCCGCTACCGGCGGTCCAGCGGAACGCCTCCTGGGCGCCGGCTGCCGACATCGAGACGCCGGCGACGACGGCGCCGTCGGCCGAGACGCCGAGGGCCCGGCTGCGGGCCGTGGCGGCTTCGTGAGCGGCGAGGACGCCCAAACCGACCATGCCGGTGGACGACGTCCATCGGAAAGCCTCTTCCGTGTGGGCCGATGCGCCGCCATACCCGACAATGACGCTGCCGTCGCTCGATGCGGCCCGCGCCATGCTGGAGAGGAACCCTCCGCCTTGCAGGTCCTGGGCGGCGCCGTCATCCACCCATCGCACGGCGTGATAGACGCCCGCGCCGGGATAGGCGGACAGGATACTGGTTCCGGCGACGACATGGCCGTCGCCGGACACGGCATAGGCGATGCTGGAACGCGGAGTCAGAAGCGCGTCGGGCTGTGGCTCCAGGTCCGCGAGTTGCGTCCGCACGCCATTGCGCCAGACCTGGGCCTTGTTGTGCGAATAGGGATCCACGGAGGTGTAGCCAACGACCACCGTGCCATCTTCGGATACACCGTAGGCATAACCGACATCGTCGCCGGCAGGCATGGAAAGCTCGGTCTTGCCGGTCGCCGTGAAGGTGTAGGGGCGATAGCTGTAGACGCCCGTGCGCACAATGCCGGCAACCGTATTGCCGTCACCCGAGATGTCGAGATAGGCGACGCCGAGATTGTTGGCCGGCAGGGGGCCGGGTATGTCGCTCAATGGCAGCACGCTGCCGCCGGCGTACACCGCTCGCGATCCGAGCAGGGAGACGACCGCGACGGAAATCAGGAATTTCGATCTGCAGAGCATGAGCCATCCTCAAGGTCAATCAGCGCAAGGGCCTTCAACCGCGCCCAGCGGCCGGCCAGTGGATCCAGTTTTTGAGGTGACGTTGCTCGCCGCGCCGCCGCCCGGCATGCCAGCCCGGCAACCGGTAAAGCGCCTTGCCGAGTGATTTCCGGCATCCCCCAAAGGCAAGACTGCCTGAGGCGCCTCTACCTGGCAGCCCCCGTTCAGGGGGGCGAAGGCGGCCCAATCGTCGGTGAATGCAGGCATCCTTATGCGGTATTGGCATTCGCGGCACTGTCGACCAGATCAGCCGAACCCGCGCCGAACCGCCTCGAGGGCCGCTTCCGGCCCATGTCGAGATGCGCAGCCGCCGGTAGATCACACCGATGTGACAAGGAGAGTTCGCCGCGATCGAGCCGGCGCGCAGGATGCCGATGAGCAGGTCGGCTGCCTCGTCCTTCAGCAGATAGCCTCGCGCCGGCTGCTAGGGCCTCAGGCGCGTCGCCCGTAGGTTTCTGGCCGATGCGAAGTCGTCCCGCACGACAGCCGCCGGGTGGGGCGCTTCAAGACGGTCGCCCCGGCCGAAGAGCTTCTGCCGGAACGTGCCTTCCCGATAGCCCGTCTTGTAGAGGCCGCGGTTCTGCAGTTCCGGCACGACCAGGTCGATGAAGTCACGGAAGCCGGAATCGAGGACGGCGTAGGAAAGGTTGAAGCCGTCCACGCCGGTGTCGGCCGCCCAGCTGGCCAGTTCGTCCGCGACCTCGCTTGGACTACCGACGGAGACAGGACTGAGCCCGCCGATGCCGCACCAGTCGGCGATCTCGCCGGCGGTCCATTTTCGGGAAGGATCGGCCGAACTCATCGCCTCGACGGCAGTCCGGATCGCCTCGCTTTCGACGTGCTCGAACACGTCGTCCGGGGCGAAGCGGCTGAAATCGACGCCGGTCCAACCCGACATCAGCACCAGCGCCCCTTCGCGCGACGCATGGCGGCGATACTCCGCATGCTTGTCGCGCGCCTCGGCGCTCGTCGGCGCGGTGATGACCGTGTGCTCGGCAATGATCGCAATCGACGCCGGGTCCCGGCCGGCATCGGCAAAGGCCTGGCGCAGCTTGCGCACACTACCGGCAAGCACCGTCTTGGACGGGGCTCCGACGAAGACGCATTCGGCATTCCGGGCCGCAAAGCGCCTGCCGACCGAGGAAGCGCCAGCCTGGAACAGGAGCGGCGTGCGCTGTGGCGAGGGAGCGACGAGGTGCGGTCCCTGCACCCGGAAATGGCGGCCGGCATGATCGACCGGATGGATGCGGGCAGGATCGGCATAAAGGCCGCGCGCCCTGTCGGCAACCACGGCATCCTCCTCCCAACTCGCCTCCCAGAGCTTGTAGCAGAGCTCGAGATACTCATCGGCGATCTCGTAGCGCTCCTCATGCGTCAGCTGGCGGTCGAGCCCGAAATTGCGTGCGGCGCTGTCCGAGGAGGAGGTGACGACGTTCCAGCCGATCCGGCCATTGGTCAGGTGATCGAGGGTCGAAAGCCGTCGCGCCAAGGCGAAGGGCGGCTCGTAGGAGGTCGAGAGCGTGATGCCGAAGCCAAGATGCCGTGTCGCATGGGCCATCGCCGAAACCAAGAGCAGCGGATCGTTGCGCGGGATCTGGACCGCATGGGCGAAGGCCGGCCCGGGCGATCCCTCGAACACGTCGTAGTGTCCGTAGGCATCAGCGATGAACAGCCCGTCGAACAGCCCGCGCTCGAGAAGCTCTGCCAAACGCACCCAGAAGCCGATCGTGCCGAAATCGACCGATATGTCGTCCGGATGGGTCCAGAGCCCCGGAGAGAGATGGCCGGGGCTGTTCATGATGAAAGCGTTCAGGATCAATTCGGACATGTCATTGCCTTTCCGCTGCCGCGGAGCTCGCCATCGGGCGAAATTCAAGACGCAAGCCCCATCGGGCTCGCGGGATGGAAGAGCCCGTCAGGCGCCGGCTGGCGTGCCGATCTGCCACTGCTCGGGCGGCGGCGTGCCATTGACCGCATAGTCGCCGACGATGCGGTCCTTGTAGATGCGCGGGTTGTGGGAGGAGAGCGTGCGCGCATTGCGCCAATGACGGTCGAGCGCGAGCCCCTTGCGGGTAGCCGAGGCCCCAACGGCATCAAACAACACCGTCGCCGCGTCGAGGATGAGGCTGGAGACGACCGGCAGGGCCTGCGATGTTTCCAACTCCGCGATATCGACGGCGCGACGGTAGGCTTCCGCATCGCCTGCAAGCCTCGCCTCGAAAGCCCGATCGAGGCTTCGGGCCACCTGCAGCACGATGGCACCGGCGGAATAGGCAGCGCCGCGCGTGCGACCGACGACCTGCAGGACCTGCGGATCAGTTCGGGGCTGGGACGATGGGGCATTGGAATAGGAACGGCGGCGCGTCGACACCAGGGTGCCGACATCGCGAACGATGGCGCGACCGATGCCGGCGAGCGTGGCGAGATGCACGAGCTGGTAGTAAGCCGGCGAATATTCGAAGCGTCCCGCCTCGACGACGAAGTCCTCGTCCGCGACGTCGACGTCGACGAATGTCGCCGTGCCGCTCGCCGTCCCGATCTGGCCGAAGCCGTCCCAGTCGTCCACGACCGAGACGCCCGGTGCCTGGCGGCGCACGGAAACGGCGACGGTCTCGCCGTCCGCCTCGCGGGTGGCGCCGACGTCGATCCAGTCCGCGAACAGCGAGCCGGTGGTATAGAATTTGGCGCCATTCAGAAAATGGCGCCCGTTCCGCTCCGCAAGGCGCGTAGAAAAGCCGAACTGCGGCGCGTCGCCGACTTCGGTCCAGGCACTGCCGACCGTCTCGTCCCTCGCGACCCGCCCAGCCCAGAGCGCCCGCCGCTCCCCATGCGGCAGACCGACGATGTCCTCGACGAAGCCGAGATGGGCGCGCAGGGCCTGCGTCACGTTGGAATCAGCCTCGGAGAGCTCGATCAGCAGCGCGAACTGCTCGGAGAGGCGAAGACCGAGCCCGCCCTCCTCCACCGGGAGGCGAGCGCGCGCAAAGCCAGCCTCCTTGAGCCAGAGGATCGGCTCGGCAGGCCGCCCCTGCGCGACCTCGCGCGCGGCGGCGCCGTCCGCGATGCGGGCAAATACGGGGCGGAAGCGTCCGGCGATCCCGTCATATTCCTGGCTCGGCCCCTCACCCCAGGCCAGCTCGATCTGTGTCATGTCGCATGTTCTCCGAAGGCTTGGCAGGCTGGTCAGGACCGCAATCGCTGGACGCCGTAGCTCAAGGCAAGGCACAGGAAGATGGCGATGCCCGAACCCAGTTGCTGCCAGTAGAAATCCCAGCCGATGAGCAGCAGCCCGTTGGCGATGATGGCGAGGAAAAGTACGCCGGCGAGTGTGCCCGGCACGCTCGGCGCGCGTGCCTTGCTGACCGTCGTGCCGATATAGACGGCGCCTATGGCGTTCATCAGGAAGGCATTGCCCGAGAAGGGCATGTAGGCACTGACATTCGCCGACAGGAAGATTCCGGCGGTGCCCGCGATAACGGCCGAGAGCACATAGACCGTCGCAAGCGTCGCGCGCACCGGCAGGCCGGAATAATGAGCGAGCTGCGGTTCGACGCCGATCGCTGCGCTACGGCGCCCAAACCGCGTGCGGTCGAGCAGCAGATAGACGAGGAGGCTCATCGCCAAAACCGCCAGAACGGGGATCGGCACGCCGACGACGCTCCCCCGCGCCAGGACCGGCAGGGCCGGTGGCACGCTCTTGAACGAGATGTAGACCGGGTTGCCACCGCCCGTCGCGAGTTGCTGCACGGAATGGCCGATGAACAGGGTGCCAAGCGTCGCGAGGAAGGGAGGGATGCCGAGGCCCGCGATGAGCAGGGCATTGAAGAGCCCACTGCATGCCGCTGCCGCGAGCGCGGCGAGGATGGCGAACGGAACGTCGGCGCCGAGGACGATCGCCGAGACAAAGGCCAGGCTCGCGAGATCGATCGCCGTCGCGACCGAGAGGTCGATGCCGCCGCTATGCACCGCAAGCGTCGTGGCGATGGCCGCGATCGCGAGCAGCGCGAAATTGTTGACCAGGATGCCGCGCAGGTTCGAAAGCTGGATGAAGCCGGGCGCGAGCAGCGTAAAGAAGAGGAAGGCGACGACGACGGCGAGGATCAGGCCGAAGCGCGAAAACCGCGCCAGGCGGGCCGTCTCTCCCCGCGTGGGCGAAACCAGAACTCCGAGGACGCTCATGTCCGGGGCCTCACGGTCGTGGCGGCGACAACAAGCAGCGTCAGCACTCCCTGGATACCGCTGACCCAGTAGCTCGATACGTTGAGCAACTGGAAGCCGTTGGTCAGCATGCCGATGAAGAGGCTTGCGGCGAGCGTCCCGGCGATGGTCGGCACGAGACGGCGCGAAAACACCACGCCCAGAAACGTCGCCGCGATGATCGGCAGCAGCATCTCGTCGGCCCCTTTCGAGCTGGCGCCGAGAAAGCTGACCGAAAACAGGCCTCCGAGCGCTCCAAAAAGGCCGCTCGCAACATAGGAGCCACCGATGTAGAGCGGGACGCGTAGGCCCGCGGCACGCGCGGCGAGCGGATTGCCGCCGACCGCCTGCATGTTGAGACCGAGGGTCGTGTAGCGCGTGACGAGCACCAGCGTCACAGCCGTCGCGAAGAGCGCATGGGCGAGCATCGGGAAACCGAAGGCGTCCGTCCCGCCGAGAAACCGCGTCAGCGAGCTATCGACGAGAATGGTCGCGCTCTTGGTCACCAGTTGCTCCAGGCCGACCGCGATGGTCATGCCAGCCAACGTGGCGAGCAGCGGCAACATGCGGAGCCAAACAACGGAAACGGCATTCAGCAGGCCGATGCCCAGGCCGGCCGCGAGCGCGGCCCCGATGGCGATCCCTTCCGGTTGCCCGGTCCGGACAAGCGTCGCGTAGACCGCAGCAGCCAGGCCCATAGTCGCGGCCAGCGACAGGTCGATGCCGCCGGCCAGCGCGTTGTCTCCGCCGACAATGACCACGATGGTGAGGCCGAAAGCGAGAGCGCCGAGAACCGACGATTGCGAGACGATGGCGAGCAGGTTTCCCGGCGACAGGAACAGTGGCGACTGGATCGCGAGGACGACGAAGATCGCGGCGAAGAGGACGAGCGCGCCGGCGCGGAGGATCGCCGGCAACAGCGCGCCGATTTCGCTGCGCTCCCAGGCGCGCGCCTTGGGAGACGCTTCAGTGGTGATGGATGTCATGGGCTTCTTCCGGACGGCCGCCGACGACGGCCGCTAGCAATGCCGAGGGAGAGACGGTCTCGGATCGCGCGTCCAGCGCCACTGAGCCGCGATGCAGGACGACGACGCGATCGGCGAGTCCCCTCACCTCGTCGAGATCCGATGAGACGACGATGAGCGAATGCCCGGCATCGGCGAGACCGCGGAGCAGACGATAGATTTCCGCCTTGGCCGCGACGTCGATACCGACGGTCGGCTCGTCGAGGACGTAAAGGGAGGCCTCCCGGCAGAGCCACTTGGCGATGGCGACCTTCTGCTGGTTGCCACCGCTGAGGCTTCCTGCCGACACCGTCTCGTCGGGCGCCTTGATGCTGAGCGAGGCAATGAAGCCCCTCGCCCGCTTGGTCTCGGCATCGCGGCGCATGAAGCCGAAACGGCTGAAGCGCTCGAGGCTCGCCAGGACGATGTTCTCGCGCAGCGAGAGCGGCAGCCCGACGCCCTGGGTGCGACGATCCTCCGGCACGAGCGCGAGGCCGGCGGCGAGCGCATCGCGCGGCGTGCGCGGCGCGTAGGCCGCGCCGTCGATCTCCATGACGCCGTCATGGGCCGCGTCGAGGCCGAAGAGCACTCGCGTGAATTCCTTGATGCCGGAGCCGATCAGCCCGGTCACGCCGACGATCTCCCCCTTGCGAACGACGAGGTCGACATCGCGGAAGCCGGACCGTCGTCCAAGCCCCCGGGCGACGAAGAACGGCGCGCCGGCCTTCTCCCCGCGCGCGGGAAAGAGCGAGCCTATGTCGCTCCCGATCATCGGCCCGGTCATATCCTCGATGCTGGCCGTCCCGGCATTCAGGATGGCGACGTCGCGGCCATTGCGCAGCACCGTGATGCGGTCGCAGATCTCCTTTATCTCGCGGAGATAGTGGGAGATGTAGACGACGGTGATGCCGTCCTGACGCATGGCTTCGATGCCGCGGAAAAGACTCTCCACCTCCCGACGGGCGAGTGCGGCGGTCGGTTCGTCGAGGACGACGATATGTGGGCCGAGCAACAAGGTGCGCGTGATGTGAACTACCTGCTGTTCGGCGGTCGTCAGGTCCCGCAACAGCCTGTTCTTCGGCAGGCCTACGCCAAAATAGCGCTCGATGAGCTCATCCGCCCTGCGCCGCAGGGCGCGGCGGTTGACCGTGACACCATTGGCCGAGGCAGCGGGCGTCGCGTAGAAAAGCGCTTCCTCAACGGTGAAGGAAGGGATCGTCATTCGATCCTGATAGATGACGCCGATGCCGCGCGTCAGCACTTCGGCGGGCGTCAGCCCCTCGACGGCCTCGCCGCGGATTTTGATCTCCCCGGCGTCTGCGCGTTCGAGGCCGGAGAGAATCTTGATCATGGTCGACTTGCCGGCGCCGTTCTGGCCGATAAGGCCATGGACCTCGCCTCGCCGCACCGAGAGATTGGCGCCGTCCAGCGCCCGCACGGGGCCGTATTGCTTGACGAGGCCTGCCAGCTCAAGCGCCAGATCATCGGAACGCGTATTCAAGAATCTTCACTCGAAGAACAGGGCCGTCGACGGCCTGGATAGGATCA
>NZ_JAPKNK010000006.1:0-303138 GCF_026343855.1 Kaistia nematophila | reverse complement strand
CTGAGCCCTGAGCCCTGAGCCCTGAGCCCTGAGCCCTGAGCAAGGTGCGCCGGCACCTGAAAAACGACAAGCGCCAAAAGGCCCCGCCGAAGCGGAGCCTTTCAGAGTGCGCCCCGTCCGTTCGATCAGAACTTGTAGCTGAGGCCGACCGTGACCGCCGTCTGCGTCCAGTCCGCATCCACCGGCCCTTCGAGGAGCTGGTAGGTCTTGTTGCCGAAATCGGTGTAGCGAAGTTCGGCGCGGGCGATCCAGTTGGGCGAGAAGGCATATTCGGCGCCGACACCGACCGTCCAGCCGACATGCGTATTGCTGTCGTCCGAGCCGAAATTCTCACCGGCATCGTAGTCGTAGCCGTTCGACGACAGCTTGCCGTCGGCGAAGGCGATACCGCCCGTGCCGTAGACCAGGAAGTTGTCGATGGCGTAGCCGGCGCGGGCACGAAGCGAGGCCTGCCACTGGCTCTTCATTTCGAGGTTACCCTCGACATAGTCGCCGCCGAAATTCGTCACGTAGCCGGCATAACCCTCGCTGCCCTTGATGTTGGAATAGTCGAGGTCGCCTTCGACACCGAAGACGAACTGGTCCATCTGCCAGTTGTAGCCGGCATGAACGCCGCCGATGAAGCCGTCCATGTCGAAGCTGTCGGCCGGGGTCGGCTCAGGACCAAACAGATTGCTCTGATTGTCGTCCTCACTGCCCCAGGCATAGCCGGCATGAACGCCCGCGTAGAAGCCGGCCCAGGAAAAGGGAGGCGGCGGCGCCGGCGGCGGCTCATAGGTCAGGTCGGCCGCGAGCGCCCCGCCGACGCCCATGGCAAGAACGGATGCGGCTGCGGCGGCAGCCAGGAGCGAGTGTTTCATGCGTGCCCTCTTCAAGCTCAATGTTCACGAAGAATGCGATGAAAGTGCCACCCAGAAGCCATACCCTAGCACCGCATTGGCAAACAAACCATTGCCAGGCGATCACAGTGACCTCGGAATCTACGTCTGCACCGATCTTTTCTTGGCGGCCGGGTCTTATTCAAAGACAAGTTGAATCGAAAAGCCCCCGAAGACCTCCGGTCGACCTGATCTCGTGCGGTTAGCTAAGAAGAATGGCGCAAGCCATGCTGGCCAATTCGCCGCGCGCGGCCAGGCACCCCGCCGCCGTAGACGCTGGAGCAGGCCTACGCAGAACCGGGAGGCCGGGGCGACGACGACCGGCCGATGGAGGAGGCCCGAGGTAGAACGCCGCGCCCCGCGGAACCGGGAGCGTCCGGCGCCGGCGCGCCGCGCCCTGCCTGAAGGGCGGCTGGCTGCAACGGATCGGTCGCATCGCCGCAAACAAAAGGGCCCCGCAATGCGGGGCCCTCGCTATCTGCCGGAGACTGCAGCCGATCAGAACTTGTAGTTCAGGCCGACCTTGAGCGTGTGGAAGGCGACGTCCGTGTCGAACCGGCCATCGAGGTCCTCGAGGGCATTGTAGCCATCCTGATGTATGCTGCCGAGGTCGACATACAGGTATTCGGTCTTGAGCGTGATGTTCTTGGTGATGCCGTATTCGATGCCGGCGCCGATCGTCCAGCCCCAGCGCGTATCCGAGAAGGACGTGCCGTCCGAGAAGCCGGGCTCGGAATAGTTGGTCTTCACCTCGACATCGCCATAAGCGGCGCCGCCCGTGCCGTAGAACAGCACGTTGTCCCACGCATAGCCGATGCGGCCGCGCAGCGTGCCGAACCAGTCGACGTCGGTCTTCAGGTTGTAGCTGGAGTCGTTCACATAGCTCCAGGTCGAGTCGGCGTTGATACCGGAATAGGCAATATCGGCCTCGACGCCCGCGACCCAGTTGGTCGCGAACTGCCAGTTGTAGCCGATCTGGGCACCGCCGAAGGCGCCGAAGGCGTTGTTGCTGTAGTCGCTATAGGGGAAACCATCGACCGAGAACGCCGTGTCGATGTCCCCGCCGCCAATGCCGCCATGGACGCCAACGTAGAAGCCGGTCCAGTTGAAGACGACCGGAGCAGCGACAGGGGCCGGCTCGTAGGTGAGATCAGCAGCATGCGCGCCGACGACGCCGAGCGCCAGAACCGATGCCATTGTTGCACTGCGCAGAATGAACTTCATCGTGAGCCCCTTTGCTCGCAAACGTGGATCCAGACAACCTTGCTTCACGGGGGGAGGCTATCCAGGTTGCATCAAGCTAGCGCAACTCCATCCGTTTGACTGTTGCGGAAGAGCATCACCAAACCCGCAAGTGACGTAGCGTCTGCCTCACTTTTTCTCCATGATCAACTGATTGCCTTAGGTTTTGACGCCCAAGCATCTGATCGGACAGACATTTTGTAAGGCAACACGAAACACTCGACGGCACGAGGCATCGTCGAGAAAAATAGCAGCCAGGCCTTTGAGAGGCTTCAGAAGGACGAAATGGCCCCCCAATTCAGGGGCAGGAGGGCGTTCGGCACGCCCCTTTAGCCGGACCCAGGCCAACCTTCGCCGGATCCCGGCGGAGGCAGCCAGCAGCCAGGGCCCACACAGGTCCTCGCCGATTCCGCGGGGGATCGAGGTCGAAAGTCTCCCGTCCCGATGTTGCACCGCCGAAAGCCCCCCGCTCGCGCGATGCACTTCCCTGATGCTCCTGATAGCCCGAGGCCGAGACGTCGTTCTGGCCGAAGGAGCCGCCATGGACACCGACATAGAAGCCGGTCCAACTGAATACTTACGGCGCGACGACCACCGGCTCCTGCGTCAGGTCCGCAGCCTGGGCGCCCGCAACGCCCAGCGCGAGCACCGACACCATCGTCATTCCACGCAAAACCGTCTTCTTGCCCAACCCCAGCTCAAGCCGTTAAGCCTCCCCCCGGACGGCTCCCAGCAAGGACACCCGCCCTGATATCTCAGGCTAGCGATTTCAGACGTGATCCGCTGTGGCGGAATTGCACCAGATTCAACCAATTGACGTAGGGAATTGCTGGACTGGGGAGCCGATCCGCCGCCGGGAATCGGGGCATCCGCCCACAACCTATTGATGCGATTACGCTTCGCTCCGGCTATCATTCTAAAATCGAACTATTTTCGTATGACTCAAAAAGCGCGGGTCACATCACCTTTATTTGGGTCACAGGATCGCCGTTCGCACGATTTCAACGCGCCCAGGATGCGACCACCCGGCGGCTGTAACCTGCACGGGAAATTTCCAGAATCCCCTGTCGAAGCAAGACACCCGGAAAGCGGCGCAACAAGGGATGCCAGCGCGGTCGGGGCGGCGCACCACCCAGCTGCAGCGGCGGCGTTTTCCCGCCAGATCGAGGACCGGCGGCTCATCGGTGCCCGATTCAGGCACGATAGCGCGGCCAACGAAAAAGGGCTCCGCCACGACGGAGCCCCTCCCATTCATTCGGTCCATGCCGATCCGGCCCGGCAACCCCTACGGGACGGGGCCCCAGACAGCATTCCCTACATCGTGCCGGTCTTGGGCTGCACCTTCGGCTGCAGCTTGGGCTGCTTCGGCCTCGCACCGGTCAGGCGGACGATCTCCGCCACCACCTGCTGGTGCAGGACGCGGTTCTTGTCGATGTCGAAATGCGACAGCTGCGCCTTGATGTCGGTGCGCTTGCGCACGTCGGAATTGACGACGCGCTTGCCGGCGCCGGCCGGAACGTCGAGCGCCGAGCTCCAGCCATTGTTGGACTGGTAGAGATTCAGGTAGCGGCGCACGCCGGGCGTGATCGGGCCGCTCGTCGTCGGATCGAAGGTGACGACTAGATCGACGGGAACGCCGTTGCGCACCAGTTGCTGGCTCATGACCAGCACCGCATTCGCGCCGAGCGAGTGGCCGATCAGGATGATCGGGCGGGTTCCCTTCGGATCGGCCTTGTACTTGGCGGTGATCTCGGCAGCGATGCGCGGCCAGTTGGCGTGGTTCAGCACCTCGTTCTGCACGCCCTGGGCGCGCAGCTCCTTCGACATGTCGTCCATGCCGAGCGAGAAGACGTTGGCGAGGCCGCGGAAGAGATAGACCTGGGGATCGCGATTGACCTTCGGAGCCGACTTGGCGCGCCGAACGACCGGCTTCTGTTCCGGCCCCGCCACAGCGGCGGCACCGGCCGCGGGCGCAGTTGCCGCGGCGGGTGTCGCGGGCGCCTCGGCCGCCATCGCCTGCACCGTGGCGGCCTCGGCGGATGCCGCCAGCGGCAAGGCCAGCGCCGCGCCGACCATCGACAACAAGCCAAATTTCAGCAGGCGATTGAGCATCCGGATCACTCCCCAGGAAAACGTTGCAACGATGGTGGCCGACACGGGCGCGATTCGTCCATCACGGCGCCGGCGGTCGCGGCTCGGCGAGGACGCCGCCCGGCATCGGATAGGGCACGCCCGTGGTCTCGGGCAGGCTGAGCGGCAGTCCCGCGACGCTGCGGGCGGCGAGATAGGCGAAGGCCTGCGCCTCCATGAAATCGCCCGACCAGCCGAGCGCGTCGGCCGTGGTGACGGTCGCGCCGCTGGCTTCGGCCAGCAGGCGCAGGATGGCCGGATTATGCGCGCCGCCGCCGCAGACGATGATCTCGCCGGCGCCGCCGGCGAGCGCCACGCCGCGCGCGATCGTCTCGGCCGTGAAGGCGGCGAGCGTCGCCGCGGCGTCGGCCGTCGACAGTCGCGCCACCGGCGCGCGCGAAAACGCGTCGCGATCGAGCGATTTCGGTGGCGGCAGGTCGAACCAGGGATCGTCCATCAATTCTGCCAGCGATTGCAGCTGCACCGTGCCGGAGGAGGACAGGACGCCACCGACATCCATGCTGGCGCCAGTCCGCTCACGCACAAGGTCGTCGATCAGCGCATTGCCGGGCCCGGTGTCGAAGGCGACGATCGAACCGTCGGCGCCGATGCGCGTGACGTTTGCGACACCGCCGATATTCACCACGGCGACATCGCCGGAAAGGCCGGCAGCGCGCACAAGCGCCGCATGGAAGACAGGCACCAGCGGTGCCCCCTGCCCGCCCGCCGCGACGTCGGCGGCGCGGAAATCATAGACCACCGGAATGCCGAGCCGATGCGACAGCGCTGCTCCGTCGCCGATCTGGATCGTCAGCCGGCGGTCCGGCGCGTGGAAGACGGTCTGGCCGTGGAAGCCGACCAGGGTGACGCGGGGTGCGTCGACATCCTGCCGCGCCAGCAGCGCCTCGACGGCCTCGGCATGCGCCTCGGTGACGATCCGCTCCGCCTCGCTCAGGATGCCCGGCCGGGCGTCGCGGCTGTCGAGATCGACGGCAGCCGTCAGCGCGGCGCGAAGCACCGCGCGCTCATCAGGCTCATAGGGCCGGAAATGGGTCGGGCCGAAGGCCTCGACTTCTTCGCCGTCGGTCGCGATCAGAGCCGCGTCGACGCCATCCATCGACGTTCCGCTCATGAGTCCGACAACGACAGTCCTGTGCATTGGTTCCCCCGGAAACGTTCTAATCCGGGATAGCGGCAACGGCCGCGTCGGCAAAGAGCAGATCGGCAACAGTCTCGCCGTTTCGTCGAAAGCCGCATTCTCCCCCGTGACAAACCCCGGCGGCTGATCTATATGCGCTTCCATGACTTTCGCCGCCACCACCTATGCTTGGTACTTTAGCTATCCGCTCGCAATGGCGGAGGTAGGGGTGCGCGCGGTCTAAAAACCGCAAAATGTCCCGAAGCCGCCAGACACCTGGCGGCTTTTTTTGTGCCGCCGGGTGGGTCAAAATCACAAGGAACCCACACCGTGCTGATCACCGACGACCTCCGCATCCGCCAGCTGAAAGAACTCTCGACACCGGAACAGGTGATCCGCGAGTTCCCGCGCACCGAGACCGCGACCGACACCGTCACCGCCGCGCGCCGTTCGATCCATGACATCCTGCACGGCACCGACGACCGCCTTACCGTGGTGATCGGTCCCTGCTCGATCCATGATCCCGTCGCCGCCATGGACTACGCCCGCCGCCTCGCCGAAATCCGCCCCTACCTCGCCGACCGGCTCGAGATCATCATGCGGGTGTACTTCGAGAAGCCGCGCACGACGGTCGGCTGGAAGGGCCTGATCAACGATCCCGGCCTCGACGGCAGCTTCGAGATCGACAAGGGCCTGCGAATCGCCCGCAACCTGCTCGTCGACATCAACGATCTCGGCGTGCCGGCCGGCTCGGAATTCCTCGACATGACGACGCCGCAATATTTCGCCGACCTGGTCAGCTGGGGCGCGATCGGTGCGCGCACGACCGAGAGCCAGGTGCATCGTGAGCTGGCCTCCGGCCTTTCCTGCGCCGTCGGCTTCAAGAACGGCACGGACGGCAATGTGAAGATCGCGCTCGACGCGGTGCTCTCGGCCTCGCAGTCGCATCATTTCCTGGCCGTGACCAAGACCGGTCGCGCCGCGATCGCCGAGACGGCCGGCAACGACGACTGCCACATCATCCTGCGCGGCGGCAAGTCGACCAACTACGACGCCGCCAGCGTCGAGGAAGCGGCCAAGGCTTCGGAAAAGGCCGGCATCGCGCCGCGCATCATGATCGATGCCAGCCATGCCAACTCGTCGAAGAAGCCGGAGAACCAGCCGATCGTCGTCGAGGACATCGCCCGCCAGATCGAGGCCGGCGACGACCGCATCATGGGCGTGATGGTCGAGAGCAACCTGGTCGCCGGCCGGCAGGACCTCGTCGAAGGCCAGCCGCTGGTCTACGGCCAGAGCATCACCGATGGCTGCATCGACTGGGATACCTCGGTCGACGTTCTCGAGCGGCTCGCCGCCGCCGTCGAGGCCCGCCGCGCCAAGGCGCGCCGCGCCGCCTGATCCACGATCCGGGAAATTTCGCCCTTCAAGGTGAAATTTCCCGTTCCGGCTGCTAGAAAGCCGGCCAATCCCAACATTCTCCAAAGGTCCGTCATGAGCGCCTTCAAGTCCGAGTTGATGCAGATCCTGACCGAGCGTGGATTCGTCCACCAGTGCTCGGATGGCGAGGGGCTCGATCGCCGCTTCGCGACGGAGACGGTCACCGGCTATATCGGTTTCGACGCCACGGCGAAGAGCCTTCATGTCGGCTCGCTCATGCAGATCATGATGCTGCGCTGGATGCAGAAGACCGGCCACCGCCCGCTCGCGCTGATGGGCGGCGGCACGACGCGCATCGGCGACCCGTCCTTCAAGGACGAGGCGCGCAAGCTCCTGACCGACGAGATGATCGACGAGAACCTCGTCGGCATCCGCAAGGTGTTCGCCAACTACCTCGATTTCGACCGCGCCGAGCGCCCGGCGATCATGGCCAACAATGCCGAATGGCTGAACGGCTTGCAGTACATCGACTTCCTGCGCGATGTCGGCCGCCACTTCTCGGTCAACCGCATGCTGTCCTTCGACTCGGTCAAGCTGCGCCTCGACCGCGAGCAGTCGCTGTCCTTCCTCGAATTCAACTACATGATCCTGCAGGCCTACGACTTCGTCGAGCTGAACCAGCGCTACAATGTCACGCTGCAGATGGGCGGCTCCGACCAGTGGGGCAACATCGTCAACGGCATCGAGCTCGGCCACCGCATGCTCGACAAGCAGTTCTATGCGCTGACGACGCCGCTGCTCACCACCTCTTCCGGCGCCAAGATGGGCAAGACGGCGAACGGCGCCGTCTGGCTCAACGCCGACATGCTCGGCTCCTACGAGTTCTGGCAGTTCTGGCGCAACACCGAGGATGGCGACGTCGAGCGCTTCCTCAAGCTCTACACCGAGCTGCCGATGGGCGAGATCGCCCGCCTTGCGGCGCTGGGCGGTTCCGAGATCAACGACGCGAAGAAGATCCTCGCCACCGAGGTGACCGCGCTGGCGCATGGCCGCGCCGCCGCCGACGAGGCGGCAGAGACGGCCCGCCGCACCTTCGAGGAAGGCGCGCTGGCGGAAAACCTGCCGACCATCGAGGTAGCGGCTTCGGAATTCGCCAACGGCCTCGGCGTGCTGTCGCTTTTCGTTCAGGCCGGCCTCGTCGCCTCGAACGGCGAAGCGCGCCGCCAGATCAAGGGCGGCGGCCTGCGGGTGAACGACCAGGCGGTCACCGACGAGAAGGTTCTGGTCGGCCCCGACGCGCTGACGTCGGAAGGCGTCGTCAAGCTGTCGCTCGGCCGCAAGAAGCATATCCTCGTCCGCCCGCTCTAAAGCTTCGGGCCGGACGAATTTCAGGGCGGCGCAGGTGACTGCGCCGCCCTTTTTCATCTGTGATGCGGCGCTGCCCAATGTATGCGAGCCGCCGGCCTCAACTTTCTGCAGAGGCCGCGGGGCCGTCACGAAGCACGCAATTTGGCCGTGCGATCCAGCCTCGCTCGCAGGCTGCGACATTCAAGCCGCCAACGAAAAAGGGCGGCGCAGTGACCTGCGCCGCCCTTTTTCGTGTCCGGAGAGAAACCTCAGAAGGCGACGCTCAGGCGGCCCTGGATCGAGTTGTCGGCGGCGTCGCTCGCGAGCTGGCCGGCATAGAACAGCCCGAGCTTGGCGCCCGCCGTCACGTCGACGTCGAAGCCGGCCTTGAGCAGGGCCGCGTCCTTGGCGATCGGCGCGCCAGTGACCTGGAAGGCGTCGCCGCCGGAGAACGCGAGCGTGCTGACCGGGATCACGTCGCCCCAGGCATGCTGCCAGGCGGCCGAGCCCTGCAGCGTCACGCCGACATTGCCGACCACGATCTTGTGCTCGGCGCGCAGGCCCAGCGTGCCATAGGTGACGCCCTGGTTGGCGCCGTCGACGGCGAGCGCGGCCGAACCGCCGGTCTCGTTGTAGCCGTCCGTCGACAGATGGACATAAGCGAGGCCGGCGAAGGGCTCGATGGTGGTCGCGGCGCTGACGGCGACGTCGTAGCCGAGCTCGCCGAACACCTGCGCGGTGCCCGCGGAATAGTCCGCCTTTTCGGTCTCGAAGAAACCGGGGATCGAGACGTGCCGCGTCGTATCGACCTCGTTCCAGCTATAGCTGGCGCCGAGGCGGACATTGACGTCCGAGACCTTGCCGCCGGCATAGGCCAGCAGGTGATAGTTGTTGCTGTCGCCGGACGAGGCGCGGTCGTCGAGGCTGAAGCTGGTGCGGCTGTAGCCTGCCGCGGCGCCGATCAGCCAGTCCTGGCCGAAGGTGTGATCGTAGCCCACCAGAACGCCGCCGGTCGAGCGGTTGAGCTTGGCGACATTGGCGTCGCCATCGCTGTGGCCCCAGGAGCCATAGGCCTGAGTCCAGAAGGTGTTGGGCTCGGCGGCAGGCGCGGCGGCCGTGCCCGGGAAGGGAGCGGCGCTGCGCTTGTCGGCCTCGGCATAGCCGGAGGCAAGGCTCGCGGCCGGCGCCGTCGCGCCCTTCGACGGATATTGCAGCCGGCCGAGCACCGCATCGCGCAGGAAATAGCTCTCGTTCAGGAGCGCACTGGCGGAAGCGGCATGGATCTCGCCGGAGATGGCGTTAAGCGCCGCAGGGGCGTCGGCCGTCGAAACGACCTCCATGGCCTCATACAGGGACCCGGAACCGACGGAATCGAGGCCGTTCGCGGCCGCCTTCTGGTTCGCGGTCTGCGCGGCGGAAGCAAACGCGCTCTCGCGGACGAGGCGCAGATAGAGCTCGGTGCCGCCGTTGCCATAGAGCAGTTCGGGCGACACGAAGGCGAAGTCGTGCGGCGCGATCTGGAACGTGTCGTCTGCGTTGCCCGACTGGTTGAACGAGGTAGCGGTGACGATCGTGTAGTTGTAGTTCGCCTTGTAGCCCGAGCTGGAGTCGATCTGCAGCGTCGCACCGTCCAGATCGGCGGCGCCTGACACCTCGATGCGACCGGCCTGACCGTTGGAATCGATGCCGACGACGAAGGTGTCCTCGTCGCCGAGCGAAAAGTCGCCATTGACCTTGAGGCGCGTCCCCACCGCCAGATCGAGCGTGGTCGAGGCGAGGGAACTCTTGAACTGAGCGCTCGAGCCGAGCGCGACCGAGCCCTCGGCAATCTGGAGACCGCTGATCTCGCTGGAAAGGCTACCAATCTTGAGTTCGCTAGCGCCGAGCTTCACCAGCCCGCCTTGGCCGAGCAAGTCGCCCCGCCAGTCGGCGCCGAAGGTAGAGGTGTCGAAGGTCGACGTCGTGCCGTCGACGAGTGTGGCATCGACGTCGGCAGCCGTCACCAGCTGCGAGCCGATCACCCGGATCGTGCCGCCGCCGAGGTTGAAGGCATAGGAGCCCTGGCCGTTGACGCGGTGGGCCCGCAGGCTCGACCCGCCGATCTCCAGCGCGCCGCCATTGAGGTCGTAGGTGCCGGCGCCCGTGCCCGCGAGGAACAGCGAAGACGTGCCGTCTACGCGCAGGACGCCACCGGTCTGGTTGATCGCGCCCGTCGCGTCGGCGGCCCCGTTGTTGGTCTCGCGGCCGAAGCCGATGGCGAGATAGCCGCTGTTCTGGATGGAGACCGTGCCGCCCTCGATGTTGAGGGTGCCGCTGGTGCCCGTCGTCTGGGTGGTGTTGCGGCCGATGGTCATGCGGGCCGCGTCGACAACGAGCTCGCCGCCGCTGATCGTGTAGGTGCCCTGGCCGCCCTGGTTGCCGATGTGGAGCGCGGCGCAGCGAGCCTCGTCGCCACAGGTCGGCGAAACCGTCACCGTGCCGCCGGTCTGATCGACCGTGCCCACGCCGCCATAATAGCCGACCGAGAGGCCGACGCCGAAGGCGACGCTCGCGCCGCTGCCGATGGTCATCGCGCCCAGATTGGAGCCACCCGAACCCACGGCCAGATAGTCGACCGTGCTGCTGCCAGTGAAATTGACCGTGCCGCCGGCGACATAGGCCTCGCCGCCCAGGATCGAGGCGCCGTTCAGCGTCAGGGTGCCCGCCCCCATCTTGGTGAAGGTGCCATAGGGATTCGCCCAGGCAACGCCATCCAGCAGGATCTGGTCGGAGAAGGTTACGGCGCCAGTATTGTTGAGGATGAGCTGATCGGTCGCCGCGACCTCGATCGTGCCGGGCGCGCTCGGCGCCGCGCCGACCAAGCCGTTCAGCTCGGATTCGGTTTCGACGACGATCTGAGCGGCCGATGCCGGAATGGCCAGGACGGCGGTCAGCGCAACCAGAGATGCACCCGCGGCCCAGCGCGTGCGTGCGAGAGAATGCGGCAGAGCGGATCGATCCGCGCTGCCTCGTTTGAACGATGCCATGATGCCCCCAAATGCCCTTGCTCGAAACCGGAACGCCGTGGAGAGCCACGCTCCAACCACGGCTCCTGTCTTCGAGCCCCCCGGAATTGACGGACCAAGGCTATCAACCCGTCCGCCTCACTTCAATACTGATTCATAAGTAATTCAAAATCGGCATGATTCAGAAATATGCGTATATGCGCAGCAAAATGACGATCTTCGGACTCCAAAGGGAATCCATTGTCCGGAAAATCGAAAGTAATATTGTAGTTAATCTACTTATACTTAAGTGTATCGATAAAGCTATCGGAATTATCTGGACCGTAACGCATAGTCAAACTAGCCCCAGACGGCCCAAATTGCCGCCTGCGGCTTAATGCATCGCGATCCTTATCAATTAGGATTGCTTGCAATACGAATGAATCAACCTCGCGTTGCTTCGCGGCGAGGTTGATTTCCGACTGCCTTGACCGGTACGCGCGCACAACCGAGCACAACACGGCGCGTGCAATACCGGCGACAGCCGCCAGCGGATCGCGACGCTAGGCCGCGATGCAGCGTCAGTTCACCGGGAATTCGAAGATCTTGCGGAAGATGCCGGGCGTGATCACCGAGAGCGGGTTGATCATGAGGCTCGGAGCGCTCAGCTTGCCGTCGACCTTGAAGGTCACGCCGATCAGGCCGCCCTTGCTGCCGCCGCCGAGCGCCAGGCCAATGATCGGGAGCCGGCCGAACAGGTTGTTGAAGGCGTAGGCGGGCAGATAGGTGCCGGCCAGCGACACGGTCTGCTTGGCAAGGTCGAGCGTACCGTTGAAGGTAGCGCCGACCGAGGCACCGCGCAGCGTCGCGTCGTCGATCACGACGACCGAGCCGCGCTTGGTATAGTCGAGGCGCATGCGGTCGAACGGCACGTTGGCCGGATCGAGGCCGGTGCGGGTCGCTTCCGGCCCGTTGCCATTGGTCGCCGACACAAGCCGCCCCATCGACGGCTCGTCGACGATGCGGAAATTCAGGATGTCGAACACGCCGGAGAACGGGCCGGAGGAACCAGCACGCTGGCCGGTCAGAGTCATGCGGCCGCCGTAGATGCGGCTGTAGATGTCGATGAAGCGGAACACGCTGCCGGCATCGCCGGAATTCAGCCGCAGTTCGGCCTGGTCGCCGCTGTCGACGAAGTTCATCGAGATGCCGCCCTTGTCGAGCATGCCCTCCAGCGACGCCTTCTGGACGACGCCACCGCGCGCCTGCACGATGATCGCCGCGTCCGACAGGGTCGCCTGGTTGAAGCCGATCAGCGTCGCCACCTTGGCGTCGACCGAGATGTCGGCGGCGGCCTCGTTCGGCCCGGTCGCAGAGGCCTTGTACTGGGCGATCAGGCCGCGCACGTCGAAGGAGGAGCCGCGGGCGACGATCGAATAGCCATTGCCCTTGCGGCTCAGATTGACCGAGATCTGGTCACCCTTGCGCAGCGCCAGCTTGTCGAGCTCGGCCGAGACGAGGCCGTATTTAGCGTCGAGCACCGCCTTGCCGCGAAAGCCGAAGCCGTCGCCGGTGGCGACCATGTTGTCGACGACGAAGCCGTTGCCGGTCGGGCGCAGGTCGAAGCTCAGCTTGGCCGGGACGCCGATCCCCTTCGACCAGCCAACCGCCTGCAGCACCAGGCGGGCCTGCTTCAGGTCAAGCTCGTAGTGCTGGCCCTTGCCGTCGCCAAGGTCGGAGACGATGGCGCCGACGGTGCCGCCGAGCACGTTGTCCAGGCCGATTCCGAGCGCCTTGCGTGCCTTCTCGTCGAGGCTCAGCGTCACCTTGCGGCGCCCCGCCTCGGCCTGGCCGTCGCCATCGGTGTCGCCGAGTGGCTGGGAGACGTCGATCGCCGCGGGTACGCCGTTGATCGTCGCCTTGCCGTGGATGGCCACCTCTGCCGGCGTCGCGGTCATGGCGAGCGCGCCGTTCTGGATCAGCTTGCCCTCGATCGGCGCGCTGCTGGCAAAGCCCGTGGTCGTCAGCGCGACCCGCCAGTCGACCTCGGCCGGCGTCACGCCCGGCCGAAGCGGCAGCTTGATCGAGACGTTCGCGCGCGCCTTGCCGGAAAGCGTCGCCGGGTCGATCGACCGGCGCTCCATGGCGCGGATCGGCTCACTGTCGGCGATCTCGGCCAGCGCGCCGACGCTACCCTCCAGTTGCATCTCGATCTGGCCATCGGGGAAACGCTGCGCGGTGTTGGAGACGGCAAAGGCGCCGGCCGTCACATCGACCGTGCCACCGAGCGGCGTGACGACCTTCCCCTTCTCGACGTCGATGCCGAAGGTCGAGCCGGCCAGCACGGCATTGCCGGTCGCTCCGGTCACCGCCGGCACATTGCCGATGGTGGTGAAGGAGACGTCATCGAGGCGCATGTCGAGGCGCATGTATTCTTCTGGCAGGATCACCCGCTCGCCGGTCCAGAGCACGCCGGACGGCACCGACGCCTCGAACCGGCCCGCCTCGAGCGTGCCGCCCTTGATATGCTCATAGGCCCATTTACGCGCCGCTCCGGCCAGGAAGGGCGGCCACATCTGCTTCAGCGTCGAGAGTGCCATCGGCGTGAAGGAGGCGGCCATCGCCAGCGAGGGCGTGGGCCCGTCGAGGCCGAGCGAACCGGCGGCGGCGACCGATCCGCCCTGGGTGGTTATCGAGGCGTCGGTGAAATCGATCCGCTTGGCCAGAACGTCGGCCGTGCCGACAAAGGCAATGCGGTCGGCGACGATCGGCGGCGCATTGGCGTCGTCCGCGAAGAGGACCGCATTGCGGCTTTCGAGCGTGAATCCGTACTGGCCGTCGGACTTGTCCGAGAGCGGCTTGACCTGGCCGACGACCACGGCGCGGGTATCGCCGAAGAAGAGCGAGGAAGGCTCGATGACGATGGCCCGCCCGGGGACATCCCAGCGCATGCGCACGGTCGCCTCGTCGAGCAGGACCGTATCCTTGCCAAGCCCGGAAACGATGTTGCCAGCGCCGAGATCGAGCCGGGCTGTCGCGGCCTGGATCTCGCCCTTGTCGTTCAGGCGAACGGTGAAACGCCCGAACATCGGCACGTCGGATTGCAGCAGGCTGTCGGGCTTGCCGAAGGCGGGGTTGATGTCGGCGAGCGAGAGCTGCGAGACGATCAGCGAGAGGTTGCGATCGTGGTTGTCGGCATCGACCAGGCGCTCGGCCTGCACGCCCCAGCGGCCGGCATAGCCCGACGTCTCGAAATTGGCTTTCACGGCGCCGCTGCCACCATCCACCGTCAGCGCGATGTCGGTATGACCGAAGGTGCGCAGCTGCATCTGGGACGCATCCCAGAGCTGGATGGTCGAGGCATCGACCGAGAGCCGCTCGAAGCCGCGCGCGATGGCGAAATCCACGGCCGGATCGAGCGCGCCATTGACCGTGCGGAGCGCCCGGAGCAACTCCGGGAAGCCGCCATCGGCCAGCGCGGGGCTGTCCGGCGCGGCCGGCGCCACGCTGATGGCGGAAGGCGCCGGAATGTCCTGGCGGACGGTGTCGGCGGTGCCGAGATAGATCGCGCCCGAGGCGGAGCGCACCAGCGACACGTCGGCGTCAGAGATCTCGACCGTGCGGATATCGAGACGCAGTCGCAGCAGCGACAGCGGATCGATCGCCAGCCGCGCGGCGGGAACGGCGCCGACCACAGCATTGCCACGATCGCGTATCGAAATGTCGTCGATCTGCACCACGAGGCCGAGCACGGGATCGACGTCGATCATCGCCCGGCCGACCTTGACCGCATAGTCGGGGCCGAGGCGCGAGGCGATGGAAACGCGGACGCGATCGCGCACGGCGCCAAGCTCGACAGGGCCGGCCGCGACGATCGCCGCGAGCGTGCCGAAAAGAACGACGACAAACAGCAACAACGCCCCGAGCAGGCGCGCCAGCAAGCGAGACCAGCCACGCCTTCTGGGCGGCGGACGCTCATAGAGAGGCCGATGAGCGCGCGCCGATGGATACTCGTCGAGGCGCATTGTCAGGCGTCAACACCCCTTGCCGGCCGTTCCCGTCCCGGGAGCAGCATGAAACCCATCGGTGACGTCGACCGATCCCGTGGAGCAGACCGACTGACTGATTCCGATCTCAGCCGGAATCGCGGGACGATCCAAGCCCCACTTGCAAATTCCCCGTCAATTCTGCTTCTCACGCCAGACAAGTGCGACGAAAGGAAGGCAGCATGTCCACCCTGGCCCAAGGTTCCCTCGCTCCCGATTTCGACCTCCCGGCCGAAGGCGGCAGCAGAATCAAGCTGTCGGACCTCAGGGGACGCAAGGTTGTTCTCTATTTCTATCCGAAGGACAACACGTCCGGCTGCACTCTGGAAGCGATCGATTTCTCGGCCCGCAAGGCCGACTTCGAAGCCGTCGAAACGATTGTCGTCGGCGTGTCGCCCGACAGCGTGAAATCGCACGATTCCTTTCGCAGGAAGCACGATCTTTCGATCCGCCTCGCCTCCGACGAAAACCACGCCATGCTGGAGAGCTATGGCGTTTGGGCCGAGAAATCGATGTTCGGTCACAAATATATGGGCGTGGTGCGCACGACCTACCTGATCGACCGCGACGGCCGCATCGTCCAGGTTTGGGACAAGGTGAAGGTCAAGGGCCATGTCGACGAGGTTCTCGCCGCGGCGCGGAGCGCCTGAAGCCGACATGCAGTCCACCGATCTCCGCAGCCTCGCCGCCGCCTCCGCTCGCATCGTCGCCACCGCCGACCTCGACGAGAAGGTCGAGCTCGCCTTCGCCACCGCCAAGGCGTGGTTCGGCCGCCGCCTGTCGCTCTCCGCCGGCGCGCTCGACGGCGCCATGCCGGCCCGGCCCGGCCGCCCCGCCAACCTCGTGCTGGTGCCGCCGCGCGAATTGCCGAAGCGGTCGGTCCATTCCGAGCATGGCCGGATCTCGATGATCCACTCGCTCGCCCATATCGAGCTGAACGCCGTCGACCTGACCTGGGACCTGGTCGGCCGATTCGTCCGCGTGCCCCTGCCCCGCTCCTTCTTCGACAACTGGGTGCAGGTCGGCCTGGAGGAAGCCAAGCACTATTCGCTGCTCGCCGACCGGCTGAAGGATCTCGGCGCCGCCTATGGCGACCTGCCGGCGCATGATGGGCTGTGGCAAGCGACGCAGGAGACCGGACACGACCTGACCGCGCGGCTGGCCATCCTGCCCCTCGTGCTGGAGGCGCGCGGGCTCGACGTGACGCCGCCGCTGATCGACAAGATGATCGAGGTCGGCGACACAAAGAGCGCCGACATCATGTCGATCATCTACCGCGACGAAAAGCGCCATGTCGCCTTCGGCGCCAAGTGGTTCCGCTTCATGTGCGACCGCCAGCGCCTGCCGCCGGAACCGACCTTCCGGCAGCTCGTGATCAAGCATTTCCGCGGTCCGCTGAAGCCGCCGTTCAACGAAGCGGCGCGCTCCGAGGCAGGCATGACGCCCGGCTTCTACCGCCCGCTGGCGCCCTCGCGCGACCGCTGAAGCAAAGGCCATCAACCAAGCTTTAACCTTAACCGCCTCTAATCGTTGCGATCGGTCGTTCTCCTCGGCCAAAGGTCCGAGTACCGACGTCACGGTTGGAACGCAGATGCCGAGTCACTATCCAGAATATCATCCCGCCCCCCGCCAGAGCCTGGTCTCCCACCTCCCCGCGCCGCCCTTGCCGGAACCCGAGCCGCAGGCGGAAGCGCGCAGCGGCAAGGGCAAGACCAAGCTCGTCGTCTCGCATGGCGAGGGCGTGCGCGCGATCCATATCCGCCCGCGGACCGTGGCGATCGGCGGCGTCTGCCTGCTTCTGCTCTCCTCGCTCTATTTCGGCGCCACCGCCTATCTGTTCTTCCGTGACGGCCTGCTGAACGCGGCTGCCGAGCGACAGAACGCGATCATCGCCTCGCAGAATGTGCGCGAGGCGCGCGAGGTCGAGGCCGCGGCCATCCACGAGGGCCAGATCTCGGCCTATGAGGGCCAGGTGGCCGCGCTGCGCGACAAGGTCGGCAAGCTCAATTCCGAAATCGAGAACCTGAACAAGACGCGTTCGAAAGAGAACGCCGGCGTCGACGAGAAAGTGCGCAGCCTGCTCGACCGCCAGAAGGAACTCGAGGCCCGCCAGAAGGCGCTGGCCAAGGTCGCCGAAGCGGCGAAGCGCGCCGGACTCGACGTCACCATTCCACCGCCTTCCGCCGCGCCTGCCAAGCCGAAACCCGCCAAGGGCCGCAAGGCCGCGCTCGATCCGGAAGTGACCGGCTCGATCTCGCCGGCCGTCGCCAAGCCGAGCGTGCAATTTGCCGACATGGGCCTGCGCTCGCCGCAGCCGATGCCACCGGTCGTGGCCCCGCGCCTCGATCCGCTCGAGGACAAGATCGCCTCGATGGCCGCCGACCAGGACGCGCTCGTCGGGGCCCTCATGGCGGGCGTCAGCCAGCGCAACCAGAAGATCGACAGCGCGTTGCGCAAGCTCGGCCGCCGCGTTCCTCCCGCCCCTTCGGGCATCGGCGGACCGTTCGTGCCGGCACCGAAGGGCGCCGTCTCCACGCCTGCCGAATTCAAGGCCGACGTCGCGACGCTTTCCAACCAGTTCGACCGCCTCGCCAAGCTCCGCCAGATCGCACTCGCCCTGCCGCTGAAGCGGCCTCTCGAGGACGCCGACATCAGTTCGGGCTTCGGCACCCGCCGCGACCCGTTCCTCGGCCGCCTCGCGACCCATACCGGCATCGACTTCCGCGCCCTCTCCGGCCTGCCGGCCCGCACCGTCAACGCCGGCACCGTCATCGCCGCCGCCTATAATGGCGGCTATGGCAATTGCGTCGATGTCGACCATGGCAATGGCGTCGTGACGCGCTACGGCCACCTGCGCAGCATCAGCGTCAAGGTCGGCGAACGCGTCGTCGCCGGCCAGAAGATCGGCACCGTCGGATCGACCGGCCGCTCGACCGGCCCGCACCTCCACTACGAGATCCGCGTTGACGGCGAGGCGATCGACCCGATGATCTATCTGCGCGCCGGCCAGGAAATCAATCGCCTGCTCTAGCCCTGAACCGGCAGGGCAAGGCGCGATGTCCGAAACCGAAATTCCCGACGACGACGCCTGGAGCGCGTGGCGCCCGGAGGAACTCGGCCGCCGCCTACGCGGCGTCGAGAAACCCTGGTGCGTCGTCGGCGGCTGGGCGCTCGACCTCTGGCACGGGCATGAGACCCGCGCGCACGAGGATCTCGAATTCACCGTGCTGCGCGAGGACGTCGCCGCTTTCCGCGCTGCGCTCGGCGGCATGGCGTTTTTCACCGCCGGCGACGGCATCGTCGCGCCGCTCGTCGACGGACGGGATCCAGCCGCCGGGATCTTCCAGATCTGGGCGCTCGACCGCGCGGCGCGGCGCTGGCGTGTCGACATGATGATCGAGCCGGGAACGCCCACCGGGCGGGAGTCTGCAAGCGCGACAACCGCATCCGGCAGCCTCGTGCGGAAATGGTGGCGGTCACGGGCGACGGACTGCCCTATCTGAAGCCGGCCGCGATCCTGCTGTTCAAGGCCAAGCACCGGCGCCCCAAGGACGAGGCCGATTTCGCCCGCGCCTTGCCGAAGCTTCCGGCCGACGAGCGCGTCTGGCTGCGCGACAGCCTGTGCCTGCTCTACCCCGGCCATGACTGGATCGCCGCGCTCTAGGAGCTGGCGGCTCACGCGTGAAAGCGGCGGCGGTACTCGACCGGCGACAGGCCGACGATGCGCGCAAACACCTTCCGGAACGCACCGGGATCGCCATAACCGACCTCCCAGGCGATCTGGTCGACCGACAGGGCGCTGAACTGCAGCGATTCGCGCGCGCGGTTCACCTTGAGCTGCTGCTGGTATTCCGTCGTCGTCAGTCCGGTCGCCTTGCGGAAGCGGCGCAGGAAGGTCCGCTGCTCCAGCCCCGCCCGCGCCGCGAGATCCTCCAGCGATGCATCCCTGGCGCCGACGCCGTGCAGCCAGTGCTGCGCCTGCAGGACCGCGCGGTCGCCATGCTCCAGCGGCGGCACGAAGGTGCTGTAATAACGCTGCTCGCGGCCGGGCGGATCGACCAGCAGGGTCCGCGCCGTGTCCAGCATCACCTCCGAGCCCAGATAGCGGTCGACCAGCTTGAGGCCAAGGTCGGTCCAGGCCATCAGCCCGCCAGCGGTGATGATGTCGCCCTCGTCGATGATCAGGCGATCGAGATCGAGGCGGGCGTCGGGAAAGCGCTGGCGGAAGCGCTCGCCGAGAACCCAATGCGTGGTTACAGCGCGGCCCGACAGCAGGCCCGTCTCGCCGAGCAGGAAGATGCCGGCGCAAACCGAAACCAGCGTGCCGCCAGCCGCGTGAAACCCCCGCATCCACGCCGCATAGGGCGCCGCCACGGCCGCCTCGACGGGACCGAGCAGGCTCGGGACGACGATGAGGGCGGCCGGCTCCCCGGCCGCGCCTTCCGGCGCCGAATCGAAGACACGGACGACCGGACCGCCGGGCGCGTCCTGTCGCCAGTGCGACACACGGATCGGCTCTGCGTCGACCTTGCCGAGGCGCAGCGCCGCCCGGTTCGCCACGGCGAACAGGTCACCAAGGCCGAGCACCGCCGCCATCTGCGCGTCGGGATAGAGCACCAGCCCGATTTCAGTCGAACGCGTCGCCATTTGTCGGAATCGCCCCGAAGATTGTCGATTTCGCCAGTTTAGCGCGAGGCCGCCTGCCTGCATATTCTCCTCGTCTTTCAACAACGCGTCAGGAAATCCGCCATGAGCCAGCGCGCCCTCATCATCGTCGACCTCCAGAACGACTATTTCCCCGGTGGCGACTTCCCGCTGGACGGCATCGACGCCGCCGCCGCCAACGCGGCGAAGGTCCTCGACGCCGCGCGCCGGAACGGCGACGCGGTGATCCATGTGCAGCATCACTCGCTGGCGCCGGAGGCCACCTTCTTCGTGCCCGGCACGCAGGGCGTCGAGATCAACGCTGCCGTCCGCCCGGCCGAGGGCGAGCCGGTGGTGGTGAAGAACTTCCCCAACTCGTTCCGCGCCACGACGCTCAGGGAACTGCTCGACCAGAAGGGCATCGAAGACGTCGTCATCGTCGGCGCCATGAGCCACATGTGCATAGCCGCGACGGGCCGGGCCGCCGCCGATTTCGGCTATCGCACCACCGTCATCCATGACGCCTGCGCCACCCGGGCGCTGGAGTTCAACGGGACCGTCATCCCGTCGGCGCAGGTCCACGCGGCCAACATGGCCGCGCTCGCCTTCGGCTATGCCAAGGTGATCCCGGCCGCCGAGCACCTCGCCGGCTGACCGACGACCAGGGCCGCGAAATTGATGCGGCGACATTCCGAACCTCCTGTAGATTGATGACGCTACGTCATGCATCGCATGGAGGTTCGGAATGCCAGCGTTCGACAAGCCGCTCGCCTCGTTGCCGGGCCGGGAGCGCATCGTCCGCAATTCGCATGGCGGACAGGTCTTCATCCACGCGACCGCCGCCGAGACCGCCGGCGCGCTCGGCATGTGGGAGACCTTCTCCGCGCCCGGCACGGGGCCGCACTGGCACACGCACACGCGGGAGACCGAGGTCTTCCGCGTCATCAGCGGCCGCTACCGCTTCTGGTGCGGCGACACCGTGGTGGAAGCGGAGCCCGGCGCGACGATCACACTGCCGCCCTATGTGCCGCATTGCTGGCGCAACATCAGCGACGTACCCGGCCGCATGCTGGCGATCGTCACGCCGGGCGGCTTCGAGCAATTGTTCATCGAGCTGGAACGAAGGGGCGCGACATCGGACGCCGACGTATTGGCAATCGAGACCGCGCTCGGGATCGTCGACAGCGGCCTGCAGGGAGCCGCTCGCCCGGATCCCTGACGGACGGCACCGCGATACCTGTCGCGCGCCCATCTGTCTGTCATGGAGATCTGGCAGGAGCTGCGGCAGGACCGCGCGACGCCGACATCCGGTTGCGCGCCAGAGATCGAAGGACGACAGATGGCTGCCCAGGACGACCCGACACTCGATTTCTACACGCGCGAGGCGGCCGCCTATACCACGCGGGTCCAGGGGGCGAGCGAGCGCCGGCTGCAGCACTTCCTCGCCGGCCTGCCGGCCGGCGGCGCCGTGCTCGAACTCGGCTGCGGCGCCGGGCAGGACAGCGAGTTCATGATCGCCCGCGGCTTTGCCGTCCGCCCCACGGACGGCACGCCGGAAATCGCGCAGGCGGCGGAACGGCGGCTCGGCATCCCGGTCGCCACCCTGCTCTTCGACGAACTCGACGAAAGTGAAACCTGCGACGGCATCTGGGCCAATGCCTGCCTGCTGCATGTGCCCCGGGCCGACCTGGCCGCCATCCTCAAGCGGATCCATGCCGCGCTGAAGCCGGGCGGCGTGTTCCATGCGAGCTTCAAGGCCGGCCGGGCAGAAGGCCGCGACCAGTTCGACCGCTACTACAATTACCCATCCGAAGCCTGGCTGCGCGAGCTCTATGGCGCCTTCGATTGGGAGATCGCGATCGAGGCCGGCTTCGGCAGCGGCTTCGACAACAAGCCGACCGACTGGCTCTACGTCACCGCCATTCGCCCCGGCTGAGGCGATGGAATCAAAACGGGCGGAGCCATCGCTCCGCCCGTCGCATTCGTCCACATGGACCGGCGGCAATGCCGCCGTCAGTCGATGTCCTGCACGTCGGCGGCGGGGCCGCCGAGGCGCTGGGCGAGCGCCGCTTCCATGAAGTCGGTCAGGTCGCCGTTCAGCACGTCCTGCGGGCTGGTCGATTCCACGCCGGTGCGCAGATCCTTCACCAGCTGGTACGGCTGCATGACGTAGGAACGGATCTGGTGCCCCCAGCCGATGTCCTTCTTGCTCGACTCGGTCGCCATGGCGGCCGCCTCGCGGCGCTCCAGCTCGGCCTCGTAGAGGCGCGAGCGCAGCATGTCCCAGGCAGCGGCCCGGTTCTTGTGCTGCGAGCGCTCGCTCTGGCACTGCACGACGATGCCGGACGGCATGTGCGTGATGCGCACGGCCGAGTCGGTCGTGTTGATGTGCTGGCCACCGGCGCCCTGCGCGCGATAGGTGTCGATACGGCAGTCGCTTTCGTTGATCTCGATCTCGATCGAATCGTCGACGACCGGATACACCCAGATCGAGGCGAACGAGGTGTGGCGGCGCGCGGCGCTGTCATAGGGCGAGATGCGGACCAGGCGGTGAACGCCCGACTCGGTCTTCAGCCAGCCATAGGACTGCTCGCCCTTGACGAGGATCGTGGCCGACTTGATGCCCGCCTCTTCGCCGTCATGGACTTCCAGCAGTTCGACCTTGCGGCCGCTCTTCTCCGCCCAGCGCGTGTACATGCGCAGCAGGATATTGGCCCAGTCCTGGCTCTCGGTGCCGCCGGCGCCGGCATGGACTTCGAGATAGGTGTCGTTGCCGTCGGCCTCGCCGGACAGCATCGAATTGACCTGGCGCTTGCGGATGTCGCCCTTCAACGCGACGATCGCGGCCTCGGCGTCGGCGATGATCGAGGCGTCGCCTTCGGCCTCGCCCATCTCGATCAGCTCGATATTGTCGGCAAGCTCGCGCTCGCTGGTCAGGACGGCGTTGATGCCATCCTCGAGGCCCTGGCGCTCGCGCATCAGCTTCTGCGCCTTCTGGGGATCATCCCAGAAATTCTGCGTCTCGGAGAGGGCGTTCAGTTCGAGCAGGCGTCTCTGGGCACGATCCCAGTCAAAGATGCCTCCTCAGCAGGGTTATGCCCTGCTTGATTTCGTCGATGATCGATTCGATCTCGGCTCGCATTGGATGGACGTCCATTTCTCGTTCGGGCAGGTTCTCCCCGCCGGGTGGGGCAACATAGTGAGCCCCCCTCTCCATGTAAACCAAGCGGATCGACCCGGGAGACTTTCATGACGCTGCTTCCCAAGGCATTGAACACCCGCCGCCGCCTGCTGGCGGGCCTGGCCCTGCTGCTCTTTCCGGGCATCGCGTTCGCCGATGGCACGATGGCGGCGCGGACCCTGACCAAGACCGACAAGGAGCGGATCGCCCGCTATGAGGCGGCGCAGAAATCCGCCATCGCCGAGGCGCGGAAAGGCGGCGACAGCGCCGAGGTGGCGACGCTCGACGCGCTGCTGGCGTTGAAGCCGCAGCCGATCCTCGGCGTCGACATCCGCGGCGATTATCGCTGCCGAACGATCAAGCTCGGCGGCAGCCTTCCCCTCACCGTCTATGGCTGGTTCAACTGCCGGATCGACGAGGACGACCTCGGCTACCGGCTGACCAAGACGAGCGGCTCGCAGCGCCTGACCGGCCACTTCATCGACGATTCCGCCAATCGCTTGCTCTATTACGGCGTCTCGTACATCGCCGGCGACAAGCCGGGCCGCTACGGCGCCAAGGCCGACGACGACCAGGTCGGCTACTTCCTGAAGACGGGCCCGTCGAGCTACCGCCTCGACCTGCCGCTGCCGAAATTCGAATCGAAGTTCGACATCATCGAGCTGAAGAAGAAGTAGCGTTCACGGGATCACCGTGCGTGCTTCGAGGCCGGCTTTCTTGAACCTCCCCCTCGAGGGGAGGTCGAAAACGCCCTTGCGTTTTCGGGAGGGGGTATTTGGCGAAGATTCCCTCCCCAAGACCGCCCAATGCGGTCTTGCTCCTCCCTCCAGAGGAGGGTTCAAGCGCCCGTCCCCTACAACAGCGTGCCGCTCAGGATGACGAGCGCCACCGAGAAGTAGATGACGAGGCCGGTCACGTCGACGAGCGTCGCGACGAATGGCGCCGAGGCGCTGGCCGGGTCGAACCCGAGCCTCTGCAGGATGAAGGGCAGCATGGAGCCCGTCATCGAACCGAAGGTGACAATGCCGAGAAGACCGGTGCCGACGGTTGCCGCGACCAGGATCCAGTGCTCGCCATAGTCATAGAGGCCCAGCATCTGCCAGACGGTGATGCGGATGATGCCGAGCGTGCCGAGGATGGCGCCGAGCGTCAGGCCGCTCGGCAGCTCGCGCAGCGCGACCCGCCACCAGTCCCTGAGCTTGACCTCGCCGAGCGCCAGCGCGCGGATGATCAGCGACGTCGCCTGCGAACCGGAATTGCCGCCCGAGCTCATGATGAGCGGGATGAACAGGGTCAGGACGATCGCCTTCTCCAGCTCCGTCTCGAAATGCTGCATCGCCGTCGCCGTCAGCATCTCGCCGATGAACAGCGCGCAGAGCCAGCCGGCCCGCTTCCGCATCATCATCAGGAAGCTGATGTCCATGTAGGGCTCGTCGAGCGCCTCCATGCCACCGAACTTCTGCACGTCCTCCGTGCTCTCCTCGAAGATGGTGTCGATGATGTCGTCGACGGTGACGATGCCGACGACATGGAAGCGTTCGTCCACGACCGGCACGGCGATCTGATCGTATTTCGAGAACAGGCGCGCCACTTCCTCGCGGTCTGTGCGGGGGGTGACGGTGATCGGACGGCGGTGCCGGGCTGCGGACAGGACAGGCGCATTCGGTTCGGCCGCGATCAGGCGGCGCAGCGTCACCGTCTGGACCAGGGCCTGCGTTACTGGATCGAGCACGCAGATCGTGTAGATCGTCTCGCGGCTCTTCTCGACCACGCGGATGTGCTGCAGCGTCTGGCCGACGGTCCAGTTGGCCGGCACGCTGACCACCTCCGTCGTCATGATCGAGCCGGCGCTGCCCTCGGGATAGGCGGCCAGCCGGGCGACGGCGTTGCGCGTCTCGGGGTCGAGCTTGGCGATCAGCTGCGACCGGCGCGGCTCCTCGATTTCGGCAAGAAGGTCAGTGGCCCGATCCGCCGACATGCCGGCGAGAACGCGCACCGCGCGCCCGATCGGCAGGCTCGAGATCAGTTCGACCGAGGCCTCGAACTCCGGCTGGTCGAGAACCTCGATCAGCCGATCTTCGGAAAGGCCGGCCAGGATGGCCGGAGCCTCCTCGGGCTCGTGTTCGTTGAGATGTTCGACGAGGTCGGCGACGTGCTCGCCTTCGAGGTCCAGTGCGCGCGAACGCAGGGTCGCCTCGTCTTCGCGGACGATATCTTCCATGACTCACTCCGATCGGCCACCCAGCCGGTCGCGTGAGCCGATCGAGCGATCAGGTCACGGCGGCCGTGGGCGGCGCCTGTATTCGACAGCTACTGTCGCTCGACATGAAACGGGGGTTCCGATGGGGGTCGGCGGCCCGGAGGCAAACCGACTTGACTGTGGTGAGGTGCGCCAGTACGGGCGCGGCGTCAAGGCCTTTCGCGCAGCTCCCTGCAACGAAATCCAAAATGACGCAGAATTGCGGCACGATGGCACCCTGAGGCGGCTACGGAACACGCAGAGCCCGATCCTGGCAAATCCCCCAGGGACCCGGCTCAGCTGCGCATGGCCACCAGAATCGCCCCGGACGCGATCAGGAGCACGCCCAGCCAATTCTTCGCCGAGAGCTTCTCGCTCAGGAAGACGACTCCGAATACCGCCACCAGGACGACGCTCAGCTTGTCGATCGGCGCGACGCGGGCGGCGTCGCCGAGCTTCAGGGCGCGGAAGTAGCAGAGCCAGGACGCGCCCGTCGCGAAGCCGGATAGCACCAGGAAGGCATAGCTCTTCGGCGACACCGTGCCGAAGGGCTGCCACTGACCGGTCGCCGTCAGGATGAAGGCGATGGTGACGAGGATGACGATGGTGCGAATGAAGGTGGCGAAGTCGGAATTGACATTGCTGATGCCGACCTTGGCGAAGATGGCGGTCAGAGCGGCAAAACCGGCTGAGAGCAGCGCCCAGAAGATCCACGACGCAAGCATGTCCCGCATTTCTGTTCTCCTCGGCGAGGCCGGAAGCGTCGCAGAAGGCAGTTCGGCGCGCAACGCGGGAAAGCCCCTCACCCCAGCCCTCTCCCGCGCGCGGGAGAGGGAGCACGACGGCACTCCTCACGAGGACAGGGCCGCGCACCTGCTGGCCCTCACCCGCTTGTGGGAGAGGGTTGGGTGAGGGTCTTGCTGCCTAGCCGAGCGGCCGCACCATAAAGCGGGCGTCGTCGTCGTAGCTGCGGAGCTTCGTCTCAAGCGTCGGGTCCGACACCGTCTCGAAGCCATGTCGGCCCCAGAACCCGGCCGATTCGTTGACCGCGACCAGAGAGACGTCCGGGCAGCCCGCCCTTGCCGCGCCCTCGAGCAGGATCCGGACGATGGCGGAGCCGGCGCCCTGTCCGCGCGTCTCCGGCAGCAAGGCGAGGTCATGGATGTAGTAGGTGGTCGGCCGCTCCGGCAAGGCGCCGAGCAGCGTGTTCAGCGACGGCGGCGCGAAGGCGAGCGCCGGATGGCTCAGCACATAGGCGATGAGCGCGCCGTCCTTCTCATAGACCCAGCATCCCTCGGGCCACAGGCGCAGCCGCTCGGCAAAGATCTCGGGATCCTCGGGATAGGCCTCATGCACGCGATCGGCGATCGCGGCCACGGCCGGGAGGTCGGCCGGCCGCATCGGCCGCCATCCGCCCGTCGTCATCGGAAATTCGGTCATGGTCTCGTTCGGGAATACGGCGCAAACGAAGAGGCCGCGGGGGAGCCCGCGGCCTCTTGGATCAATACAGTCCGCCGGTGCCGGATATGACAGCCCGGTCGGCCTCCGGCGCCACGGTCAGCGGCTGACCATTCGCATCGGTCTGGCCGATGATCGAGTAGGTATCCGGCGGACCCGTGCCCGGCTTGAACGCCTCGAGGATCGTGCCCGGATTGCCGGCGGCGGAGCGCATACCGGTCTTGCGGTCGATCGGGATCAGCGTCAGTCCCTCGGGCACGCGGAAGGGAATGCCCGGCTTGTCCGCAAGCGCCAGCTTGAAGAAGTCGCCGGCGATCGGCGCCGCGACCTCGCCGCCCGTCATGCCACGACCCATCGGCTTCGGATTGTCGTAGCCGATGAAAACGCCAACCACGAGATCCGGCGAGTAGCCGATGAACCAGGCGTCCTTGTAGTCGTTCGAGGTGCCGGTCTTGCCCGCGAGCGGCTTGCCGACGCTCTTAAGCACCGTCGCCGTACCCCGCTGCACCACGCCTTCGAGCATGGAAGTGACCTGGTAGGCCGTCATCGGGTCGAGCACCTGCTCGCGATTGTCCTCGATGACCGGCTCGTCCTGATGGGTCCACTGCTCGGCGTCGCACTGCTCGCAGACCCGCTCCTCATGCTTGAAGATGGTCTTGCCGAAGCGGTCCTGGATGCGGTCGATCAACGTCGGCTTCACCTGGCGGCCGCCATTCGCGAACACCGAATAACCGGAGACCATGCGCAGCACCGTCGTCTCCGACGCGCCAAGCGCGTTCGGAAGGAATGGCCCGAGCTTGTCGTAGACGCCGAAACGCTTGGCGTATTCGGCCACGAGCGGCATGCCCATGTCCTGCGCCAGACGCACCGTCATCACGTTGCGCGACTGCTCGATGCCGGTCCGGAGCGTCGACGGCCCGTAGAACTTCTGGGCGTAGTTTTCCGGACGCCAGATCGGCTGGCCATAGCCTGGGTCGATTTCGATCGGCGCGTCCATCACGACGGAGGACGGCGTGTAGCCATTGTCGAGCGCGGCGGCGTAGACGAATGGCTTGAAGGACGAACCGGGCTGGCGCATCGCCTGCGTCGCACGGTTGAACTGGCTCTCCGAATAGGAGAAGCCGCCATCCATCGCCAGCACGCGGCCGGTATGCGGATCCATCACCACCATGGCGCCGCCGATGTTCGGCACCTGGCGCAGGCGGTAGGAGTCGGGCTTGCCGTCGGCCGGCTCGACATAGACGACGTCGCCGACCTTCAGCACGTTCTCGACGGTCCGCTTGCCGCCGAGCGTCCATTTCATCTCGGAGGCCGGGATCGTGCCCGTTTCGCGCGCGGCCAGCAGCTTGCCGGTTTCGTCACGGCCGGGCTGCAAGCCGATCTGGGCCTCGTCCTTGCTGGTCGCGGTGACGATGGCCAGGCGCCATTCGATGACGTCGGTGAGCGCAGGCACGCTGCCGACGGCAACGCCCCAGTCCCCCTCGATCGGCACGTTCTTGACCGGGCCGCGCCAGCCATGCTGCTCGTCGAACTGCACCAGGCCGTTCATCAGCGCCTGACGCGCCATCACCTGCATGCCCGGGTCGAGCGAGGTGCGGACCGAGAGGCCGCCGTCATAGAGCGCCTTCTCGCCATACATCTGCATCAGCTGACGGCGCACTTCCTCGACGTAATAGTCGGCGGCGAAGATGTGCGGGCTGGCGACGCGCGTCTTGACGCCGAGCGGCTGGGCCTTGGCGGCCTCGCCCTCATCGGCGGTCGCGTAGCCATTCTCGACCATGCGGTCGATGACCCAGTTGCGGCGCTCGATGGCGCGGTCGGCGTAGCGGAAGGGATTGTAGTTGTTCGGGCCCTTCGGCAGGGCGGCGAGATACGCGGCCTCGGAGAGCGTCAGCTCATGCACCGACTTGTCGAAATAGGACAGCGACGCCGCGGCGACGCCATAGGAGCCGAGGCCGAGGAAGATTTCGTTCAGATAGAGCTCGAGGATCTTGTCCTTCGAGTTCGCCTGCTCGATGCGCAGCGACAGGATCGCTTCCTTGATCTTGCGATCGAGCGAGCGCTCGTTGGTGAGCAGGAAGTTCTTGGCGACCTGCTGGGTGATCGTCGAGGCGCCGATCATGCGCTTGTCGGACGAGAGCGCGGCGACGTTCTGCAGCGCGGCGCGGGCGATGCCGTAATAGTCGAGGCCGGCGTGCTGGTAGAAATTCTTGTCTTCGGCCGAGATGAAGGCTGCCTTGACCCGATCCGGGATCGCCTGGATCGGCAGGTAGAGACGCCGCTCGCGGGCATATTCGCCGACCAGCTGGCCGTCCGACGCATGGATGCGCGTCATCACCGGCGGCTCGTATTTCGCCAGCACCTCGACGGAGGGCAGACCGCCCGTCAAGCCGGAGACATACCAAGCCACACCTGCAGCAACTGCCAAGAAAAACACGGCGCCAATCCCGAATAAATAGCCGATTAGTCGCAGAAACATATCGCTCGCGTTCCCCGCTGGATCGCCTTGCCGGCGACGAGCTCAGGCCGACGAGACGAACCCCGGTTCGAAATTGGATGAACGGCCTGGCACGGGTTGCCACACCGGTTCCGATAAAAGAACGACACCGCCCGCGCTCTCCGCGCGACCAACGCCACAAGGCTTCAGGCTCAACCGCCCGTTGACTGAAGGCGAACTGCAGGTTCGTTTGGCCTCGATAGACCCAACGGGTCCGTTCTTCCAGTCGATTTGTGGAGAAACTTGGGCGCAGAGGCCACCAAGGGAAGCGCTGGCGGCTGCGTGATTTTCAGGCAACAGCGGATTCATGGCGCGCCGACCGCGGAATTCGGGGCTTCCGAGGCCGCCATGTTCGCCACCCGGTTGCGGAAATATTCGTCTATCGCCCGCGAGATCGCCACCGCCGTCTTGTCCCGCCATTCGGAGGAAGTCAGCAGCTTTTCATCATCCGGATTGGACAGATAGCCGAGTTCGACCAGCGCCGACGGCACGTCCGGCGCCTTCAGCACCATGAAGCCCGCCTGCTGGTGCGCGCGCTTGAACAGCCGCACGCCGGGCTTCAGTTCCTTGATCACGTTGCGGGCGAAGACGACGGCGAAATTCTTCGTCTCGCGGCGCGCGAGGTCGATCAGGATGTCAGAGACCTCGTTGGTATCCTCGGGCACCTCGACGCCGGCGAGGATGTCGGACTTGTTTTCCGATTCCGCGATCGACGCCGCCATCTGGTCCGAGGCGCGCTCCGACAGGGTGTAGACGGTCGCGCCGCGGATATCGCTGCCCGAGAACGAATCGGCGTGGATCGAGATGAACAGGTCCGCGTGCTTGGCGCGCGCATACTGGACGCGGCCGCGCAGGGGGATGAACGTGTCGTCCGAACGGGTCATCAGCACTTCGTAGCGGCTGTTCGCCTCCAGCTTCTCGCGCAGCGTCTGGGCGAAGGCGAGGACGATGGTCTTCTCCATCATGCCGGACTTCGCGATGGCGCCGGAATCGATTCCGCCATGGCCGGGATCGAGCACGATGCGCAGCTTGCCGTCGTTGGGTGCCGGGCCCGGCGTCGCGTCGAGCTCGTGCTGGGCGGCGGCGCGGTCGCGATCACGCGAGATCCGCAGCGTATCGAGAAAGGCGGTGCGGGTGCTCTTGACCAGGTCGACCACGAGACGGGCGGGCTGGTCGTTCTCGGCCGGCAGCACGAAGGCCTTGTCGACCGCGACCGGCCCGGTCGCGTCGAGCACGATGCGCGACTTGCCGGCGGAGATCAGACCGTAGCGGAAGGCGGAGATCAGCCCCTTGCCGGTCTTGCCGGCGTCGGCGGCGAGGTCGAAATGCATTTCCGGCAGGTCGACGACGACGCGATAGGGCTCGTCGAGCGTAAAGACCGACACGGCCGAAGGGCCGGTCAGGTCCATGACGAAACGGGTGCGCGCCGCATCCCCGACGACGCGGGCCTCGCGCGCGACGACCGGTGCCGTCTCGGCCACGGCCGGGACGACCGCCGACGGATCATCGCCGGCCGAAGGGCTCGCGACCCGCGAGGGAAGCTGCGAAACGGGCGACGCGTCGCCGGGCCGCGATCCGGCCGGCGCAATCGCGGAGGTGATGCTGTTGTCGATCGGGGATTCCGCCGCCGAAGCCAGCGCGGAAACCAGTATGAAGCACCCGGCGCCCAGCCATCGCCCGAGCCCGTGGCGGACCCGTCGCCAACTCCGTGGATTGCCGCTGATGCCTTGTCGTTCTCGCATGCCTGTCGTATCGCCCGGTTCAGCCTGGCCCCCGCCCCGATCACGGCTGTTTAGACGAATAGGATCGAATGGTTAAGAGCTCCTGACCAGACGAGACCGGCGCAGTGTAGCACAACTGAAAAATCTGAGCCGGATCAGTGCCGGTAGCGCCCTCTCGATCGCCGGTCCGCCCCACCCAATATCCTTGCCAAGAATCGTCGCCTTCCATAAAAGGAGACTACGGAATTCATCCTCCGACCGGTTTGCTGCCTAACGTGGCGTGATCGGCATGATGCGGTGGGGCGCTGAGAGACATCCGGCCGGAGCTAACGGCCCAAAGTCCCAGGAGCGCTCCGCGGTCACTTCGGTGCATGGTGGGAGGATGGGACAGGTATCCTTGTCGTGCACGCTCGACTTTTCCGAGCGCTCGACGAGCGGACCTGCGATCCGGCGGCTGCGTGACGCGGAAGCGTCCACGGTCGGATTTCCGGCTGAGGCAACTTGGCCGGCGTGTTCTTCAAGAGGCTCAAAGCGCGTACCGATGTTCTTGCCGACCCCCTATCGTCCCGCCAACCTTGAACCGGCCATTGCCGGTCGGGTGGCATCGACGGTGCTGGCGCAGGCACGCGCACGTTCACTTTTCCCCCATTTCGGCTTCTTCGCGATCAACACGGCATCGGCGCTTCGCGCCGGCCGGAGACTTGCGCGTCGAGCCATGGAGAATTTCCAATATGGCAAACAAGATGCTCATCGATGCCACCCACCCGGAGGAGACCCGGGTCGTGGTGGTGCGCGGCAATCGGGTCGAGGAATTCGACTTTGAATCTGCCAGCCGCAAGCAGCTTCGCGGCAATATCTATCTAGCCAAGGTCACGCGCGTTGAACCCTCGCTGCAGGCGGCCTTTGTTGAATATGGCGGCAACCGCCACGGCTTCCTCGCTTTCTCGGAAATCCACCCCGACTACTACCAGATCCCCGTCGCCGACCGTCAGGCGCTGATCGAGGCGGAAGAGCAGGAAGAGCGCGAGGCCGAGGAGCGCGCCGCCGCCAAGGCCAAGAATGCGCGCCGGCGCAGCGGCCGTTCGGCTGCCGCCAAGGCCGCCGACGAAGCCCGCTCGGAAGCCGTCGGCGCCGAGGAAGGCGCATCGGCCGAAGCAGCCCAGGCTGACGAGGCAAACGCCGAGGCCGGCGCCCATGACGAGGCGCATGCCCACGACGCGCATGCCGGCGAGCACCACGACGATCATTCCCATGATGACGAGGCTCATGGCGAGCGCCGGGCCTCGGCCGAGAGTGACGACCATGCCGACGAGAACGGCGCGGAGGACGATTCCTCGTCGCATCTCGACGCCCCCGCCTCCGATCATAGCGTCGAGGAGATCGGCGGCGACGAGGAGCATGAGGAAGACGCCGTTGAGCTGGTCGGCGCCGAGGACGCGCTCGAGGAACTGCCGGAGCGCCGCCGTGGCCGTGGCCGCCAGTACAAGATCCAGGAAGTGATCAAGCGCCGCCAGGTGCTGCTCGTCCAGGTCGTCAAGGAAGAGCGCGGCAACAAGGGCGCGGCTCTCACCACCTATCTGTCGCTCGCCGGCCGCTATTCGGTGCTGATGCCGAACACGGCGCGCGGCGGCGGCATCTCCCGCAAGATCACCAACACCGCCGATCGCAAGCGCCTCAAGGAAGTCGCCGCCGATCTGGAGGTGCCGGAGGGCATGGGCGTCATCCTGCGCACGGCAGGCGCCTCGCGCACCAAGGCCGAGGTCAAGCGCGACTTCGAATATCTGCTGCGCCTCTGGGAGAACGTCCGCGAGCTGACGCTGCGCTCGGCCGCCCCTACCCTCGTCTATGAGGAAGGCAGCCTGATCAAGCGCTCGATCCGCGATCTCTACAACAAGGACATCGACGAGGTTCTCGTCGCCGGCGATGACGGCTATCGCGAGGCGAAGGACTTCATGCGCATGCTCATGCCGAGCCATGCGAAGAACGTGCAGCCCTATCGCGAGAGCCAGCCGATCTTCGCCCGCACCGGCATCGAGGCGCAGCTCGACGCGATGTTCTCGCCGCAGGTGACGCTGAAGTCCGGCGGCTACATCGTCATCAACCAGACCGAAGCGCTCGTCGCCATCGACGTGAACTCGGGCCGGTCGACGCGCGAGCACAACATCGAGGACACCGCGCACCAGACGAACCTGGAAGCGGCCGAGGAAGTGGCGCGCCAGCTCCGCCTGCGCGATCTCGCCGGCCTGATCGTCGTCGACTTCATCGACATGGAGGAGAAGCGCAACAACCGTTCGGTCGAGCGCAAGCTCAAGGATGCGCTGAAGAACGACCGCGCCCGCATCCAGGTCGGCCGCATCTCGCATTTCGGCCTGCTCGAAATGTCGCGCCAGCGCCTGCGCACCGGCGTCGTCGAGAGCTCGGTCGAGACCTGCCCGCATTGCCATGGCACCGGCTATGTCCGCGCGCCGGCGTCGGTGGCGCTGCATGTTCTGCGCTCGCTCGAGGACAACCTCCTCAAGGGCGCAACCCACAACCTGACCATCCGCACCAAGACGGTCGTCGCGCTCTACATTCTCAACCAGAAGCGCAACCACCTGGCCGAGATCGAGGCGCGCTTCGGCATTGCCATCACCGTTCTCGCCGACGAAAGCGTCAACTCCGCCCAGCACTACATGCTGGAGCGCGGCGAAGCGGTCGCTCCGCGTGACGTCCCGCAGGTCGCGGCCCCGTCTCACATCGTTCATCCCGACACGATCCAGCCGGTCGACGAGGAGATCGAGGACGAGACGGAGGCCGATGGTGCCGAGGCAGAGGCGGAAGCCGCTGGCGAAGGCTCGGCCGATGGCGCCCGTGCCGATGAAGGCGGACGCCGCAAGCGCCGTCGCCGTCGTCGGCGTCGTGGCGGCGAGGCTGCCGGCGAGGCCGGACAGGAAGCCGGAGCCGCCGATGCTGGTGACGAGGACGAGGACGGCGAGGCCGGTGAAGGCGCCGCTGCCGAGGCCTCGACGGGCGAAGCCTCCGAGGCGGGCCAGGACGCCGAAGGCGACGAGACCGAGCACGACGAGAATGGCGAGCCGCGCCGTCGTCGCCGCCGTGGCCGTCGCGGCGGGCGCCGTGGTCGCCGTGGCGCCGAGGGCGAAGGCTCCGAGGAGAACCGGACGCTCGAGCTCGACGAAACCGGCGAAGTCATCTCCGAAGGCTATGTCGAGGTCGAGGATGAAGGCATTCGCGACGTCGAGCCGGAAGATGCCGGCGAGCGCCTGATCGCCTCGGACATCCCGGTCGCCGACATCGCCGACATGTCCGAGCCGTTCCTGGACGAGATCCGCGACGAGCCGGAACTCGACATGCCGGAAACCGGCGACAACGAGGATGACGCGCCGGCGGAAGAACGCCCGAGCTTCAGCGTGATCACCGAGGACACGATCGAGGCCGAGGAACAGGCCGAGGCGGTCGAGCGCGAGCTCGATCAGGCAGCCGCGGCGTCGGAAGCGCCGGCCCCGCAGGCCGAGCCCGCCGCCGAAGAGGCCACGCCCCCGGCAGAGCCCGAGGAAGACCGCCCGAAGCGCGGCGGCTGGTGGCAGCGCCGCTCCTTCTTCTAGGCGCAGCGAAAAGCATCCGGCGAAAGCCCTATGAATCGAAAAGGCCCGGCATCCGCCGGGCCTTTTCCTTTACGAGCTTCGCCGCGTCTCAGACGGCGACGGCGAGGCGGACGTCGAGATTGGAGCGGGTCGCTTCCGAATAGGGGCAGACGACATGCGCCTTGGCGACGAGATCCTCGGCCGCGGCCTTGTCGAAACCCGGGATGGCCACCTGGATCGCCGCGTCGAGGCCGAAGCCGGCGCCGTCGGCGCGCGGACCGATGCCGACTTCCGCCGTCACGGTGGTGTCGTCCGGCAGCTTGACCTTCTCCTTGCCGGCGACGAAGCGGAGTGCGCCCATGAAGCAGGCCGAATAGCCCGCCGCGAAGAGCTGTTCCGGATTGGTGCCGGGGCCGTCATTGCCGCCCAGCGACTTCGGGATGCTCAGTTGAAGATCGAGGCGACCATCGGAGCTGGTGCTGCGGCCGTCGCGGCCACCACCCGAGGACGTTGCGGCGGCGGTGTAAAGTATCGTCATGATTGGCTCCTGCATGCTCGGCGCCGAGGCGCCCATCGGTCCGGCTGTCGTCCGGCGACGAATTAGATCGCACACGATTTAATCGATGACGATATACATGATCGCATGGCTGCGCTGCGATTCAGGCGCTTCCGCTTCAATCGCACGCGACCTAATATGCGCGGTCAAACCGGAGATGCCCCATGGCGCCGACAGATGCCCCCGTGCTCGACCTCGATCGGATGCTCTGCTTCGCGATCTATTCCGCCAATGGCGCCTTCAACCGCGCCTATCGGCCGATGCTCGACCAGCTTGGCCTCACCTACCCGCAATATCTGGTGCTGATGGCGCTCGGCGATGCCGACGGCCTGACCGTCGGCGAGATCGGGGCGCGCGTCTTTCTCGAATCGAACACGCTGACGCCGCTCTTGAAGCGGCTGGAGGCCGCCGGCCACGTCGCCCGCCGCCGCGATGCCGCCGACGAGCGGCAGGTGCGCGTCTCGCTCACCGATCAGGGGCGGTCGCTGCTGCAGGATGCCTGCGCCGTGACCGGGTCGCTCGCCGGCAGGCTCGCCATCACCGAGACGCAGGCGATGGCGCTGCGCGACAGCATCGCCGCGCTGCGCGACATCCTGCAGGATGCCGGCGCCACCGCGCCGGCCGCCGCGGACCGCGACGGATGAGCGCAAGCGGGTCCGTATTCCTCCGGATTGCGCGCGACGGCCTTTGACTTGGCCGCGTCGCGGCGGCATAAGCAGGGGAAATACCTGTCGAGAGAAGGGTCGAAAATGGGCTGGTTCCTGACCGAATTGTTCACCTGGTGGAACGGCCAGACCATGGGCACGCGCCTCTATACCCGGCGCAAGGGCGAAAAGGTCGGCACGGACGAATTCGGCAACACCTATTACCGTACCCCGGACAAGGACCGCACCGCTGGCGGTTTCCCGGAGCGCCGCTGGGTCGTCTACAACGGCTACGCCGAAAGCTCGACGATCCCGACCGGCTGGCATGGCTGGATCCATCACCGCCTCGAGACGCCGCCGTCGCAGCTCGCCTATACGCCGCGCGACTGGCAGAAGCCGCACCAGCCGAACGGCACCGGCACCGCCGCCGCCTATCGCCCCAAGGGCTCGATCGTCGGCGCCGACCAGCGCCCGCGGGCAACCGGCGACTACGAGGCCTGGACGCCCTAGTCCCGCTGCCCCTTTGCCGACCCCGGCCGGCTTGCGAGCCCTCCCCTGCGGAGGGCTCTTTTGTTTCGGGCCCGCCTTGCCCGATCGCGAATGATAGCCTCCGGCCCGCTGGCCGTCCCCGCCCACGCGCCTGCCGATTCGCCGGGCGGTGCGCAGCCGACGAACACCATGGCGAGCGCGCTCCCCGCAAGGCTGGCGGCTTTCCGCCATTTCCAATTTCGCAAGGTCGCCGCGGCCACACTCGCCGCGATCCTCGCCTCCTGTGGAGATTGAGGAAAAGGCGGGCACACCACCCTCCCCGCGGGACCCGTCATGCGGGTGGCATCGCTTCGTGCCTCGGGTCGCAAGGCTTTGTTAACCTTGAAACTCCTGTCGATCCAATCGGCTGTGCCGTTGCGCTACGCAACCGCCTCCGGAAAATGCAATGACAAATCCACATCTAGCCGGCTCAGAATTCACCACCACTATTCCTTGACGCTTTCGCCGGACTCGTCATAGCTTCCGGACAGAGAGTTGGAATGCGCTCTGGGCCGCTCGGCCCAGATTTTCCAGGACATCGCTGGCAGATTCGGCATACGCGGACGGGCAGACTCCCGCCCCGTCTGATCGCCTTTTTGTGTCCTCGGCGTGAGTTCTCAGCCGTGACTTTTGGATGTGTAAATACTATATTTAGAGCTTCAGCGTAGCTTGAGCACAAGATGATGGATGGCTAAAACCCATCCGCGCGTAATGCGTTGGGCAAGGGACAGAGCGGGCGCCATGGCGCGCCTGCCAATGGCGGGTCCGGGACGGGACCGCCAGAAAGCAAGGGGCTTGAGACGATGCGGATCGAACGGCGCTACACTACAGCAGGCCAGTCAGCCTATGCCGGTATCGAGTTCCGAACGACCAAGAGCGAGATCCGCAATCCCGACGGATCGGTCGTCTTCCGGCTGGAAGGCATTGCCGTACCTGCCACCTGGAGCCAGGTCGCGAGCGACATCATCGCCCAGAAGTATTTCCGCAAGGCAGGCGTCCCGGCGCGCCTGAAGCGCGTCGAGGAGAACGACGTTCCGTCCTTCCTCTGGCGCTCGGTCGCCGACGAGAAGGCGCTGGCTGCCCTGCCCGAGAAGGAGCGCTACAGCGGCGAGACCGATTCGCGCCAGGTGTTCGACCGTCTCGCCGGCACCTGGACCTACTGGGGCTGGAAGGGCGGCTATTTCGACACCGAGGAGGACGCCCAGGCCTTCTTCGACGAGCACCGCTACATGCTCGCCACCCAGCGCGTCGCCCCCAACTCGCCGCAGTGGTTCAATACCGGCCTGCACTGGGCCTATGGCATCGACGGCCCGAGCCAGGGCCATTTCTACGTCGACTACAAGACCGGCAAGCTGGTCAAGTCGAAGACCGCCTATGAGCACCCGCAGCCGCATGCCTGCTTCATCCAGTCCGTCTCCGACGACCTGGTGAACGAAGGCGGCATCATGGACCTCTGGGTCCGCGAGGCGCGCCTGTTCAAGTACGGCTCCGGCACCGGCTCCAATTTCTCGGCGCTGCGCGGCGAAGGCGAGCGCCTGTCCGGCGGCGGCAAGTCGTCCGGCCTGATGAGCTTCCTGAAGATTGGCGACCGCGCGGCGGGCGCCATCAAGTCGGGCGGCACGACGCGCCGCGCCGCCAAGATGGTCGTCGTCAACGCCGACCACCCGGATATCGAGAAGTACATCAACTGGAAGGTGCACGAGGAGCAGAAGGTCGCCGCCCTCGTCACCGGCTCGAAGATCAACGCGCAGCACCTCAAGGCCATCATGAAGGCCTGCGTGAACTGCGAGGGCTCGGGCGACGATTGCTTCGACCCGGCCAAGAACCCGGCCCTGAAGCGCGAGATCCGCGCCGCCAAGAAGGCGCTGGTGCCGCAGAACTACGTCCTGCGCGTCATCCAGTTCGCCAAGCAGGGCTACACCGACATCGAATTCCCGACCTACAACACCGACTGGGATTCGGAAGCCTACCTCACGGTCTCGGGCCAGAACTCGAACAACTCCGTCTCGATCACCGACGACTTCCTGCGCGCGGTGGAAACGGATGGTGACTGGAACCTGATCCGCCGCACCGACGGCAAGATCGCCAAGACGCTGAAGGCGCGCGACCTCTGGGAGCAGATCGGCCACGCCGCCTGGGCCTCCGCCGATCCGGGCCTGCACTTCAACACGACGATGAACGAGTGGCACACCAGCCCGGCATCCGGCCGCATCAACGCGTCCAATCCGTGCTCGGAGTACATGTTCCTCGACGACACGGCCTGCAACCTCGCCTCGCTGAACCTTCTGCAGTTCCGCAACGAGGACAAGTCGTTCGACGTCGAGCGCTACGAGCATGCCTGCCGGCTCTGGACCGTCGTGCTCGAGATCTCGGTGCTGATGGCGCAGTTCCCGTCGAAGGAGATCGCCGAGCTCTCCTACGAGTTCCGCACCCTCGGCCTCGGCTACGCCAATATCGGCGGCCTGCTGATGACCGCCGGCATCCCCTATGACTCGGCCGAAGGCCGCGCCATCTGCGGCGCGCTGACCGCGATCATGACCGGCACCGCCTATGCGACCTCGGCCGAGATGGCCAAGGAGCTCGGCCCCTTCCCCGGCTTCGCCAAGAACCGCGAGCCCATGCTCCGCGTCATCCGCAACCATCGCCGCGCGGCGCATGCGGAAGCGACGGGCTATGAGGGCCTGTCGGTGCTGCCGGTGCCGCTCGACCATGCCTCGCTCCGGGATGCCCGCCTCGGCGAGCGCGCCAAGGCGGCCTGGGACAGGGCGCTCTCGCTCGGCGAGCAGCACGGCTACCGCAACGCCCAGGCCACCGTGATCGCGCCGACCGGCACGATCGGCCTGGTCATGGACTGCGACACGACGGGCATCGAGCCGGACTTCGCGCTCGTGAAGTTCAAGAAGCTCGCCGGCGGCGGCTACTTCAAGATCATCAACCGCGCCGTGCCGGAGGCGCTCGCCTCGCTCGGCTATGCCGAGCACCAGATCGCCGAGATCGAGGCCTACGCCGTCGGCCACGCCTCGCTGCGCCAGGCGCCGGGCATAAACCACACGACGCTGAAGGCCAAGGGCTTCACCGACGAAGTCCTGGAGAAGCTGGAGGGCTCGCTCGCCTCCGCCTTCGACATCAAGTTCGTCTTCAACAAGTGGGCGCTTGGCGAGGACTTCCTGAAGTCGATCGGCTTCACCGAGGCGCAGCTGAGCGACCCGGCCTTCGAGATCCTGCCGGCGCTCGGCTTCTCCAAGAAGGACATCGAGGCCGCCAACATCCATGTCTGCGGCGCGATGACCCTCGAGGGCGCCCCGCACCTGAAGACCGAGCACTACGCCGTGTTCGATTGCGCCAATCCCTGCGGCAAGCTCGGCAAGCGCTATCTCTCGGTCGAGAGCCACATCCGCATGATGGCGGCGGCGCAGCCCTTCATCTCGGGCGCCATCTCCAAGACCATCAACATGCCGAACGACGCGACCGTCGAGGACGCGAAGAGCGCCTACATGCTGTCGTGGAAGCTGGCGCTCAAGGCCAACGCGCTCTATCGCGACGGCTCGAAGCTGTCGCAGCCGCTGAACTCGCAGCTTCTCGCCGATGACGAGGACGACGCCGAGGACGCGGTCGAGGCGCTGGTCGCCAAGCCCGCCGCCGCGCGCGCCGAGCAGATCGCCGAGCGCATCGTCGAGCGGATCATCGAGCGCGAAGTCCGCAAGCGGGAGAAGATGCCGGACCGCCGCACGGGCTACACCCAGAAGGCGAATGTCGGCGGCCACAAGGTCTATATCCACACCGGCGAATACCGCGACGGCCGCCTCGGCGAGATCTTCATCGACATGCACAAGGAAGGCGCCGCCTTCCGCGCGATGATGAACAACTTCGCCATCGCCATCTCGCTCGGCCTGCAATATGGCGTGCCGCTGGAAGAATATGTTGAGGCCTTCGTCTTCACCCGCTTCGAGCCGGCCGGCATGGTCACCGGCAACGAGGCGATCAAGAACGCCACCTCGATCCTCGACTACGTCTTCCGCGAGCTGGCCGTGTCCTATCTCGGCCGCAACGACCTGGCGCATGTCGTCCCCGAGGACAACAACGCGACGACGCTCGGCGGCGGCGACCAGCCGACGGTGAAGCCCGCCCCGGTCAGCCACGGCCTCGTCCGCGGCAAGACCGAGCGCTTCAAGCTGGTCGATCGCGCCGGTGAATCGAAGGGCGCCGCCGCGGCTCCGGCCACGACCGCCTCGACCGTGACGGCGCTGCGCACGACGGGCACCGGCGGCGCGGCCGCCACCGCCTTCAAGCGCGACGTCGCCACCGAGGCGGAGCTTGCTATCGGCAATGTGGAGCCGGTCACGGCAGCCCCCGCCGCCCAGCCGAAGCCGAAGGCGGCCGAGCAGGTCGCGATCGCGCGGATGAAGGGCTACGAGGGCGAAAGCTGCACCGAATGCGGCAACTTCACCATGGTGCGCAACGGCACCTGCCTGAAGTGCGACACGTGTGGAAATACGAGCGGCTGCTCGTAGGGGACTAGTTAGCTCTGGATTTGGCGCATCCATGGACTGGCACAACCAGTCCATGGATGCATAGGGCCGCCAGGAATCTAGTCTAGACGGCATCTGGCAGCTTCAATTGAGCCCCCAATTGCAGGAGCACTATGAACGTTCTCGGCGTAGAATTCTCCTCACGTAAGCTCAACTATGTGCTGCTCGCGTGTGAAGGCGAGCATGTGCAGATTTTGCAGTCGAACCGACTTGAGCTTTCCGACACTCGTTCAAGACAAGCCTTGCGAGCGTTTCAAAGTGCGATCGCTGCTCTAATCAACGGGACCAGCCCTGAGCTAATCGGCATCAAGGACAAGCCAGAGACCGGGCACATGCGCGCCGGCGCAGCAGCCTTGAAAATGGAGGGCATCCTACTAGCAGCGGCTCCATGCGACGTCGAGTTTATCTCTGGAAAGAGAATTAATGCCTGTGCGGACGACGATAGCCTTAACGCGTATCACCAGCCGGCATACAAGGCAGCGCTAGCGGCCTTTCGTAAGCAATCGGCCTAACCGATGGAGAATCTTCCCGAGGAGCTACAAGCGGCCATCATCGAACTTCAACGCGATCATGAAGGGTTCGAGTTCCATCCAGTAGGCGCCAACGGCTATCTCGTCTTCGCTAAGAATCGCATTTCGGGAGCGGATGTTGCAGTCAAGTTCTACTATGGTGCTCCCGGAGAACGTCGGCATGATGAGCCGCGTCTTCTCGCCAGCATACGCTCCCCCAACGTTCTCCGCATAATTGACGCTCGAAACCTATCCGATGAATGGGCGTTTTTCCTAACTCCACGATGCGCTGATGGCGATCTCGACTTGCTGATCTCCGCTAGTCCGTCCGCCGTTCAAGCAATCGACGTCGCATTGGGGATATGCACGGGCGCGAGCGCAATTCATGCGAATGGCCTTATCCACCGGGACCTAAAGCCAGCAAATATAGTCTGTGACGAGGGAATTCCGCTAATCGCTGATTTCGGTAGCGTGCGGCAGCTGATTGAAGGTGAAACAGATCTCCCTGCGTCAGGACATAGCGCGCTATACCGCCCACCAGAGTCGTTCGAGACCCGCCGTTATGCCGCGAGTGGCGACATATATCAAATTGGCCTAGTAACCTATCAATTGCTAGGTGGGACACTACCCTACTCACCTTTTGAATACTTCAAAACCTCCGATCACCGTGAGTATTCGAAGATTGTCGATGACTTTGACAAGTCGCAATTCGAGGATGGTGTCATTCATCGCAGAGCAGCCTCAGGCACCCTTATGAAATTCAACTCCCTACCTCCATGGGTAGGTGTCGGCGCCAAAAACGCGCTGCGCGATATGACCCACTTCAATATCGACAAGCGGCTGAGGAGTATGGCTGATGTGGCAGCAGTCCTAACCCGCATCAGGGCAGACATTGCCGATTGGCGATGGGTCGGGGATATTGCCAGATTGGAGCGGAATGATCGCGTGATTGAGCTTCGGCCGATCGGCGATGGAATTTTTGAGCCTATGCAGGCAAAAGGCGGGAGTTTTCGACGAATCCCTGCTCAAGCAAACGGCCTTCTCAAAGACCTAGTCAGTCAGGTGTCCTGACTAAACAAGTTAGTTGCTGGCAGATCGCCAGCTTAACATGCCACCGTTGCCCCCAAGCGGTGCACCGTTCTACCCCACAATCCCGCCCTTGCCGCGTCGGCCACATGCCCCTACTTTTGGTGCATATCGCCAGCAACGGCAGAGGCCTCCCATGGCTCACACCCACGCACTCGACATCGTCGGCGGCGAGAGCGCGCTCGGGATTTCGATCCGCAGCGGGCGCGACCTGATCGCGGCGGTCCGGCACGGCTTGCCGGTCAAGGCGGTCGAGCATGTGCTCGATACCGGCCGGATGACGCTCGCCGAGCTCGATCTGGTCGTGCTGCCGCGCAAGACCCTTTCGCATCGCCGCAAGATCGGCACGCTGACGGCCGACCAGTCCGACCGGCTGATGCGCGCCGCGCGCGTCATCGCCGCCGCCGAGGACACGTTCGGCTCGAAGGAGAAGGCGGCGACCTGGCTGCGCCGGCCGACGACGGCGCTCGGCGACGAGACGCCGTTGTTCCTGCTCGACACCTCGGAAGGCGCGCTGCAGGTGGAAACCCTGCTCGGCCGCATCTCGCACGGCATCGCAGCCTGATGGTCCGCCCTGAGCCGGCGGGCACGACGCCGGGCCGCATACGTTGATCGCCTGGCGCATCAGCCGCGCCCCGTTCGCCGATCTCTCCGGAACCGGCGCGCGGCTCTATGGCGGGCGCTGGAACTCGCCGGGACGCGCGCTGATCTATGCGGCCGAGACGGCGGCGCTCGCCGTGCTCGAGGTCCGCTGCTATCTCGACCTGACGCCCGACCTGCTGCCGGACGATTATGTGCTGACCGGCATCGAGATCGGCGACGCCGCGATCGAGACGGTCGAGGCGTTGCCGGAGGCGCCGCTGGAAGTCGGCGACGCTTGGCTCGCCACGGCGCGAACGCCGGTGCTGCGGGTGCCCTCCTTCATCGTGCCGGAGAGCTTCAACCTGCTGCTGAACCCCGCCCATCCGGCCGCCGGCGATCTCAAGGTGGCGAGCCAGCGACCCTTCCGCTTCGACGCGCGCCTCTGGCAAGCCGGCGGCTTCTGAGCCGCCGGCGCGGCCTCACATTTGCGACGACAGAAGCCCCTCGCGCTGGGGCGCGCGGATGAACTTCTCCACCAGTTCCGGCGTCCACTCGACATATTCGACGAGGAGGCCATCGGCATGGCGGGCATAGAGAAAGCGCCCGGTCGGCGAAGTGGCCGCCGGCTGGGTGATGGTGGCGCCCGCCAGCAGCAGTCGGCGCTCCGCCTCGTCCAGATCCTCGACGATCCACGGGCCGTGACTGTCGCGGATCGGCGCCAGCGCCGCGTCGGCGCCGCCGACGATGAAGGTGTCGCCGATGCCGATCAGGTCCCATTCGCCGAAGCGCAAACGAAGATGCGGCTCGCGACCATGGAGAGCCTGGAATGTCTCGAGCGCCTCGTCGGCATCGTTGGTGAATACGCGGGCATAGGTCTTCAGGATCATGGGATTTTCCTCGATTTCCGATATCTCGCCCAAACGGACGATGCGCGGTCGGATCGCGCCAGCTCGATTCTTAGTGATCACTAAAGAACATGAACTTGACGCCTCGGGTCAAGGGATATTTAGTGACCGCTATGAAACAGGACACCCCATCGCGCGGCGGGCGCCCGCGCGGTTTCGATCGCGACGGCGCACTCGACGTCGCCATGCGGCTTTTCTGGCGGCACGGCTATGAGGGCGTCTCGATCGGCGAGTTGACGCGCGCGCTCGACATCGCGCCGCCCAGCCTCTACGCCGCCTTCGGCAGCAAGGCCGGGCTCTATGAAGAGGCGCTGCGCCGCTACGAGGCGCTTGTGTCGGTGGAACTGCCGCAGCCTGGCGACGCGGCGACGCTGGAAGACGCCGTCCGGCAGATGCTGGAGGCGAGCGTGCGCGCCGTCACGGATCCCGCCGGCGAACTGGGCTGCATGATCTCGACCGGCATGATCTCCGCCCACGCCGAGCACGAAGACCTGGCGCGCGCCGTCTCCGACCGGCGCAACCGCTATCGCGAGGCCATGCTGCGCACGCTCGCGCGCTGGACCGGCGAGGCGGAGGCCGCCGCCCTCGCCCGCTATCTGACCGCCGTCATGCAGGGTCTTTCCGTGCAGGCGCGCGACGGCGCCGGCGCCGACGCGCTTTCTCTCATCGTCGACGAGGTGCTGGCGGGCCTGCGGGCGCGACGACAAAGGGCCGGATAGGTCTGGTCGCCATTGGAGCCCCCGACGGGTTGGCGCTACAACGGGCCGACCAACGAGGCGCCCGATTCCATGACGAAGTCCCCTGCCCGCATTCTTGAAAACCTTTCGGCCGAGCGGGTGCGTCTCGCGACGGTGTTCGATGGCGAGACCGATCTTTCCGGCGTCCGCTTCGTCGATTGCCGGTTCCTCGAATGCGACATCAAGGGGCTGAACCTCGCCGAGGCGGAGTTCGAGCGCTGCGATCTCTCCGGCTCGGATCTGCGCGGCGTCGAGGCGACGGGCTCGCAATGGCGCGAGGTGCGGGCACCGAAGGCGATCCTCGCCGGCGCCGAGCTTTCGGACACCGGCTTCCGGAACTGCAATCTGAGCAATTCCGACTTCGTGCGGGCGCGGCTGACCAATGCCCGCTTCGAGGATTGCAAGCTGACCGGCGGCGATTTCCAGGGCGCCGCGACGATCGGCATTTCCTTCCTGCGCAGCCGCCTCAACGGCGCGATGCTGCGCAACATCGTGTTTCGCAAGGAGCGGATCGACGGGGTCGACTTCGCCGACGCCGACCTCGGCGGCGCGGATTTTCGCGATTGCGTGTTCACCGACTCGTCGCTGCGTTCGGCAAGCCTCAGGGCGGCGAAGTTCGAGGGCGCGGACCTGCGCGGCTGCGATCTCGGCGCGATCACGCTCTCCGATGCCGGCCTCTTCCGCAAGGCGATCATCTCGAAGGCCCAGGCGGCCGAACTGCTCAAGGGAATCGGGCTGATCGTGCTTTGAAATGGCGCTTGCGCGCGACCTTGGGTTGCGCGAACCTCCGGAAGCTCGACGGCGTCAGGTCACATTGCGGGCCGGGCGCGGGGCCAACCAGGGGAAGTCCATGCGTACGCTTCTTGCCGTCCTCGCCCTCAGCGCCGGCCTCGCCGGCCTTTCCAGCCTTTCCGCCTGCACGACCAATCCGAACTCGCCCGCGATCAAGGCGATGGACGATCCGGTCAATGCCTGCGGCCCCGGCGGCACCAGCGGCGACTGCTCGAGCGGCCGCCGCTGATCCACCCTCCCCGGCGGCGGGCGGGCTTTCCCACCTGCCGGTCGGGAGGGCTTCGGCATCCACAGATTTCGGAAACGGCCCGGCTCCCGCAGCGGGAAGGGTAGCCTCGGTTGCGCGCCCGCCTATATCGCCAGGAGATCTCCTCGAAGGCCCCGCCGGACCGGCAACGACGGGGTCCATCGCCGCCATGCGGCACATACGGGTGAAACAAGCACATGCGCTCTTTTCTTATGGTTCTCGCGGTCCTCTCGGCCACCGTTGGCCTTCAGGGCTGCACGACGGATCCGAACTCCCCGGCCATCAAGGCCATGGAGCCGGTCAATGCCTGCGGGTCGGGCGGCACCTCCGACATCAACGCCTGCTCGCGCAGCCGCTGACCGCCCGGCGTCCATCCCGCCCCATACCGGCGGTTGCGGCGCTCAACCGGCGGAATTCCTGCGTGCCGCGAGCGAATCCGGCGGATTCCGTCGCGTGCAATCCCCCATTTTCGCACGGGTGACGTTCATCACAGGCAGGCCGGCCGTTCTTGCTCTCGCCACGAAGTCCGGCCAGAATGCCGGCCGGACCTTGCTTCGGCCCTTGCCGAGGCACTCTCGATTCGTTCCTTGGAGGACATGATGAACCTGACGGTTTCCGGCTTCGCGGTGCGCAGCCTCACGCTCGCATCGGCGCTGATGCTGTCGACCGCCGCCTTCGCGGCTCCCGACGCCCAGAAAATCGCAGACGCCTTCGTCGCCGCCGCCCAGGCCCGCGGCGAGGCCAAGGTCACGTTCGACTCCGCCAAGGCGGACGGCGACAACGTCACGCTCAGCAACGTGAAGATGGTTTCCAAGCACGGCGGCGACGTGAGCATTCCCGCCGTCGTCATCGAAAGCCCGCTGGAGCGCACCAGCGGCGGCTTCACGGCAGCCAGCATCGCCTTCGACGGCGGCAAGGTCGTCGACGACGAGACGACGATCACCTGGCAGAAGGGCATCTTCAAGGACGCCATCGTCCCCGCCCCGACCGAGATCAACTCCAAGGCGAAGATCACGCCGTTCTCGAACATGGAAGTGACGGGGATCAGCGGCGGCGCGGCCGACGCGCCGGCTCCGGTCACCGTCGACGCCGTCAATGTCACGCTCGGCGACGTCATCGAAGGCGCGCCGAACGATGGCCAGCTGCGCATCAGCGGCGTCACCATCCCCGGCGAGGTCCTGAAGGCGGACGAGCAGACCAAGGATTGGGTCGAGCAGCTCGGCTATGACAAGCTGACCTTCGACGTCGGAATCGATGGCGCCTATGACAATTCCAAGCAGAGCTTCACCTTCCGCTCGATCAGCTTCGACGGCAAGGATGTCGGCAAGCTGGTGATCACCGGCACGTTCGGCGGCCTGCCGCGCGACAAGCTGCAGGATCCGGACAAGCTCTCGGAACTCGCCGCCACCGCCACGGTCGACAGCGCCAAGATCCGCTTCGACAATGCCGGCATCGTCGGCCGCATCATCGAGATGCAGGCGAAGGCGATGGGCGCCACCCCGGACCAGTTCGTCGAGCAGATCTCCGGCGCGCTGCCGCTGCTGCTCTCGGTCGTCGGCAACCAGGGCTTCCAGGATCGCATCGCCACCGCGGCGACCGCCTTCCTGAAAGACCCGAAGTCGCTGACCATCACCGCCGCGCCCGGCAATCCGGTCTCGATCATGCAGATCTTCGGCGCCGCCTCGGCCGCGCCGCAGACACTGCCGGACGTGCTGGCCGTCGACATCCAGGCGAACCAGTAAGCGCCGCGGACAGAGGCGCCAGGAACGGACGTGCCAGGCGCGCCGAATGAATTCCCGGGCGGTGCAGACCGCCCGGTTTTTTCTATCCCGGATCGGGACATCTTGAATGTCACGGTCGATCGCGGCTCGCCGAGCCGCCCGGTCGTCCCGCCATGGAGTTACCTATGAGCCGTTCGTCGCTACGCGTCCGACTTCTCGCCGCCGGTGTCAGCGCCTTCGCCATGACGGCGTCGCTGCCCGCCCTTGCCGAGGAGCCGATCGAGACGGCGATCCGCAACTGGGTTTCGACGCTCGACGCCTCGCCCAACTGGGTCGCGGGCTTCTCCGAGCTTTCCTATGACGAAGGCCGGCGCACCGCGACGCTGCGCAACCTTACCATCCGCAGCGAGACGCTGGCGACCAAGCTCGAGATCAGCTTCGGCACCATCGCCATCACCAATTATGCCGAGGCAGCCGATGGCGGCTTCAAGGCGAGCGAGATCACGGCCGACAGCGGCAAGCTCGTGGTGGGCGAATTCGGCAGCTCGACGCTTTCGGATATTCGCGTCGACAACCTGTCGGTGCCGAGCTTCGTCAACTACGTGTTCGACCAGAACCGCATCTTCACCTCGCTCGCCAAGGGCTGGGGCATCATCGCCAAGGCTTCCGTCGACAGCATCCGCGTCGGCCGCATCCAGGCGACGGAGACCTCGGAAGGCCAGACCTCGGCCGCCAGCTTCGGCAGTTACGAACTGAAGGGCATGGCGAACGGCGTCATCGACCAGGTAACGATGGGGCCGATCTCGCAGGAGATGCCCTCGCCCGACGGACTGATCAAGTTCACGATCGACAAGATCGAGGCGCGCAAATACGACCTCGATGCCCTCTCCGCCGTGCTCGATCCCGACCGGTATGCCGGCGGCGTCGGCGATGGCAAGTGGCGCACCGCGCTTGGGCTCGAGGTCTACCGCAACTTCTCGATCGAGATGCCGGGCGCCTCGGTGCGCATGGGCTCGTTCGAAATGGAGAACCTGCGGCTGCGCCAGCCAAAGAAGAGCTTCACCGACTTCCTCGATACGTTCCTTTCCAAGCCCGACCTCCCCGATAACGAAGCGGCGCGGCTGGTGCGCGACAACTTTGCCGGCCTGCTCAGCTTCGCCGGGGTCGGTTCCCTGCGCCTCAGCGACCTCGACGTCACCGCCCCGGAAGTCGAGCGCTTCCATCTCGGCGATTTCCATTTCAACGACTTTTCCAGCGACGGCATCGGCGAGATCGGCGTGCACGACCTCGACGTCGCCATCCAGGACAAGGGTACGCTCGGCGCCGAGCGACTGGCGGTCGGCGGCTTCAAGTTCCCGTCGCCGGAACTGCTGGTCTCGTCGATGTATGCCAGCGAGAGCGGCATCGACTTCGATCCGATGCCGCTTATCCCGACCATGGGCTTCGCCGAAGCGGTCGGCGTCGACGTCACCCAGGGCGGCAAGAAGCTCGGCGCCGTCGATCGCGCCCGCATCGACCTCGGCGACTATATCGGCCCGGTCCCGACCAGCATCGCCAGCGACGTGCGCGGCCTCGACCTCGACCTGTCGCAGATCGACGACCGTCGCGCCCGCGAGATGATCAAGGGCCTCGGCTATGACCGGCTGGTCGCCGACTATGGCTTCCGCCTGTCGTGGCGCGAGGCCGACGAGGCGGTGATCCTCGACGGCTTCAAGCTGGCCATCAAGGACCTGGCGACGATGAATGCCGACGCGACGCTGACGGGGCTGACGCGCCAGGCCATCCAGGATCCCAAGCAGCTGGAAGGCGCGCTGTCGTCGCTGCTTTTCACGCGCGGCAAGCTGTCGGTCGAGGACAAGTCGATCGTCGAGCGCGCCGTCGGGATGCAGGCGAAGAAGATGAACGTCGAGCCGGACAAGTTCCGCCAGCAGATCGCCGGCGCCCTGCCGCTGTTCCTGATGGTGCTGAAGAATCCGGGCTTCCAGGCGAAGCTGGCCCCGGCCTTGCAGGCCTTCATCAAGGCCCCGGGCACGATGACGATCACCGCCGCGCCGGCGACGCCGGTGCCGCTGATGAAGCTGATCGAAACGGCCGACAGTGCGCCGCAGAAGCTGCCCGACCTGCTGCAGGTCGAGATCAAGACCACCAACCCGTAACAAAAAAGGCCGGATCCAGGATCCGGCCTTTTTCTTGGAATGCGCGCGGGATCGACGATCAGGCCGCGATGGAACGGGCCGTCTCCGACGCCTTGGCCTCGGCGGCCGCGACGGCGCTCGCCGCCTGCTCCGGACCGAAGGCGACGCCCTCGACGGTGATCTCCTCGACATCCTTCAGGCCGATGAAGGCGAGGATGAAACGCAGATAGGGCAGCTGGAAATCGGCCGGCTTCATCGGGCCTTCCGAATAGATGCCGCCCTTCGACTCGACCAGCACGACGCGCTTGCCGGTGACGAGACCGACCGGGGCGTTGTCGACATAGGCGAAGGTGCGGCCGGCGCGCGCGACATAATCGAGCCAGGTCTTCAGCGTCGAGGTGATGGTGAAATTGATCATCGCCGAGGCGATGACGATGATGTCGGCGGCGAAGAGCTCGTCGATCAGCGTGTCGGAAAGCGCGGCGATCGCCTTCTGCTCCTCGCTGCGCGCCTCGGCCGGCGTGAACACGGCGCCGAGATAGGCTTCGTCGACATGCGGCAGCGGATCCCGCGCCAGATCACGGCGGACGACGGTTGCGTTCGGATTGTGGGCGACGAGGTCGGCCAGAACACGCTCGGCCACCTTGCTCGAATGCGAGGCGCCGCCGCGAGGGCTCGACGTCACGAAAAGGATGTTGGTCATCGGTCTTCCCTTCACTATGTTACGGAAACCGGCCGAAACCCAGGGGGGGAGCTGCGCCGATACCGTTGAGTAACATTAGCAAATGTTACTATCGGGTAACATCGAGTCAATGGGATGGATGTGAAAAGCGCTGAACAGTCTGTTCACAGCGGCGCCGCTGCGAAGCCGCAGCCGCCGCGCGAGCGCATTCTCGTGGCGGCGCGGGAACTGTTCGGGCGGCACGGCGTCCATGGTGTCGGCGTCGAGACGATCGCCGAGGCAGCCGGCACCAACAAGATGACGCTTTACCGACATTTCGAATCGAAGGACCTGCTGGTGGCCGAGTACCTGCGCGGCCTCGCCGCCGAGGGCGCCGCCATCTGGTGCGAGATCGAAACGGAGCATCCGGGCCAGCCGCTGGCCCAGATCGATGCCTGGCTGACGCGGATCGCCAACCATGTCGAGCACGGCAACGAGGCAGGCTGCGCGCTGGCGAAGGCGGCGGTGCAGATCACCGATCCGGACCATCCCGGCCGCGAGGTGCTGGATGCCAACACCCGCCAGCACCGGGACAATCTGATCCGGCTCTGCCGCGCCTCCGACCTCGCCGAGCCGGAATTGCTGGCCGATCAATTGTTCCTGCTGATCGAAGGATCGCGCGTCACCTGGCAGCATGTCGGCGACGGCCGCCCCGGCGCGGACCTCCCGACGCTGGCGGCCGGCATCATCGCTTCGCACCGGCGCTAGGGTCTCCTCCTTCACCTCTCCCAGAGGGAGAGGTCGACGGCCGCAGGACGGCGGGTGAGGGGTTTAGGCCTCACCCGAGAGATCGCAGCCCCTCACCCGGAGCTTCGCTCCGACCTCTCCCGATGGGAGAGGTGAAGGGTAGGCCTCATCCCTCCAGCGCCAACGCTCCATCCTCCAGCCGATACACCCGATCGACCGCACCCGGCGGCAGGGCGGCGTGCGTGGCGAGCACCAGCGTGCGACCCGTGGTGACGGCGAGCAGGTCGGCGAGGAACGCCGCCTCGGTCGGCCGGTCGAGTCCTGCCGTCGGCTCGTCAAGCAGCAGCACCCTCGCCGGCGACAGCAGCGTGCGCGCCAGGCAGAGCCGCCGCGCCTGTCCGGCCGAAAGCGTCTCGCCGGATTCGCCGAGCCAGGTGTCGAGCCCCTGCGGCAGGCCGCGCACGAAGCCGTCGAGCCGGGCCTTTTCCAGCACGGCGAGAAGCGCCGCATCGTCGGCGGCCGGGTCGGCGATCCTCAGATTGTCGCGGATCGTACCGATGAACACGGGCGCATCCTGCGAAAGCAGCGCGACATGGGCATGGAGATCCGCCTGCCGGACTTCGCGGATACCGACACCGCCGATGCGGATCTCGCCGGCATCGACGTCGACGAGGCGGAGCAGCAGACCGAGCAGCGTCGACTTGCCCGAGCCGCTCTCGCCGACGATGGCGACGCGCTCGCCCGGATGCAGGGTCAGGTCGAGGCCGGAAAGGACCTGCTGGTCGCGGCCATAGGTGAAGCCGACCTTGTCGAAGACGATATCGCCCGTCTCGGGCAGCGCGACCGGTCGGGGGGGATCGATGACAGACGGACGCATGTCGACCAGCGACTGGACGCGCTTCGCCGCCGCGCTGGCCGCGCCAAGCCGGCCGGCACCGCGCAGGATCGGCCCCGAAACCTCGAAAATCGCCATGACGGCAAGCAGCGCGCCAACGAGGACAGGCCCCGAAACGCGGCCCGCTTCCAGCACGGAAAGGCCGACATAGAGCGTGGCGACCGCGGTGGCGCCCGTGCCGAGCACGACGAAGGCAGGCCCGAAGGCGATGCGCCGGCCCTGGCGCAGCCGCGCCGTCCGCACGGCCGCAGCCGCCTCGTCGACCGAGCGGCGGGCGCCGTCGACGGCGCCGAGCGCGACCAGATCCGCGTGGCCGTCGATGCCGTCAAGCACGGCGCTGCGCAGGTCGGCCGCGGTGCGTACCGTGGCGGCGCCGCTGCGGCGGCCGGCGAGCACGATCAGCCCGGGCAGAAGCAGCGTCGTCAGGCCGAAGCCGATGAGCGCTACCGGCAGGCTGTCCGGCAGCACGATCCACAGGAACAGGCCGAGCCCGAGGGCGCCGAAAATCGCGGTCGCGACCGGGGCCACGACCTGCAGGAACATCATGTCGAGGGTCTCGACATCCGCCGTCAGCCGGGCGACGAAATCCCCGGTCCGGTGCGCCGCTGCCCGCAGCGGCACCAGAGGGATCAGCCGCGAAAAGATCCGGACACGAATATCGGACAGGATCTTGAAGGTGGTGGCATGGCCGGCGAGCCGCTCGCCATAGCGCGAGACGATGCGCAGGAACGAGAAGCCGCGCACCATGGCCGAGGGGCCGAAGAGGTTGAAGGTCAGCGCCGAGGTGGCGAGCGCAGCCCCGGTCAGGAACCAGCCGGAGACGCCGAACAGGGTGACACCGGCGGCGAGCGTCAGGCAGGCAAGCAGAAGCGCCAGCAGAAGCCCGCCGGACCGCTTGGCGTAGAGGCTGAACAGAAGCCGCATCATGCCACTCCCAGCATGGACGCCGAGGCGGGCGCCCCGGCGCGGCTGACGATCCGCCTGCGGTCGTCGATCTCGCAGATCCGGTCCATCAACGCCGCGACGGCGGTCGAATGGGTGGCGATCAGCAGGGTGCGGCCGGCGGCGAAATCGAGCACGGCGCGCATGACGCGGGCTTCCGTCTCGCGATCGAGATGGGCGGTCGGCTCGTCGAGCAGTACCAGCGCCGGATCGCGCAGGAAGATGCGGGCGAGCGCTACGCGCTGCGCCTCGCCGCCCGACAGGCCCCTGCCCCGTTCGCCGACCGGGGTATCCAGTCCATCCGGCAGCCTGTCGGCGAAATCGAGCACGCAGGCGCGCTCGGCCGCCGCGCGGACCTCGGCGTCGCTGGCGTCGGCGCGGCCGAGCCGGATATTGCTCGCAATGGAGCCATGGAACAGGCGCGACCGCTGACCGAGCACCGCGACATGGCGGCGAAGTGCCACCTCGTCGATGTCGGCAAGCGACCCGCCGCCGAGCTCGACGCGGCCCTGGTGGGCGCGCAGACGGGCCAGCACCTCGATCAGCGTCGATTTGCCGATGCCGCTCGGGCCGAGCAGCGCGACCGTCTCGCCCGGCGCGATATCGAGCGACGCGTCGGCGAGGATGGCGCCGCGATCCGCCGCCTCGACGGTCAGGTGGCGCACCGTCACGCCGACGGCGCCGCGCGGGCTCCAGTCAACGCCCGGAATTGCCGCGGCCTCATCGACGGCCGGCAATGTCTCGAACACCGCCGAGAGGTTCGTCACCGCCGCCTTGGCCGAGGCGCGATCGTGATAATGGGCCGCGAGCGTGCGCAGCGGCATGTACACTTCGGGCGCCATCAGCAGGCAGAACAGGCCGGCCTGCAGGCCGAGCTCCGCGCCGCGCAGATCGAGCAGACCGATATAGGTGAGCCCGACATAGAGCGCGACGCCGGCGACACCCAGCGCGGCAAAGAACTCGAGCACTGCCGAGGAAAGGAAGGCGATCCTGAGCACGGCGAGCGTGCGCGTCGCGAATTCGTCGCTGGCGCTGCGGACGCGGACGATCTCGTCCTCGGCCCGACCGAACAGCTTCAGCACCAGGAGGCCGCGCAGCCGGTCGGCGAACATGCCGGAAAGCCGCGACAAAGCCGTCAGATGCTGGCGGCTCGCCGCCTCGGCGCCCCAGCCGGCCAGCGCCATGAACAGCGGGATGAGCGGCGCCGTGACGAAGAGAAGCAGGCCGACCGCGAGATCGACCGGCATCAGCCCGACGGCAAAGGCGACCGGCACCACGGCGGCGGCGATCATCGCCGGCACGAAGCGGGAGAAATAGCCGTCGAGCGCCTCGACCTGGTCGAGGATCTGGCTTGCCAGTTCGCCGGAGGCGCGCTGGCGCATCCAGTCCGGCCCGCGCCGCATCAGCGCCGCGAACAGGTCCTTGCGAATCGCCTGCTTGATGTCCTCGGCGGCGCGTATGCCAGCCGCTTCGCCGGCCCAGGCCAGCACCGCCCGCAGTGCAACCAGACCGAGCAGGCCCAGCATCGCCGTTGCCTGCGCCGCACTCGCAACATGGTCGACGATGGCCCGATGCAGGATGGTGGCGAGAAGATAGGCCTGCGCGACGGTGAGGCAGGCGCTGACAAGCGGCACCAGGATCGCCAGCCCCATGGCGCGACGACCGACCCGGCCGCGCGCTTTCAGCCACTTCATCACGGTCGGGCCAGAACGGGCAGACTTCGCGCCCGCTGCGGATTCGGAGGTGTTCATTCACCCAGCTTACAGTGTTCAGGATCATCCGGGCGCTGCCTGTGCCAATCCACCGCACGCGGCAGCTCGCTGCATTGATTTCGCTCAATGTTGCGTGCCTTATGAGCCGGTAGCTGTGAAATCCTGGCGACTCAAAAGGTATAGGCCATGATTGATATCGATATTGTTACTCTGTCGCGGCTGCAGTTCGCTGCCACCGCGATGTATCATTTCCTCTTCGTGCCCCTGACGCTCGGGCTCTCCTTCCTGATGGCGATCATGGAGAGCGTCTATGTTATGACCGGGCGCGAGATCTGGCGCCGCATGACGCTTTTCTGGGGCACCTGCTTCGGTATCAATTTCGCCATGGGCGTCGCTACCGGTGTCGTCATGGAGTTCCAGTTCGGCATGAACTGGTCCTATTACAGCCACTACGTCGGCGACATCTTCGGCGCCCCGCTCGCCATCGAAGGTCTGATGGCCTTCTTCCTGGAAGCGACTTTCATCGGCCTGTTCTTCTTTGGCTGGGACCGCCTGTCGAAGGTGGGGCACCTCATCGTCACCTGGCTGGTCGCCTTCGGCGCCAATTTCTCGGCGCTTTGGATCCTGATCGCCAATGGCTGGATGCAGCATCCGGTCGGTTCGGTCTTCAACCCTGACACGATGCGCATGGAGGTCACCGACTTCATGGCGGTTGTGTTCAACCCGGTCGCCCAGGCCAAGTTCGTCCACACCGTCAGCGCGGGCTACGTCACCGGCGCGATGTTCGTGATGGCGGTCAGCTCCTGGTACCTGCTGCGCGGCCGTCACCAGGAATTCGCCAAGCGTTCGATGGCGGTCGCCGCCAGCTTTGGCCTCGCCGCCGCCCTTTCCGTCGTCGTCCTCGGTGACGAGAGCGGCTACGTCGCGACGGAAAACCAGAAGATGAAGATCGCCGGCATGGAATCCATGTGGCACACCGAGCCGGCCCCGGCCGCGATCAACGTCATCGCCTTCCCCAATATGGAGAAGCAGGAAAACACCTTCGCGATCAGCATTCCCTACGTGCTCGGCCTGATCGGCACGCGCTCGCTGACCACGGAGCTGCCCGGCATCGTCAACCTCGTCGATACCGCGCATGACAAGATCCGCGACGGCATCGAGGCCTACAAGGCGCTGCAGAAGATCCGCGCCAATCCGAACGACACCGCCGCCCGGGCCGAGTTCGACGGCAAGTGGCAGAACCTCGGCTATGGCCTGCTGGTGAAGCAGTTCCGTCCCGACGTCGAGAACGCCACGGAAGAAGACATCACCAAGGCCGCCAATTCGACCATCCCGAACGTGCCGGTGCTGTTCTGGAGCTTCCGCGTGATGGTCGGCCTCGGCTTCTACTTCATCGCCTTCTTCGCAGCCGCCTTCTGGGTCGCCTCGCGGCACAAGCTCGGGGAGCAGCGCTGGACGCTGTGGCTGGCCCTCTTCAGCCTGCCGCTGCCCTGGCTCGCGATCGAGTGCGGCTGGTTGCTGGCCGAGTATGGCCGCCAGCCCTGGGCGATCGAAGGCGTGCTGCCGACCTTCTACGCGGCTTCCGGCCTGACCCTTTGGGATCTCGCCCTCAGCCTCGCGATCTTCCTGATCCTCTACAGCATCCTCGCCGTGATCGAGGTCATCCTGATGGTCAAGACGATCAAGAAGGGTCCGCTGGAATACAACCCCTTCCAGTCCGCCGGCGCCGAAGCGTTGCCGACGGCGGCAACCGCCGCCCCCAAGCTTTGATCCGCGAGGTTCGCCATGCACGACATCGTACCAATCGACTATGAATACCTTCGCCTGATCTGGTGGCTGCTGCTCGGCGTGCTGCTGATCGGCTTCGCGGTGATGGACGGCTTCGATCTCGGGGTCGGCGCCCTGCTCCCCTTCGTCGCCAAGACGGACGAGGAACGGCGCATCGTGATCAACGTCGTCGGCCCGGTCTGGGAAGGTAACCAGGTCTGGCTCATCCTGGGCGGCGGCGCCGTGTTCGCCGCCTTCCCGCTCCTCTATGCCGTCTCCTTCTCCGGGCTATACCTCGCGATGATGGTGATCCTGATCGCCCTCATCCTGCGGCCGGTCGGCTTCAAGTACCGCAGCAAGATCGGCGATCCGGGCTGGCGCTCGAAGTGGGACATGGTGCTGTGCTTCGCCGGCATCGTTCCCGCCCTGATCCTGGGCGTCGCCGTCGGCAACGTCCTGCTCGGCCTGCCCTTCGAGTTCGACGACACGATGCGGGTGTTCTATCGCGGCAACTTCTTCCAGCTGCTGACGCCGTTCGCCCTCCTCGCCGGTCTCGTCAGCCTCTCCATGCTGGTCATGCATGGCGCGGCGCTGCTGACCTGGAAGACGTCCGGCCCGATCGCCGACCGGGCCCGCACCTTCGGCCGCTTCGCCGCGCTGGCCGCCATCGTGCTGTTCGCGCTGGCCGGCGTCTGGGTCACCTACGGCATTGGCGGACATGTCCTGACCAGCGTCGTCGACCCCAACGGTCCGTCCAACCCGCTCGGCAAGACGGCGTCCGTCGTCACCGGCGGCTGGCTGGCCAACTACACGACCTATTCGTGGATGATCCTGGCGCCGATCCTCGGTTTCGTCGGCACGGCGCTCGCCTGGGTCGGCTTCACCGCCCGCAAGCCGGCCATCACCTTCATCACCTCGGCCATCGGCATCCTCGGCATCATCGCAACGGCCGGCGTCTCGCTGTTCCCGTTCCTGCTGCCGTCCTCGATCAGCCCGAATGCCGGCCTGACGATCTGGGATGCGTCTTCCTCGAAGCTGACGCTCTGGATCATGCTGCTGGTGACCTGCTTCTTCATGCCGATCATCCTCGCCTATACGGCCTGGGTGTACCGGGTGATGCGCGGCAAGGTCACGGGCGACAGCATGGCCAAGAACCCCAACGCCTACTGATCGGAGAAACGAGCAATGTGGTACTTCTCCTGGATCCTCGGCCTCAGCCTGGCCTGCGCCTTCGGCATCCTGAACGCCATGTGGTACGAGCTGCGTGACGATCGGCTGAAGGGACGCGTGGCGATCACGCCGCCGGAAGACTAGGCGGCGGAACCGGCGCGCCCGTCGCGCGCCGGCACATGAATGCAGAACGACCGCCCGACGGAACCGTCCGGGCGGTCGTTTCGTTTGGCAGGGTGCCTCCGTCCAGCGCGTCAGCCGCCGCGTCCCTCCGCATGGACCGCGATGCCCTCGGCGGCGAGTTCCCGAGCGAAATCGCCGAGGGCCCAGAGTTCCTCGATGTGATGGACGCCCGCGCGGGGAGCCTCCCGCAGGAGAAGCGCGACCCTGGCGGCGATCAGCGCGGTGATTTCGGCCTCGGCCCAGCCCTCCAGAGCCAGCCGGCGCCGCCGCCCGCCCTTTCCCACGGCCTCGACCGCCAGCGCCGTGCGATCGGAGCCGAGCCGGAAGCGGGCCATGCTCCAGCGCAGGAGCCGGCGGAACCAGTCGCGCCGCGCCAGCCCCGACAAGAGGCGCAGCGAGCTCGCGCCGATCAGCGGCGAGGCGAAGCCCAGCCGCGTGGTCACGCTCGGCCACCCATGCCGACGCATCAGGACATGCTGATCGGCGAAGGCGAAGGGGATGGTGGGAACGGCCCGGCCGGGGACGCCGAAATCGACCGGCACGATCTCTCCCGGCCCGAGCGGCTGCAGATTGTCCAGCGTCCAGTCCACGGCGGCGGCGCCGTGCGCGTCGCCGAGACCGAGCAGCACGCCGATCGTGACGCCCTCGGGCCGATCCAGATCCGCAACAACCTCGAGCGCCATCAGGTTGGTCAGACCCGGCGCGAGGCCGACGGAGAGCACGGCGCTGCCGCCGCTCCGGCGCGCCAGCCCGTCCAGCGCCTCGACACGCGCCAGCACGGCGTCGGTCGCGGAGATGTCGATATAGGCGAGCCCACGCCCCAGCACCGTGGCCGGAAAGTCGGCGGTCGCGAGGTCGATGCAGACGACTACCGTGCCGATCCCGTCGAGCGCCGCGTCCCAGCCGGCCGGATCGGCCATGTCGATGACGGCTCCTTCGCAGCCGAGTGCGGCTGCCGTCGATCGCGCCCGCGCGCCGTCCCGGCCGGCGATCCGCACGCCCGCGACGCCCGCCCGGACCAGCCGCGCGGCGATCCTCTGCCCGACATGGCCATAGCCGCCGACGATCAAATATCCCGCCATCGCTTGTTCCCTGCTGCCTCCGGGGCGATATCACGCCCGACGACGCCGCAAGGACCATACCGAATCGTGACTATCCAAACGGAAAGCCCGCCGAGCGACGATGCGCCAAAGGCCTGTCGCCCCGCCGACTGTCTGGCCGAGGACTGGCTGAGCTTTCTCGGGCATCGATGGAACGCGCTGGCGCTCTGGCAGCTGACGGCGGGGCCTCTGCGCTTCACGGAGCTGCAGGCCGCGCTGCCCCGCATCACGCCCAAGGTCCTGACCGAGCGGGTGGCCGGACTTGTGGCGCGCGGGCTCGTGCTCCGGTCGGAGAGCAACCATTACCCGCGCGAGGTGAGCTACAGCCTCAGTCCGCGCGGACGCGCGCTCGGCCGGATCCTGCTCGATCTCTACGACTGGGCCGAAGCGGACGCCGCCGCCCCCTAATCGAAAAAGCCGAGGCGCTTCAACAGGAGGAGCGTGCAGACGGAGGCGAGGCCGCCGATCAGCGTGGCGCTGATCCAGCCATGCGCGCCCTCGAGAAAGGGCAAGCCGCCGGTATTCATGCCGAAGAAGCCGGTGACGAGCGTCGGCGGCATCAGCAGCGCCGTCATGATCGACAGGAAATAGAGGTGGCGGTTGCTGATCGTGGCGAGCTTCGCGGCGATCTCGTCCTGCAGGAAGCGCGCCCGATCCTGCACCTCCTGCACCTCCTGATCGAGCGTTTCGATCCGACGCAGCAACCTTTCCGCCGCCGCTCGCGAAGCGACATGGCTGTCGTCGGCATGCTCGTCCTCCGCGAATTCGCGCAGGATGCTGCGCAGGCCGGAAAGCTGGCGGTGCAGTTTCACGGCTGTGCGGCGCAGGGGCCCGAGCCGGCGCGACTCGTCGTGCAGGCTTTCGTCGAGCACCCGATCCTCGATCGAATCCGCCTCGGCGCGCGACGCCCGCAACGTCTCGGCGACGGCGCGAAGCACCTGGTCGATCATCATCTCGAACAGGGCGACGGGCCCGCCGACGACCTGCCCGCCATCGACCTTCTTGCGGGTCAGGGCGGCGGCGCGCACAGGATGGCGGCGGCCGGAAACGAGATAGCCGGGGCCGAAGGCAAAGCGCATCGGCACCGTGCGGTCGCTGTCTTCGTCGGGATCCTGCAGCGTGTCGGAGAAGCGGCCCCAGACCGACTGGGTGTCGTATTCGAGCGCCGGGTAATCGTCGGCGCTGAGCAACAGGCGGCGCGCATCCTGCCCGAGCCAGCCGACGCAGTTGACCCAGTCGCGCGCAAGCCTGTTGACGACGTCGAGATGGACCCAGAGGAACCCTTCGCCCGGCGCCGTCGGCACGATCGTATCGTCGAGCGGAACCGGGCGCGCGCGCCCCTCGCCATCGAACCGATAGGCCCAGATCACGCCGGAGGCGGGTCGCGCCATCCGCTCAGCCGGCAATGGATTTTCTGCGTGGCTCATCGATCGTGGGCAACTCGAAATCGTTCAGGCGCGGTGCCTGCCGCATCACTGCGACGACAGTCATGACAGAACGATGACAGTCCCGCAGGGCGTCATGACGCAGCGGCGGGAAGCAACCGGATTTTCATTGTCGACAGACCGCCGGCCAGCCATGATCACCCCTGCCCCTCCGGCACCTGACCGACTGGAACCTGGCGGAACCGCACATGCAGAACGACCCGCGATCGCACGGCCTCTGGGAACGCACGGCGCCCGCCGCTCCGGCCACCTCGCCGCTTCATCGCGATATCAAGGCCGACGTGGTGATCGTCGGCGGCGGCTATACCGGCCTCTCGACGGCATTGCACGCGGCGCGCGACGGGCTCGACGTCGCGCTGCTCGAAGGGGTGGAGTTCGGCTTCGGTGGCTCGGGCCGCAATGTCGGCCTCGTCAATGCCGGCATGTGGGTGATGCCGGACGATCTGCCGGCCACGCTCGGCCGTGATCACGGCGACCGCCTGCTCGACCTGCTCGGCAACGCGCCGAAGCTCGTCTTCGAGATCATCCGCAGCTACGACATCGCCTGCGAGCTGGAAACGGCCGGAACGCTGCATTGCGCTGTCGGCGACAAGGGCCTCGCCGAAATCCGGCAGCGCGCGGCGCAATGGAGCGCGCGCGGCGCGGCCGTGCGCCTGCTCGATGCCGACGAGACAGCGGCGAAGCTCGGAAGCCGCGCCTATGCCGGCTCGCTGCTCGACCTTCGGGCCGGGACGGTGCAGCCGCTCGCCTATGCGCGCGGTCTCGCCCATGCCGCGATCGGCGCCGGCGCGCGGCTGCACACGCGAAGCCCCGTCCGGCAGGCGGAAAGGGTCGCTTCCGGCTGGCGGGTGAAGACCGATCAAGGCAGCGTCACCGCGCCGTGGATCGTCGTCGCGACCGACGCCTATACCAACATGCCCTGGCCCGAGATCCGCAGCGAACAGGTTCACCTGCCCTATTTCAATTTCGCCACCGCGCCGCTCCGCGCGGAACTCCGCCGCTCGATCCTGCCCGAGCGGCAGGGCGCGTGGGACACCAAGGAGGTGCTAAGTTCATTCCGCTTCGACCGCGCCGGACGGCTGGTGTTCGGCAGCGTTGGAGCGCTGCGCGGCACGGGCGCCTCCGTCCACCGCGCCTGGGCCAAGCGGGCGCTCACAAGGATCTATCCGCAGATCGGCGACGTCGCCTTCGAGGCCGAGTGGTATGGCCAGATCGGCATGACCGACAACAGCCTGCCGCGCTTCCACAAGCTGGCGGAGAACGTCATCGCCTTCTCGGGCTATAATGGTCGTGGCATCGCGCCGGGTACGGTGTTCGGCCGCGTGCTGGCGGAGCACATCGCCGGCAGGATCGCCGAAGCCGACCTGCCGCTGCCGGTCACGCCTCCGGTCGAGGCGCGCTTGCGCCGGCTCAAGGAAGCCTATTACGAATTGGGCGCGCAGATCGCCCATCTCGCCGATGCCCGGCTCTGACCGCCGCGCGGACACCACGGAATTCGAGGAAACACCATGACGATCGCCATCAAGAACCCCCTCGCGGCCGAGGTCGACGCCCTGCTCTCCGGCCTGGGCGTCACCGCGGCGCGCACCGGCGGCACGCTCGCCGTCCATTCGCCCATCACCGGCGAGGAACTGGCCCGCCTCGCCGAGACCAGCGCCGCCGATGCCGGCAAGGCGATCGAAACGGCGCACGCCGCCTTCCTGGCCTGGCGCAGCGTGCCGGCGCCGAAGCGAGGCGAGCTGGTGCGCCTGCTCGGCGAGGAACTGCGCGCCCACAAGGCCGCGCTCGGCCGCCTCGTCTCGATCGAAGCCGGCAAGATCGTCTCCGAAGGCCTCGGCGAAGTGCAGGAGATGATCGACATCTGCGATTTCGCCGTCGGCCTGTCGCGCCAGCTCTACGGCCTCACCATCGCCACCGAACGCGGCGACCATCGGATGATGGAGAGCTGGCACCCGCTCGGTGTCACGGGCGTGATCTCGGCCTTCAACTTCCCCGTCGCTGTCTGGTCGTGGAACGCGGCGCTGGCGCTCGTCTGCGGCAACAGCGTCGTCTGGAAACCCTCCGAGAAGACGCCGCTGACAGCACTCGCGACCTCGGCCCTGTTCGAGCGCGCTCTGAAGCGCTTCGTCGCCGAAGGCGGCGCGGCGCCGGAGGGCCTCGCCGCGCTTCTGATCGGCGGACGCGAGATCGGCGAAGTGCTGGTCGATCACCCCCGCGTGCCGCTCGTCTCGGCCACCGGCTCGACCGCCATGGGCCGCATCGTCGGCCCTCGCCTCGCCGGCCGCTTCGCTCGCGCCATCCTCGAACTCGGCGGCAACAACGCCGCCATCGTCTGCCCGTCCGCCGATCTCGACCTGACGCTGCGCGGCGTCGCCTTCGCCGCCATGGGCACGGCCGGACAGCGCTGCACCTCGCTGCGACGCCTGTTCGTGCATGACAGCATCTATGACAGCTTCGTGCCGCGCCTGAAGCAGGCCTATAGCTCGGTGACGATCGGCAATCCGCTGGAGACCGGCACGCTGGTCGGCCCGCTGATCGACGCCGCCGCCTACAAGGGCATGCAGACGGCGCTGGATGCGGCGAAGGCGGCGGGCGGCAGCATCACCGGCGGGGCCCGCGTCGACGCCGACAGGGCGGCGAACGCCTATTACGTCCGTCCCGCCATCGTCGAAATGCCGGAGCAGAGCGGCCCGGTCGCGCACGAGACCTTTGCGCCGATCCTCTACGTCATGCGCTATTCGGCCTTCGAGGACGTGCTGGAACTGCACAATGCCGTGCCGCAGGGCCTCTCCTCGTCGATCTTCACCAACGATCTGCGCGAGGCCGAGACCTTCCTGTCGGTGCGCGGTTCGGATTGCGGCATCGCCAACGTCAACATCGGCCCGTCGGGCGCCGAGATCGGCGGCGCATTCGGCGGCGAGAAGGAAACCGGCGGCGGCCGCGAATCCGGCTCCGACGCCTGGAAGGCCTATATGCGCCGCGCCACCAACACCATCAATTACGGCAAGACGCTGCCGCTGGCGCAGGGCGTCAAATTCGACGTCGCCTAGGACATCGCTGCAAAAGCAAGACCCCGGCCGGTGCGAACCGGCCAGGGTCTCGTCGTTTCGTCAACGATGGAAGAAAGGCGTCAGGCCTTGTCGATGGCGCTCTTCACGGCATCCTTGGCCTTGCCGACCGCCTGCTGGGCCTCGCCCTTCAATTCCTGAGCCTTGCCCTCGGCGCGCAGGCGATCATTGTCGGTCGCCTTGCCAATGCCCTGCTTGACGTTACCGACGGCTTCGTTGGCAAGGCCCTTGATCTTGTCGCTGGTGCTGCTCATCAAATCATCCTCATGATTGTCATTGCGGGAGGACAACCGCCGAACTGGCGGATGGTTCCGCTATGAAACCGGGAAGCCGTGACGGCGCGCCGCCCACGCGACAACCAGCGTCGGCAGCAAGGCGAGGATCATGGCCCACGGAAACGAGACCACGCCGAGGCTGTCGAGCAGCACGCCACCCGCGATGCCGCCGCATGCGATGGCGAGGTTCCAGACCGTGACGACCATCGCCTGCGCGACATCTGCCGCCTCCCTGGCGGTCTTGGCCGAGGCGGTCTGGAACAGCACCGGCGCACCGCCGAAGACGATCCCCCAGACCGCGACCGCGCCATAGACCACCGCGGTCGAATGGCTCCAGAACGCCAGCGCCAGCATCGAGGCGATGAAGGCGACGATGCTCGTCAGCACCACCTCGCGCAGCCAGCGATCGATCAGCACGCCAGCGATCCAGAGGCCGCCGACACCGCCAATGCCGAAGACCAGCAGGATGCCGTCGACGCGATCGAGCAGGCCGAGCGGCGCGAGATAGGGAGCGATGTAGGTGTAGAGGATGTTGTGGGCGAGCACGAAGGCGAAGATGACGAACAGGATGGAGCGGATGCCCGGAATCCGCGCCACGGCGCTGAGCGACAGACGCTTGCCTTCCGGCTGACCCGGGAAATCCGGCACCTTGGCGAGGACCAGGCCGATCAGCACCACCGTCAACCCGCTCATGATGCCGAAGGCGAACCGCCAGCCGACCTGGCCGCCGAGAAAGGTGCCGGCCGGAACGCCGACCGAGAAGGCGAGCGGCGCGCCGATGCCGCTGATCGCGATCGCCCGCCCCGCCAGATGCGATGGCACCATCCGCGCGGCATAGCTTGCGAGCAGCGCCCAGACCAGACCTGCGGAGACGCCGGCGAAAAAGCGCGCCGCCAGCGTCAGCCAGAAATAGCCGGACATGGCCGTCACCGTATTGGTCACGGCGAAGCCGCCGATCGCGAGAAGCAGCAGGCGGCGACGGCGCAGGCCCTGCGTCGCCGTGATCAGCGGGATCGCCGTCAGCAACGAGCCGAGCGCGTAGACCGTGATCAGCTGCCCGGCCATGCTCTCGGAAACGGCGAGGCTGGCGCTGATCCGCGGCAGCAGCCCGGCCGGCATCACCTCCGTCAGCATGGTGATGAAACCGGCCATGGCGAGCGCCAGCAGGCCGGCGAGCGGGAGCGGATCGGAACGGCTGGCGACATGGCCGTCCGGCGGCAAGTCGGTTGGCGTGATGGATGTCATGAACAAGGCCTCTGCCAGAGTTGGGACCGAAGCGGAGACGGCGACGCCAGGTAACGGCGCAGTCTCGAACTCCGGGGTTCGGACGGAAGCTAGAGGCTCGCCCCTGCCCGACAAACAGGCTATAGTTCACAACACTTCCGACAATATCGTCTCGCATCGAGGAGCGAATGGACAGTCTCGGAGCGCTCGGCGCCTTCGTTCAGGCCGCCGATTCCAACGGCTTCACGGAGGCCGGGCGCAGGCTCGGCGTATCGCCGTCCGCCGTCAGCAAGGCCGTCGGACGGCTGGAGGAGCGCCTCGGCGTCCGCCTCTTCCATCGCTCGACGCGGACGATCGCGCTGACCGCCGAGGGCTCACGCTTCCTCGAGCGCTGCCGACGCATCCTCTGCGAGGTCGAGGCGGCCGAGGCCGAACTGACGCAGACGCAGGCCGAGCCGCAAGGCAGGCTACGCGTCAGCCTGCCCTCGATGGGCATCCTGTTCATGCCGAAGTTCGCGGATTTCAAGCGCCGCTATCCGCTGATCGAGGTCGAACTCGATTTCAGCGACCGGCTCGTCGACGTGATCGACGAAGGTTTCGACGCCGTGATTCGGACGGGCGATCCGGCGGATTCGCGCCTGATGGTGCGGAAATTCGGCAGCTTCCGCCGGGTTCTGGTCGCCTCGCCGGCCTATCTGGAGCTGCATGGCCGACCTAGCCGGCCGGAGGACCTCATCGATCACGCCTGCCTGATCTTCCGCTATGCGACGACCGGCAAGCTCGACCGCTGGCCGCTGCACCGCGATGGCGAGCTGCTCGCCATCGACCTGCCGACCACGGTGGTGATGAACACGCTGGAGCCGCAGATCTGCCTTGCCGAGCACGGCCTCGGCATCGCCTGCATCCCCGACCTCGCGATCCACCGCCAGCTGCAGGCCGGCACGCTCGTGACCGTGCTCGACGACTGCATGCCGGTGACGACCGGGCTGAGCGTGCTCTGGCCCTCCAGCCGCCAGCTGTCGCCCAAGCTGCGCGTGTTCGTGGATTTCGCGGCGGAGTGCCTGCTAGAAGCCTGAGCGACGCCGCGCCCGCCCATTTCCGCCATCGATCCAGAGGCACGCCCCATGACGATCTTCTTCCTCCCCGGCGCCGGCGGCAGCGCCTCGTTCTGGCGCCCGGTGTCGGATCGGCTGGACCGCGACGAAGACAGGCATTTCTTCGCCTGGCCGGGCCTCGGCAACGAGCCGGCCGAGCCGGATGTGAACGGCATCGGCGATCTCGTCGGGCGCGTGGTCGACGCGCTCGAAGAGGCCTCCGGCCCTTCCGTGCTCGTCGCGCAATCCATGGGCGGCTATGTGGCGATGCAGGCGACCCTCGCGGCGCCCGGGCGAGTCCGCAGTCTCGTCCTCGCCGTCACCTCGGCAGGCGTGCCGATGGATGAACTCGGCGCCAGCAACTGGCGCGAAAGCTATCGCTCAGGCTTCCCGCATGCGGCGCCATGGATCGGCGATCCAACGGAGGACCTGTCGACGAAGCTGCCGGAGGTGACGGCGCCCTGCCTGCTGCTCTGGGGCGATTCGGACCCGATCAGCCCGGTCGCCGTAGGCAAGAGCCTGCTCGGCCTGCTGCCGGATGCGCGCCTGCACGTCCTGGCCGGCGCCGATCACGACCTCGCCATCACCCACGCCGCCGAGGTCGCGGCCCTGATCCGCGCGCATCTCGCATAGGCGCCAATCCATCCGTTCCGATGCGGCTTCCCGAGGGCGACATCCGCGTATGACGTGTCGGCGACCACCGACCGGAGCCCGGGGACGAGCAAGCCGGCTCAACTCTCCCGAGGGATTGCGAGCAATTCTCGCCAACGCGCGACGACGGCGCGGCTTGGGCGCGGACTGCGCTTTAACGATCGCTTATTTTGTTTGATGAGCAACGATATTCGTTCGCCCAGCCGGAAGGGATCTGGCTGGGAACGCTGCGGGTCCTGGAAGTGACCGGCTCAATTCTGAGCATTTGTGCAAATTGCGGGCGTACGATCAAGACCTCTTGACTGTTAGAGTACAAATGAAATGATTTCCTCTCTGCTATCGACTTGCGAAGACAAGCGCAGAGCAAAGGGGAACGATCATGACGCGAGACAAGAACCTCATTCTGGGTGGCCGCCTGAGCCGCCGTTCCTTCATGGGCGGCGCTGCCGCACTGACCCTGCCGCTGGCGATGCCGAGCCTGGCGCGCGCCCAGGCGGCGCCCTTCAAGCTCGGCGTGCTGCTGCCGTTCTCGGGCGGTCTCGAACTCTTCGCCCAGCAAGGCATCCAGGGCGTGAAGATGGCCGTGGACGAGGCGAACGCCGCCGGCGGCGTGCTCGGCCGCCAGATCGAGATCGTCCAGGCCGACGACAAGACCGATCCGCGCACGGCCGTCGAGCGCGCCACGCAGCTGATCCGCCGCGATGCGGTCAACGCGATCGTCGGGCCCGTCACCAGCGCCAACCGCGACGCGATCAAGTCGACGATCGAGCGCGGCAAAACCCCGCTGCTCTACGCCACCGACTATGAGGGCGGCGTCTGCAGTCCGTGGATGGCCTGCTACAGCGCCGTGCCGGCGCACTTCGTCGAGCCGCTGATCCCGTTCCTCGCCGGCCGCGGCGCCAAGAGCTTCTACCTGTTCGGCGCCGACTACACCTGGCCGCAGAAGATGAATACCGCGATCCGCACCAAGATCGAGGCCAGCGGCGGCAAGGTCGCGGGCGAGGAATACACGCCCTTCGGCATGAAGGATTTCGCCCCGACCTTGCGCAAGATCGAGGAATCCGGCGCTGATTTCGTCATCCTGACGCTGCCGGGCGCCGACGGCGTCACCTTCGTCAAGCAGTTCGCCGCCTCCGGCCTCAAGGGCAAGGTCGGCGTCTCCTTCCTCGGCTTCAACGAGAACTACCTGCCGGGCTTCAGCGGAGAGGAAGCCGAGGGCATCATCGCCCCGCTGCCATTCATGCAGTCGCTCGACCGGCCCGAAACCAAGGAGTTCGTCGCCAAGCAGCAGAAGATGTTCGGCGACGACGTCGTCGTCACCTACTATGCCGACTCCCACTACGGGCTGACGAAGTTCTACCTCGACGCGGTCCGCAAGGCCGACACGGACGACAAGGCCGCCATCATGGCCGCGTTGCCCAACCAGTCGATGATGTCCGGCAATGGCGAGGTGACGCTGCGGCCGTCCGACCGGCATGTCGACCTGAACATCCTGATCGCCTCGGTGAAGGGCGGGAAGCTCGGCATGGAGGAATATATCGGCAAGGTGATCGCACCCGACCAGTGCAGCCTTTGACGAGGTCTTCCGTGACCGTCGACTTCCTGAAAATTGACGGATTGCGCAAGAGCTTCGGCGGCATCCATGCCCTGCAAGGGGTGAGCTTCACGCTCGGGGCCGCCGGGATCAAGTGCATCGTCGGACCGAACGGTTGCGGAAAGAGCACCCTGTTCAACGTGCTCACGGGCGTCCTGACCCCGAGCGCCGGCACGGCGACGCTGGCCGGACGCCGCATCTCCGGGCTCGCCGCCCACAAGGTCAGCCGCATGGGCGTCGGGCGCAAGTTCCAGGTGCCCGGCGTCCTCGCCGACCTCTCCGTCATGGAGCACATGGAGATCGCGCTTGCCGCCCGCGCCACGGGCGGCAAGGTGTGGCGGACGCTACGCTGGCGCGGCAACCGGGCCGAGGCGATCGCCATGCTCGACGAGGCCGGTCTCGCCGACTATGGCGACAAGCTCGCCTCGCAGCTGCCGCACGGCATCAAGCAGCGCCTGGAGATCCTGATGCTGGTCGCGCGCGGCATGAAGCTGCTGCTGCTCGACGAGCCGACCGCCGGCATGACCGCCACCGAGACGCAGGCGACGATCGACCTGATCCGCCGGATCAACCAGACGACCGGCGCGGCGATCCTCGTCATCGAGCACGACATGACCTTCGTGCGCAGCCTCGCCTGCCCGCTGATCGTCATGATGCGCGGCGAGGTGCTGCGCGAGGGCAGCTATGACGAGGTCCGCGCCGACCCGCATGTGCGCGCCGCCTATCTCGGAGACCGCCATGCTTGAGATCAACGCAGTCCGCGCCGGCTATGCCCGCGGCGCCGACGTGCTGAAGGGCATCGACCTCACGGTCGCGCCCGGCGAGCGCCTCGCGATCATGGGGCGCAACGGCATGGGCAAGACCCTGCTGGCGAAGACCATCATCGGGCTGATCAAGCCCTCCGCCGGCGCGATCACGCTCGAAGGCAAGCCGATCGGCGGCCTGCCCGCCCACCGGATCAGCAACATGGGCGTCGCCTATGTGCCGCAGGGGCGCGAGATCTTCGGCGATTTCTCGATCCTCGAGAACCTGCGCATGGGCGTGATCGGCAAGCCCGGCCTCGGGCTGGAGCATCTCGACCAGATCTATCACTGGTTCCCGATCCTGCGCGAGCGCCACGCCCAGCGCGCCGGCACGCTCTCGGGCGGCCAGATGCAGCAGCTCGCCATCGCGCGCGCGCTCATCGGTCGGCCGAAGCTGCTGCTGCTCGACGAGCCGTCCGAGGGCATCCAGCCCAACATCGTGCACGAGATCGCCGAGAAGCTCGCCACGATCAGCGCCACCGAGGGGCTGACCGTCGTCGTCATCGAGCAGAATTTCGAGATGGTCGAGATCCTCGCCGAGCGCGTGGCCTTCCTCGAGAACGGCCTGATCACCGGCGAGAGCCCGACGGCGCGGCTGATCGCCGACCCTGAGCTCATCACGCAGAACATGGGACTTTGAAGCCATGGTGTCCTTGTTCGGACTGGCGCTGGATGCCCTGAACTACGTATCGGTGCTGCTGCTGGTGTGCGTCGGGCTGGTCGTCATCTTCGGCCTGATGCAGGTCATCAATCTCGCCCATGGCGAGTTCTTCCTGCTCGGCGCCTACACGGTTCTGGTGGCGCAGGGGTTCGGCGTACCGTTCTGGCTCGCCGTGCCGATCGCCTTCGTCGCGGTCGGGCTGGTCGGCCTTCTCTGCGACGCGGCCATCCTCCGCTTTATCTATGACCGGCCGGTCGACACGATCCTCGCCACCTGGGGCCTCTCGCTTGCGATCCGGCAGGCGATCGTCATCGTCTTCGGCCCGCAGTCGCAGCAGGTCGCCGCACCGCTGACGGAACCGGTGCAGCTCTTCGGCGTCGCCTATTCCTCCTACCGCCTGGTGGTCATCCTGATCGCCATGCTGGTGGCGCTGGCCGTGTTCCTCGTGCTCTACCGCACGTCCGTCGGCCTCGCCGCGCGCGCCGCCATGGCCAACCGGCAGATGGCGCAGTGCCTCGGCATCAACATGCGCCGGCTCGACCGCGCCACCTTCAGCGTCGGCGCCGGTCTCGCCGGCCTCGCCGGCGCGGTGATGGCGCCGCTGATGAGCGTCGATCCGCAGATGGGCATGGGCTTCGTGCTGCCCGCCTTCCTGTCGATCCTGGTCGGCGGCGTCGGCAGCCCGGCCGGCGCGATCTGGGGCTCGATCGTCATCGGCAGCTCGACGACGCTGGTGTCCGCCTGGTGGACGCCGGTGATCGCGCAGATCGTGGTGTTCCTGCTCGCCATCGTCGCGATCCGCTTCCTTCCCACCGGCCTGTCGGGACTGCGCAGAAAATGACCCTTCGTCTAATTCCGACCCTGGCGGTCTGGGTGGTGCTCGCGGCGCTGCCGACGGTGCTCGGCCTGTGGGAACTGGCCATGTTCGGCCAGTTGCTGATCTACGGCATCGCCGCAATCAGCCTCGCCTTCATCTGGGGCCAGGGCGGGCTGGTCAGCTTCGGCCAGGCGCTGTTCTTCGGCGCCGGCGCCTATGCGATGTCGCTGACGGCGAAGGGCATGCTGCCCGGTATTCCCGAATCCCCCTGGCTCGGCCTGTTGCTCGCCGTCGTCGCCGGCGCCGTGTTCGGCGCGCTGACCGGCGTCGCGCTCTTCTTCGGAAAGGGGCTGCGCACGGCCTATTTCGGCATCATCACCATCGCCGCCGCCGTCATCGCCGAACGCGTGACCACCAACTGGCGCTATATCGGCGGCTTCAACGGCCTGCTCGACGTGCCGCCTCTGCCGCTCCCGGGCGGGCTCGACAGCGCCGATCCGCTTGCCGGCTACCTGCTGGTGCTCGGCTTCGCGCTCCTCGCTTTCCTCTTCCTGCTCGCCGTCGAGCGCTCGCCCTTCGGCACGGTGCTGCGCGGCATTCGCTGCGACGAGCGGCGCATAATGAGCCTCGGCTATTTCGTACCGCTCTGGAAGGTGATGGCGCTCGCGCTTTCGGGCGGCGTGGCCGGCCTCGCCGGCGGCCTGTTCGCGGCCCAGTTCGCCTTCGTCTCGCCCGCCGTCATCGGCCTCGCGCTCTCGACCGAAATCCTGATCTGGGCGGCGGTCGGCGGCAAGGCCGTGCTGATGGCGGCCTTCATCGGCGCCATCTTCGTCAAATACATGGAAGGCTACCTGTCGGAGACGATCGGAAACTACTGGCTGCTCGTCACCGGCATCGCCTTCATCGCCGTCGTCGTGCTCTTCCCGGAAGGCTTGCTGGGGCGGATCTTCAAGCTGCCGCCGCCGGCGCGCCTGCGCCGCGACTAACACCCGTGCCGCAGACCCTGCCGCGCCTAGAGGGCGGATCGAAGCGGCAGGATGCGCTCCATCGCCTCGCGGATCGCCGGCGTGCTCGCGAGAACGGCATTGCCGTTGAGCAGGCCGCCGCCGGCGGTGAAATCGCTCGTCCAGCCGCCGGCCTCCTCGACCAGCAGCAGGCCGGCGAGCACGTCCCAGCTGTGCAGGAACAGCTCGCAATAGCCGTCGATCCGGCCGCAGGCGAGCTGGGCGAGGCCGATCGCGGCGGAGCCGTTCTGGACGAAGGCGAAGCCGTTCTCCAACAGCCGGCCCACCAGCGCGACGTAGTCGACAAGCGGACGCTTCGATGAATAGCCGGCATCGATCAGGGCGTCGGTCGGGCCGCGGGTTTCGCGTACCCGGATCGACCGCCCGTTGCAGGTCGCGCCAAAACCGCGCCGGGCGACGAACATCTCGTCGAGGATCGGGTTATAGACAACGCCGCTCTCGGTGCGGCCCTCCGCATGGAAGGCGATCGACATGGCGAAATGCGGGATCCGGCGCGAGAAATTCGTCGTGCCGTCGATCGGGTCGATCACCCAGAGATTCGCGGCCTCCCCGCCCCCCGATTCCTCGGTCAGGATGCCGTCCCCCGGAAAGGCCTGACCGAGCCTTCCGATCAGGAAGCGGTCGATCTCCAGATCCGCCTCCGTGACGAGATCATGCGCGCCCTTCTCCGTGGCGCGGATGCTATCGCCCGCCTCGAAGTAGCGCCGCGCGATCGCACCGGCCTCGCGGGCGATTTCCTGGGCAAAGGTGTGTCGGCGGGCAATCTCGCTGCTATGCATGGTGGTCTTCGACTATCGATATGAGGGTTATTTCAGGCGGCCGAGACGGGCATCCAGCGAAGCGCGGACATCCGCCTCCGCGCCCTCCAGCAGGGCAATCAGCGCGCGCGAGGCGGCGTCCGGATCGCGCCGCTCGATGGTTTCGACGATCTCGCGATGCAGGCCGAGCGAATGCATCTGGCCGGCAGGGTTGTCGTCCGTCAGGCGGAAACTGATCACCAGAGCCGTCTCGATCAGGGCGGAGAGCGAGCCGATCAGCTCATTGCCGGACATGTGCAGGATCGCCTGGTGGAAGGCGAGGTCCGGAACGGCGAACCGCTCGCCGTCGCTGCCGGCCTGTTCCATCTCGTCGAGCAGCGCGCGCAGCTCGGCGATCTGTTCCGGCGTCGCGCGCTCGGCCGCCAATGCGCCTGCCATCGGCTCGATCGCCCGGCGCAGCTCGAACAGGGAGCGCGCTTCCTCGGCCGTGGTGCGCGTGCTGAAGCGCCAGAGCAGGACGTCGGGATCGAGAAAGTTCCAGTCCTTGCGCGGGCGGACGCGCGTTCCCGTGCGCGGGCGCATTTCCACCATGCCCTTGCCGGCCAGGACCTTCACCACCTCGCGCAGGCCCGTACGGCTGGCGCCGAAGGCGGCGCTCCAGTCGTCGCCGTTCGGCAGCTGGTCGCCCGGAACGAGCTCGCCGCGCACGATGCTGAGGCCGATCTCGTTCAACAGCCGAGCATGCAGGCCGGACCGGGAAGAGCCCTCGATCCGCGGTCTCGTGCGGGATGCCCTCGCGAGGGCGTCGGCATTCTTCATATCATTCACACCATTCACACAGATGTCATGCCCCGGCCCTACTAAGCACACCATCGGCCACGCATCCAGAGTATTCGATACAAAGACGCATAAATAGTTCTCGATATAATTCGATATCTAGAGATCTTATCGATCTGGCTGGATCTATATTCCGGCCCGATACATCTATTCATAGCGATGTATCCCGCGCATTGATTTTGCTGACTTCTATTAATTCAGCGAGATCACCACAAATCGATTTTGAATCTTGCCACCGTCGAGGGCTGCCGCCGTCGGGGAACGATGTCGCGCGGGCTGAGAAATCGACGCAATGCACCAACAGGAATTCGACAGCATGCCATCCACGATGATCGATACTGCCGGCGAAACCGCCCGCCGCCCGGCTCCGCATCAGCGCCGCCTTGCCGCCATGAAGAACGCGGCCGCCGGCCGCCTTCCGAAGACCCTGATGTCCAGCCTGCTCTGGTCGACCGCGCTCGTCGCGACGTCGCTGCCGGCGCTCGCCGTCGAACCGTGGATCATGGTCGAGCGCAACTTCTTCCTCGATGCCGACCCGGCCCGCGGCCAGGGCGTCACCTCGGACGGCACCTACTGGTACTTCTCGGGCACGCATTCGCTCGAGATCGCCGACAGCAACTTCAACACCGTCTCGATCAATTCCGACGCGATCGCCGCCTCGCTGAAGATCCCGTCCGAGTTCTCGGATGCGGGCCTCAACCACATCGGCGACATCGATTACGCTAACGGGCTGCTCTACATCTCGCTCGATTCGAGCAACCGCGACCCGGTGACCAACCTCAAGTACAACAACCCGGTTTTCGCGATCTATGACGCGACGACGCTGGAATATACCGGCCAGGCCTATGTGCTCAATCCGCCGGACGGCACCGTCGATATCGCCAGCTGGGTGGCCGTCGACGCCAAGGCCGGCCTCGCCTATGGCATGGCCTATGACAACGCCACGCAGATCGCCGTCTACAACCTGTCCGATTTCAGCTTCAAGGAATACATCCCGCTGTCGCAGGTCGTGGACCAGGCGCAGGGCGGCAAGATCCTCGATGGCTGGATGTATTTCTCCAGCGACGACGCCGAGAAGACGCTGAGCCGCGCCAATCTCAAGACCGGCGAAGTCGAGGTTCTCGGCTATCTCAAGCTCGACGCCGAGCAGGAAGTCGAAGGCCTCTCCTTCAAGTGGACGAAGGATGGCTGGTCGCTCAACGTCCTCGACCGCGAAGAGAGCTCGCCCGGCAATGGCGAGGAAGGCGTCGCCTTCTACAAGTATCTGCGCCCCTACGGAAACGTGCTCTCCGGCGAGATCCATTCCGACATCAAGGGCGGCCTGATCGAGGATAGCCGCTATGTCCGCGACGCGGCGAACCGCCGTCTCCGCTCGGCCTTCAACGCGATCGCCACGCCGCCGTCGGTGACCGCCACCTTCGACGCCAACGGCCTGCATGCAGCGCCGGCCAATACGGACGGCATCGTACTCTGGGGCGAGGCGCTGGCCCTGACGGCCGACGCCAAGGGCTCCGGCTATGCCGCCGATTTCGACCGCACCGCGGCCGGCTTCGTGGCGGGCGTCGATGCCCCGGTCGGCGGCTGGCGCGTCGGTCTGCTCGGCGGCTACAGCCATTCGAGCTATGACGTCGACGATCGCGCCTCGACCGGTTCGAGCGACAACTACGATATCGGCGTCTATGCCGGTACCCAGTGGGGCGCGCTCGGCTTCCGCTCCGGCGCGATGTATGGCTGGCACGAGATCGACACCCGCCGCAACGTTGTTTTCCCGGCGTTCAGCGAGTCGCTCTCGGCCGACTACAACGCGGCGACCGCGCAGGTCTTCGGCGAACTGGCCTATCGCCTCGACATGGGCAAGAGCGCGATCGAGCCCTTCGCCAACCTCGCCTATGTCCACCTGGACACGGACGGCTTCTCCGAGACCGGCGGCACCATCGCGGCGCTTTCTACCGACGACTCGACGACGGAAAACACCTTCTCGACCTTCGGTGCCCGCGCCTCGACCAAGTTCGATCTCGGCAAGACCAAGACGGCCCTGCACGGCATGCTCGGCTGGCAGCACGCCTATCAGGACGTGACGCCGGTCTCCACCTTCGCCTTCGGCACCGGCGCCTCGTTCGACAGCCTCGGCGTGCCGATCGCCAAGGACGCGCTGGCGCTCGAAGCCGGCTTCGACGTCTCGCTGACCGACAGCGCCACGCTCGGCGCTTCCTATTCGGGCCAGATCGCCAACGACGTCCAGGCGCACGCCTTCAAGATCAACTTCGACGTCAAGCTCTAGTCGTCCGATCCCTTTCCCCGCCGGCGCCAAGCGCTGGCGGGACTTCAAAGGGCCAGCCACAAAGAAAAAGCCCCGGATCTTGCGATCCGGGGCTTTTTCCTTGCTGGTTGCGGGGACCAGATTTGAACTGATGACCTTCAGGTTATGAGCCTGACGAGCTACCGGGCTGCTCCACCCCGCGTCACGCGCGGCGACTTTGTCGTCGCGCAGGGGTGATATAGGGGGTCTGGCCGCCGTTTGAAACCCCACCCGGCGAATTAATCGCGGGTTATGCACGGCGACGAGCCAACGCATTCCAGCCACCGGATCCCCGCCTTCCGCGCCGGGCGGCCGGCGTCGACCTACGCCCGGCCCGCATTGTCTCCAACGACCGCCGACAGGCCATCGAGACATCTTCCAACCGCCAGTAACCATCACCGCGTAAAGCATATCGCCAGGAATTGACCGGGATCGATACGTTCCGATTTGACATCCAAGCTTTTCGGTATCCTGATGACGGCAGTTTCGTTGGAGGTTCCGATGCACTGGATACACGAAATCTTTCAACAATCCCCCGAAATCGCCCTGTTTCTTTCCCTTGCCGGCGGCTATGCGATCGGCAAGATCCAGTTTGGCAAGTTCCAGTTGGGCGGCGTCGCCGGCTCGCTGCTGGTGGCGGTGCTGATCAGCCAGGTCGGCGTCTCGATCGACAACGGCGTCAAGTCGCTGCTGTTCGCGCTGTTCATCTACGCGGTCGGCTTCGAGAGCGGCCCGCAATTCTTCCGCTCGCTCGGCCGCCAGTCGTTGCGCGAGATCGCCATGGCCGTGGTGCTCGCCGTCAGCGGCCTGCTGACCGTGGTCGTGCTCTCGCGCATGTTCGGGCTCGACAAGGGCCTCGCCTCCGGCATCGCCGCCGGCGCGCTGACGCAATCGGCCATCATCGGCACGGCCAGCGCCGCGCTCTCCAAGCTCGGCCTCGCCGCCGACGAGGTGCAGCGCCTGCAGGGCAACGTCGCCGTCGGCTACGCGGTCACCTACATCTTCGGCTCCTTCGGCGCGATCATCATCTGCGTCAACCTGCTGCCGAAGCTGATGGGCCGCAGCATCCGCGACGACGCGATCAAGGCAGAGGCCGAACTTCTCGCGGGCGTCCGGGTCTACGGACCGGGCGAATCCGCCGCGACGCCCGACCTGGTCGGTCGCATCTTCCGCGTCGACCAGGTCGCCGGAAAGACGGTCGCCGAGGTGGAGGCCGGAACGCCGAAGGACGCGGCGATCGCCATCGAACGGGTCAAACGCCGCGGCAAGCTGATCGGCGTCGAGCCCAATCTGCAGCTCGCCAAGGACGACATCGTGCTGCTGGTCGGCCGCCGCGCCGGCATGGTGGCGACAGCCCCTTCGATCGGCCCCGAACTGCAATCGTCGGAGGGCATGGATGTGGTCGTGGCGCTCCGCGACGTCACGATCAGCAATCCCGAATTCGTCGGCAAGACGGTCGGCGAGATCCGGGACATCGCCGCAGCGGACCTCCGGCACGGCATCTTTGTCGTCGGCCTGAAGCGGGCCGACCGGCCGCTGCCGCTCGAACCCGACACCAAGATCGAGACCGGCGACGTCGCGACGCTCTACGGCACCGACCAGGACCTGCAGCGCGCGGCCCGGTCGATCGGCACGGTTCTCGTCCCGAGCGACAAGACGGATTTCGTCTTCCACGGCCTCGGCCTCGTCGTCGGCCTGCTGATCGGGCTGATCGTGGTCCGCATCGGCTCGGTGCCGCTGACGCTCGGCAGCGGCGGCGGCGCGCTGCTGTCGGGCCTGCTGTTCGGCTGGTATCGAAGCCGCAACCTCGCCATGGGCAACATGCCGACGGCGGCGTCGACGCTCCTGCGCGATCTCGGCCTTGCCGGCTTCGTCGCGGTGGTCGGGCTGCAGTCCGGCCTGCAGGCGGTCCAGACCATCGCCACCAGCGGGCTGTCGATCTTCCTGATCGGCGTCGTGGTGACGATCCTGCCGCTGATCATCACCATGCTGTTCGGCCGCTATGTGCTGAAATACGACAACACGGCGGTCTTCGCCGGCGCCCTCGCCGGCTCGCGCAGCGCCAATCCGGCCTTCGGCGAGATCCTCGACAAGGCGGGAAACTCGATCCCGACCACGCCCTTCGCCATCACCTATGCCCTCGCCAACGTGTTCCTGACATTGCTCGGCCCCCTGGTCGTCGCATTCGCCTGAGGAGAACGTCATGCCCCGTGAAGACTATAGCCAGTATGCCAAGCTCAGCCCGTTCGAGCTCAAGGACGCGCTGATCAAGATCGCCTCGAGCGACAAGAACCGGCTGATGCTGAACGCCGGGCGCGGCAATCCGAACTTCCTCGCGACGCTGCCGCGGCGCGCCTTCTTCCGGCTCGGCCTGTTCGCGGCGACGGAGTCGGAACTCTCCTTCTCCTATATGGCCAACGACGTCGGCGGCCTGCCGAAGATCGAAGGCGTCGAAGGCCGCTTCGAGCGCTATATCGCCGACCACCGCGACCTGGAGGGGGTGGCGTTCCTCGGCCGCGCGCTCAGCTATGTCCGCGACCAGCTCGGCCTGTCGGCGTCCGATTTCCTGCATGAGGCGGTCGAGGGCATCCTCGGCTGCAACTATCCCGTCCCGCCGAGAATGCTCCGGGTCAGCGAGGAGATCGTCAAGCAGTACATCGTCAAGGAGATGGCCGCCGGCTTCGTCAACGCGTCGGAGATCGACCTGTTCGCCGTCGAAGGCGGCACCGCCGCCATGACCTACATCTTCGACACGCTGAAGCAGAACAAGCTGATCCAGGAAGGCGATACCGTCGCGATCGGCATGCCGGCCTTCACGCCCTATATCGAGATCCCGGAGCTGAACAATTACCGGCTGAAGCAGATCCACATCAACGCGGACCCGAAGGCCGACTGGCAATACCCGGACTCCGAGATCGACAAGCTGCTCGACAAGGACGTCAAGATCTTCTTCTGCATCAACCCGAGCAACCCGCCCTCGGTGAAGATGGACGATCGCAGCGTCGAGCGCATCACGAAGCTGGTCAGCGAGAAGCGCCCCGACCTGATGATCCTCACCGACGACGTCTACGGGACGTTCGCGGACGACTTCAAGTCGCTGTTCGCCACCTGCCCGGCCAACACGCTGCTGGTCTATTCCTTCTCGAAATATTTCGGCGCGACCGGCTGGCGCCTCGGCGTCGTCGCGGCGCAGCGCGGCAATGTCTTCGACAAGAAGCTCGCGGCGCTGCCCAAGGCCGACAGGAAGGAGCTCGAAGAGCGCTATTCGACCCTGGTGCCGGACGTCTCCGCGCTGAAGTTCCTCGACCGCCTGGTCGCGGACAGCCGCACCGTGGCGCTCAACCATACGGCCGGCCTCTCGACGCCGCAGCAGATCCAGATGGTGCTGTTCTCGCTGTTCGCGCTGATGGACGAGAACGACAGCTACAAGGGCGAACTGAAGAAATTGATCCGCCGCCGCGAGGCCGCGCTCTATCGCGAGCTCGGCCTGCCGCCCGAATCCGGCGGCAACCAGGTCGACTACTACACGCTGCTCGACCTCGAAGACATCGCGCGCCGGCTCTATGGCGACGACTTCGCCGCCTGGGTGACGAAGAACGTCTCGCCGACCGAACTGCTGTTCCGCATCGCCCACGACACCGGCGTCGTGCTGCTGCCGGGCAGCGGCTTCGGCACGCTGCATCCGGCCGGCCGCGCCTCGCTCGCCAATCTGAACGAGTTCGAATACGCCAATATCGGCCGCTCGCTGCGGAAACTCGCCGATCAGGTCCACCAGACCTATCAGGGCGGCAAGAAGAGCAAGCCCCGAAAGGGCTGACGGCCGGCGCCGGGACCACGGGCTGCCGCCTTCGGCGACGACGGGCGAAGGGGCGCCACCGGCCCAAAACAAAAAACCCGCCGGTTAGGGCGGGTTTTTCGTATTTGGTTGCGGGGACACGCAACCAGCTTAGCTTGACACCAAGAACAGACAGCGAATTGGGCGGCTTTCTGCGGTTCACGAAGGTGCTGCCAATCTAGTGTCCTGGATACCAGAGGATCTGTCCACGCCCAGCCTAGCGCACCAAAAGCTGTCCGACGCTTTCGTCATCAGGACTATGAGGCAGGCGGCGCAATCTCTGCCTGTTCCGCGTCTCCGGTCGCCAGCCGCGACGATGGCCGCGCCGTCGCGGGCAACCTTTACTCGGCGTACTTGAATTCCGGCGCCGTCGTCAGGCTCTCCTTGGTCGCGGCATGGAGGATCGTTTTGCCCTTCTGGGTGGTATCCAGTTCCCGATATGGGACGGCGACGAGCTTCGAGCCCAGGCCCAGGAAACCGCCCACCGATACGATGGCGTAGGGTACCTGTTGGTCGGCGGTGAGGATGAGGTCGTCGACCGAGCCGATCTTGTCGCCATTCTCGTTCTCGACGGTCGAGCCGATAATCTTCGACGCCCGCCAACCGGTGGCGATCGTGGCGGGGTCGAGCTTGACCTCGCCGACCGTCTCCTTCGGCGCGGGCTTGGAATCCTGCGCGTAGGCCGGAACGGCGATGGGAGAGGCCAAGACCGCCAGAACGGCCAGTTTCGCGAACATCTTCGTCATCCGAGTGTCTCCGGGTTGTTGCGTGATCATCAACCCGCGCATAGCGGAATCGTTCCTTGCCGCAGTTAATGGCCGGGACAGGAAATTTGCCTGGGGCGTCCGCGGCCTTGCGAAGGCAGTCTCCGAGATAGATGCGGAACTGCGGTGCTGTCCGCCTTGAATGCTGCAGCATCTTCCCGATGTCGCGGGCCTCGGTCCCGCTTCTTCCAGCCGTCATCGCCGCAGCCCAAGATTGTGCCCGGCTGCAGATTGCCGTGGCGACGTTGAGAATGGCACGCCTGAGCCGCGAAAGGGGGCAGAAAGACCCTGATGATGCCCCTTCCCTCCTCCCTACCATTGGCGTACTGACAAGGGCGTCCAGCAGTCGACTGGGCCTGAAATGTGGTCCCATGCCGATCTCGAAAAGCGCCCTCGTCCGCTCGACGGTCCTCTTCATCCTGCTCGGCCTTGCGGCCCTGCTGGCCATCGTCGGAGCCATGTTCTGGCTCGTCAGCGAAACGGCCGACAGCTCGAAGGATCTGATGCAGGCGCGTACCGAACGCTCCTTGCTGATCACCCTGCGAAGCCTGGGCCAGGACGCCGAGACCGGTCAACGCGGCTACCTCTTGACAGGAAACCCGCTGTATCTGGCGCCCTATGAGGACGCAGTCGCGAAGTTCCCAGCCCAGATGGATCGTGTCCAGGCGGCCTTCGAGGGAGATAAGGAGCAGGCGGCCCTGATGGCTCGCCTGCGGCAGACGCTGACGGCGAAGTTCGACGAACTGAAGCGGACGATCGACCTTGCAAAAGGCGGCCAGCACGACGCGGCCATCGCGATCGTCAATGCCGACAGCGGCCGCGAGCTCATGGACGATGCCCGTCAATTCTTCGAACGTTCCATCGCCCGCGCTGATCAGGCCGTGCTCGACAGCATCGCGCGCCAGCAGCGAGGAATCGAGCTGCTTCGCTGGGTGACGTTCCTCGGCGCCCTGGTCATCCTGGTGGTCGTCGGCGGGTCCGCCTGGACCGTCTGGCAATATACTCGCCAGTTGGTGATGGCGCAGCGTGAGGTCGCGACCCTCAACGCCGACCTCGAGCGACGCGTCAGCGAGCGTACCGCCGACCTTGGCCGCGCCAATGAAGAAATCCAGCGCTTCGCCTATATCGTGACGCATGATCTGCGCGCGCCACTCGTCAACATCATGGGGTTCACGAGCGAGCTCGAAGCGAGCCTGGACGCGCTGCAGGACTACGTCGGCCGCGATGAAATGCCATCCACCGGCGACGAGGACGACAAGCAGGCGGCGGCGGCCCGCGTGGCGGCGTTCGACGATCTGCCCGAGGCGATCGGCTTCATCCGCTCGTCGACCCGCAAGATGGATGCGCTGATCAACGCCATCCTGAAACTGTCACGTGAAGGACGCCGCACCCTGAAGCCGGAGAGCATCGAGCTGCAGGCGATCCTCGAGAATGCCGCGGACGCCGTACGCCATCAGATCGTCGAGGCGGGCGGCGAAGTCACCATCGCCGGTGCGCCGCCGGCGCTGCTGTCGGACCGCCTCACGCTGGAGCAGATTTTCGGCAATCTGCTCGACAATGCCGTCAAATATCGGGCGCCGGACCGGCCCCTGCGAATTCACATTCAGGCCGGAACGGGCCCCGGTAACACCATCCAGGTCAAGGTCGCCGACAATGGCCGCGGCATTGCCGCCCAGGACCATGAGCGCATCTTCGAGCTGTTTCGTCGGTCGGGATCGCAGGATCAGCCCGGCGAAGGCATCGGGCTGGCGCACGTCCGATCCATGGCCCGCAATATCGGTGGCGACATCGTCGTCCGGTCGGAACTGGGAACGGGGTCGACATTTGAACTCACATTCGCGCGCGACCTGCGCAAAATCATCGGAGCTGCCTAAGTGAACCAGCACGCCAAACCGGTCGTCATCGTCATGATCGAGGACGACGAGGGCCATGCCCGCCTGATCGAAAAGAACATCCGTCGCGCCGGCGTCAACAACGAGATCCTCCCGTTCACGAACGGCACTGACGCGCTAAAGTATCTGCTGGGGCCCGATGGTTCGGGTCTGGCGAGCGCCGGCCGCCAGATCCTCGTGCTCCTCGACCTGAACCTGCCGGACATGACCGGCATCGACATCCTCGAGAAGATCAAGTCGAACGCCCATACCCGCCGATCGCCAGTCGTTGTCCTGACCACGACGGATGACAGTCGCGAAATCCAGCGCTGCTACGACCTCGGCGCCAACGTCTACATCACCAAGCCGGTCAATTACGACGGTTTCGCCAATGCGATCCGTCAACTCGGCCTGTTCTTCGCGGTCATGCAAGTGCCGGAAACCGAGTAGCAATGCCGAACCGGCCCGTCTCTATCCTCTACATCGACGACGATCCGGGCCTCACCCGGCTCGTGCAGAAGACTCTCGGCCGACGTGGCTATACGGTGGAATCGTCATCGACCGGTGAGGCAGGTCTGGCACGGCTTGCTGATGGCGGCATCGATGTCATCGCCCTCGATCACTTCCTTCCGACCGGTACGGGTCTCGATTTCCTCGGCGATCTCGCCCGATTGCCCGAGCGGCCACCGGTCGTCTACGTCACGGCCTCCGGTGACACGACGGTGATCGTCGCGGCCCTCAAGGCCGGCGCCGCCGACTACGTGCCGAAGGCCGTCGGTGAGGAGTTCCTGGAGATCCTTGGCAGCGCGATCGACCAGGCGGTCGAGAAGGCGCGCTTGCAAAGGGCGCGGGATCTCGCCGAGCACGAAATGCGGATCGCCAAGGAGCGCGCTGAGATCCTGCTGCACGAGGTCAATCATCGCGTCGCCAACAGTCTCGCGATTGTCGGCTCGATGATCCGGCTGCAGACCAACGCCGTGGCGGACCCGCATGTGAAGCAGGCGCTCGGCGAGGCGCAGAGCCGAATTGCAGCGATCGCCGGCGTTCACCGCCGGCTGTACTCGTCGCACGACGTGCGCAACGTCGAGCTTTCGGCCTATCTCGGCGGCCTGGTCAGCGAGCTCGAGACCACGATGAAGGCGTCGGGTCACACCTCGACGACGCTTTGCCAGATGGACACCGCCTTCGTCCCCACGGACAAGGCGGTGACGGTCGGCGTCCTGGTTACGGAACTGGTGATCAACGCGTTCAAGTACGCCTATCCCGATCAACAGACCGGCGAAATCCGCGTCATCCTTCGGATCGAGGATGCAGACCGGCTGGCGCTTATCGTCGAGGATGACGGCGTCGGCCGATCCAGTGCGAACTCGTCGGGTGGAACCGGCGTCGGCAGCCGCATCGTCAGTGCGATGGCAACCAGCCTCGATGCCACGATCGCCTACTCCGAGCCGCCCGGCTGCTCCGCTCGGCTATCCTTCAAGGCGAGTTAGCGGACGCGTAGACGGCAAGAACGACATCGTCAAAGCTCCCGGCCAGGCGGCGCTATCCATCCTGCTTCGTCCCGCGGGCGACGACCTGGAGCGCGCCATCCGGCAGCGGTCGCTGCATCTCCGGCACCTCGTTCGCCGGCGCCGTCATCCAGCGCTCAATCTCGGCCTCGGTCCGCAGGATGACCGGCATCGCCTTCGGGTGGATCGCCTTCACCTCGGCGTTCGGCTCCGTTGTCAGGAAGCCGAACAGGTCGTTCGTCGTTTCCCCTTCCCTCACCTTCCGCACGCTGGTCCAGTTGGTCCATATACCGGCGAAGAAGGCGAGCGGCCGATCCTCGGAAAGGGCGAACCAGATGTCGCCGCCGGCGTCGCGGTTGAATTCCGAGAAGGACGTGAACGGCACCAGGCATCGGTTCTCGACCCCAAGCCAGCGCTGCCAGTGCTTGCTGCCGATGTTGCGGATATTGGTGGTGCCGGAGTCCGGCTCCATCCGCAGCAACTCCTTGAAGTCGACCGTCTGCCCCTTCGCCTCTAGCTTGGCTGCCCGCTTCTTGGTCGCCTCCATCAAGGCGAATTGCGAGGTCGGCATGCCCCACCGGGCCGTTGCCAGCTCGCGGACACCGTCGGCACTGGTGCGCACGATCGGCGCGGCATAGTCGGGGAAGATGCCGGGCAACGGCGGCACATTGCCGGCGTAGTCGCGCAGCGCTTTGGCGAAGGCGCGAATGGCATCCTGCGTTCGGGTCATCGAGTAAAGGTTGCACATGGGGCGAGCCTATCGGGGAGATCGGCCGCCTTCAACCAGAGGCAGATTGACTCTCTCTCGCATGAGAACAAAATAGGAACATAAACCCAGAGGTGACCACCATGGCGCATGCCGCCAAGACCATCGATGCCGAGCAGACCGCGCTCGACGAGCGGGTCGATAGCCTGCTCGCCGCCCACAATGGCGACGCCCGCGCTGTGATCGAGACGCTCTTGCTCACAGCAGATAGCCGCGCCGCGAGGATCTCGTTCGGCTATGTGCGCGGCCGACTACCCGATGAGCCATGAGCATTGGTCGCCCCCTCTCGCCTTGGGCGGTCCTATCGCGGCTGGAACAGAGGGTCAGCCAGCAGAAGGAGGTGCGGCTCACACCGGCGACCGCGGCCCTCTTGTTGCAGGCCCTGCGCGCGTATCTGGCCAACCCCAGACGGGATGAGATCGCGGCCATCATGTGCATGCGCCACAACATCAAACGCGAGCCCTGCCAGCCACTCTGCCGACGGTGCAGGGAAACGGCATGGGAGTTGAAATGCCTGATGCGTGGAGAGATAAACCCCTTCGGCGACGGGGACGATCGCTAGCAGCGGTCTTGTCTAGAACGCCTGGCTGACGTCGAGAGCCAGAAGTCCGACAGCCAAGCAACATCCGATCGTGGCCGCAACCAGACCGACATACATCATCGCGTAGGCAAACGATCTAAACATGCTCGCAAAGGTAGCATGCGAAAAAAGCTGATGATATCGGCACTAGAGTACCGTGCCATTCCGTTCCGGACTATTGTGTTCCCTGACCATTCATTCAAAACTGCCTTGACTCTCATGAAGGGAGCCGCGTTGTGAGCGCGCAATGTCGGAAGATGACTCTCTCTATAGCCTGATGAAACGGGCACTTGATGGAGACGAGAGACGGGACCACTCGCATGGAGGTCCTGTTCATCCACGGATTGCCCATCTCGAAGAAGAGCTGGCCCAACGGGACGCCAAGATCGCCGACCTCAAAAGCTTGGTCTGGGTCCTCTGGGCTGCGCTATTCTGCGTGTTCCTGGTATGGGGACTGAGGGAATGGCTGTCCAGATAGCCAAGCTCGTCTCCAAAAGAAGCGGCGCCAGAGCGAGCTTTCCGTGAGGATCTATTGAAGACATTTGATGCAACCCGCCCCGAGGCGCGAAGTCAGACCCTCTTCTCCATCGCAGCGGCAGCCATTCCGGGTCTACGGCAGCCAGCGCCAGGCGGATCGTGATATCTTCTTTGCGGCTCATGAAACCCAACCTCTCAATCGCGAGGAGTGTGCAATCAGGGAGAAAGCAATAGGGCCGCGCACGCCGCGTCTCTGAGCAGACCTTGCGGCGGGCGGGCCCCTGAGCGCCATCAACTAGGCCCTCGACAAGCCAACGCGTCGGGCCCGGGGCGGTTGCGAATGGATGCTTTCGTGAGAGCCAATATTGAAGGCGCGCCTGAGTGCAAATCTCACCGCCAGCGCCCATCAGCGCAGCAGAGTTCTCACGAGCTCCTGGAGCTGCGAAGGTCAGAAAATGACCATCGCCAACGCCGTTGCGCCCATCAGGAATGTAGTCAGCCACCCCAGAACCTTAAGCGCCAACGGGGCGGTATAGTCCGCCATGACAGAACGCCTTGAGACGGCGACCATCATTCCAGCGAGAACCGGAACCGCCACTATTCCGTTCACGACCGCACTCCAGAAGAGCGCCTTGATGGGACTGAGCGGCGTCCACTCGATCGAGAGCCCGAGTACCACCCCTAGTGCGATCACTGCGTAAAAGGCCTTGGCCCGCATTGGGCGATGCTCAAGGCTCGCTCTCCATCCGCCGATCTCGCAGATCGCATAGGCCGACGACCCGGCCAACACCGGGACGGCAAGCATCCCTGTTCCAATGATTCCCAAGCTGAAAATGGCGAAGGCTAAATTGCCAGCAACTGGCTGCAGCGCCTTCGCGGCGTCCGCCGCGCTTGCGATGTTCACCTGGCCAGCCGCGTGCAACGTTGCCGCCGTTCCCAGCATGATTGCGAGCCCGACGATGTTCGAGACAGCCATGCCGACAAAGGCATCCCAGCGAATTCGGACAAGCGCGTCCTCGCCCTGAGATGGGGCTTGCTTCAGCGGCTTCCGCTCGGGGACCCGGTGGATCTCCTCGACCTCCTGGGAGGCCTGCCAGACAAAGAGGTAAGGACTGATCGTCGTGCCGAATATGGCGACTATCGTCGTAGTGGCATCCCGGCTGCTCAACCGCGGCACCAACATTCCGATAGCCACCGTCGCCCAGTCGATCTTGACCATGAAGAGAAGCGCGACATAGGACAAAAGGACGAGCGTCAACCACCTCAGATAGTCGGCGTATCGATGGTAGGGAATCCAAAGCTGGAGGATCAGCGACGCCAGTGCAAAGGCAACGGTGAAGGCGAGTTGGGCCCGTCCGGCCAAGAGCGCAGCGGCCTCCCCCATCGCCGCCAGATCCGCACCGACATTGATCGTGTTTGCCACGAACAACAGCGCCGCCAGACCCAAGACCACCCAGCGGGGCAGCGTTGCTCCCAGACTATGGATGAGCCCCCTGCCGGTGACACGCCCGATGCGGGCGCTCAGCATCTGAACAGCGACCATGAAGGGGTACGAGAAGACCAGCGTCCAAAGGAGCGTGGGCCCGAATTGGGCCCCTGCCTGGGAGTATGTCGCAATGCCGCTGGGGTCGTCGTCTGCCGCACCGGTAATGAGACCGGGACCCAGCCGCTTCAATTGCTCGCCAAGGCTCATGGCCGCCTACCTGGAAGCCTCAGCTCGCGCCACAAAGGCGGCGCGAGCGCGAAACCGAGATCAAGCCGTGGGGTAGGAACATCCGCAACGGCCTGCCCCGCAGGGAATGCCTAGATCTCATCCTCTCGCCGAAAAGCGGAAGGAGGCGCGTTGGGATCAAAGCGCGTCCAGCCTCCCCGCTCGTAGTCGGCTCGACGCAGGTCGAGGTCGACAGAGCCGCGCTGGAGGATCGTTGTCGCGGCTCCGACGTCCGCGTCCTCGACACGCGCGGTGACCAAGGTCCCGCCGCGCCGGACACCCTCGGCATAGACGTTTGCGTCCCTTTCGGGAATGCCCGAGCTGGTCATCGCGCCAACGATACCGCCTGCAGCGCCGCCCACGACCGCTCCGGCGGCAGCGCCCGCAGCCGTCGAAACGAGCCAGCCTGCCGCCACGACTGGCCCGACGCCGGGGATGGCCATCAGGCCGAGCCCCGTCAGAAGTCCGCCCAAACCTCCGACCGCGGCGCCCAGGCCGGCGCCGGCGCCCGCATCGGCTCCCACGTGCGAATCTTCGATCTCGCCGTTCTGGCCCGATGCAACCACGCTGATGTCGTCCCCTGCGACGCCAAAGGCCTGGAGCTGGTTGACGGCGGCCGCGGCCTCGGCACGACTATCAAACAGGCCGGAAACTGTAGTCGTCATTTTGTATGCTCCCATCGCTACTTGCTGGTGACGTTGCCCTGAAAATCGACCTGGACATCGACGGTTGCGCCATCCTTGGTCGCCTTGCCGCGCCAGATGCCGTTGTCGTCCTTGGAGAGGCCTGACACAGCGGTAAATCCGGCATCAACGATGCGAGCTCGCGCCTGTTCTTCGGTGAAACTATTGGCGCCGGGGACCGGGGCCTTCGGGTTTGTGGATCCCTGGGTCGATACAGCGGGGGTCGTCGCATCCTCCGCGATCGCGGGCAGACAAAGGGCGGCCGAGACCAGCCCGGCTAAGGCTATGGCTTTCATGGAAGTCTCCTCCAAAGGCGCTCCATCTTGAGCGCAGGCGACGAAGACCAATCCCCGCGAAGGCACGAAGTTCCCGAACATTGCACCCTTGCGGAGAGCCCGGCCCAAAGCCGGCGGCGCTGCGGACAGCGCTTCTGCGAATTTCATGGGACGCGGAACCATGGGCCGTGGCGACAGTTGAAACAGCTTCATCCCCGGACCGCCAGGCGTAGCTGACCGCGGTCGGAGGAAGGGGCGGCTGGAGCCGTCATTGCCAGATCGAACCAAGCATCAGCAGCCCGGTACGAAACCGAGGAGGAAACTGTCATGAGCCTGTTTTCGAAAGACATCACGAGCCTGGACGAATTGTTCGTGCACCAGCTTCGGGACATCTACTACGCCGAAAATCAGATCCTGAAGGCCCTTCCCAAGATGGCAGAGAAGGCCAATTCGGCGCCGCTTGCCGAGGCTTTCCGCAATCATCTTGCCGAGACCAAGGAACACGTGAACCGCCTCGAGGAGGTGTTCGAGCTTCACGGTGTCCAGGTGAAGGGCGTCGACTGCCCGGCGATCGACGGCATCATCGAGGAAGCGGACGATGTCGCCGGCGACGTCGACGATTCGGCCGTTCTCGATGCGGCGCTGATTGCGTCTGGCCAGGCGGTCGAGCACTACGAAATGGCCCGCTACGGCACTCTCGTCGCCTGGGCAAAGCAGCTCGGCCGTGACGATTGTGCGGCGCTGCTGCAGCAAAACCTGGATGAAGAAGGCGCAGCCGACAAGAAGCTCTCAGCGCTGGCAGAAGGCGGCGTCAACGCTCGCGCGGCGTGAAAATGGCTCGCTGGCGCCTGCTGCGTACCCTGCTGGGAACGCGGCTGCGCTATCGCAAACCGCCCCGCATCCGGGCACGGCCCTGGTACTATCCCGGATAGTCAGGACCGTCCTCTGGGGCTCAGGAGATGGACGGCCGCTGTGGACGAAATCAAGTCATCGTCGTTTCCGTGGCAACCGACCGAGCGGACCGTTCATCTCTGCATCGACATGCAGGGCCTGTTTGCGGCGGATGGACCATGGCCGACACCCTGGCTGGAGGCTGCTCTTCCGAACATTCTACGCATCGCGGAGTTCAGACCCGAGAGGGCCGTCTTCACCCGCCTCATCCCGCCTCGTACTGCCGAGAACGCCCGGGGCACCTGGCGGCATTACTACGACGTCCATGCTCATGCGACCCGGCAACAGCTGAAACCGGTTTCGCTTCAGCTGTTGCCACCTTTGGCTGCGCTCGTGCCGCCAGCGCTTGTCGTCGACAAGCCCGTCTATTCCGCATTCCTTGGGTCCGATCTGCGCCGCATCCTAATGACGCGGAAGGCCGATGGACTCATCATCACCGGCGCCGAAACCGATGTCTGCGTACTCGCAACGGTGCTTGATGCGGTCGATCTCGGATATCCGGTCTTTGTGATCTCCGACGCGATCTGCAGCTCGACAGACGCCTCGCATGACGCAGTCGTCACCCTTTACCGGACGCGCTTCTACCGCCAGGTGCAGGTTCTGTCGACGGATGCGCTGCTGGAACGCTGGCCGCGAAACTGATGCTTTCAAACAACTCTATAGAAGGGAGGGAACGATGAACTCGGCGAACAAGGCTGCGGAGAGGCAGCGCCGGATCCAGCGACAGGTCGACAGCAACGACGCCTCCGCTTCGCCACGACGCGTCGAGGCCATGCAGGCCGGCGCGCGTGCCTATCCTGCTCCCCCCTTCCCTAAGCAGCGCCACCCAAAGCCTGGACATGAGAGCGAACTCGAGCCGGCCCCGATGTATGAGGCACCCTTCTGGGAGGGATCGGGAAAGCTCGATTCCAAGGTTGCGCTGATCACGGGCGGCGATTCCGGCATCGGCCGGGCCGTTGCGGTTCTTTTTGCCCGCGAGGGGGCTGACGTCGCGATCTTCTACCTCACGGAACATGACGATGCCGAAGAGACGAAATCTGCCGTCGAGGCAGAGGGGCGGCGCTGCGTCCTGATATCCGGCGACGTCAGCCGACGAGAGGATTGCCACGGCGCCGTTGCAAAGACCCTGAAGGAATTCGGCCGCCTTGATGTTCTCGTCAACAACGCGGCGTTCCAGGTGCATTCCGACGCCTTTTCCGACCTGACGGAAGATCACTTCGATGCGACGCTAAAGACCAATCTCTACGGCTATTTCCATATGGCCCAGGAAGCGGCTGCGCACATGCAGCCCGGCTCGGCCATCGTCAATACCGGTTCGGTCACCGGACTTACGGGCTCCAAGAACCTGGTCGACTATTCCATGACGAAGGGCGGCATCCATGCTTTCACGCGGGCGCTGTCCGCGAACCTGATTTCAAAGGGGATCCGGGTGAATGCGGTCGCACCAGGCCCGGTATGGACTCCGCTCAACCCGTCGGAGAAGAGCGCCGAGGACGTGGCGCAGTTCGGAGCCGACACGCCGATGAAACGCCCCGCGCAGCCGGAGGAGATTGCTCCGGCCTATGTCTTCCTGGCGTCGCCCCAATGCTCGAGCTACATCACCGGCGAGATCCTTCCGATCGTCGGAGGCTACTAGCACTCAGCACTGGTACTTAGCTCCGCCGCTCCTAGTTCATCGGTCCAGCGCGAAATCACTGAACCACTGTCGTTCCTCGCCGGCGACGATCGCAGCGATCATGCGCGAGGCAATATAGCTGAACGTGATCCCGTTGCCGCCGTAGCCATAGGCGGCGATAGCCTGGGGCGCCCGAGGAACCCGGCCTATAAGTGGCAACCCGTCGGCGGTTTCGCCAAACGCGGCCGACCAAGAATGGCTGACGTCGAACTCCAGCTGCGGCTGCAGGCCGCGCATGCGCTGGACGAGCCGGGCAGCTTTCTCCGGCATCAAGGATTCCCGCGCGTCCGCAACAGAAATTGCGGCGTCCTCGCCACCGATCAACAGCCGGTCCTGACTATCAAACCGGGCATAGAGATAGGGGTCCGCCGCCTCCCATACCAAAGCACGGTGCGGCCAGAGACGGGCCTCTGCCTGCGGAAGGGTAGCAATACACCAGGTGGAGACTATCCGGTGCAGGTCGGAGGGAACAAAGGACGGCATGTCATAGCCCGTCGCGAGCACGATATGTCGGGCCTCAATCACCGCGCCGGATGCGAGCACTGCCGCGGCACCGTTCTGGGCGAATTGGTAGTCGACGACGGCGTCGGCTACCAGTCGGGCCCCACGCTCGAATGAACGGTGCAGCAGTCCGTTCGCCAGGCGAACAGGATCAGCTTCGGCCGCACCTGAGACGACCAGCGCGGCCGGTCGGCTCATGCCAAAGGATTGCTGCAACTCGGCCATGGATAGATGGGTACTAGGAAGATTCGCCCGGAGTCTCGCCTCCTGTTCCGCCGCCAGGCTGTCGGGTTGGGCGTCGGACTCGGCCAGGTAGAGTGACGGCCTCGCCGCAAAATTGCAGTCGATGGCAAGCCCCGACACAAGCTCACCGAGTTCGCGCAAGGCCGCAAGGCAGCGACCGTAAAGCATGGAGGCCTTGGTAAATCCGTAGCGCTCTGCCAGTTCCACAAGGGATGTGTCGATCTCCCAGAGCAACATCGCGGTGCTTGCCGCCGTACTTCCGCGCCCCGGAAAGGATCGATCCACCATCAGGACGGATTTCCCCTGACGCGTCAGCGCCTCCGCTGCGAATGCCCCCGTGATGCCGGCGCCGACGATAACGACATCGCAGCCGGCGCCACCTCTTAGTTCGAGAATGGGTAACGGAGGCCGTTCATCCGACCAAGGCGCTCTGCCGGAACGCAAAGGATGGATGCGGGGATTTGGCGAAAACTCGGCATTGAGACGTGGATCAGAAGGCAGTCCAGACATCCCCTCCCCCCGAACCGACAGAGGCCCGCCGGACGGCGGGCCTCTCGCAACTTATCGCTGGTCGTTCTGGCGGCCGGGGCGATCCTTGTTGTGGTCGGCACCGCCCTGCTGACGGCTGCCGCCATGCTGGCTCTGCTCGTGCTGCTTCTGGCCACCATGACTATGCTCGCCGCCCTTGCGTCCGGCCTCGGAGGCCTTCTTCGGGCCGTTCGCGAAGTTTCCGGCGCCGCCACGCTTTTCGTTGTCGGGCATTGTTCAAACTCCTCTCTTGCGCTTCCCCCGATAGGACAAGTTCTCAGCGCCAAGGTCGTTCCGAGGACACCGCCAAACATGCCGTTCGGGTGGAGGTGACGCTCCCCTCGGAGCCCGGGCATGTCGCATACATGATAAGGGACGAATATATGCATCCATCCGTCCTAAGCCGCGTTGGCTGGCAGGAGGCCCCGTATGCGGACACCAAGGAACCTGGAGCATGGCCCGGACGGTGACGAAGATCTGCCCGAGGCAGTGATCGCCTTGATTGAAAGCGGCGTCTCGCCCCTCACCGCCGTGCGGCAATGGCGAGGGCTCTCGATCGAGGATCTCGCCATCCGATCCGGTGTCAAAGCTTTCGTCATCCGGAGCGCGGAAGCTGGAAGCGAGCTTTCGCCCGAGGCGCAGGTGAAGCTCGCATGGGCGCTCGATGTTGGCGCGGACCTGTTTATTGACTAGCGACGCCTGAACAAAGCTGCGCCCGCTGCATCGCGGGGGGAAGGATGATCAGCGGGCGCGCCTTGAGTGCATCGCAAGGGTCCGCACTCGACGGATCAACGCCATCCGACGGCGATAGTTGCGCCGCCCCCGCACCCAACTCGCCTCGCCGTTTCTAGATTATCGCTGCAGCGCGTCGATGGCTTGGCAAAGCTCGGAGTGCGCGCCTCGAAGCCAAAGGCCCGCAGGGGTGCGGCGACGGAATCACCTTCGGCGTGGCGGGGCAGCGTCTTGCTCGGGAATTCAGGTCTCCCTCATGAAGGCCGGTGCTTATCCGAATTCTTGCCCTATTTAGCCGGGCATGAACCACAAGTTCGCACCGGTCTACCTCTGGAATTCGGACGGCAAGCAGTTCGCTGTCAGTGACGTGCTCCGCGTCGCCAAGTGGCTGACCGAGCTATGGCCGGCCGAATACCGGGGCACCGACCGGCACATTGAAGCCATGGAGATCTGCCTGCTGGAGTTGGAGGGCAACGCGACGCCAGACGATGTTCGCGCTCTATTCGTCGAAGCGGCGTTCGAAGCCGACCTCTTGGCAGTCGACCTGTTGGCATGAACCGCCCTCCCGAATTGCAAAGGCGCAACCAGGGAGAGTAAGCTGCTGCGACCGTCGGCATGGTTTCGGGCGCCGATGGCAGGGACCGGGAGGTTGAAATGTCCCAGAAGATCTCCTCCGTTATTGTCGAGCTCAACCACTTGGCGGAGCAGGCTCCCGACGCAACAGCTCGTGCCGATCTGCAGGAAGCCGCCCGCACCCTCCAACGGAAAACGACTGCATCGGACCCTGACCATGATCGGGACGACCGGCTGCCTGATGCCACCAATCTGTCGCCAGACGACTGACCAGACTTCAGCGCGTCTGCCTCGACGCCTCGATCAAAGGCGTCGCCCGCACTCGGCTTCTGCAAATGGTGGCAGACTGAGGTACTCTTCCGGCTGTCCAACATCGTCGGAGTCGCAAATGCCAATACAAACTTATGCTTCCGGTCGTCCTGAAGATGGAACTGGAGATGGCTGCGGCGCGACGGCGGCGAAGCCTGTCGGCAGAGGTCGTTGAACGGTTGAGGGTTTCGCCCCTCACCGGGGAGGATACCCACCCCACGGCGCTCGAGATGCGCCGGCAGGCTTTGTGGATAGACATCCAGACCCTGAGAAAGCGTCTCGACGAACTGAGCGAGAAGCTGGAAATTCTAACCGACGGGTCGTGAGCCGTGTGCCTCTGCCGGCGGCCAGAATTGCTATTGCCGCTTCAAGCTCCCATCGTGCATCGCGTGGGAGCGGATCAGCGGTCCAGCTCAGCCAGGAACTTATCCAGCTCGCCAACATGGCGCGGCCCTGCATGGTTCGCCACGCGGTACTCGGACGGGCTAACGCCGAAGCAGGACTTGAAAGCTCGCGAGAATGTTGAAGGGTCGTAAAACCCATAGCGAGCAGCGATGGCTCCGATCTTTTCCTGGTCGTTGGTCACCAACACCTCCGCGATCGCATTGAGGCGCTCCTTTTGAATGACGGCTTCGACGCCCTGATCGGGAAAGATGCGGTAGAGTGCGGACCGGGAGAGACGGAATGTGCTGCAGAGCATATCTATCCCGAGATCCGGGGCTTGGACGCTAGATCGGATCTCGCGAAGAATGCGTTGGTTCATCAGAAAACGCTGCACCTCTCGGGCGTTCTCGGGGTGTCGGGCGAGAGGCGACACGGTAGCGGAAATCAACGCAAGGAGCGTCTTGCGGACCGCTAGCGGGTCGATCGACAGACCGTCGAACAGGCGCCCCCGGAGCGAACTAAGCAGATCCATGAGCAGACCCGCGGAGCCAGACTCGACGATCGGCTCATGGATGCTATCCAAGGTCGACGCCAACTGAACCGATACGGCATCGCGAGGAATGAAAAGGCTGATGACGTCGGTGTCGCTGCCCTGCCCGGAAAACGGCATTCCAAGAGAGGACACATACAGGGTCCTTGGTGCGTAGGGCTGTCGCCAACCATCTGCGATCGGAAGCATAAGCGACCAATGATCTACCGCCGGCTGCCTAACTTGGGTCCACCTTCGCGCATAGCCGAGTCCGGGCATCCGCATGGAAACGAGACCGACACCAGCGAAGTCCCATGCGTTCAGGACTGCCGGAAAGCCTGGTGGTCCGTCCCGCGTGTCGACGCGGGCGACATCAATGACCGTCTCCATGGCGGCGTGCCACATGTCGAACTGCTGATTGGCAGAAACAGTTTCGGTGTCAATCTGAAATCCCGACATTGAAGCCTCGTCAGTCCGCTCCAGCCTTGCAACAGCGGAGGAGAAGGCTACGTCCTTCTGTTGTCGTCTTCCAGACTCCTCGGATGCGGCGGGGCCCTCCACCGCGTCGCATTTGCCCACTCTGCCGGGACGGCGAGCAAGAGGAACAGTCCCCGCTAGAACGCAGGGCTGACGTCGAGCGCAAGAAGCCCTGCGACCCACCAGCATGTGATGGCGGCGGCAATCATGCCTGCATACATCGGTGCAAAGGCGAGCGCTCGTGGCATGTCCGTCAAAGTAGCATGGATCTGGGGTTGGCAGTATGTCGCCTGCTAGAACGAGGCCGCTAGGATGTCGACCGCGGCCTTCCAGATCGCCCACCAGCACAGGAGGGAGAACCCAGTTAGGCTGACGAAGACCGCTGATCGAGTAATGGCCCGTATCATGCTCGCCAAGGTAGCGCCGATCACAGGCTGGTGAAAGCGGCGTGACGGCCGCCACGGCCGCCGCCACATCAGCGTGATGTTCGACGTGACGCCCAGAGAGAGAACCTGAGTGAACCTAACGCGGGCGGGAATGCCTCAGGGAGGCGCCCACGAAGCACCCGCTTGCTTCCGTTGGCGGCCTGGATGACAGCCTGCCTTGGTGGCGAAGCCTGGACATAGGTTATACAAAGCCGGCCAAGGTGCGGCTGAACCGCCGCGTCCACGGATCCCGGAATATCGACTCATGCCAAGAACAAGAATTGGTCCCGTTCACCAGATACTGATCAACCGCCCCTTCAATCGCGCACCCGTCCTCCCCTCTCTCGTTCAGGATAATGTCGACAGACTGAAGCAGCTATATCCCCACTCGCCTTATCGACTTTGGTGCCACGACAGCCTGCGCACCGACCTAGACGCCTTGGGAGGTGATGTTGTCTCAACCTTCGACAAGCTCCGGCCCTTTGCATACAAAGCAGATCTTGCTCGCCTGTGTCTCCTGTACATCTATGGGGGCTTGTACTCGGATCTCTCGCTCTTCTTCCTGAACGCATTCGCGCCTCCCGAGTGGGCGGAGTTCAGCGCCTTTCAAGATGCACCTCAATCGGGCCAGCACTGGACCTCCACCGCCAATGGAATTCTCTGGTCCATACCTGGCAGGACAGAGCTGGAGTTGGCTATCACGGCGATCATGGCGAACTGCTCGTTAGAGTACTACGGCAGCAGCTCGCTTCACCCAACGGGTCCAGCCCTGTTGGGGAAGGCAATGATCAAGGCACTGGCGAATGACTCGGGCGATCGAACCCGGGAATCCCAGTGGATTGGCAAGGCGCGGCTACTTACCCCCGGATCCAGGACAGGAAATCTCGCGTTTTTCGACCCTCATGACAATCTCGTGGCAGTATCACGAAAGAAGGGAGGGACAAGTCTATCGGAGTTGGGGATCGAAGGGGGCAACGATTACAATACGCTATGGAATAGACGTACCGTTTATGGCGAAGGCAGGAAACGTCAGTTAGTGAAGGGTTTCATGCGACGCTTTCAACGATAAGGACAATGCTCCTCCGCTAGCACTCGCCGGGGCTAGTGCTTGGATGGAAGACTTTTCAGTGCCTCGATCGTCGCGGTAAGCGCGGCGATCTGCCCGGCTTGGCTGTCGACCTTGTCGGTGAGCTTGATCAACTGGGCGAGCACCTGGTCCTGATACCGGATCCGGTCCTCGCGCCCGGTGGCTTCGTTCCCCTCCAACACGGTGACGCGGGTCTCCAACTTGGTCGCGGTTCCAACGGCGGCGCTGGCATCGGCAGCAATCCCGTTAAGGTAGAGCCAGAACAGAAAGCTGATGGCAGCGAGAAGCCCCGGCGTTGCGACCATGGAAAGCCGCGACAGGATTAGTATCGTCGTGTTCGCGGCAATCTTGTCTGCAGCAGTCATCGTGCCTTCCACCCGCATGCCTGTTCGCCATAGCTGTCGTGCTTCAGGATCTGCCGCTTCGTCCCCTCGGTAAGCCTGTCCTCGACGGACGGCAGGATCGGCGCCGCGACGTCGCAGAAGTTACCTGCCGTCCCGCATCCAGCGAGACAGCCTGCCACCAACGTCAGCAGCCCCAAGCTGATCCACCTCGGCATCGCTGGCCCTCCTCTTCGATATGGCCTTGAGTTTGTCGGCCGCCTGCCTGGCCTGCTCCTGCCCTCGCCCCACGGCGATCAGCTTCAGCGCGAGGCCGGCCAGGATCAGCAGCAGGGCACCGATGGCCGCCACATAGCGGCCGACGCGCGTCGCGAAGAACCAGGCGATCACCGCGACGCCTGCAGGGTCAGGCGGATGAAGTAGAAGGCGGCCACGGCGGCGCCGATAACGATCACCGCGCCAATGGCATAGGCGATCGGCCCCGGCCCATTGGCCGCCGCGATCACCGTGCCGGCGGCAGTCGCGGCCGGCATCAGCACTTCCGGCTTCGTCAGGATGTTCGCCTTGGGCGGCGCCGCCGGCACCGACGCGCTGGAGACGAAGGAGCCCTTCACCCAGAGGCCACCCTCGGCATTGCGGCGGTTCACCAGGCCGGTGATCTTCTTGCCGTTGTCATTGACCCACTTCGCCATCTCGGCCGGGACCGAGGCGTAGTCGCCCTTGTTCAGCTTCTTCAGCAGGGTCGAGCCGCGGAACTGTTTCTCGCCGATGTTGAAGACGAAGGAGACCAGGGCCGCGAACTGGTTGTCGTTGAGCGACACCTTCACCAGCCGGTTGATGATCTCCTCCGCCTCGCGCAGATCCAGCCGCAGCAGCTCCTCCGCCTTGGCTTCCGTGATGACCGCGCCGGCCTTCACGACATAGTTGCTGTCCGACGTGTGGCCGTAGCCGATGGTCAGGACGTTGCCGGTGTCGAGGTAGGCCTTCGCCTTGAAGCCCTCGAACCCCTTGATCATGGCGATGCCTGCCGCCGTAACTTCGCGGGTCATGTCGTCTCTCCGAATTGTGAAGCGGGATCGATTGAAAGCGCCAGAGCGCGCACCCAGAGTCTGGTCCTGGCTAGATGAAGCACTCCGCCCGCCGGCTAAGCCGCGCGGGCGCTCTTTTGCCGGCTCAGGCGCCAGCGAGGGTTTCGAACAAGGGCATACCGCCTTGCGGTGATGGCACCCCCTTCTCGTTGGTGATGATCAGCTCGGCGACCGTCTGGGCCGCGCCGGAAGCGATCGTATAGGTCGTCTCGACTTCCTCGATCGCGAAGCCGTCAAAGGCCGCGCGCACCTCCGGCGTATCGTTGATCGACAACATGAAGCCGCCGGCGATCGTGCGCAGCTGCGTCGCCAGCTTCACGAAATCGTCGGGACCGAACACACCCTTGCCGTAGTCGTCTTCCGATCCGGCATAAGGCGGATCGAGATAGAACAGCGTCCCGTGCCGGTCATACCGTCCGATAAACTCGCTGTAGTGCAGGCACTCGATCACGACGCCGGCGAGACGCTCGTGAACCGCCTCGAGGATGGGGCCGAGCTTGGTGACGTCGAAGCGGGCCGGCATGTCCGGGGAGACACCGAAGGTCCGGCCGCGAACCTTGCCGCCGAAGGCCAGGCGCTGCAGGTACAGAAACCGCGCCGCGCGCTCGAGGTCCGTCAACGTGGTCGGGTCCGTCGCCGTCAGCCGCTCAAATTCGCGGCGGCTGGCGACCTGGAAGCGCAGCATGTCCAGAAAGGCGACGTAGTGGCGCTGCAGCACGCGGAAGAAGCCGGCGACGTCGCCGCTGATGTCGTTGATCACCTCGGCCTTGGGCGCCCTCTCTCGCTTGAGAAAGACGCCGCCCATGCCGACGAACGGCTCGGCATAGGTGATGTGGTCGATCGCGTCGATCAGCTTGACCAGGCGCGCCGAGAGATTGCGCTTGCCGCCGATATAGCCGGCGACAGGCGAGACCGGCCTGACCGGCCGGAATTCCATTTCCATGGTTCGTTTACTCGAATCGATCACGCTCGACGGGCTGTGCACAGCAGCGGCGGACGTGACGTTGAGCATTTTGGCGTCTTGCGGGGACTCGGTGCCCACCTGTCCCGCAGTTCGGAGCGTTCGCGCGCTCCGGGCCGTCCGCTCCTTTTCGAGCGGCACGGATCTCTAGGCGCCTACCGCCAGTAGGCCGCCGCCATGCGCGGACGGTTCGGCGTGGCACAGTCCGCCGTGATCGCGATCAACGTCTCGAGGTCGTTGCCCATTGCAGCCGTGGCGACATGCGCAGCGAAGACATTCATGGCCTGCGTCGCCTGCACATCGAGCCCGATCCAGGTGATAGCGCCCGTTCCGATGTTGAGCGCCACCGCGATCGCGACGTTGCCGGTGTCAGTCGGGCTGAAGGTGGTCGTCGGGTCCGAGTTGGCCGGCGTCGTACCCGTGGTGACGAACGTCCCGATCGGCGTGGTGCTTTGCAGGTTCTCGAGCATGAACATGTCGAGCGTGCAGCCGCCGGCGGTGCCGTTGGACGAGACGACGATGGTCGCCGACGACATGTCGCTTGGCGCGACATACTGGTAGATGCCGACCATCGTCAGTCCGTTCGGACTCACCGCATTGGGCGAGGCCGCATTCCCGTTGACCGTGCAGCCATTGTAGTTGCGGTTCGCGCCGGAGGCGTCCGAGGTCAGGCACATGACCAGAACAGCGCCGGCCGGAACCGTCTGCCCGAACGACTGCGATGAGAAGGTGAACGACGTCGCGCCCGAAGTCTTCGGTGTCGCCGAGCCGAGAAACGTTACCTTGGCGCCGGACTCCAGAAGGGTGCCGAAGCCCTCGAGGTGATTGACCGCATACATCAGTCGTCGCCCGGCGCCAGGATCTCGTCAGGGTCGAGGTCAACCGCCTCGAGCACGGCAATGGTGTCGGGATCGTCGGAATTGACGAAGGGATAGTCACGCGAGATCCAGCGGACGAACTTCGAACCATCCTGCATCAGGATCGCCATGATCTCGGTCAGCTTGCCCGGATACCGATCGACGCGCGCCTCCACCAGGGTCTTCGCCACCTGGCGCTTCGGCTGCGGAATGGCCGCAGGATCCTGCACCAGGCGCAGCACACGATCGGCCTCGACAGTGTCACCGAAGGGCTCGCCGTATTCCTCGACGATCGGCAGCCAGCGCCAGCCGGGCTTGGTGCCGGCATCCGGGTCGATGAGACGCGCCGGCGAGATCCGGGCGATGACGCCCTGCGGCGAGACGAGCGCGATCAGACTGGCTTCGGTCATGCGTCATTGCCTGTGTTGAAGCTGATCATCAGCTTGATGCCGATCAGGATCGCGTCGCCGGCCATGTTGTCCGAGGCAACCACGCGCGAGACCTCGAACACGACAAGGTCGCTCTCGGCCGGAGTGTTGCCGATTTCGATGGGCGCGCTCTCCGGGCCGATGTAGAGCCAGTTCTGGCCGTTCCAGGCATCATCCGACACCTGCGCGGTCCCGAAGACGCCGTTGATGCCGTCTGCATTGCCAAGCGCGCGGCCGGCCAGCGACCAGACGACATTCTGGCCCGTCGCGCCGCCGGTATTGGTCCAGTAGGGAATGAAAGTGACCGTACCCACGTCCCAGCCCTTCGGCATGGCAACGGCGAAATGCGCGTATTCCTGCGTCGTCGTGTCGAAGTCCATCGTCGACAGGCTGATGTCGTTCGAACCGGAATCGTACTTGCCCCGACCGGCCGGGCTGGTCGCGCGCGGCATCATCGCGCCGGCGGGGATCCAGATCGTTTGCGGACCGACAGGGAAGTGCCGCGCAAGCGGCGTCACGAACATCTGCGCGGCTGTCGTGACATTGAGCAGCGAGCCGGTCGTCGACTTGATCAGGCTGCGCGAGAAGCTCGTCGTACCGGCAATATAGGTGCCGATGCCCCACTCGAAGGCCGAGCCCTCTTCGAGAACGTAGGCGAACTGGTCGCCATTGACCGCTCCGGCAGCAGCGAGGGTTTGATAGTAGCCCGTCGCGGCATTGCCCACGGCAGATCCGAGCGTGAGATTGCCCGCTCCGCCGGCCGCGACGGTCATCCGCACCCGGTCGAACAGTTTGACAGCCATCTTGTTCCTTACTGGTAGTTGGTGCGCCAGGAGCCGCCACGGCCCATCCAGCCGTGCGTTACGGGCTTCCATGTGCCGCCCTTGCGGACGAAGAGCTTGGCCGGCACCGCGATGCCGCCGCGCTTGACGAAGAACAGGCTGCCGCCGATCAACCCCAGCGAGATCTCGGCTGGCAGTGACTGCACATCGCTGCCATGCAGGGCATGGATCTGGCCCAGAGCCGACGCGCCCACGATGGCCGGCTGGGAGACGAGGGATTGCCCACCAAGCGCGTGGATCTGGCCGAGAACGGCGCTGCCGATCTCCGCAGGTGCTCCGACAAGCCCGAGGCCGACGAGCGGCACCAGAACGGCCAGCGATCCTGCATCGATTGCAGCGGGCGCGCCGATGACGGGCAAGCCCGCCAAGGCATGGACCTGGCCGAGCGCCCCCAGACCGATCGCTGCAGCGCCGGAGAGTACCTCCTGCCCGGCCAGGGCGTGGATCTGGCCGAGCGCCGCCGTGCCGATCTCGGCGGGCGCGGTAGCGACCGACAGGCCAAGCAGAGCCACGCCGGCGACGCCAAGCGAACCCAGTCCGATTTCAGCGACCACACCGGCAAGGCTCTGGCCGGCCAGAACGTGGACCTGGCCCAGCGCCGCCATTTGGACGACCGCCGTCGCGGAGACCAGGCCTGCGCCCGTCAGGGCATGGACTTGCCCAAGGACGCCCGCTCCGACGACGGCCCCCGAAGAGGTCACGGCGGCGCCGGAAAGAGCATGAACCTGGCCAAGCGCCGCCGTGCCGATCTGGGCATTAGCGGAGACGACGTCGCTGCCTGAGAGCGCGACGATGTTGCCCGGCGCCTGCCGGCCAAGCGGGACAGAGCCGAGAGGAGCTGATCCGAGCATCTATCCTCGCAGGATGAAGGTCAGGCCGGGCCGAGCAGGGAGACGTCCATGGCGCCAAGCGTGAAGACGTTGCTGGCCGTCACCGGTTGTGTTGCGGTCAGCGCTTGGGCGACCAGCAGGCGACTGTTGACGGTGTCGAGGCCCGCCCAATGTGACGCAGTGCCGGTCGTGGTGATCGATCCATCGGAAATTGCGGTCGATGTCACCTTGCGCCCACCAGAGCGAGCCGCCGGAGAGCCGAAGGCACCGCCTACGGAGAAGGCCTTGCTACCGAGCGCATTGGTAGCGTTGGCGGCCGTGAAGGTAGCCGGCTCGGCATTGCAGACGGCGATCTTGTCTGCCTCGGCGTCGAGCACGTTGAGGCCGAGATCAAGCACCCGGTCGTTCAGATAGGGCATGTGAAGACCTTTCAGTTTGGATTGATGGGCCGCCGGCCAGGTCAGCCGGCGGCGATCTCGGTCGCGCGAGCGATTGCCGCAACCTCATCGGGGTGGTCACTGTCTTCCTGCCACTTGCCCCGAGCATCGAGCAGATAGACGTAGAAGACATTCCGACCGGCGAGCCAGTCGAGATAGGCCATTGGCTGGCCGAGCAGGATGGGCTGGCCGAGAGCGTCACGGTGCGACCAGCCAATCTGTTCCCCGTCCTCGTTCAGAACGGGTTGGGACACCTGATAGTGTGCGGCGGTGTTTTCGTTCGAGAGCAGCGCTTCCGTTGCCTCCGCAGTCTTCCTGGCCGGCCCGCGCTCGACACGCGCCTTGCCGCCGATCTCGATAAGGTCTTCGTTGATACGGATCGTTTCCATGGTCGGTCCTTTGGTTAGGCGGGAACTTTCAGCCAGAGCGCATTTTCCGGCGCGGTGCCGGTCGGGTCGTTGGTGCTGATGGTGATCAAGGGAATGCCGAGCGCGGCGAGCACGTCGGCCGTCGTCGCGCCGGGCGCGCCGGGTGTGCCGGCATTGCCCTGCATGCTGGTCGGCCCGGCCCAGTCGCCGGAGGTCGCGCTGGCCTTGATGTAGATCTGGAACGGCACGACGTCGGTGCGGACGAAGATGAAGCCCTTCGCTGCGGCGTTGTTGGCCGCGCGATCGGTGAGCGCGCCGGTCGCGTCCGGCTTGAAGCCGATGCCCGCCTCGAGCGCCGCGACGATCGACGTCAGGCGGGCGTTGATCTCGACGGCGGAGTGCCAGCCGACGCCAGTGCGCAGGATCCGATAGTCCTGCTCGTCGGTGAGCATGGTGCCATTCCAGGGCGTCGCCAGCGTCAGGCTGGTGTTGCTCGGAACCGCCTCGATCACCGCAAAGCCGTTGCCCTTCAGCAGCGTATCGCCGGGCTTCACCTGGCTCAGGAACGCCGTCAGCGTGCCGAGCACGGCAAGACCGCCGGCGGCGACGGAAATCGAGCCGGCGTGATAGGTGCTGTCAGCCATTCAGGAACTCCTCGAGCGCGGCTTCGATGGCGGCCGGATGCGGCGCGGAACGAATGGCGGCCTGCGTCGCCTGTCGGCGAGCCTCGATCGTCGCCAGCGTTTCCGCCCCGGCCGTTGCCTTCTCGACGACAGATGCCGCCAGTGCGGCGACCCGGACCCCCTTGGCGCGGGCCTCGGCCTTCAGCATCGGCGCCCCGCCCTCGCCTGCCAGCACGCGCTTCGCCTCGGCCAGCTTCCGCGCCCGCAGCATCGCGATCGGCGACGCCGTCTGAGCGTAGATCTGCTGGCCGACGAACTCGTCGAGATGCGCGAGGGCGCCCGCCCGGAACGGGTCCAGGTTCTTCGTCAGTCGGATTTTCAAGGGAAGGCTCCGGCTAGGTGGCCGTAATCTCGGCCGACCAGGGCATGTACGGGAACTGGTCGAAGACAATCGAATAGGTCGCAGGCATGTCGGCCGTCAGCTCCAGCAGCCCGCCCGCGACCGTGACGGGCTCGCCGTCGACGAGCACGACGCAGGGATCCGGCAGGCCGGCGATCTTGACCTTGCTGAGCTTGTCGGCCGGGATCTCGGTGCGGTTGATCGTGATCGGCGCCACCGGCCGGGCGGCAAGCTCGCCGTCGAGCACATAGCTCTGGGCGAAGGCCGCATCGTCCGGGACCGTGAGAAACAGCTGACGCTCCGCCAGGCCGACCAACTCCTCTGGCGAAAAGGCCCCGGAGGCCTGGCCGGTCAGCCTGCCCTCGGCATCGTGATAGAACAACCGCATCAGGTCATCTCGTTGTCGAAGACGTTGTAAGAAAACACTGCGCCCGCCGTGGTGTTGTTGATCGTGAAATAGTTGCTGGCCCGGCGATAGGTGACCTCGAACCCCCGCCCTGGTCCGCGCACGCCACTGGCGCCGTAGAACATATCAACGAGGATCAGCGGCAGGCCGGTGAACGTCTTTGGCAGCGGGATGTTCGTGTTTCCCGTCGGCAGGGCGGCAGTGATGCCCGACAGGAGGGGCCGAAGTCGCTTGGCAGTCGAGTCGAAGACCAGGCCGGAGGCGGGCGCCGTCAGCACGTCATAGCCGGGCCTGGAAAACTGGAAGACGAACTGGCCTTCGCGCAGCCCGATGTAGCCACGGGTGATCGGCATGAGATCAGTCCGTCGGCACAGGCTTGTCGATCACGATGATCGAGACATTGCCCCAGACCCCGTTGCCCCAACGTCGGATCTTCGCCTGCGCTACACCGGGCGAGTTTGTAATGACGTATCCGGACATCGGGTAGGCCGAGCCATAGGTGTTCACCTCTTTGTCGGATGGCAGGGTGTAGATCTGGTCATTCTGGGCACCGTTGAACGTCCCGAAGAAGAAGATGATCGGGTAGTAGCCCTTCCACTCGTAGGTGAAATCGATGTCGGTATAGACGTTGTCCGTGGGGCTGTCGGCCGCGCCCTTCCGGCTCGAGGCGGGCGCATAGGTCTTGTTGATGACCGAGAAGTCGTCGTCGGAACTGAAGACCATCTGCGCCTTCGAACAGGTCTCGACGTCGAAACCTGGCCGCGAGACGTAGAGACCATACTCATTGCCCCGCTTGCCCATCATCATCCGCGCCAGTGGGTGCGGATCGTCGCCGACGATGTCCAGATCGCGCGCCGGGATCTTGAAGACGATGGCGCAGAGGTAATGGTTGAAGCGAAACTGCCCCGACTGTGAATAGATCACCACCCGGTCGTTGTAGGCCTCATAGGTGAGCGATCCCGCTCCTGGCGCCAGCGGGCCGATATCCTCGCGCCACCAGATCGTGCTGCCGTCCGGGCTGGATAGAAACACCTTCACGCACGGGACATAGGGAAGCGCGGGAAAGAAGATCTGCAGCGGGCTCGAATTGTCCGGTCCAGGGCTCTGGCTTGCATTGATGCCAATGATCCTGCGGCTGGCGACCGCATGAATGTTGCCGGCGAAGGGCCAGGCCGTGTCGAAATCGAGCCTGTCGCGTGTCAGGCTCGGATCGGATGCATCGAAGCCGGGCTTTGAAACGCGAGCCCGCCAATCGCCCGGCGACAGCTGGCCCGCAAACAGGCGAGGAGTGGCGACCATCAGGGCTCCGTGAAGATCATGGCGTCGTTGCGCAGATCGAGCTGGACGACGCTGTTCGAGGACTTGATCACCACGCCGCTCATGTAGACGACGCCATCGACGATCGCGAACGGAACGACATTGGTGGCACCGTTACCGATCGAGAACTTGTCGACCTGGAACATGCAGCGCGACACGCCACCGACGATGTCGAGCACCATGCCGGCCTCTTTCCAGTTCGGCGTCCCGACCGAGCCGGCATTCAGGAAGATCTGGAACCGCACGTCGACGCCTGACGGCGCCGCCGTCGCCGCGAACTTCACGAAGCCGCCGGCCGACATCTGGTCGGCCTTGACGTTGACCGCGGTGGTCTGGTCGGCGATCGCCGTGTCGCCGGCGATGTAGGCCTGCGTCACCTGCTGGATGGCAGCGACCAGGTCGCCTCGGATCGCCGCGCGCTGGATGTAGTCGGCGCCGACATTCTCGGCCCCGTCGAGCGCGATCCGATCGATCACCTCGTCGAGTTGGCGCTGCAGTTCCTGCATCGAGCCGCGGGCATCGTTGGTGTTGAGCGCCAGCTCATAGGCCTGTTGCTGCGTCATGCCTTCGGCCACATCCGGCGTCAGGACGTTCAACCATCCCGACCAGGCGGTGTCGCGAGGCGATGCGGGACGATAGCGGCCACGCGCCTGATACTGCGTCCGGCCCAGGATGTTCTGCGAGATCAGGATTGCGCCGGCGTCATAGCGGTCCGTCTCGCTCTGCAAGATGACGGTGCCGTCGACGGCAAGGCGGATCTCGAACTGCACGCCATCGACATCATCGACGTTCGGGTCCCAGGCGAGGCGGATGCCGGCACGCTGGCTGCCCTCATCACCATTGATCGTCACCGGCGTCGCCGACCAGTCGATGATCATCTGCGCCGCTGGCGGCAGGTTGAGCGTCGGCGCGATGACGATCGGCGTGAGGGCGCCAAGGTTGTAGTCGCTCGGATCCACCTCGGTCAGCGTCCAGCCGCTGTTCAGATTGGCGAGATCCTGCACGGCGTCGATGCGCCAGAGCTTGCCGGAATAACGGTTGCGGTCGCTCGACCAGGCGACGAAGTCGTTCGGCTCGAAGATCGAGCAATAGGACGGCATCGGCAGGTTGTGGCGACGGAATCGGCGCGATTCATCGCGGGCCGCCTTCATGAGCCGTTGCACCTGCGTGCCGGAGAAGACGAGCGCATAGTCGACGTCGACGGCCTGGCGCCGGCCGCCATCATCCGCCTCGAGCGTCAGCGAATAGAGCGGCGGCGCATCCTTCTGCACCCAGCCCTCGCCGGGCTCGACGTACTTGGCCGTGACCGCATTGACCGCCTGGTCGAGCGACGGGAACGGTTCCAGCGACTGCTTGTCCGACGTCAGGATATCGGCGTCGGTGAAGGAAAAGATGGCGGAGCCGGCTGCGCCAACATGCGGCTTATAGATGCCGCCGACCTCGGCCAGACGACCGTTGCAGGCCTTCATCAACTCGGCGAGCACGTCGGCCGGAAGCGCCTCGAGCGAGATCTCGCCGGCTGCGCGGAACTGCTTCTCCGTCCCCGAACCGATCGCCGCCACCAGCCGGTCGCACTCATTCGCGGCGGCCGTCCAGGTCGACAGCGGCAATTGCGGCGCCGCGACTGTCTGGCCGCCGAAGAACCATTTTCCGGCGAAGCGGATGCCGCGAATGATGTTGTAGGCAATCACGATCGGATTGTCGGGCGAGCCGGCCCAGGTCGACGGATCGGTCCAGCGCTGCGCGCCATCGCCACCGGCCGAACTGTCGGCGCGCCAGTCATAGAGCGGGATGCCGTCGACGACGAACTTGTACTGCGGCAGGCCCGACCAGAGCTTGTCGTTGAGCCGCGCCGTCATCACGACATAGGCGATGCCGGTGCCGACCCGCGTCGGCAGATAAGGATGCGCCGAACCCGCGAACTTCGACACCATGAGGCTGTCGGCCGCGGTCTGGCGCCCGTCATAGAAACGGACCCAGAGATGATCCTTGCTGTCGTTGCGATATTCCGGGATCGCAACGCCGTTGCCGCCCGGCGTCGCGGCCGGATTCCAGGTCACCTTCTCGCCACCGACCCAGATCTCGGCCAGCCCTTGCACCGGCAGGTCGGACAGCTTGATCACCATCGACAGGAATGCGTTCGGCGTGTTGTCGACCTCGCCCCAGGTGCCGCCGTAGCGGAGCTGGCCGCCAGTCATGGCACGACCAAGGATGAAGAAGCGCGGCAGCGCGCCGCCGCTCTGCAGCTTGCCGGAGACGCCACCAACACCCTGCTGCGGCTTCTTTCCGAAGAGCGTCTGCGACAGATAGGAGAAGCCAATCCCAATGGCGCCGGCAATCGCCGTGCCGACCACCGTTGCAAGCGTGCCGGTCAGACCGATGAAGCCGGCAATCGCGGCGCCGATCGGCAGAGCCCGGGCGGGCTCGATCGCGCCGGCGAGAAGCGCCAGCGCTATGAAGATCACCACGATGAAACGCATGTCAGGGAACCCGGAATGCCCTGGTGACCATGGAGCGGTCGACGCTGCCGAGCCCGTCCGGCCGCAGCACGGTGACACGCGGCCCGCCATAGACGCCAAGCGCCCAGCCTTCCGCCGTCTCGATCGCGGCAATATCGCCGACGCCGGCGCGAACCGGATGGATCTCTTCGAAGAAACTGGCGACGACATCAGGCAGATCCGAGAAGCCGGCACGGCGCAGAGCCTTGGCGGCGCCGGCCGCGTCGTCATAGCTGCCACGAAAGCCGAAACCGAGATCGATCCCGGTCATCGCCTTGACGCAGTCGGCCGCGAACAGCGCGCAGTCGCGTTCGCCCCATTGGAACGGCTCGCGCCTGGTCGCCTCGATCGCTTCATGCAGGGCCGGCCGCCAATCGTCGCGGCGCTGGATCGCGCTCATCTCTGTCCTGCCTTCTCCTGCTTCCTGCCCCAGAACAGCGTCCAGTCGCCGACAACTCCGGCGTCGCGCTCGAAGTCATCGGAGGCGCTGCGCAGGATCTGGCTCTCGTGCGATCCGACATCCGGATTGCGGCGCCGGAGCTCCTGGGTCGTCGAGGTGCAGGAGATCGCCACCGTCGAAGCGCCGCCCTCGGCCGCCGTCTCGATCGGCGCCGTGTCCACCTGGCCGAGAAACCGGCAGCGCGCCGGCGCGACCTGGACCATCGTGACGGGATCGAGGTAGACGCGGTGGATCTCGATCGGCGCATTGCGCACGTCATAGGTCCGCACCGCCTCCTGGACGTCACCATCGATCGCCGCCAGCACGACCTCAACCTCACGCACCGAGATGTCGGAGATCAGCGGGATCTCGCCAACACTGATCAGGGCGTCGCCGATGAAGCTCCTCGCCTCGGTTGCCCCGGTGCGCGGGTTGATGACATTGAAGGCGCCCGGCCCGGCATCCATCCAGAAGCCGAGCGGGACGGGGTTGCCGGTGAGCCGATCCTTCACGGTGAGGGAAATCAGCGTGCGCGCGACGACGGTGCCGGCCTGGATCGCGGCGAGTTCGGCAGGATCAACGTCACGCATCAGACCACCTGCACCGCTTGCAGGTTGATCGAACCGAGCATCCCCTGCGCATTGCCATTGAACGATCCCGGCACCAGCCGCATTTCGACGGTCGAACGCTTCAGCGTCACGTCGGCGTTCGTCGCAGCGCCGGCGCGCAGGTTGGGCACCACCTCGAATTCCGGCGTGACGCCGCCACCGTTCGCAGCCGCCGATACGGCGGAGATCCGGTGAAACGCGCGACGCCCGCCGAAATCGAAGCAGAGGGGATCGCCGCGTGACAGCACGTAACCGGCCGGCAGCCCCTTCAGCGACAAGCTCCGATTGTCGGTACCGAGGCTGTTGATCTTGACTGCGCTGGCGCCAAGACCGGAACCGTCCGGGTCGAGCTTCGGAAAAGGCCGGCGCGGATCCCAGGCGTAGAAGCTGCCCTTCGAGCCGCCGATCTGGTCGATCAGCGTCTCGACATTGAGCAACTGGTCGAGGGTCAGCGTCGAGCATTCCGCCTCCATGGTCCAGAGAGGTGAACGCAAGTCGGCGACACGAATGGTGCCGCCGGCCTGGCCCGACGTTTCCTGGCCGTAGCTCAGGCCGAACTTGACGCTGGCGACGACGAGCGCCGCCATAAGGTCGGTATTCGCCATCAACCGCGCCCCTGAAACTGGCCGCGGACCTGCGCCTTGGTAACGAGGCCCGGCAGATCCGCGCGGAGCTTTCGATCTCGCCGATCGAGTTCCGACTGGAGCCGGGCGAGCGTGTCCTTATCGGCCCCGCCCTGCACGGTGATTGTCGTCGACGGGGCGAAGGTGATGACGTTGCCGCCGCCCCCGCCATTGCCAACGGCCTCGACGCCGAGCCTCCCCCCAGCCAGGCGGCGCAACGGCATGACCGCCTCGAAATCCTTCTCTCCCATGACGCCAGTTCGACCACCGGACATCGGGAAGGGTGTCGGCCGGGTGACGATGCCGCCGTTTGCGAACGGGATCACGTTGCCGCCAGAGAACGCCGCGCCGTTGGCGAACAGGCCTCCCGTGATGGCGCCACCGCCGCCGAGCACGCCGGAGAGCTGTCCGAACAGGCCGCTGATCAGCTGGTCGGTCGCCATCTCGATCAGCTTATCCGCGAGGCGGTTCAGCGAGTTGCCGAGCGCCTCGAGGATCGACTGACCGTCGCGCAGACCGGAGATGAAGCTCGACGAGAAATCCATCGCCATATCCTTGCCGATAGCCAGCTGTTCGTTGAGGCGGATCATCTGCGCCTCGGTCGAGTTCATGTCCTCCGGCAGGCCAGCGCCGCGCAGCGTTGCCGCCACCGTCTGATCGATCGCCGAGCGGCCAAGCTGGCGCCGATCGAAAAGCAGATCCTGCTGCAGCCGCGCCTTCGCCACCTGCTCCGCCAGCGCCGCATATTCATCGGCCAGCTTCTCGATCTCCTTGCGCATCGGCTCGGAGACCTTCCGCCCCTTGTCAGTCGCGCTCGCGAGCAGCTCCTGCCGCATGCGGTACTTCTCGGCCGCAGCATCCGCCATGCCGACAGTCTCGATCTCGACATGCAGCTGGTCGATGCGATCCTGTGCATTCTTGACCAGGTCGCGATAGGCGTTGGCGTCGCGCTCCGCCGCCTTGCCGGCTGCGGCGCCATAGCTGCCATCCGGATTGGCGGCGAGATAGTTCGGCTTCGAACGCGGCAGCGGCACCTTGCTGTCGGCGATACGCTGGCGGGCAGATTCGGCCGCACTGATCGCGGCGGCTCGATCGGCAGCGCTAGCTGTGCTGCCCAGCGCTGTATCGAGCGCCCGGTCCACCTGCTCAAGGTCTGAGAGCTGCGGCAGGGCGATCTGCGAGATCGTCTTGAGGGCATTGGCGTAGTTGTCGAGGCTGACCTGGTTGCGCCGGGCCGCCGAACCGGCAGAGTCGAAGCCGCCAGTCAGCCCAAGGAGCGAGCCCTGCGCCTGATTGGCCGTGTCGGTGATTTCCATCAGCTTCTTGACGGATTTGCCGAGCGCCTCGTTGGTCGGATCGAGGTTGGCCAGGTTGGCAACCTCCGAGCGCAGCTTGCGCACGTCCGGCTGGCCAGAGCGCACGCTTTCGAAGAACCGGTTCAGCGGCGCCTCGAGCGCCTCGAACTGTTCGGCCAGCGCGAAGCCGCCGCCGCTCGCACCGCGGGCGAGGTCACCGAAGCCATAGCGCAGGGCCTCGGAAGCCTTCTTCATCTGGTCCTGCAGATCGTTCTGCTGGATGCGCGCCAGCACTTCGGCGACGTTGCGTCCCTCCGCCGCGAACGCCTCCAGCTTGGGAGCGGCATCGCCATAGCTCGCCTTCAGCGTCTGGATCACGGACTGGTGGCGCTTCAGCACGGACTCGAGGCTTTCGGAATCGCCGCGCATCTTCCTGAAGATCAGGCTGGCCGCATAGCCACCCGCAGCCAGCGCCGCCATGCCGAGCGTCACCGGTGTGATCATCGACGCCAGGCCCTGGAAGGTGCCGACGAGCGCGGTGCGAATGCCACGGCTGCCGAAGATCTGCGAGACCTGTCCGCTCTGCTGGGCCAGGATCATGAAGGGAGACTGGCCGGTGGCGAGACCGGTCGCGATGTCGTTCAGCTGATAGGTGAGGTTCGTCACCTCATGGGCAGCCAGTTTGCTACCGCCGGCGACGCGCGTGAGAGAGCCGGCAGTAGCCTCGTATCGCGCTCTCGCCATCGCCTGTGCCTGCGCCAGCTCACCGGCGGAGATGGCGCCGGCATCGGCGAGCCGGGTATATTGTGCCAGTTCGTCGTTCAGACGATCTAGCGCTGCACCCAGAGGATCGATCTGGGCGCGTAGCTGCGCGGCCTCGCGCGCCATCTGCTGCTCGGCGCGCGCGGCATCCTCGAACACAGCGGCGCTGTCGCGGGCAGACTTGCCACCGGGCGCAAAACTCGCCGAGAGATCCTGATTGAAGTTCTGGCCGGTCTGCTGCGCCATCAGCGCGGCAATCTCAGCCCTTCTGGCGTTCGTCGCGGCTAGCGTCGCATCCATTCGGGCATACTTCGCCGTCAGCCTCTCGACCGCCTCGGCTGCCGCCTGAGTATCGATGACGCCCTGCTCGAGCGCAGCATTGATTATCCGCTGGCCCTTTTCCATCTGCACTTGGGCACGATAGTCCAGATCAATCGACTGGCGCAGCCGGTCATAGGCGCCGGCCGAAGACGTCACCTTCTTGGCGACGGTATCGGTGGCGACACCAAGCGGACCGGCCGAGGCCGCCACCTGCTTCTGCGCCGTGTCGACCAGGCGCAGATCCGCCGCGACCTTGTCGAGGCCCTCCGAGTTGCCACGGACCGACAGTCGCCGGATGGTTTCAAGCGTTGCCATTGTGAGGCTGGTCTTTCCGGGCTTTCTCGCGCTCGCGCTCGAGGTGGTCGAGATAGGTGCTGTCCATCGCCCGGATCAGGGCATGGAAGCGCTCGAAGCTGTCGGCATCATCGAGCCGATGGCGGATGGCGAAACGGTCTATCGCCGTCCAAGGGATGGGTCCGGTCGCAAAGCCGACCGGGCGATCCGTAGTCAGGCACCAGAAGGCATCCCAGACGAAGCGTGTCGCCTCGTCGGGATCCTCGCGTGTCGCCAGGAACGGCAGGTCGCCGAGCGGCAGTCCACTCTCATCTGCCGCAGCCGCGATCCGTTCGGCATGCGCCCCCCACTGGAGATGCCAGTTGAGGGCGCCCGTCAGTTTCCCGCGTCGTCGTCGAGATCGGACTTGCGCCGCTCGGAGACGGCGCCGGCCGCCCAGATCACGCCGTCGCTGAACGCTCGCATGTCGGGATCGGAGAGGATCGCCAGCACATTCTCGCGAGTGAAGGCCAGAGGCTTGCCGTCATCGGCCTCGACCTTCTCCCAGCCCTCGAGCAGGGTCTCGACGATCAGGGTGTTCAGGATCTTATCCTGCTCCGCCGGCTCCTTGCGAAGGTGGCGCGGCAGCGCGGCGGAAAGCTCCGACTGGCGCCGGCGATAGTCGTCGTTGCCGAGACCACGCACACGCAGGCGGATGTCGCCTAGGCCGGGGATGTCGCCGACCCAATCGCCATGCTCGAGCCTGGCGGAATCGATCTTGAGATTTGCGAGTTTCATCGTGAGGGTCCGGGTTGAACAGAGGGAGGGAAGCGGCGCCGTCCTACGGCAGGAACCAGAAGCGGCCGATGCTCATGGTGAAGCCCTTCACGGCGTCCATGATCGCGGTGAAGCCGGCCGACAGCATCACGTCGGCATTCTTGCCGGAGACGCCCGGCGAGCCGCTCGAGAGCTTGATCGACGGGAAATCGAACAGCAGCGCTTCCTTGTTGCCGTCCTGGCGGCCGAGACGCAGGTCGAAGGAGGTCAGCGTGTTGTTGATGACCTTCTGGTAGACCGTGGCGTCGCCGAAATAGGTCTCGAGCGTACCGGTCACCGAGAATTCGCCATTGCCGATGCCGACCGCGCCGAGATGGGCGACGGCGTCCTGGCGGCGAAGATTGTTGTTCACCTCGAACTGCGCCGACATGACGAAGTTCGGGCCGGAGAGAGCCGCGCCGTCGAAGCCGAGGCGACCGACATTCGACGATGTGTTGAGCACCGGATAGGTCGGCGCCGGAACGTCTGTGACGCCAGCGAACCGCACCGATGCGACCTCGGCGTCGGCGCCGATGTAGGACTTAGTATAGGCGGCAGGCTTCTTGGCCGGCGCGTTGACCGACAGCCGGTCGAGCGTCTGACCACGCAGATACTCGTAGGTCACCGGCGAATGGTCGAGATACTGCCGCTCGATCGTGTTCGAGCGCTTCGTCGAGCCGTTCACCAGGAAGTCGCCGGCATAGATCTCGATCGACTTGCCGGTACCGGCGTCGGCCGCAAAGCCTGCCGGCACATTCTCCAGCGACAGCCGGTTCGCTCCGATCGCCGCGATCCGAGCCCAGCCATTCGCGCCGGCCGTCGCGAAGAAGCTGTTCGCCGCCTTGCCGCCGATCAGGATCCACTCGCCGACATGCAAGCCGAGCGTCGTGAAGTCGAGCGCCGTCGACGCCAGCGCATTGCCGCCAGCCGTGACCGCGGAGATGTCGGCCGCCGCGCCGGCGAAACCGACGACGCGCACCGCGGCGCCGACCGGGATCGGATCCGTCTCGGCGGCGAAGGTCGCGGCCGGGAAGACGATAGTCGTGCCGGTCGACGAGGTGACCTTGGCCACCTTGTTGTTGCCCGCGGTAGGCAGTCCGGAAAGCAGTACCAGATGGTTCGCCTTGAAAGGCGAGCCGAGCCCGGCGCCGACCGTCAGCGTCGTCGCGGAGACGTCCGAGATCTCGGTGTCGGTCGTTGCGACCTCGATCGCCGGCTTGCTCGACCATGTGCCCTGCAGGGCCTCTTCGAGATCGTCATCGGCCGACCTAAAGGACAGCTCACCGCCAACGTCGCCGCCCGCTTGGATCCCGACCAGGATCAGATCGGTCACCTGACGGTCCGGCCGGATCTCGGCCGAAACTTCCGTCTGGGGACTCGCCGAAAGACCAGACGAGGTCTGGCGGATGCTCTTGAATGCCGGATTCGGCGGCGTGACGCCAAAGGTCGCTTCCCGAACCTTGGCGAGGGCAACGCGGTTCGTCGACTGAAGGTCGGCCATGGTACGGCTCCGTAGGGTGAAAGATCAGCCGAGCAGATCGGCCTGGTAGGGAACGGCGATCGAGAGCAGCAGGTAGTTGCCGTTGTCGGTGTCGTCCTCGATTGCGGGCGACGTCGGCGCATAGGTCGTCACGCCCATGAAGGTGTCGCTGGCGCCGAATTGCTTGCCGCGGAAGAGCCGCGCCAGCTCGTCCGTCCAGATCAGCGCCAGCAGTCGCCCATCGACAGTGCGCGGCATCGCCAGCACCAGGCGGAAAGCGCCCTCCTCCCGGAAGACGTTGCTGCCCGGCGCGCCGATGGTGATCTGGTCCGACATCGAAACCGGGTACTGAACGACGAGGAAGGCCGAGCCATCGTCCGGCGTGTCGCCGTTGTTGTCGTCAAAGCCGCGAACCGGACAATGCGTCCAGCCGTCCGCGAGCCGCGCCTCGACCGCGGCCACCACCTGTTGCAAGGGCATGTTCAGTGCGTCCTGATCTTGATCGCCGGCTGGCGGCGCAGCCACTCGCCGGGCGCCTTACGGCGGCCATGCCGACGGGCATGGCGAAGCGCGCTGGCGGTGTTGGCCCATTCGTCGATCTGGCCGGCCTGCAGCACGACATGGGTGAAGGAGATCGAGGCAAGATTGGAAAAGCGCCGCGCTGCGATGGCGGCGACGGCCTGAAAGACGCCGTCCGGTGCCTGCGAAGACAGGCCGCGCTCGATCTTGCGGGCATAGGCGACCGAGCTGACGAAGACATATTCCGATGCCGGCGGCACGGCTGCGCCCGGATCAACCACAACGCCGTCAGCGAGGAACAGGAACGACCGCGCATAGCGCCCAGAGCGGATCGGCGACGCCTGCACCAGCATCTCGCCGATCTGGGCGAAGATGTCCTGCAACATCTCGAACTCGAAGACGACGACGCCATCCGGCCGCACGGTCTCGATCGCAGCGCCGGCGCGGCCGTCGACATAGGTGTCATGCGGCGGCACCTGGCCGAGCGCCTGCAGGTTGATGCGCTGCGCCTCGGCCAGCTCGCGCCGGGCGAATGACGCCAGCTCGAGGCTGCGCGCCTCCGGTGACAACGTCTCGTCGAGCATGACGGCGATGTCGCGCTCGATCGAGTCGATCCGCGAGGCGATGGCCATCAGCCGCGGACCTGCAGGTTGATCCGCACAAGCCGATCGTCGATCAGCACGAAATCAGCAGCCTCGACATTGCGGACCCTACCCCGGATGACGACCTTGTCGTTGCGCCTGATAGGCGCGGCGTCAAATTGCGAACCGGCAATCTGGGTTGGCGAAAGCGCAATGTTGGTATCGCCTTGGGCGATGCCGCCGACGATCTCCTCCGGCTTGTAGTCGCGCACGAAGCCTCGCGCGGTCAGGTCGTCCGTGGCCCGTCGCAGAATGACCGTCTGGCCGTGACGCGCGACCGTCCGGTCGAGCATCGCAATGGCGGCGTCGGGTGTCATCTACAGCGGCCAGCGGCGATAGTTGGAGAGCAGCGCGGACACGGCGCGCTCGACAGATCCGGAGACCTCGACGACGCCGCCAAATTGGGTCGAGCCGACACCCTCGACCGTCTCGGTGCGAACGAGCGCATCCCGGCCCGCCAGGCTGGCCGCGAGGCCGACCAGCAGAAGTATGGCGGACCGGATCTGTGCCGGCACTCGCTCCGGCGAGCCATATCCCGCGACGGCCGTAGTCACAATCCGCGACCCTGGTTTCTTCGCAGGCCACTGTCGGCCCGGGCTCAGACCAATCATCGGCGACAGCTCGTCGGCATCGACGTGATAGATATCGGCGGGGACGATCACGCTACTACCGTCGAGGTCGGTGTAAGCGATCGCCAGCAGCTCCTGGATGGGAGCCACAGGCAACGACGTCAGGTCCGAAAAATCGTCGCAGCTCATCTCGATTGTCTGGGTTACCAGGCGGACGCTGCAATGGAGCTCGACGAATTCGCGGGCCGTGGAGATATGCCGCTCGAGCTCCGACTGCCGGTTCGAAGCGGTAAGCGAAATCCCGCATTGCGCGGCAGCCTCGGTGACCGTGGCGGGCTCTTCGGCCGGCCCCTCCAGAAGCTTCGTTGCGCGCCACACGTCAGCCGCGCCGCTTGCGAGGGGAGCCGGCCTTCTCGCTCGCTTCTCCGCCGGCCTGCGGCTCGATCTCTGCCGGCAACGCGAGCGCGGGCTGCGCCGGCTCAGAAGCCCCGGAATCGGCGTCGGCGGCCGAGCCGTCACGCTCATCCGCTACGGGCGCAACTCCGGACTCGACCGCAGCCGTGGCCACTTGGCCCTCGGTCTCGGCCAGCTCCGCAGGCGTGGACGCGGCGGCGCCCTCGTCATCCAGCGCCTCACCCGCCGACGGTTCGATCTGTACCGGTTCGACATCCGCCGCCGATACGGGCCCAGGCACGGCACCGCCAGCCGTCGGCTCGACGGCCACGGCATAGGCAGCCTCGATCAGCCGGGCAGCCTGGACCTCGTCGAAGCGATCCGTTTCGTCGCCGCGGGAAAGGGCAAAGTGAGACCCTGCCAGGCTGACGAGCATCCGCACTTTCATGATGTTTCTCCTCGGGTTTCGCGGGCGGCGGAGGCCGCCCGCCTGGCTGTGCGCTGCGGCCTACGATGCGGCGGTGATGAGGTGCTTGACGGCGGCGCTGTCGCCGAGCTCGCCATCGAAGCGGATCAGGCCGGCGATGCCGAGATCGGGCCAGAAGCGCTCGCGCAGCACGCCGATCGCCGGCGCGCCGACCTTGCGGACGTAGTACTTGCCGAAGTCGCCGAACAGCATGACCTTCTTGGCGGCAGCGAGGGAATCCATCGCCTGGTTGATGCTGTAGCGGTAGCCGAGCAGCGTTCCGGGCTGGCTCTTGGAGACGTCCCCCATCTGCCAGAGATAGTTGCCCTGGCCGTCCTTCAGCTTGCGGATGGCCGCCAGCGTCAGGTCGTTGAACATGAAGCGCACCTTGGGCGACTGGCGATAGGCCGGGTCGACTGAGTGCACGAGATCGATGATCTCGTCGCCGGTGATCGCCGCGGCGGCGACCGACGTCCGGCCAAGGCTCGACGCGGCAACGACGCCGTTCGGCGAGCTCGTGCCGGTTCCGACCGAGAGCTGGCTGTTGGCGATCCGCCCGAGCCGCTCGCCGAGCAGGCTGCCGAGCAACGTCTCGACGTTGAACATCGAGTCCTGGGCCAGTTCGAACGAGAACCGCACGAAATGCGTGTCGAACACGTAGGCGTCGAGCGACTTCTGGCCGAAGGTGACATCCTTGTCGCCGGTGTCGGTGAGCGCGGCGCCCTCGGTATGCGCGGTGGCGGTGACGGCGGTATCATCGACCGTCGGGATCTTCATCGGCACACCGCTCGTCGTGCTGAAGACCGTGCAGATGTCCTCGTCATACATCGGCCCCCAGGCCTTCATCGACTTGACGATCTCGTTCGCCAGCTCGACCGGCACGGTGTAGCCGCCGGCCGAGCCGCCGCCGCCCGAAGTCGACTGGGCGCGGAATTCGGCATTGGCGACCGCGCCGGCACGCAGCACCGCCCGCTCTTCGGCGGAGAGCTCGCTGGGGTCGCCGCCATGCGCCAGGAACTTGTGAAAGATCTCGCGGTACTCGGGCTGGTCGCCCTCGTCCTGGCCGCGCGCCTCGCCTTCCGGCGGAATCGGCCGCAGCCGGGCGCGCAGTTCCTCTTGCCGCTTCTCCGCGGCCACGAGCTGCTCCTCGCGCTCGATCTGCTTCTCGAGCCGGTCGTGCTCAGCCATCGCCTTGTCATGCTGGGCTTCCAGCTCCTTGGCGCGGGCCTCGTCGGTCTCGGCGCCGATCTGGTCGAGACGCTCGCGAGCCTCGGCAACGATGATTGCCTGCTTCTCGCGCAGTTCCTTGATCCGATTAAGCATCGGTCAATCCTTTCCGAAAATGGAGGGGATTGGGCCTTGGCGCGATGCCTAGGCTTTACTCCGGATCCTGAGATCCAGGTTGGTTTTCATCCGCAGCCGGTAGGCGGCGGCCGTGAAATTCTGTCTGCGCTTTTCCTTGCGGGCACTGTCGAGCGATCGCAGCGCGATCGAGGTGCCGTCGTAGGCCGGCTCGGAGACGATCGAGACTTCGCGAAGCTCGACCTCGAGGATGGTGCGAAGCGGGATCTCGCCAGATTCGTCCCACTCCTGGCGCAGCACGACGAAGCCGAACGACATGCCGCTGATGTCGCCCCGCTCGATCAGCGTGCGGATGTCGCGCCCGTCGGAGGTATCGGGAAGATCGATCTCGACCGCGAGCCCCTTCGCGTCCTCCTGCAGACGCAACGTTCCGGCGGTGGTACGCCCGAGCACCCGGCCACGGTCATGGTCGAAAAAGGCGCGGACATCCGCCTTCTGCAGGGTCTTGGTGAAGGCACCGCGCGCCAGAACTTCCTTAAAGTACCCGCCAATGTCGGCGACATCGCCGAAGGTGGCGGCGTATCCGGAGACAGTTGTCGTATCTCCTTCCGCCCTTCGCTCGACGGGTAGGACAAGCGATCGCTGTTCCGCTTCAGGCCGCGTCGTCATTCGTGTCTCCAACATCCGAGGGGGCCTCGGCCGGCGGCGCCGGACCGGACAAGACGGGCGGCGTGGCACGACGACCCAGTTCAACGGTCGCCCCCTGCATGAACAGTTCATCCGCCGCGGAATTCCTGTGGTTGGGGCGGTTCTCGATCGCCCGCCCCTCATTCGGTGTGAGCAGGCCAGACTGAACGCCACGCGCGAGGCCTTCGATCCGGCTCTTGAAGTCGCCGCGCATAAGCGCGTCGAGATTGTGTTCGATGTAGCGCGTCGGATTGAGCCGACCGAACAGCTTCAGGTTCAGCTCGTCCTCGAGCGCCAGGGTCCACTGGCCGATCAGGTGCTTGACCAGGTGCAGGTCCTGCTGCTCGGCATTGGTGAAGGTGGCCCGCTCAAGATCCTGGAGAAACACAGGCGGCAGCTGGTAGGCGCGCGCGATCTCCACGGTCTGGAACTTACGCGCCTCGGTCATCTGCCCCTTGTCCGGATCAAAGCCGACGGGCTTGAGGTCGTGTCCCGGCGGCAGCGGAAAGACCGGCTTGGCGCTCTTCTTGGCGGCATCGATGACGCGATGAATGTCCGCCATCGCCCGCTTCAGGGCGTCCGCACCGGCCGGAAGCGGTCCCGTCAGAGCCAGCGGCGGAACACCGCCGCCGGCAAAAAACGTACTGGCATAGTCATTCATCGCCAGCGCCAACTGGATGGCCTTGGAGGCGAGATTGATCGGCCCATAATGCGATAGCTGATTGGCCCTCAGCATGAACGGGACATCGATCACGTCGCTGCCTGGATATGTCTTGCCGCCGGACTTGTAGGCAAGTTCGACACCATCACGCTGGATGGTGGTGCGGGTCGGATCGAGCAGCCACATCCCCTCAATTCCGGCGGCACCCGGGCGGCTGCGCTCAATCCAGGCGAGGCCGCGTCCACCCGTAAAAACCTGCTGCCAGAAGAACTGCCAGAACTTGAAGGCGCCCATCTGGTCGTTCGGGCTCTTGTGCACGATCGTGCCGAGCTTACCCTTGACCCGGACCGGTCCTTCGGCGGTTTCGCGGTAGGCATGCTTCGGGACGGCGGCGAGTGTCCGGGACAGAAAGGCGACGGCTGCCATGACGGCCGGCACCTTCAGCGCCGTGTCAGTCGTAACCGCGGGCAGATCGACGCCCTGCATCCCGAAGAAGCCGAGAAAGTTTTCGGCACTCACCGGAATCGTTGGGTTTTCCAGCGAAGTTCCCGAGCGTGTCTCACGCTCGACCCGAAGCCCGAGAAACCTCATGCCGACACCAGGCTGAACTCGGGATCATCCCATGGGGAGGTGATGACGCGCTTGCTCCGCAGCGTGGCGACGCCGATCGACATCGCTTTCGAGACGATGCCGTCGATACGGCCGAACGCCTTGTCCTTGGCAAACATCCGATGCCCCGTCCTGTTCTCGTGATAGACGACGGCTGCCGCACAGCTGTTCATCATCGGGTTGCGGTCGATGCGGAGGCGCTTCTCGAAGAGCGCGTTCTCTAGCTTGTTGATGCTGTCCGGCATCCAGAGGTACAGCTCCTGCTCCCCCTCGACGGCGCCCGGCTCCTTCTCGATGATCCGCTTCTGGAAGCCCTGCGGGTGGATCGTGAGCGGCAGATCGGCGCCGATTTCGTTGACGTGGTCGCGGAGCTGTTCGAGGCCGTACTGATCGCAGCCGATCTCGACGGGATGGGTCACGGCGCAGATCTTGGCGAGCGCCTCGGCAATCCAGCGATAGGAAACACGATCGCCGGCGACCGCTTCGATGAAGCCCTGCTTCTCCCAGACATCGTAAGGGGCGCCATCCTTGGCGGCGCGCCGCGCCAGCGTATCACGGGGCGTCCAGAACCATGTCTTCGATGCAAAGACTTCCTGATCCTTGGTGTTGTCGAGCACCCAGGTCAGGGTGAGTGCCGTGAAGTCGCGGACCCGCGAGAGGTCCAGGCCGCCGAAACAGGGATAGCCGGCAAGCACCAGCGCATCGACATCGACATCGCCGACGCAGGCCATCCAGGCCTCGCGCGAGAAGGCCGCCGACTCGGCGTCGGTCCATTCGCAGAAATGCAGCCGCGCGATGCCGTTGCGCTTGCCCGGGATTGCCTTTGCCTGCGCCACGACGCCGGCCAGGTAGTCGCGCGTGATTGTGACGTCGAGCAGCGGGTTTGGCTTGCCCCAGCAGGTGGGATCGTTCTCCCAGTCGTCCATCTCGTCGAGGGAGCAGACGAAGGAAAAGGTCGTGTCATCCTGGATGAGGCCGGCCGCGACGTTCACCGCGTGCTGGTGTTCCTCGAAGCAGATCGAGTTCCGGTCCGTACCGGAGTTGGTCGCCATCGCCAGCAGCGGCTGCTTGCGGAACTTGAAGCCGCGCTCGAGCAGATCGATCGTGTCGCGGTTCTTGTGCTCGTGTACTTCATCGCAGAGCGCGAAGTGCGGTCGCGGCCCCGACTGGCCGTCATCGGATGAGATCGGCTTGAAGAAGCGCCGGTCATTGCCTCGCCCTGCATAGGACAACTGCCACACGGGGTCGATGCCGTGCGACCTCACGCGCGCCTTCAGCGATGGCGACTGGTCCCGCATCGCGACAGCATCACGAAACAGGACCATGGCCTGGTCCTTCTTCGACGCAGCGGCGTAGATCTCTGCACGCGGTTCTGGATCCTTTACCAGGCCGAGCAGGCCAATGCCGGCCAGCATCGGGCTCTTGCCGTTGCCCTTGCCTTCCTCGTCGTAGAAGCGGCGAAACCGGCGCAGTTTGGTGTCGCGCCACTTCCAGCCGAAGATCGAGCCGACCCGGAAGGCTTGGCTCGGATGGAGCTCAAACGGGCGGCCCTCGAAGTCACCGCCGTTCAAGCGGAGGCGGCGCGGGAAGAACCCGATTGCGTCTTCAGCAGCTGCGACATCCCAGAACAGGCCTCGCTTCGGACCATCCTCCAGATCGGTCAGATGGCGCTTGGCGGTATTGCGGACATTCGGACCCGCAACGATACGCCCGGCCGCAACGTCCTCGGCCCATTTGGTGACGGCATCGGTCACGCGAAGTCACCGTCGCCGAAGTCGAAATCGCCCTGATCGGACGTCGCCTTAATGCCTCGCTCGGCCGCAGGCGTGAGCCCGAAATCCCGCAACAGGGTCAGCGCCTGCCGGAAGCTCTCGTTCATCTGGCCGACCTCGGGCCGCGACTTCAGCTGAGCGCCGTTGCGCGTCTGCGTCTCGTAGGTCTCGCCTTCCAATTCCATGGCTGCGCGAAGCCGCTCGTGACGAGCGATGCAGCGGCAGAGCATCACGAAGGATTCGACCATATGCGCCGCCAGCCGATTGACCGTCGGATGGCAGACGCATGGCGCCAGCCGGTCCCAGACCTTCGACACATCGCGCTCGAGGCCACGAGGCTTGAGGCTCCTCGCCTTCGCCTTGGCCGATGCTTCGAAGTCGAGCCGCCGGACGTCTTCTGTCAGCGGTACGACGTTCGAGTTCTGAGGCTTCCGTCCACGCACGATCAGTTTCCCGGATCACAGGCCACTTCTCGAAAGTGGCTTTTTGTCTCCAATTTCCGCTCGCCACACAGAATTGCCCTGAGCGGTCCGGCACCCCAGGCGCTCCAGAGCCCGTGCCACCCCTACCCCATGGGCCAGCCATCGGCATCGAGGCGACGAGGCTGGAGGCGGCGGGTGAGACGTTGGGCGGCGCGGCTGTCGAGCCAGAGGTCGGCGACGCCGATTTCGCCGCTGTCGAACATCAGCTCGAGGCGCTTCTTCACCACATCGTGGTGCCATCGGCAGCACGGCTGCCACATCGAGCTATCCCAGAACTTGGCCTGGTCGCCTCGGTGCGGCTCAACGTGATCAGTGACATCGACGGCGGTCACCTTGCCGACCGCCTTGCAGCCAAGACAGCACGGATGCTGTCGCTTGAACTGCTGCGACGCTCGATCCCAAGCGGCTGTGTAGCCGCGATGTCGGGACGAACCGCGATCGCGCTCATACACGACGTATATGCCGCGCTTGCCAGGTAGCCATACCCTAGGAAGACGAATGCCCGACCGCATCGCTGCGTGCCGGGCATAGAAATCCATCGTGGAGAGCGGGGATCCGCCTCCTGGGGGCGCCCTGCCACTCGCCGTTTCCGGTGCGACAGATCGAGCGCGCTCGTCCTGTGGCCAGCGTTAGGCCAAGAGCCGAAGCAGGTCAACCGGCACACTGACCTCCCTCACGCCTCCAAGCATGCGAACGGACACCATGGCGCGCGCCTGTCCCTGCTCAAAAGAGGCGACGCGCGCCTCGTAACCCACTAGCGGACCGGAGATAATCGTCACCGATGCATCTCTATGAATGAGATCCGGACTGGTCGCCCTGACCTGGTCGAACTCGCCGCAGTCCTGTGCATAGCGCAGCGCGTCTACCAGCTCCGACCGGGCGCGAACCGGCCGCTCGTTGTTCGTCAGGATGCCGCCGACGCCATCGACCTGGAGCAGCTGGTACCAGCGCGGGCAGGCCTCTATCGCGACGAACATATAGCCAGGGAAAACGGCCACCTGCACTTCGCGCTCGGCCTTCACATGCCGAGGCTTGATCCACTTCTTGCCCAGCGGCAGGTAGACCTCGAAGCCCGCTCTCAGCAGCCTGTCCCGCGTCGCCATCTCACGACGCGGGACAGTGTAGACGACGTACCAATCGAACTCGCCTGCCATCAAAGACCTACTTTCAGAATCATCAGCCGGCCCTCGTCACAGTCTGAGCAAGATCGGACGGCCACTGGCTCGGCACCTTGATGAACGGCATCCGCAGGTCGTTGGCGTTGAAGCGGAACAACGAATCCTGCGCCATGCGATCCGCCCAGGCATGGAACTCCGCCGTCTGATTGCCGGCAGCGTCCCGCACGGCAATGGTCACCAGAGCCGCAACTTCGTCCTGTTTCGGGACCGCGTTGGCCGACACGCCGATGCCTTGCCGCGCCTGCCCCCCGAGCGGAAAGGCCTGCTCGAACATGAACTTCACGCGCTCGCCGGCCTTCCACCGCCGCCAGAACACGGCCCACCACAGATCGGTCCCGGGCTCGATCGGCAGCGGCACGCCAGCCGGCGACACGCCGCCGGTTTTAGAGGCGAGATCCAGCCATTTCCGTTCTTCGATGAACGTGAAGAAGCGGCAATGAGCCCTGTCGATGCGCAGCTTAGCGATGAAGACCGGCACGGCCGCGCTCGCAGCGACTCGATCCGCCGCCGACAGCCGCAGCCAGCTGCCATGGGAACGGACGATGTTGTCGGTGTCCTGTTTCGGCCACTGTCGAAACTGAGACATGAACGCTTCGTCGGCCCGCGCAACTTCGGCCAAGGCCGCTCGCTCGGCGCCGGCATCGAGCTTCCTGCGAATTTCCGATCCCGATCCAAGCGGCGCGCGCGCCTCTCTCTCCAAGTCGTTATTAGAAGGGATCGTTCTATTGGATGCCGGTTCTGGACCGGCATCCCCATGCCGGTTCTGGGGCGGCATGGGGGATGCCGGTATACCGGCATGGGGGGAAGCCGGATCGATAGTAACGTCGTCCTCGTCATCATCGTAATCATCAAGACTATTGATGAATTCGGCCGGCCGCTTGTCGTCGAGCAGAACGCGATATTCATGCGAACGCTTGCCATTGTTCGGATGGAAGCGCTCCTGTTGCTGGACATACCCGCACTCGACGAGGATCGCGATCGCCGCCTGGACGGTCGAGCGTGCGCACTGCAACTGCTCGGCCATCTTCACCTGGCTGCGCGAACACCAGCCGCCGCGATCCGTGTGGCGACCGAGCATGCAGAGCACTTGCAGGGCCTTGCCCTTCAAGCGCGGATCCGTGGCGGCCTCGCCATGGATGATCGAATAGCGCGGCCCGCTCATGCCACGCCTCCCGGCGGTCGCGGCCGATCTAGGCCGAGTCTTTCCGCATGTCGCGCGATGCCGTGGACAACAGAAGAATGATCGCGCTCGAGGAAGCGGCCGATCTGCGGCAGCGACAGTTTCGTCTCCTTGGCGGCGCGATACATGATCTCATGGCGCGCCCGCACCAAGGCAGGGTTCCGCCGGTGCGAGAACAGCTCATTCTCGTTGAGGCCATCACGCAGCATCACCGCGGCGGCAATCGACAGCAGATGTTCCATGTCGACGTCCGGCGCCTTCCTCCGCGACGGCCGCGCGGCCACCACCTTGGCGGCACGCTCCCGCCGGCGGGCGACTGCCGCCGGCGCCAACAGAGGCGGCGGCTCGTCCCGCCGCACAGCAGTCGCCCCGGCCGCGATCTGGCCGCGCAGGCGCGCCACGGCGGCGCGCGCGGCGCCATCGGGCGGGTTCGCGCCATGGTGGATCAACAGCAGCGACAGGGATCGTCGGCAGGCCTCGATCCGCTGCCCGCGCGACATGGCGAGGTCTTCAGGTGTTGCGTGGTTCATGCCACCGCCTCCGGCGCTTCCAGCCCCCAGACGTCCCATCCCGGCCGCGCGCGGCGGGCGTTCAGCTCTATCTTGGGGAGGTTCGGGTAATAGGCTTCGATCATCTCGGCGAAGATCTCCGGCTTCGCCGAATGCTCGCCGACGGGCGCCTCGATCACCGAGGGCCATTGCTCGCCCATCGCCGGCGCAGGGATGTCGCCCCGCGTGCCGACGAGCAGCAGCTCGTGCTTGTTGCGGTTCCAGAAGCCAGTGCTGATCCGGTCCTTTAGCCAGATGAACTGCGCCTTGTAGGTGAAGCCCCAATGCTCCATGACGCGCAGCGCAGCCTTGATCATCGGCGCGGTCGCCCAGAGGAACAGCACCGAATCCTTCGCCGCGATGTCGCCGACCGGGCGCGCCACGATGTCGTTGGTCGGCGAGGTCGGATAGTGGTTGTCGGCCGCGCGATCCATGCCCGTCTCGCGGCTATAGACCTCGAACTGCCATTCCGGGTCGGCGTAGATCACGCCGAAGCGCTTTTCCGGCAACGCGCGCTGGCGAACTGCCAGTGCCGCCTCGCGACCGGCGCGCTTTGCCTTCTTCTCCGCCGTCTTTCGGTCGCGAAACTGGCGCGCCACGGCCGCGAAGGCGCGCGGATCGACGCTCTCGACCAAACGCTTTTGCTGGTCGATCGGCAAGGATGCGATGTCGGCCGCTGCTGAAACAGAGACGCGCCCGCCCTCGACGGCGCGGACCAGTTCGGCCGAGCCATGCGCCAGCACTTCGCGCGCCGTCGTGACGCTGCGATCCGAGACGTTCGCGGCGCGCGCCGCCTCGCCCTGGCTGACCTTCCGCAAATTTGCGGAAGGTTCGGTCAGGTCCGTTCGCTCGCCTTGGCGCATCGTCGCGACGCGCGCGGCGATGATCGCGCGCTGGCTCGGCGACAACTGACGGCGATGCAGGTTTCTCGACATGACATAGGCGAGCGGGTCGCTACCGCGAAACTGGCGCGTGTGAACCGTCGCGCCGACGGCGAGCGCGGCGCGGTAGCGGTTGCGGCCGTCGAGGATGGCGCCGTCGAGCAGCTCGATCGGCTCCTGCAGCCCGTTGGCTGCGATGTCCGCCATCAGGTCGTCGAAGGCGTCGCCCTCGATCAGCGGAAACAGGTTCGCCAGCTCGTGAAACGGCAGCTGGCCGACCGGCGCCGGCACATCGCCAGGCTGCCAGGGCGCCACCGTCGTCATGCCGCCTCCGCTGGCCGCGACAACGCGGCGTTGAAGGTCGTGATCATGTCGTTTGCGCGCTGCCGCGCCTCGGCATCGAGGTAGTAGCCCCGTCCCCAGAGCGTGCCGATCGAAATGTCGTGCGGCTTCAGTTTCCTGCGGATCTTGCAGATGAAGACGTCGATGATCTTGATGGCCGGCAGTTCGCCGTCATGCAGCAGGTCATAGGCAGCATTCATCAGCTGCTCCTTGCTGCAGACATCGCGCTTCAGCAGCGCCAGGAAGACCCGCGCCTCGTGTGGCGTCAGGCCCAGACCGGGCGGCAGGTGCAGATGAAGACCGGCGTCGCGCTCGAGCGTCGCGACACGGTCCCGGAGGATCGCGTTCTCGGCCTCGAGCATGGCCACCTTTGCCGCAAGATCAGCCATTGCGCGCCTGCCGTTGTTTCGGCGTGGCGCGGAACCAGGCGATGGCCAGGGCGCGAGCCATCGGCATCTTCATGCCCTTGCGCACGGTGGATTCGGCATGAGCCTGCCACTGGCGGGCCGACTTCGAACGGATCGTTGCCGTCAGGTCGGCCGGATCGAGCGAATCCTTCCATTCCGGCTCGGTCAGCAGTGCGGTGACCGCGCCGATCTCGGCCGAGGCCAGCGGCGCGCGCTGCGCATCGATCAGGATCTTCAGCATCCGCGCCGTGAAATTGACGCCGCGCCGCTCGGTAATCGCGCGCAGCCCGGCGATCGCCATCGTGTCGCCGACCTTGAAGATTCCCTGCGCCGGCGGGCTGCGCAGGATGCGCGCGCCCGCCTTTTCGCAGGCCTGATCCATGGCCACCGCGATCTCGTCGCCCGCGGCGAGCGCGGCGTAGTAGAGCTGGTTGCTCGTCATCGCGACGCGGTTGGAATTGTGCCGGACGAAGGCCATGGCGCGCAGCGCCAGCTCGGCCGCGTCGACCACCATGACGGGAATCGCGTCGATGCCGGGATGGCTCGCCGCGGCGATCGCCGTGTGCTGCCCATCGATCACCATCAACACGCCGTCATCGCCCTCGGCGCAGACCGGCGGCTTGAACGAATCCCACGACCAGTTCCCGACGATGCGGCGGATCAGGGTGACCGACTTGTCCGCCAGCTCGCGCTGATACTTTTCCTCGACGCAGAGCGTCGTCGGATCGACCCAGCGAAATTCAGGCCGGTCGGCCACGACTTCGTTCGGCTCGACACCAGCGATCGGAATCGCCTTGATCGGCCGGAAGCCCGGAACCATGGCGGCAAGGTCGCCGCCGGACACGTCATGCTCGCTCATACGCCATGCCTCCGTTCAATGAATTCAACGTGTTTCACCAGGTGTTTCGCGTGGAACCGGCGCTTCCGGCGGGTTCACCAGCCGCTTGCCCGTCTTGGGGTCGACGAGGAACCAGTAGGGATTGGCGTCGATCCAGAGGCAGAGCCGCAGCATGTTGCCGGCCGAGATCGGCTGCGCGCGTTCAGCGCGGCAGTGCGTGGCGTAGGAAATGCCGGTAATCGTGGCGGCTGCGCGCATGCTGACGCCGAGGATCTCGGATCGATGCGCATGGACGAAGAGGCCGAACGTCTGGCGATCGATGTCCCAGCCGATGGCCGCGCGCGCCGCGCTGTCTTGGGGCGACGCCATCAGACCATCCCCAGCGCGTTCTTGTAGAGTTCGAGGATTGCCTCTTCCTCTTCGCGCTCGTTCGGATCCTTCTTGCGCAGCGCCACGACCTTGCGCACCGTCTTGGTGTCATAGCCATGCGCCTTGGCCTCGCCGTAGACGGCCTTGATGTCGTCGGCGATCGCCTTCTTCTCTTCCTCGAGGCGCTCGATCCGCTCGACGAGCGACCGCAGCTGCGACGCGGCAATGCCGTTGACGTAGTCGCCGCCTTCGCCATCGCTGTCGGACTTGTCGTCGGCCGCAGATTTCGGATTGAGCGTCTTGCCCGGCCGGGCATGGCCGACTGCATAGGGATCGTAGACGTCCTCATGCTCGCTCATGCCGCGCCTCCGAAAAGCTCGGCCTGGCCGGCATCGGCGGCCGGCGTCATCAGCTCTTCCTGTTCGGCCAGCCAGCGCGGAATGGTGACGATCGCGCGCGAGGCGCCCGCCATGGCGACATCCAGATGCGCGAGCGCGACCCAGCGCGAATTGCGCAGGTCGCCATCACGCGACAGGCGGACGGCGCGATCCGTCCGGCCATGCACGAAGAGGTCGAGCGTCAGGATGGGAGCAGCCACGGCTCACCTCCCCGGCTCTGCACCTCGACATGTCGCGGGTGCCAGGCGCGAAGCCGCGACATCCATTCGCGCGCCACATCCATCCGGCTGCCACCGCGGAAGAAATCCCAGCCCTCGAGGCTTCGGATCGGCGCGGCCGTCTCGACATTGTTCGCCCACGGTCCGGGCGGATCACCAATCAGCTCGTCGCGCTCGCGCCGCAGCATGCGCAGATCCATGTCGGCGACGATGCCATGCAGATAGGCCGAGAGCGGCCAGTCCAGCCCAAGCCGGCGATAGATTTCGGCGTCGAGCCCCGCCTTCATGATCTTGAGAGTGCTCTGGATGACGCCGTTCACCGGCCGGCCGAGCCGGTCGATCGCCATACGGTCGAGGCTGGCGACGAACGGCGACGTCGGGTCGCCGATGAAGGCTTCGTGCGCGTCGTGCAGCAGGAAGGCCAGCGCGGCGTCGGTGTCGCCGCCGGTCTCCTGCAGCACGGCGTCGGCGCCGAGATAGGCGTGCTGCGCGGTCGAAAAGCCTCCGCAATCCAGCTTCGCCGTATGCCCGGCGAAGCGGTTGGTCAGCGAAAGCGGAATGGCGACATCGACCATCATGTCGATCGCCGAGAGGTCCGGCCGCGCCAGGTCGACCGCAAGGCCGGAGCGGGTCTGCATCCATCTCATGACTTCACCCAATCAATGACGGTGGAAACGATGGCGGCCCCGGTCAGGAGCAGCGCGGTCGCGCTGCAGAACCAGAGGCCGGTGATGCTGATGGCGCGCCAAAGCGTGTCGCGCGCCTCAGCCGGTGGGGTTTCGGCGAAGGTGCTCACTCGGTCCCCACGACACGAAGGACCGGCCCGCCCTTGGCCTGCGCGATGCCGAGGCGCAGGCCCGCCACGACGCGCTCAAGCGTGCCGGCGTTGCGGTCGAGAATTTCCAGTTCGGCGCCGGTAATCAGGCCATCGGCGAAGGCGGCCGCCGCCGATCCGAGCAACTCGGACGCCGCGCGCATCGTCTCGGTGTAGTGCGCGAGAACGGCGGCTGCGCTGCCCGCCTCCTCGGACGGGCCTTCCAGCCGGCGCCCGCCGAGATCCGCCATGACGGTCGTCACGAGCGGCAGTCCGCAATCGGCCTCGAGCACGAGCACGGCTGCCAGCGGAATGATCGCCTCGTCAGTGGCGACCTGCCAGCGCGAGACCTCGGATTTCGAGGCATGCGCGATGGCCTCGACGCGCTTCAGCCCGCCGCAGGCCTGGACAAGGTCGCGGGTGGCGGATTTCACGCGGTGGAACCAGGCGTCGGAGATGGGTCGGGACATGGTCGCCTCGGGCAAAGCTTTCCCGGCTCGGGAAACGCCATGAGGCTTTCCCAGAGTGGGAACGGTTTCGGTCTGTCAGAAGGGGAGCGTCGGAAACGCCTCAGGGAGGGCCGCGCAGATGTCGACCGTCAGGATGCTGATTCTCGCCAAAATGGAGCGGGCTCGGCTGAAGGAGATCCCGGCCCGCTCCAAGTCTGGGGAGGAAGGAACCTGCGCGCCGCCACATAGCGCGCAGGCCAGTCACGATCGTCCCGTAGACCATTCGACGATCGCTTCTCGGTCCGGCCGCAGCCGGAAGATCGGAGCCCTCGGCGGCGCGAAGACGGTCCACCATTGCCATGTCGGACTCGACGCTCATGCGCTTTCCTCCGCTTTGGGGCGCTCGACATCGTCCGGCCACGCGCCGTGCTCGGGCCATTCATCCGCGAACCATGCCACCAGGCGATCGTAAGTTCGCACGTTGAAGCCACGCCCATCTCGAAGGCGATGGAAGAACGTGTTGTCGTTCAGTGCCCGCTTTCCGACTGTCGCAGGCGAAATGTCTGTCGCCGCCTCAAAGGCGGCGGCCAATGCCAAAAGACTATGCCGAAGTGACTCTTCCATGAGCGCCAATATGCGGATTTATCCGCACATGACAAGAGGAAATTACCGCATGGCATCCGCACACGGAAAAGCGGAATAATCCGCACATGTCAGCAATCCGCGCAGATCAACTGAGGACGCTTCTCCTAAATGAGATGGAGGGGCGGACCGACCCCACCAGGCTCGCCCGCGACATCGGCAGAGGCAAGGATTACATCCGGGATTTTTTAGGCGGCAAGAAAGAGTCCATTGGCGCGGCCGAGCTGCTTGCGATCGAAGAAGTGCTGGGACTTCCGGCAGGAAGATTGACTGGCCGGGCTACGGCGGAGCCCTCGGCAGCGACGGCTCTGGCGCCCACTATCATTCCCGGCCATGAACTTGTCGGCGCTAAAGATCTTCCGGTTTATGCAGCCGCTATGGGCGGGCACGGACACGAGATCGTGACCTTCGATCCGATCGACTGGGTCAAGCGGCCGGTGATCCTTGAACGCGTAAAGGGCGCCTATGGCATCCTAGTGGTGAATACGTCGATGTCGCCCTTATACCGACCGAACGATATCGCACTCATCAACCCCCACCTTGCGCCGACGCCCGATACGGAGGTTGTGCTCTATCATATGCCTCCCAATGGGGAGTCAGAGGCGATGATTAAGACGCTGGTGAGCAGCGCCGCGAAAGAATGGCGGCTGCGTCAGTACAACCCAGCGCAAGACTTTAGTGTCGATCGAGTTGATTGGCCGGTCTGTCACCGCGTCGTCGGCAAATACGACAGGCGGTGAGTCGATGTGACAAAGGCCCGTTCGATGCCCGGGCCTTTCTCTTTCCTAGATCACGCAACATCAGAGAGCGGATCAGCCTCTAGCGGCATTCGTCCATATGCGGCGATAATAACCGCATCGGCATATTCCCCGGTCGTGTCATCGCCCGTCCTTGAGAAGGCAACGACACCCGTTCTTGTCTCCGACAGCCGCCGAGCTCTCGCCGAAGCCTCGTCCGCAGATCCCACCAAGACGGGCTGATCGGCCACTAGAACACCCCTCTTTGAGGCCTGGAACGATTGGACGACATAGTAGGTAATCATCGGACCCTCTCCCTGTTGGCCCTCTCACGCTGACTCCGAAAACAGAACAAAGCAAGAACGAAAAGGGGCAAATCTCGTGCGGATCGAGATGCGGAATTTACCGCATCTAGGGTTGACGTGCGGATTTTTCCGTACAATAGTTCCCCATCGGCGCAGGCATTCCGCCTCGCGCACCGAACCGAGCCCGGTTCCGATGGAGCGACCCATGAAGATCCACGCCAATTCGCTGCGCCATCGGCGCACCAACAAGAGCAACGAGACGGCCCTCGACGTCGCCCGTCGCACCGGCCGCCTGCCGGACCTGATGGCGTCCGAGATGATCGAGCAGGCATCGATCAGCGGCAGCTGCGACGCTGACCACCTGAAGCTCTGCGGCTTCACCCAGGGCGAGATCCTGCTGCACGCAGCCGAAGCCCGCCAGATCGCCGAGCGCCGGACCACCGAGCTTCTCGCGGCCTGACACGATCGTCAGGCCAGCGCGGCTTCGGCGAATTCCCCACCCGCCGAAGCCGCGTCGCCGGACGATCCTGTCCCGGAGACAACCCAATGAACAAGATAAGCCCCCTCGGGGTACCCGGAGTTGCAGAGGCGATATCGCCGATCATTCGCCTGGCGGAACAACTGGCTGAGACCGTGAAGGACTCTGCTGCTTCCCTCTCCATGGAAATCGTCGTCGATGCCGAAGCGCTGAAGGACGTCCATTTCCTGACCATCAGGACCGAGGGCGTCGCTATCGAGATAACCGGCCGCGAGGAATACGAGGCAAGCTACAGGTCAGTCAGGGCAGCAACAGACACCGACGCCTCGTGCATGGCCGCGACCAAGTTGGCCCCCAGCATCTGACACGATCGTCAGGCCAGCGCGGCTTCGGTCCCTGCCCCTCCCCCACCGAAGCCGCGTCGCCGGACGATCCTGTCCTTCGACGAGACCCCCATGAAAACCGTTCTGGATTTCTATGACGCCGTTCGCGGAAGCGAACGGGACGACTGGTTGGCGCTCGCCTTCCTGCCGGCGATGGCGGGACTGGTGATCATCTTCGCGATCGGCTTCGCGCCATGACGGTCATTTCCCCGGCCGATCAGCAAGCCCTGGCCCACGCCGCCGACCTGATGAGCGAGGCATGGCGCCTGCTCTGCGACGCCAAGCGCCTGCGCCAGCCGACGCCGCGCTCCGCCGTCAAAAAGGTGGCCCAGGTCGTCGCCACGGCCCTGCGCATCGCCAACGAACGCGCCCACGACGCCGCCCTTCTGGACGCGCTCGAAAAGTGGCTGGCCGAGGATGCAGCGCGATGATGGAGATCATCGTCGACAGCTTCGCCGGCGGCGGCGGCGCGTCCACCGGCATCGAGATCGCGCTGGGCCGCTCGCCCGACATCGCCATCAACCACGATGCCGAGGCGCTTTCCATGCACGCGGCGAACCATCCCGACACGCTGCACCTGCCGCACAATGTCTGGAAGGTCGATCCGCACGCGGTGACCGCCGGCCGCCCGGTCGGCCTGCTCTGGGCCTCGCCCGACTGCAAGCACTTCTCCAAGGCCAAGGGCGGCAAGCCCGTCGCCCGCAACATCCGTGACCTGGCTTGGGTCGTCGTCCGCTGGGCGCGCCAGGTGCGGCCGCGCGTGATCATCCTCGAGAACGTCGAGGAGTTTCAGGGCTGGGGACCGCTCCGCGAGGACGGCATGCCGTGTCCCGAACGGAAGGGCGAAACGTTCAGGCAGTGGACCGACGAGCTGCGCAAGCTCGGCTACAAGGTCGAATGGCGCGAGATGCGCGCCTGCGACTATGGCGCGCCGACGATCCGCAAGCGCCTGTTCCTGATCGCGCGCCGCGACGGCCGGCCGATCATCTGGCCGAAGCCGGCGCATGGTGACCCGAAGTCGGAGGCTGTGAAGTCGGGCAAGCTGCGGCCCTGGCGCACCGCCGCAGAGATCATCGACTGGTCGCTGCCGTGCCCGTCGATCTTCCTGACGAAGGAAGAGGCGCGCGCCGTCGGCGCCAAGCGGCCGCTGGCCGAGGCCACCATGGCGAGGATCGCCAAGGGCGTGCAGCGCTACGTGCTGGATGCCGCCAAGCCCTTCGTCGTGTCGTTCCGGCACGACCAGGTCGGCCGCGCCATCGACGAGCCGCTGGCAACCGTCACCGCTAACAGCTTCATCAAGCGGCCCGGCGGCGCCGTGCCGCTCGGTCTGGTCACGCCCTTCACCGCGCCGCTCACCCATCAGGGCGGCGACCGCGCCCATTCGCTCGAGGAGCCCGCCCGTACCGTTACGGCCGCGCACCGCGGGGAAGCCGCGCTTGTCGCTCCGGTTCTTTCCTATGCGCAGCAGGGCGGCGCGGTCCGTTCGCCGGAGACGCCCCTGCACACGATCACCGCGTCGTCGAAGGACCAGAACTGCCTCGTCGCGCCGCACCTGATGACCATGCGCAACGCGCAGAAGCCCTTCAATGGCGCGGACGAACCGACGCACACCGTCACAGCCGGCGGCGCAGGGCTCAGCGTGGTTGCGCCCCATCTCGTGCCGCGATACGGCGAGCGAGACGGTCAAGAGCCGCGCACCATGCAAGCCGATGGGCCGATCGGGACCATTGTTCCCGATAGCAACCAGGGCAGTCTCGCTGCCATCCATCTCTCGCGGCAATTCGGCGCTTCGATCGGCAGCGCGGCCGACGCGCCTGTCGGCACGATCACCGCCGGCGGCGGCGGCAAGACAGCGCTCGTTGCAGCCTTCCTTGCCCAGAACAACTACCAGGAGCCCGGGCACGACGCGCGCGAGCCGATGTCGACCATCGTCGCGAAGGGCAGCACGCAGTCGGTTGTCTCGGCCGGCATCCTGAACCTCAAGGGCAGCGATCGGCGCGACGCCGAGATCGACGAGCCCGCGCCGACGATTTGTGCCGGCGGCGGCCATGTCGCCGAGGTCCGCGCCTTCATCGCCAAATACTACGGCTCGACCGAGGACGGCCAGCCGGTCGACGAGCCGTTGCACACCGCCACCGCCAAGCCGCGCTTCGGTCTGGTGACGGTCGAGATCGACGGCGAGCCCTATGCGATCGTCGACATCGGCATGCGCATGCTCTCGCCGCGCGAGCTGTTTCGCGCCCAGGGCTTCCCTGACAGCTACATCATCGACCGCGGCGCCGACGGCGCGCCGCTGACCAAGACCAGCCAGAACCGCATGTGCGGCAACTCGGTCTGCCCGCCCATGGCGGCGGCACTGGTCGCGGCGAACTACGCGGTCGAGGACGTCGATCTTCCCGCCCCTTCCGACATTGGCCCACTCTTTATGGAGGCTGCAGAATGAGCCGCAACTATCTCGTTTGCGCGGGCTGCCATCGGCCGCTCGACATCGGCGACCGCTACTATCCCGGCATCTGTTGCACGCTCGGTGTTTGCTGCGCGCCGACCTTCGATGCACTGCTCCAGGAGCCGACCAGCTTCGTCGAGCGGGACGACGACACGATGCCGCTCAGCCGCGAGAAGCGCCAGGCCATGCTCGACGAGCACCTCGCCACCGGCGGGCGCATGACCGACTCCATGGCGCTCGAGGTGGTCGAATGACCAAGCGCCGCGACATCACACCGGCCATGCGCCAGCAGGCGAACGACTTCCTGCACTGGCGCCAGGCGCGCGGCGGCGCCGTCCGCTGGGATCGAGGCGGAGCCGCCGCCCGCCGGCGCAACCGCGAGCGCCGCGACGAGATCGCGTCGACCGGGCTGATGCCGATCGACAGCTTCCTGCTCAACGAAGGAGTCCTGCCATGAGGGCGGAACGCATCGTTCTGATGATCCTCGTCTACGGCGCGGCGATCCTCGGCGTGACCGCCTATGCCGTGTTCTGGCTTGACCGGTCCGGCTGGTGGTTTCTGCTCGCCATAATCCTGGCCGGCGGCGCCGAGTTCACCTTCTCCGAGAAGAAGGACCGGCCATGAACGAGCCCAAAGCCAAGGACCGCCCCATGCTGTTTTCGGGGCCGATGGTCCGAGCGTTACTGGACGGCAGAAAAACGCAGACGCGCCGCCGGCTGGACGCCTGGACCGACGAGCCACTGGCATACGTCGAGGCTGGCGCGATCGAGGCCCTCGACGCCGACGACCGTCCCTATCGCTGGCCTCGGACCCATGCGGTCGGTGATCGTCTTTGGGTGCGCGAGGCATGGAAAGCGCACAGCACGTTCGAGGGGGTTCCGCCTCGCGATGTCCCGCCGTCAGGTGTGTTCTATCTGGCTGATGACAGCTATTCGCCTTCGGGATCGCGCGGCCGTCCTAGTGTGTTCATGCCCCGATGGGCGTCACGGCTGACCCTCACCGTGACCGACGTCCGCGTCGAGAGGCTGCAGGACATCAGCAAGCCCGACGCCATCGCCGAGGGCCTCATTCAGTTGCGGACAACCCGGCGATGGGTCGCCAGCAAGGGAGACCAGTATCTGGGATACGCGCACGCCGACCCTCGGGTCGTCTACGGCTGGCTCTGGAACACGATCAACGGCGATGGCGCCTGGGAGGCCAACCCTCGGGTTGCCGCTTACACCTTCACCATCGCTGACCGGAACATCGAAGCGGAAACAGCATGACGACAGAGATCAACGAGCGCGATACCTTCGTCGAGCACGGCGAAGTCGGCGTCAGCCTCTATCAGCTTGAGTGCGCGATCCAGACATGGTCCGCGCTGCAGAGCCGCGAGACGTCGATCGCCGAGGCTGCGACGACGTTCAATGTCCGCCCCGAACTGGTGCGCGAAGTTGTGGAGGCGAATATCTGGATGTCCGTGACTGGCCACGAGAGCGATCCGACGCAGCAGTTCATCGAGCACGAAGGCAGCGACGAATGACCGAATTCACAATCCGCGACCTCGTCGAGGAATTCGGCCTCACCCTGCGCACCCTCCGCTTCTGGGAAGAGCGCCAGATCCTGAAGCCGGCGCGGCGAGGCGCCATGCGCATCTACTCGGACGCCGACCGCGAGACCGTCCGCCGGATCACGGCCTGGTCGGATGCCGGTCTCACGCTGCTGGAGATCCGGGAGATGTTGTCGATGACAGCACCGGCTCGCAATGCCTTCTTGCGACGGCGCCTGCCGGAGATCCAGACGGCGGCCGAGCAGTCTCATGCGCGGCAGGCGGCCGCCCTCCAGAGCGTACTGGCCGGCCTCGCCGCCGAAGAGGAAGCGGCATGAGCAAGCGGCTCCGGCTCGATCCAAAGCAGCAGGGTAGCGACAGCGGGCGGATATCCGCATCGAAGTCGGGCAACGCAACCAGTGAACGCGCGGACGGGGCCTTGCTACTTCGACGACAGAGCGCAGATACTCGCACCGACGAGCGATTGATGGAGTTTGTCCGGATCCTCGCGCGCAAGGCAGCCAGAGATGACTACCGCGCAAGGAATCAGTGGCCCAACAACGACAACGTCGAGAGGATCTGATCCCGTGCGGGTAGCGCTCTACGGCCGTTACTCATCGGACATGCAAAGCGCTTCGTCGATTTCGGATCAGTTCCGAATTTGCCGGGACCATGCAGCTCGCCTCGGCTGGACGATAATCGAAGAATACTCGGATCACGCGATATCCGGGTCCTCCATGTTGAGACCCGGGATTCAGGCGCTTATGTCGGATGCCATCGCCGGCCGGTTCGATATCGTGCTGTCGGAAGCGCTCGATCGCATCTCCCGGGACCAGGAGGACATCGCCGGCTTCTTCAAGCGGATGATGTTCAGCAGCGTCCGGATGGTCACCCTTGCAGAAGGCGAGATCAATCAACTTCACATCGGGCTCAAGGGGACAATGAACGCCCTCTTCCTCAAGGACCTGGCTGACAAGACACGCCGAGGCCAGCGGGGTCGAGTCGAGGCCGATCGGTCGGGCGGAGGCAACTGCTACGGCTATGACGTCGTCCTGACCCTGGGAGATGCGGACCGCGGCAAGCGGACCATCAATGCGGCCGAGGCGGAAGTCGTCCGTCGAATCTTCAGGCAATACGCCATCGGCCAGTCCCCGATGGCAATTGCGTCAGCTCTGAACGCTGCTGGTGTCGCCGGCCCTCGCGGCGGAGAATGGTCGGCAAGCACGATCAACGGAAACCGGAAGCGCGGCATCGGCATTCTGAACAATGAGCTCTACCGCGGACAGCTGATCTGGAACCGACAGCGGTTCCTCAAGGATCCGATCTCCGGCAAGCGGATCGCCCGGGAAAACCCCGAGACAGAATGGATCATCCGAGATCGACCGGACCTGCGGATCGTCAGCGACGAAGAATGGCAGACCGTCCGTGACCGGCAGGAAAGCCTGACGCGCGAGGATTTCGGCCAGAAGCCGCTAAATGCCCGGAAGCGCGCGAAGTATCTCCTATCGGGCCTCCTGGTCTGCGGTGAGTGCGGCGCCAACTATGCAGTGAGCGGCAGGGATCACCTGCAGTGCAGCAGAGCCACCAACAAAGGCACATGCGCCAATCGACGCCTCATCCGGCGCTCGAAGGTCGAGCGCGCCGTCCTGGATGGCCTGCGCTTCAATCTGCTCGAGATGGATGCCTTCCAGGAATTCTGCGACACCTACGTCCGTGAGACCAACCGCCTGCAGGCGTCGATCCTGGCCACGATCCAAGCCGATGAGGCGGAGATCGCGAAGATCGATCGGGATCTCGGCCGCCTGGTCGATGCCGTCCTGGCAGGAACGCTCTCCGACGACGTCGTGCGAGAAAGGAGCCAGAAGCTGGAGGCGCGGAAGACAATCCTGGCTGACCGTCTTGCCGGGGCCAAACGCCCGCCCCCTGCTCTTCATCCTCGAATGGCCGACAATTATCGGAAGCAGATCGAGGAGTTCTACGAGCAGCTCCAGGACGAGACGGCCAAGCCGGAAGCGATGGCCCACATCCGGAGCCTCGTCGAGCGGATCGAGATCACGATCCGGGGCGACGAAGTCATCCTCGATGTGGTCGGAGAATTGGCTGGAATCCTCACGATCGCCGCAAATGAAAAAGCCCCAGCCGTTAAGGCCGGGGCTTATCAAGTTATGCTGGTTGCGGGGACCAGATTTGAACTGATGACCTTCAGGTTATGAGCCTGACGAGCTACCGGGCTGCTCCACCCCGCGTCACGCGCGGCGACTTCCGTCGTCGCGCAGGGGTGATATAGACGGACACCCGACCTTTGTGAACCCCGGCTAAGAACTATTCGCCGTCGTCCACAGGTCAGGCCCTGCCGATCAGGTCGGCAGGTTCAGGCGGATGTGCAACTCGCGCAGCGCCTTCGGGGTCGGATCGCTCGGCGCGCCCATCAGCAGGTCTTCCGCCTGCTGGTTCATCGGGAACAGCGTGATCTCGCGCAGGTTCTGCGCGCCGCAGAGCAGCATGACGATGCGGTCGACGCCGGCGGCCATGCCGCCATGCGGCGGCGCGCCATACTGGAACGCGCGGTAGAGGCCGCCGAAATCGCGCTCGACGTCTTCCTTCGACCGGCCGACCAGTTCGAACGCCTTGACCATCGTCTCCGGCAGCTGGTTGCGGATCGAGCCCGAGGCGATCTCGAAGCCGTTGCAGACGGCGTCGTACTGGTAGGCCTTGATCGTCAGCGGATCCTGGCTGGTCAGCGCCTCGATGCCGCCCTGCGGCATGGAGAAGGGGTTGTGCGCGAAGTCGAGCGTCTTCGTCTCGTCGTCCCATTCGTAGAACGGGAAATCGACGATCCAGCAGAGCTCGAACCGGTCCTTGTCGACGAGGTTCAGGTCGGTGCCGACGCGCGTGCGCGCATCGCCGGCGAACTTGTAGAACTTCTGCGGATCGCCGGCGACGAAGAAGACGGCGTCGCCATCGTCGAGACCGAGCTGGACACGGACCGCCTCGGTGCGCTCCGGACCGATGTTCTTGGCAACCGGGCCGGCGCCCTCGAGGACGTCGCCTTCCTTGCGCCAGAAGATGTAGCCGAGGCCCGGCTGACCCTGCTGCTGCGCCCAGGAGTTCATGCGGTCGCAGAAGGCGCGCGAGCCACCGGTCTTGGCCGGAATCGCCCAGACTTCGGCCTTCGGGTCGGCCTCGATCATGCGGGCAAACACCTTGAAGCCGGAACCGGCGAAATGCTCGGTGACGGCCTGCATCTCGATCGGGTTGCGCAGGTCGGGCTTGTCCGAACCATAGGTGCGGATCGCCGTGTCATAGGGGATGCGGCGGAACTTCTGCGTCACCGGCTTGCCGTTCGCGAACTTCTCGAAGATGCCGCGCAGCACCGGCTCCATCGTGTCCCAGACGTCTTCCTGGGTGACGAAGCTCATCTCGAGATCGAGCTGGTAGAATTCGCCCGGCAGGCGGTCGGCGCGCGGATCCTCGTCGCGGAAGCAGGGCGCGATCTGGAAGTAGCGGTCGAAGCCCGCCATCATCAGCAGCTGCTTGAACTGCTGCGGCGCCTGCGGCAGCGCGTAGAACTTGCCGGGATGGATGCGCGACGGCACCAGGAAGTCGCGCGCGCCTTCCGGCGACGACGCGGTCAGGATCGGCGTCGTATATTCATGGAAGCCGATCTCGGTCATCTTCTCGCGCATCGAGGCGATGATCTGGGTGCGCTTGACGATGTTGGCGTGCAGCGTCTCGCGGCGCAGGTCCAGGAAACGGTACTTGAGGCGGATGTCTTCCGGATATTCCGGCTCGCCGAACACCGGCAGCGGCAGTTCCTTGGCCGCGCCGAGCACTTCGATGTCCTGCGCGAACACTTCGATCTGGCCGGTGGGCAGGTTGGCGTTGACCGTCTCGGCCGTGCGCTTCTTCACCAGGCCGTCGATCTTGATGCACCACTCGGAGCGAACCGACTCGGCCACCTTGAAGCCCGACGAGTCGGGGTCGCAGACGATCTGCGTCAGGCCGTAATGGTCCCTGAGATCGATGAACAGCAGGCCGCCATGATCGCGCACGCGATGAACCCAGCCCGAGAGACGGACGGTCTCGCCCGCATGGGTCTCGCGGAGTTGTCCGCAGGTATGGGTGCGATAGCGGTGCATGGTGCTGGGATCCGAGTTTGGTCTGGCGACAACGGGACATGCGCAAAGACCGGCTGACAAGGTAGATGCGCACGCGCGCGGAAGAACACACGCGGGTCGGGCTTTGTCAAGAACGGCCCCCTCGCCGCCGCCCCGCGCCCTCCCCTTGTAATCAGGGAAAGGCTACCCATCTAAGTCTCATCCCAGCCACACAATACGGGCCGCGCGCCGAAAGGCGCCGCAGTTCGAACGATCGGGTCAGGACGGATGTACTCCGGCCCGTTCGGTTGGCTCGCGACCGGCTAGCCGTCGCGCGCCATGGCGGGAAATCGGATTGCCCAGGCCCGCAGTCGACGCATGAGGCGCTTTCTCCTGGCGCCCGGTGTCGCCGGAGCCTGGGCTCTCTATGTCCGCGGAACCCGCCTCCCCCCGCGACAAGCCGGCCGGCCTGCGCTATTAGAAGCTTCATGACCGATATCATTACGACAACTGAACACCTCGCCGCCGCTTGCGATCGCCTTTCCCGGTTCGATTTCGTCACCGTCGATACGGAGTTCATGCGCGAGACGACCTACTGGCCGAAGCTCTGCATCATCCAGATCGCGAGCACGGACGAGGCGGTGGTGATCGACGCCGAGGCCCCCGGACTGGACCTCGCCCCCTTCTTCGCCCTGATGGCGAACGAGGCCGTGGTGAAGGTCTTCCACGCCGCCCGCCAGGACATCGAAATCGTCTGGCACCTGGGCGGCATCCTCCCGCACCCGATCTTCGACACGCAGGTCGCCGCCATGGTCTGCGGCTTCGGCGAATCGATCAGCTATGACCAGCTCGTCGGACGCATCACCGGTCACCCGATCGACAAGTCGTCGCGCTTCACCGACTGGAGCCGCCGCCCGCTGACGCCGCAGCAGATCGAATATGCGATCGCCGACGTGACGCATCTGCGCGACGTCTACAAGGCGCTGAAGAACAAGCTCGACAAGGAAGGCCGCAACGACTGGGTTGCGGAGGAAATGAACGTGCTGACCTCGGTCGACACGTATCAGGTGGATCCCGCCAATGTCTGGAAGCGCCTGAAGATGCGCATCAAGAAGCCGCTGCAGCTGGCCGTGCTGATGGAAATCGCCGCCTGGCGCGAGCGCGAGGCGCAGGCCCGCGACGTCCCGCGCGGCCGCATCCTGAAGGACGACGCGATCTACGAGATCGCCGAGCAGCACCCGACCACGGCCGAGGCGCTCGCGCGCCTGCGCTCGATCCCGCGCGGCTTCGAGCGGTCGCGCACGGCCGAGGACATCCTCGCCGCTGTCAAGAAGGCCGTCGATCTGCCGAAGGACAAGCTGCCCAAGGTGCCGAAGGTGAAGCCGGCCTCGGAAGGCAACGGCGCCGCCGTCGACCTGCTGAAGGTGCTGCTGAAGATGACCAGCGAGGAGCACGGCGTCGCCGCGCGCGTGATCGCCACGGTCGACGATCTCGAAGCGATCGCCGGCGACAACAACGCCGACGTGCCGCCGCTGCATGGCTGGCGCCGCGAACTTTTCGGCGAGCAGGCGCTGAAGCTGAAGCGGGGCGACATCTCGCTGCGCCTCGACGGCCGCCGCGTGACGATCGTCAGCGACGAGCCGAAGCCGGCCATCGAAGCCGCCTGATCCCGCGGATCGAGGACATCCTCGAACGACAAAGCGCCGACGGCCCGCCGTCGGCGCTTTCTTTTTGACCGCCTTCGCGGCGGATCAGCCTATGTGTCTTCGACGACGATCGCCGGCTTCATCGCGCCGAGCTTCGCCAACTGGGCGACACGGCGCTGCAGGCGGCTGCCGGCGAGCATGCCGCGATCGGTCGGCAGAACCAGGGTCAGCTGGTCGCCGCGCGCTTCCATCCGCGTGCGCGGAATAACGCCGGCCATGGCCCCGGAAACGAGATAGGCGACGCGAAGCGCGGCGCCGAGCGCTCTCGCCCGCTCCAGCAGGCGCGTCGTCGCCAGTTCGCGGATGCGCGAGGAGATATGCTCGTCGACGAGGCCTTCGTGGCGATAGTAGTTGGCGAGCGCCAGATAGGCCCGGCCGGGATGGTCGATGCCGACGAAGGAGCCATGCGCGATCATGTTGAGGCTCTGCTCGCCGCGATAGTCGGGATGGCCGCGCCAGCCGAGATCGGCGAGCAGGCAGGCCGCCGTGCGCAGGCGAATCTCGTCCGGCGTTTCCTCGATGCCGATCGCGGCCAAGGCCTGGCCGGTCCAGGGGCCGAGCTCGCGGGCATGGCCGGGCGAGCGCGAACGCAGCAGTGCCAGTTCGTCGGCGGCGGCGATCAGCGGGTCGAGCTGCTGCGTCTCGGTGTCGAGCAGGTCGTAGAGCAGCCCCTCGCGCACGCCGAGCGCCGACAGGATGATCATCGACGGCTTCATGGCGCGGATGACCTCGCCCAGCACGATCGCGCCATAGGGCAGCAGCAGACGGCGGCTCTTCGAGACCGCCTCGATCGAATCGAGCGATTCCGCGTCGCGGCGCGCCACCATGCGGCAGAAGTCGAGCGCCTCGCCGGCGGGAATGGCGTATTCGTGCATGATATGCAGCGGATAGCCCTTCTGGCGCATGTGCAGGCGGGCGAGCGAGCGCCAGGTGCCGCCGATGGCATAGAAGGGGCGACCCTGCCCGTTTGCCAACACCGCCGAACCCGAAAGCGCGTCGGAAGCGATCTTCTCGGCTTTCTTCAGCGTCTTCTCGGACACTTCCTCGAGACGAAGACCGCCGAGCGGGAAAGTCTCGCCAAGGCCGATCTCGCGGCCCCGGATGTCGACGACCTCGAGGCTACCGCCGCCGAGATCGCCGGCGATGCCATCCGGCTCATGCACGCCCGACAGCACGCCCATGGCGGAGAGGCGCGCCTCTTCCGGGCCGCTCAGAAGCGCCACTTCAGCGCCGGTGATGTCCTCGACCTGGGCCAGAAATTCCGGGCCGTTCGCCGCCTCGCGCGCGGCGGCCGTGGCGAGCACATGCACGGACTGCACCTGCATCTGCTCGCAAAGCCCCATGAAGCGCCGGATCGCCGCCAGCGAGGCCTCGACGGCCTGGTCATTCAGGCGGCCGGTGGCGGCGATGCCGCGACCGAGGCCGGCGAGTTCCTTCTCGTTGAAAAGGGCCATCGGCGTGCGGCTCAGGCGCTCGTAGACGACGAGGCGGACCGAATTGGAGCCGATGTCGATGATCGCGACGGGACCGCTGCCATTCAGCCGTCCCGGCGCATATTCATGCGTCAGCAGGGTTCCCCCTGTCCCGATATCCATTTCAAGGCTTGGCAGGTCGGCTTCCGATTGACCGAGGGGAGCTGTTTTTGAGCGATTTTCCACGGCCAGAGAGACTCGGGTTCGTCATGAAATACTGATGGGCGTTGAAGACTTCTTCGCCCTTGCGCGGCACGATCCGTTTGGACGACCCGTCAGGCTGGATTTCCCAACTCTGCTGATTGTCCTTCAGGTTGGCGACCATAATCTGATCGAGCACCTGTTCGTGCACGGTCGGATTCAGCATCGGGATCATCGCCTCCACGCGACGATCAAGGTTCCGCGGCATCAGGTCTGCAGATCCGATATAAACGATCGCTTCCGGCGAGGGCAACCCGTGGCCGTTGCCGAAGCAGAGAATGCGGGCATGCTCCAGGAAGCGCCCGACGATCGACTTGGCGCGGATCCGGTCGGAAAGGCCCGGCACGCCCGGCCGCAAACAGCAGATTCCCCGAATGACAAGATCGATTTCGACGCCGGCGCGGCTGGCGTCATAGAGCGCGTCGATGATCTGGGGATCGACGAGCGAATTCATCTTCATCCAGATCGCGCCGGGGCGGCCAGCCTTCACATGGTCGATCTCGGCATAGATCAGGTCGAGGATGCGCTTGCGCAGGAAATGCGGCGAGGTCGACAGCCGCTCGATCTCGACCGGCTCGGTGTAGCCGGTGATGTAGTTGAAGATCCGCGCCACGTCGCGGGCGATCGCAGGATCGTCGGAGAAGTAGGAGAGATCGGTGTAAACGCGCGCCGTGACCGGGTGATAATTGCCCGTGCCGATATGGACGTAGCTGACCAGCGCCCCGCCCTCGCGGCGAACCACAAGCGACAGCTTGGCGTGGGTCTTCAGCTCGATGAAGCCGTAGACGACCTGCACGCCGGCCCGCTCCAGGTCGCGGGCCCACTTGATGTTGGCTTCCTCGTCGAAGCGCGCCTTCAACTCGACCAGCGCCGTCACCGACTTGCCGGCTTCGGCGGCTTCGGCCAGCGCCTTGACGATCGGGCTGTCCTTCGAGGTGCGGTAGAGCGTCTGCTTGATCGCCACCACGTCGGGATCGAGGGCTGCCTGGCGCAGATACTGCACCACGACGTCAAAAGACTCGTAGGGATGGTGGACGATCAGGTCCTTCTTGCGGATCGCGGCGAAGCAGTCGCCGCCATTCTCGCGGATGCGCTCGGGGAAGCGGGCCTGATAGGGCGGAAACTTCAGGTTGGGACGGTCGATGCCGACGAGCTGCGACAGGTCGTTGAGCGCCAGCATGCCGTCGACCAGGAAGATCTCGTCCGGGAGAACGGCGAGCGCGCCGGCGACGAAGTTGCGCAGCGCCTCGGGCGTCGCCGATTCGATCTCCAGGCGGATCACCGAACCGCGACGGCGGCGCTTCAGCGCCGTCTCGAAGAAGCGGACGAGATCCTCGGCTTCTTCCTCGACCTCGATGTCGGAGTCGCGGATGATGCGGAAGGCGCCAACGCCCTCGATAGAATAGCTCGGGAACAGGCGCGCGGTGAACAGCGAGACGGCATTCTCGAGGCTGATGAACCGCTCGATGCCCGCCTCGGACGCCGGCAGGCGGATGAAGCGGTCGAGCGTCATCGGCACGCGCAGCAGCGCGGTCATGCGGCTGCCCGTCGCCGGGCGCACCAGCTGCAGCACCAGCGAGAAGCCGAGATTGGGGATGAACGGGAACGGATGGGCCGGATCGATGGCGAGCGGCGTCAGGACCGGGAAGACCGAGTCCATGAAATAGCCCTCGAGCCAGATCCGCTCGTTTTCCTTGAGGCCGGCCGGATCGACCAGCATGATGCCGGAGATCGCCAGTTCGTCGCGCAGTTCGGCCCAGCGGCTCTGCTGGTCGGAGGCGAGCGACGAGACGGCATCGGCGATCTTCACCAGCTGTTCGCTCGGCGTCAGGCCGTCATCGCTGGTCAGGCTCACGCCCTCGCGCTGCTGGCCGCGCAGACCGGCGACGCGCACCATGAAGAACTCGTCGAGATTGTTGGCCGAGATGGAGAGGAAGCGGAGACGTTCCAGGAGCGGATGCTGCGGATTGCCCGATTCCTCCAGAACGCGCCGGTTGAACTCCAGCCAGGAGAGCTCGCGGTTGATGAAGCGCTCCGGGCTATGGCGCAGCCGGCTCACCTCTTCCGCCTCTACCTTGATCGCAGCCAGGGCCGCCTTGGCGTCCGGATTCTTCTGGTCCATTTCCGCTCTTCCACTCGCGTTGTCCGGGCAGGATACACGCGAATTGTGACAATTGCGTCAGGATCAGGCTGGCACCCGATCTTTAGTCGTCGAAAGGCAATTCCGGCTCGTCGCCCGCCTCGCGGGTCAGCACCGCCGCAGCCAGCTGGCGGTTGATCGGCCGGCCGGCGGCCAGCGCCTCGCGGTCGAGAAGCTCGACCAGCCGGTTGGCCGCGCCGAGCGAACGCTCCATGCGGTGGCTGATGAAATCGATCACGGCGGGGTCGACCGTCACCTGCCGGTCGGCGAACAGCTTGAAGATGACGCGGGCGAGAAGCTCGTCTTCCGGCTCCTGCAGTTCTACCGGCACGGCTGCCCGCAGGCGCGAGGCGAGGTCCGGCAGGTCGAAGCCGAGCGCATGCAGCGGCTTGCGGCTGGTCAGCAACGCCGAAACCCGGCGCTCACGCACCAGGTTGAACAGATGGAACAGCGCCGGCTGCGACACCCCCTCGTCGTGCAGGTCTTCGACCAGCACCGGGTTCGCACGGACGAGCTCGTCCAGCCCGGCGGTCGCGAGATCGCGCGCCGCGATCTCGACGGCGCCGGCGGCGCCCTTCCAGATCTGGCCAAGATGGGTCTTGCCCGATCCCTCCGGTCCGACGAGCAGGGCGACCGGATTGGGCCAGTCGGGAAAGCGGTCGATCAGCGCGACAGCCGGCTGGTTCGCGCGGCCGACGATGAAGTCCGCGCGCGTCATGGCCGCGCTGTGCGGCAGCGAAAGCGGCAGCTGCCGCAGGGGTTCACTCATATCGACAAGGCTCGAACGAAGACGCTCAAGGATGCGCGGGAGGCTGGTCGTCGCCGCCCAGCCGGCCCCGATAGATCGGGCTGGTCAGATAGCGCGCAATCGCAAAGCGCATCAAGACGGCGATCGCTGCGGAAGCGGGGACAGCCACCAGCAATCCGACGAAGCCGAACAGGGCGCCGAAAGCGAACAGGGCGAACATCAGCCAGACCGGATGCAGGCCGACGCTGCGTCCGACGAGGCGCGGCTGCAGGATATTGCCCTCGATGAACTGGCCCACGGCGAAAACCAGCACGGTCGCGCCTATCCACTGCCATTCGGGCCAGAACTGCACCAGCGCGACGCCGACCCCGACGATGAAGCCGACCGTCGTGCCGACATAGGGGATGAAGGACAGGATGCCGGCGCCGATGCCGATCAGCAGGCCGAAATTCAGCCCGACCAGCATCAGGCCGAAGGCGTAGATGCAGCCGAGCAGGGCGCAGACCAGCCCCTGCCCGCGCACGAAGCCGGCAATGGCGTGATCGATGTCGCGGGCGATCGATCGCACGGTCTCGACATAGTCACGCGGGACCCAGCTATCGATACGGGCGACCATCTTGTCCCAGTCGATCAGCATGTAGAAGGCGACGACGGGCGTGACGACGAACAGCGCGCCGAGGTCAACCAGCGCCGACCCGCCGCTCCAGATCGATTTCAGCAGCGCCGAGAGCCAGCCGGCGGCCTCGCTCATCAGGGTGCCCATCGAGTTCGACAGCTGGCCGGGATCGACCTTCAGCATCTGGCCGAGACGCGTTTCGAGGAACGCCTGCACCAGCGCCTGCAATTGCTGCGCATAGGTCGGGATCTTGTCGATCAGCCCGGCGAGCTGATTGACCATCAGCGGCACGATCAGCACCACCAGCAGCGCGAGCAGAACGACAAAGCCGACCAGAATCACCAGCGAGGCTGCGAGCCGGCTCAGGCCCCGTCGCTCGAGCCAGTCGGCGATCGGATCCAGGCCATAGGCGACCGCCATGCCCACCAGGAAGGGGAGCAGCACGTCGCGGAAGATGAAGAGGAACAGGACGAAGACCAGGAGCGTACCCAGCCAGAATCCGATCTGACGCTGCAGATTCATGGCGTAGGCACCCTCTCGCTTCGTCGGTCGGCCGGGTACTCACCACAACCTGTTGTGCCCCAGATAGGGTTTCGAGGGCTGGATGGTCAAGGCGACCCGTTTGCAAGACACATGAACTCAAGGCAAAGTCGATCGATGTTCGCCAATATTCCAGATTCTGCCTGCATAATCGACGCACGATCGGGCGAGAGCTTCACCCGGACCGCGCTGGCCAGCGCAGTCCGGAACCGGGCCGAGGCGCTGCTTGCCGCCGGGATCCGCACCGGCGACCGCGCGGCCGTAGCCCATGGCTCGCCGGTCGGCGTGCTGATCGATCTCTTCGCACTCTGGCGGATCGGCGCCGTCGCCGTCCTGCTGAGCAAAACGCTCACCGCAAGCGAGCGGGCGAATGTGGTCAGCGCGATCCGACCGAGCCTCTGGATCGGCGATATCGACGACGGTCTCGTCCGGCACCTGCCGCCCGCATCCGCCACCTCCGGCATGGCGCTGCTCGCCCCGACCGACGAGCGGGACAATTCGGATCCGGATGCGCCGGCGCTGATCCTGATGACGTCGGGCACGACGGCGACACCAAAGGGCGTGGTGCACACGCGCCGCTCGCTGATGGCCCGGATCGCCCTCAACATCGCCCATATCCCGGCAGTGGATCTCGCCCGCAGCCTGTCGCTGCTGCCGATGCATTTCGGCCATGGCCTGATCGGCAATTGCCTGACGCCGCTCTTCGCCGGGGCGACGCTGGTGCTATCGCCCGATCCCGGCGCGATCGGCCTCGCCCGTCTCGGTGCGCTGCTCGATGCGCAGCGGATCACCTTCATGAGTTCGGTGCCGTCGCTCTGGCGCATCGTCCTGAAGACGAGCTCGCCGGCCGAGCGCGGGACGCTGCGCCGCGTCCATGTCGGCTCGGCCCCGCTTTCGGCCGAACTCTGGCAGGCGATCGCGGCGTGGGCGCGCACCCGGCACGTCGTCAACATGTATGGGATAACCGAGACGGCGAACTGGATCGGCGGCCACGATCTCGCCGAGGGACTGCCCGCGGACGGCCTGGTCGGCCGGCCGTGGTGCGGCGCCTTCCGCGTGCTGCGCGAGGACGGCACGCTGGCCGGACAGGGTCGCGGCGAGGTCGCCGTGTCGACGCCCGGCGTGATGACGGGATATCTCGACCAGCCGGACCTGACCGCCTCCGTGCTGCGGAGCGGCTGGTTCCTGACCGGCGACAGCGGCGAGATCGATGCCGAGGGCCGGCTCAAGATCGTCGGCCGGCTGAAGCACGAGATCAATCGCGGCGGAATCAAGATCCCAGCCGAGGAGATCGACCTGCTGCTGGAGCGCCATCCCGACGTGATCGAGGCCTGCGCCTTCGCCCTGCCCGACCCGATCAGCGGCGAGACGGTCGCAGCCGGCGTTGTGATGCGCGCCGGATCGACGCTATCGGCTGCCGACCTCAGGGCCTGGTGCCGGAGCGTCATCCGCGCCGAGGCCGTGCCGGAACATATCGCGGTCCTCGCCGAGCTGCCACGCAACGAGCGCGGCAAGCTGGACCGGCGCCGCATGGCCAGCACATTCGAAGCGATGCGCGCGGTGCCGGCCGGATGAGCACCAGGGTGCGAGGTCTCGCATGAACCCGTTCAACAGGAGCGGAAACATCGAGCTGGCGCGGAGCGTCATCGCCGCCGCCCTCGAGCTTCCGACCGAAGGCGTGCCGGCCGATGGCACGATCGAGACCGTGCCCGGCTGGGACAGCATCGGCCATGTCCGCATCATCCTGGCGATCGAGACGCATCGCGGCGAGCGCCTTCCGCCGGAAGAGATGCTGCGGGCGATCGACGTGCCCTCCGTCGCCGAATTGCTTGGCTGAGCGATGCCGGCCGGGAAAGCGCCCTCTGGACGAAGGAGTGCCGGGTGGTCAAATCGTTGCTGAAGCGGTTGTTGCCGCTGCCCCGCGTCGTCATCGAAACCGAGCGCTTCACGCTCAGGGCCGTGCGCCGCGATTGGCTCGGCGCGCGCAGCCTGCACTGGTCGGAAGACACCGATTTCGTCGAGGGCCTGGGCTGGCCTCCCGGTCCCTACAAACCGCGGCAGTGGCGGCGGCGCTTCAACCGCCCGGACAATCGGAAGATCTTCCACTTCGCCATCTTCCCGCGCGGGACGGAGACGCTGATCGGCGCGCATGGCGTGAATTTCACCGAGCCCGGCATCGCCTCGCTCTATGTCGGCATAGGCGACCATGCCTGGTGGGGCAAAGGCGTCGTGCAGGAAGTGCGCGCAGCGCTGCTCGACTTCATCTTCGACCAGGCTGGCGGCCATCGCGCCTTCGGCATGGTGCATGCCAGCAATACCGCCTCGATCTACAACTACCAGCGCCTGGGTTTTCGCCATGAAGGGACCCTGCGCCGGCACCGCACCCTTGCAAGGACCGGCGAGCAGGTCGACCTGCTCGCCTTCGGCATGCTCAAGGAAGAGTGGCAGGCCCGCCGCCGGGGCGTCAAAAGCGCCGCAATCGCAGGCATCCGGTGATTCCGGGTTGACGGCGACGGCGCGAATGTGGTCCTCCCTGCCCAAAGCAACCGGGATCCTTCGATGACCGAAAAGACCGGCGCCAAAAACGCCCTGAGCTATGCCGACGCGGGTGTCGATATCGACGCCGGCAACCGTCTCGTCGACATGATCAAGCCGCTGGTGAAGGCGACACGCCGTCCCGGCGCGGACGCCGATATCGGCGGCTTCGGCGGCATCTTCGATCCGAAGGCGGCCGGTTACACCGATCCGCTGCTGGTTGCCGCCAATGACGGCGTCGGCACCAAGCTCAAGGTCGCGATCGATACCGGCATCCACGACACGGTCGGCATCGATCTCGTCGCCATGTGCGTCAACGACCTGATCGTGCAGGGCGCCGAGCCGCTGTTCTTCCTCGACTATTTCGCCACCGGCAAGCTCGACCCGAACGAGGCCGCTACCGTCGTCGCCGGCATCGCCGAGGGCTGCCGCATCGCCGGCGCCGCGCTGATCGGCGGCGAGACGGCCGAGATGCCGGGCCTCTACAAGGCGGGCGACTACGACCTCGCCGGCTTCGCCGTCGGCGCCGTCGAGCGCGCCGGCCTGCTGCCGCGCCCGGATATCGCCGAGGGCGACGTGCTGCTCGGCCTCGCTTCCTCCGGCGTGCATTCGAACGGCTTTTCGCTGGTGCGCAAGATCGTCGAGATCTCCGGCCTCGGCTTCGACGCCCCTGCCCCGTTCGCGCCGGAACTTTCGCTCGGCCGCGCCCTGCTCGCGCCGACCCGCATCTACGTGAAGCCGCTTCTCGCCGCGATCCGCGCCACGGGCGCGATCAAGGCGATGGCCCACATCACCGGCGGCGGCTTCGTCGACAACATTCCGCGCGTCCTGCCGGATGCGCTCGCCGCTTCCGTCGATCTCGATGCCGTCGACGTGCCGCCGGTCTTTGGCTGGCTCTCCCGCACGGGCGGCGTCGCCGAGCACGAGATGCTGCGCACCTTCAACTGCGGCGTCGGCATGATCGTCGTCGTCAGCCCCGACGCGATCGAGGCCGTCACCGCGGCGCTCGCCGCCGAGGGCGAGACCGTGATGCGGCTCGGCACGCTGGTTCCGCGCAGCGGCGAAGGCGTCGAATTCTCCGGCGCGCTGGCGATCTGACCATGGCAAGAAAGCGCGTCGCGATCCTGATCTCGGGCCGCGGCTCGAACATGACGGCGCTGATCGAGGCGGCGGCGGATCCCGAATTCCCGGCCGAGATCGCGCTGGTGCTTTCGAACCGCGCCGATGCGGGCGGCCTCGTCCGCGCGGCGGAAGCCGGCATCGCGACGGCCGTCATTGATCACAAGGCCTATGGCAGCCGCGCCGAGTTCGACGCGGCGATGGATGCGCGGCTGCGCGCCGAAAACATCGATCTCGTCTGTCTCGCCGGTTTCATGCGGCTTCTGACCGATGGCTTCGTCGAGGGCTGGCGCGACCGGATGATCAACATCCACCCGTCGCTGCTGCCGCTGTTCCCCGGCCTGCACACGCATGAGCGCGCGCTGGAGGCGGGAATGCGGCTGCATGGCTGCACCGTGCATTTCGTCCGCGCGCAGATGGATTCCGGCCCGATCATCGGCCAGGCCGCCGTGCCGATCGCGCTCGACGATACGCCCGACACGCTGTCGAAGCGGGTGCTGACGGCCGAGCACCAGCTCTACCCGCTGGCGCTCGCCCTCGTCGCCTCCGGCCTCGCGACCGTCGAGGACGAGCGGCTGAAGCTGCACGAGGACCTGCCGGCCGATCTCGGCGGCATGCTGATCGGCCCCACCTTCGAAAGCTGACCGGCAGAACGCTCAGCCGGCAACCGCCCGAGCCAGCAAGAAGGCCGCTGTCGCGACCAGCAGCGTGATGGTCGAAACCCCGCCGAACAGCCGTCCAAAGCGACCTCGGCCGACCACCAGTGCATAGACGGCCTTGGCGATGGTGTTCACCGCCACCGTCAGGGCGATCGCCAAAGCCGCGATCCCGGTGTCGAGGTTGGGAAGCTTCGCCACGGTCACGATCGCGGCGTCGACATCGCCGATGCCCGCCAGGGCGGACACTGACACGATGCCGGCCGAACCGAAGACGCTCGATGCCGCGCGCACGGCGAAGCCGATCGCGGTCAAGAACAGCACGACCTTCAGCACGCCTGCCAGCTCGAACGGATTGTCCAGCCGGCCCAGTTCATGGGCGCTGGCGAGGCGGCCGCGCACCAGCCACAAGGCGGCGGAGGCCATGACCAGCGCCCCGAGCAGCAGCGGCGGCAGCAGGAAGCCCGCAAGCGCGGGCGCGAGGCCGACCGCCAGCACGGCGGAGCGAAGATAGGAAACGCATCCCGCCGCGGCCGCCCCGGCCGCGAGCCGGTCGGCATCGCCGCCGGCGGCGACGCGGCGCGCATTGTCGAGCGTGACCGCCGTAGAGGATACAAGCCCGCCGGCGGCGCCTGCCGCCAGCTCGCCCCTCCCCGCGCCAAAGAGGCGGACGGCGACATAGCCCACATAGGAGATCGCCGCGAGCAGGATGGCGAGCGACCAGACGGACCGCAGCGACACGCCGCCAAACGGCCCATAGGGCGCTTCCGGCAGCAGGGGGAGGATGACGAAGCTCATCGCCAGGAGGATGATCGCCGAACGCAGCTCGATCCAGCTCAGCTGCTCGATGAAGCGGTGCAGCGGTTCGCGGCTGGCGAGGATCGCGGTCAGGCCGACGGCGCCGGCGGCGGCAAGGCGGAGATCGCCGACCACGGCCAGGACACCGAACAGATAGGTGAGCATGGCCGCGACCACGGTCGTCACACTGAAGTCAGATTCCGCCTGCTCCTCGCGCCATTTGTAGAAGGCGAAGATGCCGGCAAAGGCGAGGAAGATCGAGGCGACGACAAGGCCCGGCGGCCCGCCGGCCGGAAGCGCCGCCTCGATCAGTCCGGCGGCGCCGCCCAGCATGCCGATCAGCGCAAAAGTGCGAATGCCCGCCGTGCGCTGACCGGAAGCGGCCTCGCGCTCGCGCCAGTGGCGCTCGACGCCGACGGTCAGGCCGATCGCGGCAGCCACGGCGAGGCGATAGAACGGCTCGAACTCGGTCACGCCCATCTCCGGCAGGGAATCGACGATGCCGATCATAGCGGCCGCCGCCGGTCGCGGCACGGCGTCCGGCGACGTCGCCTGAAACCGTGCCGAACCGGGCCTGCGCCGACGGGTCGAAAGGACGGCCTCAGGCCGCCCTCACCCACACCTTGATGTCATGCACCGCCGCTCCGCCGAAAGGAGCGACGGGGTCGGCGCCGGTCAGTGTGTTGATGCCCTTGCCGTCGACGAAGGCGCTGTTCGGCCAGAGGCCTTCCGAGATCACCACGCCGCGCTTCAGCCCCTCGAACAGGCGGGCATGCACCTTCACCTCGCCGCGCCGGTTGCCGACCGTGACCAGGTCTTCGGCGGCGATGCCGAGGCCGGCGGCGTCGTCGGGATGGATCATCAGTTCGGGGCGGCCCTCGCGGCCGATCGAGGACGGCGTCTCGTTGAAGGTCGAATTCAGGAACTGCCGCGCCGGCGAGGTGGCGAGGCGGAAGGGATGCGCCTCGTCCGCCGCCTCGATCGAGCCCCAGTGATCGGGCAAGGTCGGCATGTCGGCATGCGGACCGACCACACCGTAGTTCTCGTTGTCGACCGAGGCCCAGTCGACGCGGAAATGATACTTGCCGTCGGCATGGCCGAAGCCGTTCAGGAAATGCGCGGTCTCGAAGTCCGACTGGCAGTCGATCCAGCGCTTCTCCTCCAGGTCGGCGAGCGTGCCCCAGCCTGAACGCTGCAGCATCAGGTCGATGTGCTCGCGCTCGGTCATGGCGAAGCCGGGCTGCTCCAGCCCGAGGCGCCTGGCGAGGCCGGCGATCACCTGATGGTTGGTGCGGCACTCGGCCGGCGGGTCGACCAGCTTGGGCCCGAAGATGATGTACTGGTGGCCGCCGCCCTTGTAGATGTCGTCATGCTCCAGGAACATCGTCGCCGGCAGCACGATGTCCGCCATCTTCGCGGTGTCGGTCATGATCTGCTCATGCACGGCGACGAACAGGTCCGGCCGGGCAAAGCCCTGCTTCACCAGCGTCTGGTCCGGGCAGACCGTCACCGGATTGGTGTTCTGGATGATCATCGCCGTCACCGGCGGGCCGCCGGCGAGCGCGTCGGGATCGTTGGTCAGCACCGAGGCGGTGCGCGACTGGTCGAGCTGGCGCACGTTCGGGTCGAGCAGGTCGAGGCCTTCGATCGCGGTCCGGTCGAGATGATAGATGCTGCTGTTCGAGTGGAACGCGCCGCCGCCCTCATATTGCCAGGCGCCGGTCACGGCCGGGATCGACAGCGCCGCATGCATGGCGACCGCGCCGTTGCGCTGCCGCGAAAAGCCGTAGCCGAGCCGGAAGAAGGTGCGCTTCGTCGTGCCGACCAGGCGGGCGAACGCCTCGATCTCCGCGGCCTCGAGCCCGGTGATCGCGGCGGCCCATTCCGGCGTCCGTCCGGCGAGATGCGCCTCCAGCGCCTGCGGCTCGTCGGTGTAGCGGGCGAGATAGGCGCGGTCGGCGTGACCGTCGCGGAAAAGCACATGCATGACCGCGCAGGCGAGCGCCGCGTCGGTCCCCGGCTTCAGGCAGAGCGCGAGGTCGGCCTGCTTCATCGTCTCGTTCTGGTAGATGTCGATCGCGACGATCTTGGCGCCGCGTTCCTTGCGCGCCTTGATCGCGTGGGTCATGACGTTGACCTGCGTGGCGACCGCATTGGTGCCCCAGATCACGATGCAATCCGACTTCGCCATCTCGCGCGGGTCGGAGCCGGCGATCTTGCCGGCACCGGCGATGAAGCCGGTCGACGCCATGTTGGTGCAGATCGTGCCATAGAAGCCGGAATAGCGCTTGGCATGGCGAAGCCGGTTGATGCCGTCGCGCTGCACCAGCCCCATCGTGCCGGCATAGTAATAGGGCCAGACCGTCTCGGCGCCGAGCCGGGCCTCGGCCTTCACGAACGCCTCGGCGATCTCGTCGAGCGCATCCTCCCAATCGACCACCTGCCATTCGCCGGATCCCTTTTGGCCTTTGCGGCGAAGGGGTTGCGTCAAGCGGTTCGGATTGTGAATCCGCTCGGCGTAGCGGGCGACCTTGGCGCAGATGACGCCGGACGTATAGTCGTTGTCCTTCGCCCCGCGAATGCGGCCGATCTTGTTGCCCGCCAGCAGCTCCACATCGAGAGCACAGGTCGACGGGCAATCATGCGGGCAGGCCGAATGACCGATGCGGGAAAAGGCGGGAGCGTTCATAGCGAGGGGTTTCCGTGTGTCTGCCCGTTATCGCGCGATATTTCCCCGCGGTCCATGGCAACAGCGAGGCACGCCGCGACGCGTCGCCGCGCCCTTTGACAGAATCGTGCGTGCCGGACGATCGTCGACCGGCATGCAGGCAAGGAGGCGGCCATGAGCGAAGCGGTGACATCGGGCGGCGACGCATTCGTGCGGGAGGGCGGCTGCCGCTGCGGCGCGGTCCGGCTCCGGATCCGCGCCCGCCCGCTTTTGACCATGGCCTGCCACTGCACCGGCTGCCAGAGGATGTCGTCGAGCGCCTACTCGCTGTCGGCCGCGATCCCCAGCGCCGCCTTCGAGGTGACGAAGGGCGAGCCGGTGATCGGCGGCCTGCGCGGCGCGTCGCAGCACTTCTTCTGCGGCCACTGCATGACGTGGATGTTCACGAAGCCGGAAGGCATCGACTTCTTCGTCAACCTGCGGCCGACCCTGCTCGACGACGCCAGCTGGTTCGTCCCCTACATGGAGACCTGGACCGGCGAGAAGCTCGCCTGGGCGACGACGCCGGCGGTGCGCAGCTTCGCAGCGCTGCCGCCGGAGGACGCCTACGGCGACATGATCGCGGGCTACGCCGCGACGTGGGAAGGCGGCGACATGGGAGGGCGGGGCGGCTGACGACGCTCCCATCGAACACGCAAAGCTGATCGAACGAACGCGGATTGCGATGTCGGCGCGCCGCGCGCGGGCTCATAATGGCGCAACCCAACGGCGCAGGTAATGGCGCAACCCAACGGCGCAGGGCGCGTTGGCGTGATAGGTGCGCACCCCATGCCGGGAGGCGGCCGCCGTCCGCAACGATCCCCGCAGGAAGGTTTCCCATGCCCGATTTCCTCATCCATCACAACGCCCTGGTTCTGGTCGGCGACGGGCGCAAGGCGCTCTTCCTGCGCAATCGCGGCACGCCCCAGGCGCTGGACCTGGTCGTCGAGGAAATCCTCGACGGCAGCGACAATCCGCCGACGCGGGAACAGGGCACCGACCGTCCGGGACGGGTGATGCAGAGCGCGGGCTTCTCGAGAAGCTCCGTCGAACAGACCGACTGGCACCTTCTGGAAGAACAGAAATTCGCCGGCACCATCGCCGAGGCGCTCTACAAGGCGGCGATGGCCAACAGCTTCAGCGAACTGGTCATCGTCGCGCCGCCGAAGACCCTCGGCACGCTGCGGCAGAGCTTTCACAAGCAGGTCAGCGACCGCATCCAGGGCGAGATGACGAAGACGCTGACATCGGCCCCGATCGACGAGATCAGCCGGCTGCTGGCGGCCTAGGCGGCGAGCGCGTAGCCATCACGACCGTCGCGCTTGACGGCATAGAGAGCCCGATCCGCCAATTCCAGCAGTTCCGTGCCCGTCCGGGGATGGGCTGCGCTGGCTTCGGCCACGCCGATGCTGAGCGTCAGCGGGATGCCGCCCCCGCCCCAGGGCACGGGCCGCTGGCGAAAGGTCGCGACAAGCTCTGATGCGATCGCCGAAGCTCGCGAGCCGTCGAGATCAGCGAGCAGGATGCAGAATTCGTCTCCTCCCGGCCGGGCGACCAGATCGGCCGGGCGAAGCGCACCGGCGGCGATGTCGGCGACCTGGCGAAGGCAGGCGTCGCCGGCAGCGTGGCCATGCTCGTCATTGATGGACTTGAAGTTGTCGAGGTCGACCATCATCAGCGTGAAGGGCAGCCCGGTGTGCCGCAGGCGCTCCTCTGCGGCGACGAGCCGCTCCTGAAGCAGACGCCGATTGCCGACGCCGGTCAGCTCGTCGCGATAGGTCAGCACGGCGAGCTCGGCGCGCAGATGGTCGATCGCCATGACGATCATGCCGAAATTCCAGACGACGCCACTGAAGATCACGAGCAGGATTACGACGGTCTCGATCGTGTCGTAGTGAAGCTGGGCCATGCCGCCATGGGTGAAGGCGATGTTCGCCGCGGTCTCGACGCCGTGAACGAAGATCGCGATGGCCATGGCGACGGCGGCCAGCATGCTGCCCGGCGTCCGCCGGCCGGGCCGGGTCAGATCGAAGATGGCGCAGGCGAGCGGAATCGACTGGCCGATGGCATAGACCGCGTTGCGCGCGCCGTTGCTCGGATAGGCCGTCGAGAAGACAACAAGCGCCACCATCGCGCCCGTCGTGATCAAGACGCTTTCGACCCAGGGCCGGCTGCGGCCATAGAACTGGCGCACGCCGACCCAGTAGAGGCAGAAGCCGAAGAAGATGACGCCGTTGCCGATGACGTTGGTCGGCACCTTGGCGAGCGATTCCAGCGCCAGGATCAGCCCGCCCAGCGCCGTGGTCAGGCAGGCGAACATCCAGATCCGGGCGGCGGCAAAGCTGCGATAGGACCACCAGATCAGGCCCCAGATGATCGCCATCGTGAACGCGTTGAGCAGGATGACGATGGACAGCGTCAGGAAATCGAGAACCATGGCGATCTTCGGAATCCGCGGCGGATGAGAGGGAGGTGGCCGGACATGCGCGGACGATCAGCTCGCCCAATTCCAGGAGACTGCAGCACCGACTAATTCATTCGGACCCCGATCGTCAACCTGAGGTTGAGATAAAATTCGCCCCGGCGCCACGAAGCCCCTCGTCGGACGCCTGAGATCCGGATGGCGGAGGAATGCCCCTTGCGCGGTCAGCGCGGCAATGCCAACACCTTGGCCATGAACTATCGTCACGCCTATCACGCCGGAAACTTCGCGGATGTCGTCAAGCACGCCATCCTCGCCCTGCTCATCGAGCACCTGAAGGCCAAGGACAAGCCTTTCCGGGTGATCGACACCCATGCCGGCATCGGCCTCTACGACCTGACGGCAACAGAGGCGGGCAAGACCAACGAATGGCAGGGCGGCATCGGCCGGCTGCTCGACGCCGGCGGCCAGCCGGCGACCGAGCTGTCGCGCAAGCTCGCCGAAGCGCTGGCGCCCTATCTGGAGACCGTGAAGGCCGCCAATCCGGATGGCGGGCTGAAGCATTATCCGGGCTCGCCCTGGCTGATCCGCCACCTGCTGCGCAAGACCGACCGCATGACCGCGGTCGAGATGCACCCGGAAGACCATGCGACCTTGGCCGAGCTCTTCGCCGGCGATTTCCAGGTCAAGGCGATCGAGCTCGACGGCTGGCTGGCGCTCGGCTCCTTCGTGCCGCCGAAGGAGCGGCGCGGTCTGGTGCTGATAGACCCGCCCTATGAGCAGCCGGACGAGTTCAAGACCCTGTTCGACCGGTTCGAGAAGGCCTATCAGCGCTGGCCGACGGGCGTCTATGCGCTCTGGTATCCGATCAAGGACATCGGGGCCGTCACCAACTTCCACAAGCGCCTCGCCGAGAGCGGCATTCCCAAGATCCTCGCCGCCGAGCTCTGGGTGCGCGAGCGGGCGACGCCCGACACCTTCAACGGCACCGGGCTCGTGATCTGCAATCCGCCCTGGCAGATCGACCGCACGCTCGACGGCCTGCTGACAGGCCTCGCGCCGATCCTCGGCGAGACGGAAAAGGCGGGTCGCCGCGTCTGGTGGATTCGCGGCGAAACCTGACACTCCGGCCGGTCAGGCCGCGAAGGCGCGGTCCGGCCTCGCGTCGAAATCGAGGATCGGCCCGAGCGGAACGACGCCGGTCGGGTTAATCGTCTTGTGGCTCTCGTAGTAGTGCCGCTTGATGTGGTCGAAATCGACGGTCTCGCGGATGCCGTCCACCTGGTAGAGCTCACGCGTGTAGGACCAGAGCGCGGGATAGTCGACCAGCCGGCGCAGGTTGCACTTGAAGTGGCCGACATAGACGGGATCGAAGCGCAGCAACGTGGTGAAGAGCCGCCAGTCCGCCTCGGTCAGCCGGTCGCCCGTCAGGTAGCGCTGCTCCGAGAGCACCCCCTCAAGCCAGTCGAGGCTGGCGAAGAGCGGATGGATCGCCTCCTCATAGGCCGTTTGGCTGGTCGCGAAGCCTGCCTTGTAGACCCCGTTGTTGACGGTGTCGTAGATACGCGCGTTGAGCGCGTCGATCTCTGGCCGCAGCGCCTCCGGGTAATAGTCGCCCGGCTTGGCGCCGACGCCGTCGAAAGCTGAATTCAGCATGCGGATGATCTCGGACGATTCGTTGCTGACGATCGTCCCGGTCTGCTTGTCCCACAGCACCGGCACGGTGACGCGGCCGGAATATTCGGGATCGGCCTTGGTATAGACCTGGTGCAGGAACCGGAAGCCGTTGACCTTGTCGGCGGTGACGCCCGGTCCGGGCTCGAAGGTCCAGCCGTTCTCGGCCATCAGCCAGTTGACCACCGAATAATCGATCATCCCCTCGAGCCCCTTCAGCGCGCGGAAGATCATCACGCGGTGGGCCCAGGGACAGGCGCGGGCAATATAGAGATGATAGCGGCCGGGCTCGGCCTTGAAGCCGCCCTTGCCCGTGGGGCCGGGGCTGCCGTCCGCCGTCACCCAGTTGCGAAAACCCGCCGCGCTGCGCTGAAAGCGACCGCCCGTGTTGCGGGTATCGTACCATTGGTCCTGCCAAACGCCATCGACCAGAAGGCCCATATCCGTGCTCCGTTCATCGTTGAACGACATATCGGCTTAATCAGGAGTTGTTGCCAGCACTCCACACGGCGACTCTCTGTTCACCACCCTGCCCGATCCGGCCGGTGAATGCTTGACCGTCGTGGCGGCTGTGACGCATCGTCTGGCAGAGCGTCCTCTGGGGAATCGCAATCATGATCCGTCGCCTCGTCGCAGCCCTTTCCTTCGTCGCCGCCCTCGCCGGATCCGGCGCGGCCCTTGCGGCGGATTATGACGGCAGCTACGGCCAGGAAGTGCACCGCGGCTGGGATCGCGGCAGCGTTCCGCTCTGCGATTCGCCCAAGGTTCTCTCCAACATCGCCGAGCGCTACCACTGGGCCAACACGCATACCTGGGGCAACAACCTCGCCTTCCGCGAAGTCGCCTCGGTCACTGAGACCCAGTTCCGTCCCGGCGATCCCGGCCTGATAGACCGCCGCTTCTGCAAGGCCGACGTCTACATCGCCGACAATGTCCGCCCCACCGCCGTCTACTACCTGATCGAAGAGCGCATGGGCTTCGCCTCGATCGGCTGGTATGTCGATTTCTGCGTGTCAGGCCAGGATCCGTGGCGCGTGCATGACGGCTGGTGCCGCACGGTTCGTCCCGGCTGGTTCTGAGCGTGAGGCCCTCCTCGGTCGTGCGCGGCCTGTTCGCCGCCTTCCTGATGCTTGCCGGCTGGGTGACGAGTGCGCCGGCCTCGGCCGATACCCCAGGCGACTTCGATTTCTACGTCCTGTCGCTGTCATGGTCGCCGACCTATTGCCAGGATCGCGGCCGGTCGGATCGGATCCAGTGCGGCGGTCCGCGCCCGTTCGCCTTCGTCGTGCATGGCCTCTGGCCGCAATATGAGCGTGGTTCTCCGCGCGATTGCGATGTGGGCCCGCGCAGCGGCCTGCCGCGCCGCCTCGTCGACAGCATGCTCGACGTGATGCCGAGCCCGTCGCTGGTCCGGCACGAATGGCGGACGCACGGATCCTGCTCTGGACTGCAGCCGGACGACTATTTCGACCTGACGCGGCAGGCGCGCGAGGCCGTGGAGATCCCGACGCAGTTCGTCGACCTGCCGGACTATCTGACCGTCTCGCCCCGCGACGTGGAATCGGCCTTCATCGCCGCCAATCCCGGCCTCAAGGCGGATAGCATCGCGGTCAGCTGCGATTCACGCCGGCTGAAGGAAGTCCGCATCTGCATGACCAAGGACCTGCGCTTCCGCAGCTGCGCCGAGGTCGATCGCAAGGCCTGCCGCAACAACAGCCTCGTCATGCCGCCCGTCCGCTGACGCGGGCGGCGGCCGACGCCCGGCCCGCTTCTCCCTCCTTCGGACAAGGACCCCGAACTTTGCTCGTCCTGCGCAGTTCCCCCGCCTCGCCCTTCGGGCGCAAGGTCAGGATCGCCGCCCATCACCTGGGTCTGATCGACCGGATCGATATCGTCGCCGCCGACACCACCGATCCGAACGAAATCCTTCGGCAGCAGAATCCGCTCGGCAAGATCCCGGCTCTGATCCTCGAAGACGGCACGGTGGTGTACGATTCCCGCGTCATCGTCGACTATCTCGACCATCTCGCCGGGGGCGGGAAGATCATCCCGGCCGACGCGGCGTCGCGCTATCCCGCACTGGTGATGCAGGCGCTCGCCGACGGGATCGCCGACGCCGCGCTTCTCCAGGTCTATGAGAGCCGCTGGCGCGAGGAAGGGCAGCAGAGCGTCACATGGAAGACGCATCAGCAGGGCAAAGTCGAGCGCGGCCTCGCCGCCGCGGAGGCTCTCCCCGTCGACGGCGCGGTCCATGTCGGCACGATCGCGCTCGCCTGCGCCCTCGGCTATCTCGATCTTCGCTTCCACGGAGCCTGGCGCGCGACACATCCGAATCTGGTCGCCTTCCTCGACGACTTCGCGGCCCGTGTGCCGAGCTTCGAACAGACGCGCTTCAAGTCCTGATCCTTTTGTCTGGCCGCGTCTTCCGCCTGCGAGCCGGTGTCCGCTTCGCCTGAAGACGCCCCCATCCCGGAGATTCGCATGAGCTTTTCAGTGGGCGATGCCCAGACCGTCGCCCGGATCCTGCGCGACGCGGCCGAGGCCGAGATCCTGCCGCGCTTCCGCCATCTGAGCGCCGGCGCCATCCGCCAGAAAACCTCGGCCGAGGACCTGGTCACCGACGCGGACGAGGCGGCCGAGCGGAAGATCACCGCGGCGCTGCTCAAGGAATTCCCCGGCGCGGTCGTTATCGGTGAGGAAGCGGTATCCGCTGACGATACACTGCTCGACAGTCTCGACGGGGCGGACCTCGCCTTTGTCGTCGATCCCGTCGACGGCACCAAGAACTTCGCGTCGGGACTGACGCTGTTCGGCGTCATGGCGGGTGTCGTCGTGCGCGGCGAGGCGGTCGGCGGCGTCATCCTCGATCCGATCGGCGGCGACTGGACCACGGCGCTGCGCGGCGAAGGTGCCTGGACGGAGAATTCCCGCGGCGAGCGCAACGATCTTCGCGTCGCAGCGCCGAAGCCGGTCAACGAGATGGCCGGCACCGCGTCCTGGTCGCTCCTGCCCGAGCCGTTGCGCACGCAGGTGTGCGCCAATCTCGCCGCCACCCGCTCGGCCGCCGGCTATCGCTGCGCGGCGCACGAATACCGGATGCTGGCGGGCGGCCACAGCCATTTCGCGCTCTATGCCAAGCTGACGGTCTGGGACCATGTCGCAGGCTGGCTGATCCACCGGGAGGCCGGCGGCTATTCCGCCCGTTTCGACGGCAGCGCCTATCTGCCGGCGCATCGCGAAGGCGGCCTGCTCTGCGCGCCGGACGAGACAAGCTGGCGGGCGCTGCAGGCGGCCCTCTTCGCCGGCACGGAATATGCCGTCGCCTGAACGGCGCTATATCGCCATTTCCGCAGAGAGCACCGGCATTCCACCGGTGCTCTTTTCATTTGTGCGCTCAGACGCGGCGCCCAAACGAAAAGAGCCGGCGGGTCGCCCCGCCGGCTCTTCGATACGGTTCGGAAGAACCGATTAGAACTTCACGCCAACGCCAGCACGGATCGTGTTGGTGTTGAAGTCGATGTCGGTGCCGCCCGGAGCGCCGATGTCGTAGTGCTCCTTGCCGTACGAAGCGTACTGGTACTCGACGCGAGCGGTGACGTTGTTCCAGACCTGGGCCTCGACGCCGGCGCCGACGGTCCAGCCCATGTGGGTCTTGTCGTCCGAGCCAGCACCGTCGACCGAAGCCTTGGCGCCCGAGAGAGCCGCACCGCCCGTGCCGTAGGCCAGGTAGCGGTCGAAGGCGTAGCCGACGCGGGCGCGGGCCGTGCCGTCCCACTTCTGACGGACGCCGCCGATGGCGTTCGAGCCGCTGACGTCGTCGAGGTTGGCGTCGATTTCGGCGCCGATCACCCACTGGTTGCCCAGGTCGAAGTTGTAACCGGCGTAGAGGCCGCCCTTGAAGCCGTCACCGTTGACGCTGCCGAAAGCGTAGCGCGAATTGGCGTCCGAGGAGGACCAGCCGTAGCCGACCAGGGCGCCGACATACGGGCCGGTCCAGCTGAAGGCCTGCGCTGCGGGAGCGAGCGGAGCCGGAGCCGGCTCGTAGGTGAGATCCGCAGCCAGAACCGGGGCTGCCGAGAGGGCCAGCGCCATGGCGCCGAGGGAGAGGGTGCGGATACGCAGCATCTTGGTCTCCATGCGTACTAAACTAAAAGCTACAAAACTTGATCCGGGAGCGACCTTCTGCCCCGATCCGATGGTCTGAATTAACCCTGCCATTGCGGCAGAACATGACAGGAATTGCGGCATGTTCGAGGCATTCGCGCCTCGTTGCCAAAATCACGCAATCCGCCGTTAAGCATCTGATTTCATGCAAATTTTAGCGACCGGAACCTTTCCGCGTTAACCTCTCTGACATGGTGTCGACGCAGGTGTTGACCACATTTAACGAAGCCTAACTAAGGCTTACCGAAATGGGCCTGCCACCCTATCTTCGCAGCTCCACGGATTCGCACGAACGGCAGGCAACATGACGGACGAAATGGGCACGGCACTGGTCACGGGCGGCGCGCGCAGAATCGGTCGCGCGATCGTCGAGGACCTCGCCCGGAACGGCTTCGCCGTCGCCATCCATTGCCGCAGCTCCGTCGACGTCGCCGAAGCGCTGGCAGACGACATCCGCCGCCAGGGCAGGCGCGCCCTCGTGCTTTCGGCCGATCTCGCCGACCTCGACGCAGCGCGCGCGCTCCCGGCCCGCGCCGCCGAGGCGCTGGGCCCGCTGACCCTGCTCGTCAACAATGCCTCGATCTTCGAGGCGGACGGCATCGGCTCGCTCGATCCCGAACGCTTCCAGCGCCAGACGACCGTCAACCTCGCCGCGCCGGTCTTCCTGGCCGACGCCTTCGCCGCGCAGTTGCCGGCTGATCGCGAGGGGCTCGTCGTCAACATGGTCGACCAGCGCGCCTGGAAAACGACGCCGCATTTCCTGTCCTACCAGCTATCGAAGTCGGGCCTGCTGACGGCGACACGCACGCTGGCGCAGGCGCTGGCGCCGCGCATCCGCGTCAACGCCATCGGCCCCGGCCCGACCCTGCCCTCGCCGCGCCAGGATCCGGCCGAATTCCGCAAGCAGGCCGAGGCCGTGCTGCTGCGGCACGGGCCGGACCTTTGCGAATTCGGGCGGACGATACGATATCTCTACGAGACGCGTTCCATAACCGGCCAGATGATCGCGCTCGATGGCGGGCAGCATCTTGCATGGGAAACGCCCGATATCGTAGGCATCAGCGAGTGAACACCCTGCCCCCCAACGATACCGACAAGTCCGAGATCGCCGCCGAAGCCGGCCCGCCGCCGACGCTGTCGAGCGCAGACGCCGGCAGCGAAGCCGCGAAACCGGCCGACGACGACACGCAGCCGGCCGAGGCCGCCTTCGAGGCGGGCGGCGAGCTGGTGGCGCGCGGCAAGGGTGCGGCCGTCATCGCCGATTTCGTCACCCGCCTGCCCAATGCGCCGGGCGTCTACCGCATGTTCGATCAGGGCGGCAACGTCCTCTATGTCGGCAAGGCGCGGAACCTGAAGAAGCGCGTGACCAGCTATACGCGCGTCGGCATGCAGTCGAACCGGATCATCCGCATGATCCAGCAGACGGCGACGATGGAATTCGTCACGACGCGCACCGAGACCGAAGCGCTGCTGCTGGAAGCGAACCTGATCAAGCGCCTCCGGCCGCGCTACAACGTGCTGCTGCGCGACGACAAGTCGTTTCCCTACATCCTGATCACAGACCACGAGGCGCCGCAGCTTGTGAAGCATCGCGGCGCCCGCAGCCGCGGCGGCGAATATTACGGCCCCTTCGCCTCGGCCGGCGCCGTCGGCAGCACCATGAACGCCATGCAGCGCGCTTTCCTGATCCGCACCTGCACGGATTCGGTCTATGAGAGCCGGACGCGGCCCTGCCTGCTGTTCCAGATCAAGCGCTGCTCCGCCCCCTGCACCGGCGAGATCTCGCTCGGCGACTATGCGGAGCTCGTGCGCGAGGCCAAGGGCTTTCTCACCGGCAAGTCGTCGGCCATCAAGACGGACCTCGCCCGCGCCATGGAGGCCGCCAGCGCCGATCTCGACTTCGAGCGCGCCGCCATCTACCGCGACCGCATCGCCGCGCTGTCGCATGTCCAGTCGCACCAGGGCATCAACCCGCAATCCGTCGACGAGGCGGACGTGCTGGCGGTGCATCAGGAAGGCGGCCAGAACTGCGTGCAGGTGTTCTTCTTCCGCACCGGCCAGAACTGGGGCAACCACGCCTTCTATCCGCGCGCCGACAAGAGCCTCGACGCCGCCGAGATCCTCGGCGCCTTCCTGGCGCAGTTCTACGAGGACAAGCCCGTGCCGGCGCTCATCCTGCTCAGCCACGAGGTGGAGGAGATGGACCTGATCGCCGCGGCGCTCTCCGAGCATGCCGGGCACAAGGTCGAGATCGCGGTGCCGAAGCGCGGCGAGAAGAAGGACCTGGTCGACCACGCGCTGCTCAACGCGCGCGAGGCGCTCGGTCGCAACCTCGCGGAAACCTCCAGCCAGGCCCGCCTGCTCGAAGGCGTCGCCGAGGCCTTCGGGCTGGAGGCGCCGCCGCGCCGCATCGAGGTCTACGACAACAGCCACATCATGGGCACAAACGCCGTCGGCGGCATGATCGTCGCCGGGCCGACCGGCTTCGTGAAGAACCAGTACCGCAAGTTCAACATCCGCTCGGAAGAGATCACGCCGGGCGACGATTTCGGCATGATGCGCGAGGTGCTGACGCGGCGCTTCTCGCGGCTGGTCAAGGAAGTCGGCTCGCGCGAAACCGCGCCGCGTGACGAGGACGGTTTCGGTCCCTGGCCCGATCTCGTCTTCATCGATGGCGGCCAGGGCCAGCTCTCCGCCGCGCAGACCATCATCGACGAGTTGGGCCTGACCGACCAGGTGCCGCTGATCGGCATTGCGAAGGGCCCCGACCGCGACGCCGGCCGAGAGAAATTCTTCGTGCCGGGCCGCGAGGCCTTCATGCTGCAGCCGCGCGATCCCGTGCTCTATTTCGTCCAGCGACTGCGCGACGAAGCGCACCGCTTCGCCATCGGCACGCACCGCGCCAAGCGCAAGGCGGCGCTGACCAAGAGCCCGCTCGACGAGATCGACGGCATCGGCCCGACGCGCAAGCGCGCCCTGCTCGCCCATTTCGGCACCGCCAAGGCAGTCGGCAGGGCCAGCGTGCCAGACCTCCTCGGCGTTCCCGGCATCTCCGAGCAGATGGCCCGCAACATCTACGATTTCTTCCACGACAAGGGCGACTGAGGCGTTCGGGCGGCCTACCGGACCGCCCGGCGCCAATAGGCGATCGCCACCGGCCCCAGCTGGTCGGCCGCTTCGGCATGCAGCGCTTCGAGCGCGGCCAGAAAGCTGCGGGCCTCGCGCTCGAGCCCCAGCAGCGTCAGGGCGCGCAGGATGCGGCTGATGCGCAGCAGGTTGTGATTGCCGGGCCGCAGCCAGTTCCGCGCCTTTTGCGGGAACTCGGCCGTGCGGCTGATTTCAAGCCCGTCCTCCGTCTTCACCTCGGCGAAGCCATAGAAGGCCAGCAGCCGCTGGAGGGCCCTGTACAGCGAGTTGCGCAGATCGGCGCGCTCCCGGAACGCTGCGATGTCGGACGGGGTCAGGATCGGCGCATACGGATTGAAGCCGCTCCGCTCCGGGAGAGGAAACAGCCACTGGATGTAGTCGTGGACCCGTTCGAGATCGTCGTCACCCCAGGCAAGTATCTCGGCGATCCGGCGTCCCTCGCTGTCGGTGGCGACGCCGGCGTGGAAGCGGACCAGCGCGGATTCGGCCGTCGTCATCCTGCCGCTCCCATGCCGATCGAAGGGCCTGACGGTTTCGGGCACATTCAGTTGCCCTTCCCCGCGCCCCGCGCGGTCTTCTCGCCATATTTCATGCCTTCGAGCTTCAACCCGTCCGGATCCAGGAAAAACACGGCGTAGTAGTCGTCGTAGTACTCGCCCGCGGGATCGACGATCTCCACCTTTTCCCGTTTCAGGAAGGCCTCGAGATCATCTACGTCCTGCCGGCTCCGGAGTTCGAAGGCGTAGTGGTGGAAGCCGATGTCGCCGATGCGGTATTTGTGCTTCTTGCCTTCGGCATCGGCCTCGCCGATCCAGAAGCGCGTCTTACCGTTGGTCCAGCCGATCGTGTCGCCATAGTCGCCCAGCACCTCGAAACCGAGAAACGCGAAGAGGCGGCCATAGAAGGCCTTCGATATCCCGAAGTCGCTGACGCGGATGACGAGATGGTCAATCCCGACGACGCGGACCATGGCGTGTTCCTCCTCCCGGCCCTCTCGAGGGGCATTGGAAACAATTCGCCGGCCGAAAGCCCGTTCCATCGTTCCGCTCAAAACCACGCGAGCCAGAAACCCCGCCGGATTCTGCGTTCATGAAGTTGATACGGTAAGCATAACATCGTGCACCCGTATCAGATCTATCCGGATCGCGAATTCCGGAAAGTAAAAATCGCGCTTAAACCGAATTTACTCGACGGAACATCGTCAATCGCCATAGTTGCAGCCTGCGGAGCATCTCACCCAGACCGCCTCGGGCGGAGAAAGCAGGCCAGGCTGATGCGTACTCGATGGATCGCCGCGACGCTGGGGGCTGCGCTGGCAGTCGCGGCCTCGCTGCCGGCTCAAGCGGAGCCGGCCCTGACAAAGGAGCAGGCGCGCGCCATCGGCGCCGACGCCTATCTCTACTTCTACCCCATGCTGACCATGGACCTGACCCGGCAGCAGAGCACCAACATCGAGCCCGGCAAGGAATTCGGCCGCGGGCCGATGAACATGTTCGTCAACGTCCCGGAATTCCCGCCGGCCGATTACAAGGTCGTCGTCCGGCCCAACTTCGACACGCTCTATTCGGTGGCCTGGCTCGACATGACGAAGGAACCGGTCGTCGTATCCAATGCCGACACGGACGGGCGCTACTTCCTGCTGCCGATGCTGGACATGTGGTCGGACGTGTTCGCCTCGCCCGGCTGGCGCACAACGGGCACCGGCGCCGCCAACTATCTGGTGACGCCGCCCGGCTGGCGGCCCGACCTGAAGGATTCGTGGCGCACGGAACTGAAGCTGCCGGAAGGCACGAGCCGCATCGAGGCGCCGACACCCTATGTCTGGGTCGTCGGCCGCACCAAGACCGACGGGCCGCCGGATTATGACGCGGTCCACAAGGTCCAGGCCGGTTACAAGGTCACGCCCCTGTCGGAATGGGGCAAGGACGCCAAGCCGCCGACCGTGACGGTCGATCCCAAGATCGACATGAAGACGCCGCCCAAGATCACCCTCGACACCATGCCGGCCGACCAGTACTTCGCCTATGCGGCCGAGTTGCTGAAGCTGCATCCGCCGCACATCACAGACCAGCCCATGGTGGCCAACCTGGCCAAGATCGGCATCGTGCCCGGCCAGTCCTTCGATGCCGGCAAGCTGTCGCCCGAGGTCCAGGAGGGCCTGAACCTGGCGCCCAAAGCGGCTCAGGACCTGATGGCCTGGAAGGTGAAGTCGCTGGCACGCAACGTCAACAACTGGTCGATGAACACCGACACGATGGGCGTCTATGGCAACTACTACCTGAAGCGCGCCATCGTCGCGCAGCTGGGCCTCGGCGCCAACCTGCCGGAAGACGCGATCTACCCGCTCAACCTCGGCGACGCCTCCGACAAGCCGCTGGACGGCAACAACGACTACGTGCTGCATTTCGAAGCCGGCAAGACGCCGCCCGTCGATGCCTTCTGGTCCGTCACGCTCTATGATCCAGACGGCTTCCAGGTCGCCAATCCGCTGAACCGCTTCGCGGTGTCGAGCTGGATGCCCTTCGTCAAGAACGCCGACGGCTCGCTGGACCTCTATTTCCAGAACGCCAGCCCCGGCAAGGACAAGGAAGCCAACTGGCTTCCGGCCCCCAAGGGGCCGTTCAACCTGACGATGCGTCTCTACGCGCCGCAGAGCAGCGCGCTGACGGGCCGCTGGAACCCGCCGCCGGTCGAAAAGGCCGAGGCAGCGCAGATGCTGGCGCAGTAGGTCCTGTCGCTCCGGCAAAAATGCAGAAGGGCGAGGCGCAAGGCCTCGCCCTTTTTTTGCGTGAGACAGCGAAGGACTGTGTCAGTCGAGCTTGGCAAGCAAAGCCAGCAACTCGCCAAGATGCGGCACCTCGCGGAAGCGCGGCGCGCCGACCGGCGCCTCGACATGCTCGAATGACCACGTCAGGTCGTGCGGAACATAGACGCCCCAGCTTCCCGCCTCGATCGCCGGCACGATGTCGGACTTCAGCGAATTGCCGACCATCATGCTGTGCGCGGGGCCATCGGCATGGCGGGTGAAGATGCGCTGATAGGTCGAGGTGTTCTTGTCGCTGACGATCTCGACGGCATCGAACAGGTCGCCAAGGCCGGAAGCGGCCAGCTTGCGCTCCTGGTCGAACAGGTCGCCCTTGGTGATCAGGATCAGCCGATAGGCGCCGGCAAGCTGCTCCAGGGTCTCGCGCACATGCGGCAGCGTCTCGACCGGATGCACCAGCATGTCACGACCTGCGGCCAGGATCTCGCTGATCGCCGCCGACGGGATGCGGCCGCCGGTCAGCTCGATCGCGGTCTCGACCATGGAAAGCGTGAAGCCCTTGATGCCGAAACCGTAAAGCTTGAGGTTGCGCCGCTCCGCTTCGTTCAGCCGCCGCGAAATCTCCTCCCGGTCGCCATGCTCCGCCAGCAGGTCGATGAAGCGCTGTTCGGTCAGCCGATAGAACTGCTCGTTCTGCCAAAGCGTGTCGTCGGCGTCGAAGCCGATGGCGGTGAGGGAGGATCGCGGAGAGGGCATTCGAATTCTCGTATGGGGCGCCAGACAAAAATGGCGGGACCGGATTCTAGCCGGACCCGCCAGGAATTGTCACGGGCGCGCTTGCCGCGCGCTCGTCATTCGGTCCGGAGGCTCAGGCCTCCTGGATCGCCGAGAGCTTCCATTCGCCGCCGGCCTGACGGGTGAATGTCCAGATCTCGGTCGTCTCCGTCGGCGCATCGGCATCGCCCGAGAGGATCGCGCCGGTCGTCCGGTCGCGCATCACGTCGCGGCTCTCGTAGCGCATCGCGACGGTGGCGTAGTCGGTGTCGCCCTCGCTCCAGGCCTCGGCGAGATCGCCCTGCAGCAACGTGACGTCGGTGACGTCGTTGCGCTGGCCGCTGGTGGCGTTCTGGCTCAGTTCCTCCGAGAGATAGGACATGATCTCCGGCGTCGTGTGCTGGCGCAACGTCGCGTAGTCCTCGCGGCCGAAGGCGCCCTGCACTTCGCCCAGCAGCTTCTGGAACGCGTCGAGATCGCCGCCGGTGATGCCGACCTCGTCATTGGCGTTCATGGCGTTGGCCGGCCGCGCCGGCTTGGCGCCCGAACCGAAGCCGCCAAGGCCGCCGAAACCGCCAAAACCCGAGCCGAGGCCGTTGCGGGCAGCCGCCTGCGGCGCATCCGCCGCCGGGGCATCCGGGGTCATGCCGCGAGCCATGCCAGCCGGCGCCGCGCCGGCCATGCCGGCAGAGGCGCCCGCCGTGCGATTGCGGTTACCGAGGAAGCGGAACAGAAACATCGCGGCAATCGCGAGCAGCGCGATCTGCAGGATGAAGCCGAAGGCGCCCGCCATGCCCCCGAGGCCGTTGCCCAGCAGCATGCCGATCAGGCCGCCCATCATCAGGCCGCCCAGCATCGAGCCGCCAAGACCGCCCAGGAAACCGGGGCGTGACGCCTGCTGGGCCGCCGGACGAGCCGCATTGGTCGCCTGCCCGGCCGTCGGCTGCGTCATGGAACGCTGCACGGGCTGCGCCGCGCTGGGCGCGGTCGGCGTGGTGGCCGGAGCCTGGAAGGTGCGCGCGCCGCGGCTGCCGAAGCTCCCACCCCGCCGGGCGTCCGCGTCGTCCACAACAGCGAAGCTCATCGCCGTGGCGATGCCGACCATCGCCAGAAATCCCGGTGTGCGCTTGCCGAAAAACATGTCTCGTCCCTTGCTTGAAAGAGTGGGCCCTTTCAGGCCCTCGGACGCCATGTAGGAACGATGCAAGCCCTTGGTTAGGGGCAGCCCGCGTCATTCTTGCGATTTCTTCAATCGCGACATCGTGTTATTGGCTCGCGCCATGACATACAAGGTTGCCGCTCTCTATCAGTTCGCGTCGCTTGCCGATTTCGAGGACCTGCGCGCGCCGTTGCTGGAACTGTGCGAAACGCACGGGATTCGTGGCACGCTGCTGCTGTCACCGGAGGGGATCAACGGCACGATCGCCGGCCCTGACGCGGGCATCGACGCGGTCGTGATGGAGCTCGAGACCGGTGACCTTTTCGGCGGCCGGCTCAACCACATGGAGCTGAAATTCTCGACTGCCGCCGCCATGCCGTTCAAGCGGCTCAAGGTCCGGCTGAAGAAGGAGATCGTCACGCTGGCGCAGCCGCATGTCGACCCGACGAAGCAGGTCGGCACCTATGTAGCGGCCGAGGACTGGAATGCGCTGATCTCCGATCCCGACGTCGTTGTGATCGACACGCGCAACCGCTTCGAAGTGAAGATGGGAACCTTCCAGCGGGCGCTCGACCCGGAGACGCGCAAGTTCTCGCAGTTCCCCGACTTCGTCAGCCGCACGCTCGATCCGGCCAGGAACCAGAAGGTCGCCATGTTCTGCACCGGCGGCATTCGCTGCGAGAAGGCGAGTTCCTACCTGCTGTCGCAGGGCTTCGCCGAGGTGTTCCACTTGAAGGGCGGAATCCTGAAATATCTGGAAACCATCCCGCCGGAAGAGAGCCTATGGCAGGGCGAGTGCTTCGTGTTCGACGAGCGCGTTGCGCTCGGCCATGGCCTGGTCGAGCGCGTGGCCGCGGAGGAAGAGAGCGAAGGCGAAGCGCCCTAGATCGGGATGACGCATCGTCCCTCACCTCTCCCTGAAGGAGATGTCGACGCACGAAGTGCGGCGGGTGAGGGTATACGGCCTCACCCGATAGTTCCCTAAACCCTCACCCGGAGCTTCGCCCCGACCTCTCCCTCAGGGAGAGGTGCAGGATCGGGTCGCCTTAGCCGGCGTCTTCGGCGTCGTTGCGCAGATAGGCCTCGACGACGCCCTTGAGCTTGATCGTCAGCGGATTGCCGAAACGGTCGCGCGCCTTGCCGGCGGCGACGCGGATCCAGCCTTCGCTGATGCAGTATTCCTCGACATTGGTCTTCTCGGCGCCGTTGAAGCGGATGCCGATGCCACGCTCCAGCAGGGCCTCGTCATGGAAGGGGCTCTTCGGATCGTTCGAAAGACGGTCGGGCAGCGTGTCGGTCATGATGAAGCCTTCAAATCGATGAGCATTGGCCGGGAGACATAGCGGGACGGCACCGTCCTGCCAACCCGCCTGACACGGCGGTTCACCGGCCTATCGCGGCCGCGACCGTCAGCAGCAGCACGTAGATCCCCGTGCCGAGCAGCATGAACATCACGGCAGCCGAGCCGAGGTCCTTGGCGCGGCGCGCGAATTCGGAATGCTCCGGCGAAACGCGGTCGACGATCTCCTCGATGGCCGTATTCAGAGCCTCGACCGCGAGCGAAGCGAAGGCCAGCATCAGGTAGACGCCGATCTCCGCCAGCGAGCGGCCAATGACGACGATCCAGACGAGGCCGACGACGCCAGCCGCCAGTTCCATGCGCGCCGCCATCTCGCCCCGGAACAGATCGGCCGCCCCGGCGCTTGACCAGCGCAGCGCCGAGAAGAAGTGGTCGATCCAGGCCCGCATGCTTGTTCCCCCATCCATGCGCGCCAGAACCGGCAGCCAGGATCCCTTGAATTGTTCCATGGTCGCGCAATTTTTGCGCGACGCGCTTATCATGTACGCGATTCCCCGCGATTGCCTCCCCCCGCATCGCATCCCCGCCATTCTTGCCTGCATAACCTTGGCAGGGCGCGGTCCGGATGCAATATGAGGGGAAGGGTTCAGGACAGACATGAGCGAACTTCGCACCTTCGACGTCAGACGGCCGCAGCGGGCACTCCTGCTCTCGCTTCCGAACATTCTGACCTATGGCCGCATCCTGGCCGTCCCGCTCGTCGTCTTCTGCGTCGTCGGCGGCAAGGACACCTGGCGCTGGACGGCGCTGGCGCTGTTCATCATCGCCAGCATCACCGACTATCTCGACGGCTATCTGGCGCGGATCTGGAAGCAGCAGTCATCGCTCGGCCGCATGCTCGATCCCATCGCCGACAAGCTGCTGGTCTCGGCCTGCCTGCTGGCCCTCGTCTTTGAGCGCACCATCGACGGCCTGTCGCTCTGGGCGGCGCTGATCATTCTCTCGCGCGAGATCCTGGTTTCGGGCCTGCGCGAATACCTGGCGGAGTTGCGCGTCAGCGTGCCGGTCTCGCGCCTCGCCAAGTGGAAGACGGCGCTGCAGATGGTAGCGATCAGCTTCCTGCTGGCCGGTCCGGCCGGCGACGCCTATTTCGCCTATACGACGCTGATCGGCCTCGTCCTGCTCTGGGCCTCGGCCATCGTGACGCTCTACACCGGCTATGACTATTTCCGCGCCGGCCTCGGACACATCCTGGAGGAAGAGCCGTGAAACTCGTCTATTTCGCCTGGGTCCGCGAGCGGATCGGCACGGCGGAGGAGACGGTGGAGCCGCCGCGCGGCGTCGACACGGTCGGCGATCTGCTAGGCTGGCTCCGGACCCGCGGCGACAGCTACGAGGCGGCGCTCGCGGAGCCGGCGGCGATCCGCGTGGCGCTTGATCACGACCACGCCGACCACGAAGCGTCCATCAGCGGAATTCGCGAGGTTGCCCTCTTCCCGCCCATGACCGGAGGCTAGGTTCGCCATGACCCATGCCCGTTCTCCCAATGTCCGCGTTGCCATCGTTGCCGAGCCGCTCGACATCACGGCGGAGATCGAGCGCGTTTCGGCAGGGCGCGGAGACATCGGCGCCATCGTCACCTTCACCGGCCTCTGCCGCGACGAGGACGGCCGGCTCGAGGCGCTCGAACTCGAGCACTATCCCGGCATGGCAGAGACCGAGGTCAAGCGCATCGCCGAGCAGGCGGCCGGCCGCTGGGAAATCTCCGACGTCACCGTCCTGCACAGGCACGGCAAGGTGCGCCCGGGCGAGAACATCGTCCTCGTCGTCACCGCCTCCAAGCACCGGCACGCCGCCTTCGAATCGGCCGAGTTCATCATGGACTTCCTGAAGACCCACGCTCCCTTCTGGAAGAAGGAGCACACGGCCGCTGGCGCCGTGGCCTGGGTCGCCGCCAAGCAGGCGGACGACGAGGCGGAAGAGCGCTGGAACAACTCCGATTGAGCCATTCCCGAAGTGACCGGCCCGGCGGCGCCTTCGCGCCGCATGAGCCCTTGGCCGAAGCGCTGCTGCCGCATGCGACGTCGAGCGACGACGGCTCGCACGATGTCGCGCATCTTGCGCGCGTCTGGAGCAACGCCGCCACGATCCTGGCCGAGGAAGGCGGCGCAGCCGAGGTCGTCGCGGCCGCGGCGCTGCTGCATGACTGCGTGACGGTCGAGAAGAACGATCCGATGCGCGCCCAGGCCTCCCGCCTCGCCGCCCGCAAGGCGGAGACGGTGCTGCGGGATCTCGGCTGGGACGGCGAGCGGATCGCCGCTGTCGCACACGCGATCGAGGCGCACAGCTTTTCCGCCGCGATCCCGCCGGAGACGCTCGAAGCGAGGATCCTGCAAGACGCCGACCGGCTCGATGCGATCGGCATGGTGGGCGTGGCGCGCTGCTTCTATATCGCCGGGCGGATGGGCAGTGGCCTCTACGATCCCGCCGATCCCGAGGCTGCGTGGCGCCCGCTCGACGACAAGCGCTTTGCCATCGACCATTTCGAAAACAAGCTCTTCAAGCTCGCGGCCGGCTTCCAGACCCGGACGGGCGCCCGGCTGGCCGAATTGCGGCAGGCGCGGCTGCGCCGCTTCTACGACGAATTCCTCGACGAAATCTGAGCCGCGCCGTCGAAAGCCGGCCATGGGAGACACTTCATGCTGACGATCTGGGGCCGCAACAACTCGAACAACGTCAAGAAGGTGCTCTGGTGCGCCGAGGAGATCGGTCTCGCCTATGAATCGATCCCGGCCGGGGGTAGCTTCGGCCTGACCACCGATCCCGCCTATCGCGCCATGAACCCGAACGGGCTTGTTCCGACGATCCGCGACGGTGACTTCGTTCTGTGGGAATCGAACGCCATCGTCCGCTACCTGGCCGGGCGCTATGCGCCGGGCGTGCTTTCGCCGGAGGATCCGCAGGCTCGCGCCAGCGCCGACCGCTGGATGGACTTCGCCACGTCCAGCGTCGCCGCCCCGTTCCGCGACCTGTTCTGGGGCATGGTCCGCACGGCGCCGGACAAGCGCGACCTGGCCGCGATCGAGGCCGGCCGCGCGAAATTCGCCACGCTGCTCGCGATCGCCGATCGCACGCTGGCCGAGCAGCCCTTCCTTTCGGGCGACAGCTTCGGCATGGGCGACATCCCGCTCGGCTGCTTCACCTATGCGTGGTTCGAGATGCCCATCGAGCGCCCGGACCTGCCGCATCTCGCCACCTGGTACGAAAGGCTGAAGCAGCGCCCCGCCTACCAGAAGACGGTGATGATCGGCCTGAGTTGAGATCGGCTCACGGCGATCGCCAAACAAAAATGGCCGGGACGAGCCCGGCCATTCGCAACTCTCCGAAGCTTCGGCGAATTAGCCGACGAGTTCGATGCCCGAGAACCAGTAGGCGATCTCCTGGGCAGCGGTCTCCGGAGCGTCCGAACCGTGCACCGAGTTCTCGCCGATCGACAGGGCGAATTCCTTGCGGATGGTGCCGGCGTCGGCGTTGGCCGGGTTGGTCGCGCCCATGACTTCGCGGTTCTTCAGGATGGCGCCTTCGCCTTCCAGGACCTGCACGACGGTCGGGCCGGCGGTCATCGTCTCGACCAGCTCGCCGAAGAAGGGACGCTCCTTGTGGACGGCGTAGAAGCCTTCGGCCTGCTGGCGCGACATCCACACGCGCTTCGAAGCGACGACGCGCAGGCCGGCCTCTTCCAGCTTGGCGGTGATCTTGCCGGTCAGGTTACGCTTGGTCGCGTCGGGCTTGATCATCGAGAAGGTGCGTTCGATCGCCATGTCTTCGGTCCTGTCGAATGGGAAGGGGTAAATGGGTGGCGCTGTATAGCCTTGGCGCAGGCACCGGGCAAGGGCGGCGACGGCGCCTGCGATCGTTTGAACCGCCCGGATTCGGCTACGAGATCGAGAGAGCGCCTTGATTCGGTAAGCCGGCTTGCTCGGGCAAGGCGCTGTGGGACGTCTTCACGGCAAGGTCGTGGCTGAGCAGCCCGCGCAGCGCGATGTCGATCGCCTTCTCCTTGCGCATCAGGGCGCGAAGCCGCCCGACATCCCATTGCAGCACGCGCGCTCCGGCCTGCAGGCGCACATCGGCCGTGGCGGGACCGCCGGTCAGGAACGCGATCTCGCCGATGAACGATCCGGCTCCGACACCGAGCCGCCGGCCGTCCTTGTTCACCTCGGCGGCGCCGGAAAGCACGTGGAACAGCGAAGTCGGCCGCACGCCCCGCTCCGTCAGCGGCATCGCTCCTCCCCGGCGCTCCGCGCAGGCGAGCAGCCTGCGGAACTGGCCGGGCGACAGCACGCCAAACGCCTCGAACAGCGGCTTCACCTCGTCGTCGATGCCGAAGCGCAGCCGGTCGCGGAACAGCAGGGCGATCATGACGACATTGACGACGATGGTCAGGATCTTCCAGCTGAGCGGATCCCAGAGCGGTCCGCCGGCCGAGATCAGCACGTAATAGCTCGACTGAAGGATCATGCTGACGATGACTACCACGCGCAGATGGATCTGGTCCCGGAACAGATAGGCGATCAGCGCGATCGCATTGCCGACATGAAAAATGATCTCCAGCAGGAGCGGGTGGGATATTCCCATATCGCGAACGAAGCCTCAGCATTGCGCGGGATTCGCCCGCCGGTCTGACGCTAGGTTATCCGCAATATTCCCCCTGCCGTATGACAGGCTTCATATATTCCCGCCGCCACTTGCCGTCATTTGGAGAACCCGAGGCCATGAAGCCGCATTTCGAGATGTTCGCCGCCTATAATGGCTGGGCCAATGACCGCCTCTATGGCGCGGCGCGCGCCCTCGCCCGCGCGGACTATCTCGCCGATCACGGCGCCTTCTTCGGCTCGCTCAACGGCACGCTCAACCATCTCCTGGTCACCGACCGTATCTGGATGCGCCGCTTCACCGGCGAAGGCCCCGCCCCTGCCGCACTCAACGAGTTGGTGACGGACGACCTGGAGGAACTGGCGACGCAGCGGGCGACCGAGGACGCGCGGATCATCGCCTATGTCGACGGGCTCGATGAGGCGACCATCGCCGGCACCTTCACCTATCGCCCGGTCACCAATCCGGTCGAGATCACCCAGCCGCTCGGCCCCGCCCTCGCCCATCTCTTCAATCACCAGACCCACCACCGCGGCCAGGCGACGGCGATCCTGACGCGGATCGGCGGCCGCGACGCCTGCCCGAGCCTCGACCTGATCCAGTTCCAGCGGCAGACCGGAATCGGCCTCCGCTGAGCGACGGCCAGTCGCGCAAATATATCGGAGATGTGTGAAGCCGGTCGCTTGATTCAACCGGCACGGAAGCGCACGCTTTCCAGAGTCTGTACCTGTCTCTGTGAGTCCTCATGTTTCGGCCCCTGGTCCTTGCGTTCGCTCTTTCCGTCTCCGCCGCGCAGGCAGCGACCCCGAAGCTCGAGGCCGAGCCGCCGCAGGGAATGTCGGATGCCGAGATGGCCGAGGTCGTCGATTTCGTCGTCGGCAACGCCGTGTTCGCGCTCTATCACCAGGCCGGCCACATGATGATGGAGCGCTACGGCATCGAGCCCGCCGGCGGCGAGCAGGCAGCCGACGATTTCGCGGTCATGACCCTCCTGGAGCCGCGCAGCGGCGCCGGCGACCAGACGCTGGTCGACGCCGTCGACAGCTGGATGCTCTCGAATCACCTGACCGCCTCGGCCGGATCCGACGCCATTGGCCTGCCCGACCGGCATTCGGTCGACGCCGATCGCGCCAATGCCATCGTCTGCAACATGGTGGGATCCAACGACAAGGATTTCGCCGACATCGCCGACGCGGCAGCGCTCACGCCCGCCGCGCGCGCCAACTGCGCGACCTCCTACCAGAGCAAGCGTTCGCTCTGGGACAACGCGCTGAAGCCGATGCGACGGGCTGCCGGCGCGCCGCTCTCGGTCATTCCGGTCGTCTACGACCCGCCGGCCGCCAACGAGGTCGTCGAGCTGACCATCCTGCACGACAACAAGGTGCTGGAGGAGGTCGCGACCCGGCTCGCCAACGATTTCACCCTGCCGCAGCCGCCGACGCTGCGCGCCAAGAGCTGCGGCGCGGTGACATCCAGCTATGACCCGGCCAGGAACGAGATCGTGCTCTGCTACGAGCTGTCCGGCTATCATGCCGAACTGATCGTCCGCGACATCCAGGCCCGCTGAGCCCCAAGCAGCGACATCTTCACGCGATCCGCTTGCGTCCGCCCGCAAGGCACGGCACATAGCCGCCATGCTGCACGTCAATGAAGTCACCTATCGCATCGCCGGCCGTACGCTTCTCGAGGAGGCGACCATTGCGCTGCCCGACGGCGTGAAGGCGGGCTTCGTCGGCCGCAACGGCACCGGCAAGACGACCCTGTTCAAGCTGGTCACGGGCGACATCGCTCCGGAGAGCGGCTCGATCGGGCTACCGCGCGGCGTGCGCATCGGCCAGGTGGCGCAGGAAGCGCCCGGCACCGAGCAGTCGCTGATCGAATTCGTGCTCGCCGCCGACACGGAGCGCGCCGCGCTCATGAAGGAAGCCGAGCACGCCACCGACCCGCACCGCATTGCCGAGATCCAGATCCGCCTGACCGATATCGGCGCCCATGCCGCCGAGGCGCGGGCCGGAACGATCCTCGCCGGCCTCGGCTTCGACGCCGAGGCGCAGCTGCGCCCCTGCTCCGCCTTCTCCGGCGGCTGGCGCATGCGGGTGGCGCTCGCCGCCGTGCTGTTTTCCGAGCCGGACCTGCTGCTCCTCGACGAGCCGACCAACTATCTCGACCTCGAAGGCACGATGTGGCTCGAGAACTATGTGGCGCGCTATCCGCACACCGTGTTCCTGATCAGCCACGATCGCGACCTCCTGAACCGCGCCGTCGACATGATCGTCCATCTCGACCAGGGCAAGCTCACCGCCTATCGCGGCGGCTATGACAGTTTCGACCGCCAGCGCCGCGAGAAGCAGGCGTTGCAGCTGAAGCTGAAGAAGAAGCAGGACGAGCAGCGCAAGCACCTGCAGGCTTTCGTCGACCGCTTCAAGGCGAAGGCCTCCAAGGCGCGCCAGGCGCAGTCGCGCATGAAGGCGCTGGAGCGGATGCAGCCGATCGCCGGCATCGTCGACGAACACGTCACCCCCTTTTCCTTCCCGCCGCCGTCCAAGATCCTGGCGCCGCCGATCATCGCGCTCGACAACGCCTCGGTCGGATATGAGGAAGGCAAGCCGATCCTGCGCAAACTCGACATCCGCATCGACGTCGACGACCGCATCGGCCTGCTCGGCGCCAACGGCAACGGCAAGTCGACCTTCGCCAAGCTGCTCGCCGGCCGTCTTGCCGCCGCCGGCGGCGCGATGCGCCGCGCCGACAAGCTCGACATCGCCTTCTTCGCCCAGCACCAGCTGGACGACCTGAGGCCAGCCGACACCGCGGTGCAGCATGTGCGACCGCTGATGCCGGACGCGACCGAGGCGCAGCTTCGCGCCCGCGTCGGCGCCATGGGCTTTCCGACCGCCAAGATGGACACGCCGGCGCGCGAGCTTTCCGGCGGCGAGCGCGCGCGGCTGCTGCTCGGCCTCGCCACCTTCCGCGGCGCGAACCTGCTCATCCTCGACGAGCCCACGAACCATCTCGACATCGACAGCCGCGAGGCGCTCGTGCAGGCGCTCAACGACTATCCGGGCGCCGTCATCCTGATCAGCCACGATCGCCATCTGATCGAGGCCTCGGTGGACCGGCTGCTGCTCGTCGCCGACGGCACAGTGTCGCCGTTCGACGGCGACATGGACGATTACCGCAAGCTGATCGTGAAGGGGCCGGAGACGGCCACCGCCAAGCCGGATGCCGACGCCGCGAAGACCTCGGCGCAGGATCGCCGGCGCGAGTCGGCCGCCCGGCGCACGGAACTCGCGCCGCTCCGGAAAAAGATCAAGGAAACCGAGTCCTTGATGGAGAAGCTTCAGAAAGAGATTCAGAAGCTCGACACCGCCCTGGCCGATCCGAACCTCTACACCCGGGACCCAGCCAAGGGGACGACGCTCGCCAAGCAGCGCGCCGACGCCGTCAAGGCGCTGGCCGAACGCGAGGAAAGCTGGCTGGAAATGTCGGCGGAGTACGAAGAGGCGGTCGGCGCGGACTGACGCCCCGTAGGGTTGATCGAAGCGGGTGATCTTCGCTGCTTCACCAGCCGCGGCCGTCATCCCTGCGAAAGCAGGGATCCATGCATCCGCGGAACTCCGGAGCTTCGCGCGTCGACCGCGCCGCCGGAATGGATCCCGGCTCGGAGGCCGGGATGACGGCGAGCGTGTTGCTGGCGGCGGGGTTCCAGCGTCGGGGGCCTCCTCCCTCTCCCCATGGGAGAAGTGAACGCAAAGGCGTCCCCGGCTCGGGGGCCGGGATGACGAAGAGCCAGTTGCGATCACGCCTTCTTCTGCCAGCGGCCCTGTTCGGATTGCTGCCAGTAAGTCGCGTCGTGGCCCTCGGCCTTGACGCGCTTCCAAGAGGCGCGGGCGGAATCGAGCGCTTCGGGATCGTTGCCGTCGAACATCAGCACCACGCGGGCATAGCCCGCAAGGTCGCCCGCCGAGGCGCCCGCGACGAGGAAACGGACATTGGCGCCGTTCGGATTGCCAGCCTCCGGCGTGATCAGGATCGGGTGCTGCGCGGCTTCCGGATCGCGCCAGAGGCCATGCGGCAGGAAGCTGTCGTCGGAATAGGTCCAGAGCAGCGCGTCGAGCTGGTCGCAGCGCTCGGCCGAGCCGGCCTCGACCACGACGCGCCAGCCGCGTTCGAGCGACTTCTCCAGCAGCCCGGGCAGGAGCGCTTCCAACGGCTGCTGCTGCAGATGGTAGAACAGGACCTCGGTCATCACGCCTTCTCACGCGGCGCCGTCCGCCCCGAGGCATTCGGAGCGGACGGCGTCTCGCGGGACTTGTAGCAGATCAGCCTTCGTAATTGTCGGCGACGAGGCGATCGAGAATGCGCACGCCCCAGCCCGAGGCCCAGGAGCGGTTGATCTCGGTCTGCGGCGAGCCCATCGCCGTGCCGGCGATGTCGAGATGCGCCCAGGCGACGCCGTCGTCGACGAAGCGCTTCAGGAACTGCGCGGCCGTGATCGAGCCGCCATAGCGGCCGCCAGTGTTCTTGATGTCGGCGAACTTCGATTCGATCATCTTGTCGTAGGCGGCGCCGAGCGGCATGCGCCACACCTTCTCGCCGGTGGCGGCGCCCGCCTTCGACAGCGCCTCCGCCAGCGCGTCGTCATTGGCGAACATGCCGGCATGGTCGCTGCCGAGCGCCACCATGATGGCGCCGGTCAGCGTCGCGAGGTCGACGATCGCCTTCGGCTCATAGGTCTTCTGCGCGTACCAGAGCGCGTCGGCGAGCACGAGGCGGCCCTCGGCGTCGGTGTTGATGATCTCGATCGTCACGCCCGATGCCGCCTCGACGATGTCACCCGGGCGCTGGGCGTTGCCGTCCGGCATGTTCTCGACGAGGCCGATGATGCCGACGACGTTCGCCTTGGCCTTGCGCGAGGCGAGCGCGTGCATCAGGCCGACCACGGCGGCGGCGCCGCCCATGTCACCCTTCATGTCCTCCATGCCGCCGGCCGGCTTGATCGAGATGCCACCCGTATCGAAGACGACGCCCTTGCCGACGAAGGCAACCGGCTTTTCCTTCGACTTGGTGCCGTTCCAGTGCATGGCGACGAGGCGCGGCGGCCGGACGGAGCCCTGCGCCACGCCGAGCAGCGCCCGCATACCGAGCTTCTTCATCTGCTTTTCGGTCAGGGTCTCGATGGTGACGCCGAGCGCCGCCAGTTCGGCCGCCTTCTCGGCGAACTCGACGGGGCCGAGCACGTTAGCAGGTTCGTTGACGAGTTCACGCGCGAGGATAGCGCCCTCGGCGATGGCCGAGCGCGCCGCCCAGGCCTTTTTCGCCTTGCTGGCCTCGCCGGCGACGATGTCGAGCCGGATCGGGCCCTTGGCCGCCTTGCCGTTCTCGCCCTTCGAATCCTTGCCGGCCTTGCCGCCCTTGTAGCGATCGAAGGAATAGCCGCGCAGCACGGCGCCGAGGCCGATATCGGCGAGTTGGTCCGCCGATATCGCCGTGCCGTCCGGCCGCTCGGCCAGGAGGGTCGCCTGTTCGCCCTTTCGCAGCGCACCTAGGACCGTCCCGCCGAGACGGGACCAGTCTTCCTCCACAAGTTCTTCGGCCTTGCCGAGTCCGACCACGATCAGCCGGTCAAAGTTGAGCCCGGCCGGCGCCAGCAGATCGAGGGTTGCGAGAGCCTTGCCCTTGTAGTCGGCCGTCCCTGCGGCCTTTCGAAACAGATCGGCGATCCCCGACGCCTGTGTTTCCACACCCAGGGCGAGCGTTTCGTCGGTGAGGACCACCAGCGTGCCGGCCTCGGACGAAATGGATTTATGGAAGGAAATGGCTGGGCTTTCGGTCATTTTAATACTCGCGGACGAGGATGGGCGGGCGCCGATCGGCGCTGTCTGGGACAGGGGGTGCGTGCGTTAGGCCACACCCAGAGGATGATCAATCTGTCCATGGCCGGCGTCTCTGGCAAGTAGCGCCGGTTCCAGTTAAGCGTTTACGCTTTGTTAAGGGCGTTCATTCGCGTTTGATTCACCCAATTGGTTCACCCATGGACGGGGTCGAACCCGAGCTCGCAAGGAGGCTGGTCCGCCAATATCTCGCAGCCAGGCAAGGCTGACATCGCAGGGGCGTTCAGAGTTCGAGGATCGACGAAACCAAGATGAAGCTCATCGAGCGCTACATCTTCAAACGCATGTTCGCAGCGTTCCTGCTGAGCCTTTGCGGCTTGTCGGGCACCGTGTGGCTGAGTCAGGCCCTGCGCGAGCTCGACCTGATCACCAGCAAGGGCCAGAACTTCGTCACCTTCTTCCGTGTGTCGAGTTTGATCTTCCCGGGCCTGCTGCTGATCGTCTGCCCTGTCGCCCTGCTGATCGGCGCGATCTACACGTTCAACCAGCTCAACGCCGATTCCGAGCTGGTGGTCATCAACGCCAGCGGCGCCTCGCAGACCCGGCTGCTCAAGCCGGCGCTCGCCATGGGCCTGATCACCGCCATCATCGTCGGCTCGATGTCGCTCTATCTGGTGCCGCGCTCGCTGCAGGCATTCCGCGGCCTGCTGACGGGAATCAATGCCGACCTGATCACCAGCTTCGTGCGCGAGGGCCAGTTCATGGAACTCGGCAACCGGCTGGTCTTCCATGTGAAGGACCGCAAGCCGGACGGCACGCTCGAAGGCATCTTCATCCAGGACGGCCGCCAGCCCGACCAGACCTCTGTCTACATCGCCAATCGCGGCGCGGTGCTGAAGAACCCGCTCGGCACCTTCCTGATCATGCAGAACGGCACGATCCAGCAGAAGTCCGAGACCAACCACTCGATGTCGATCATCGAGTTCGAATCCTACGCCTTCGACCTGTCGACCTTCGGCAGCCGCAACAGCCTGCCTGACTACACGGCCTCCGAGCGCAGCACCGCCTATCTGCTCGCGCCGAACCCGAACGATCCGGAATACCAGAAGCGGCCGGGCGCCTTCCTGTCGGAGCTGCATGACCGCCTCGCCGCGCCGCTCTACGCCCTCTTCTTCGCGATCCTGCCGGTCGCGGCGCTTGGACAGGCGCAGACGACCCGCCAGGGTCGCGGCATCGTCATTCTCGGCACCATCGCGGTCGCGACCGGCGTGCGAATCGGCGGCCTGATCCTCGCCAGCCTCGCGGCCAGTGATTCCCGGCTGATCCCGGCTCTCTACGCTCTGCCGATCGCCTTCATCCTGCTGTCGCTTTTCGCCGTCTACAGCTCGTTCCGCTTCTCCGCCTCCGACAGCATCGGGTCGATGGTGACGGAGTTCGTGCAACGAATCGCCAATCGGTTCAGGATTGGCCCACGCCCATCGGCAGGGGGCCGGACCTAAGCCATGTTCCGAAACCCGACGCTCAGTCGCTATTTCGCCAAGCGCTTCGCAAAGACGGCGCTGATCATCTTCATTGTCGTCTTCGTCCTGATGGCGTTCATCGACTATCTCGAGCTCGCGCGCCGCGCCGCGCGCCGCGAGGGCTTCGACGCCTTCCTCTATCTCCTGGTGTCACTCGCCCGCGTGCCGAACGTCATCGAGCGCGCCCTGCCCTTCACAATCCTGTTCGCTGCGATCGCCGCCTTCGTCATGGCGAATCGCCAGCTCGAGCTGGTGGTCGCGCGCGCGGCGGGCGTCTCGGCCTGGCAGTTCCTGCTGCCGGCCGGCCTCGTCGCCGTGATGATCGGCGTGTTCGCGACGACGGTGTTCAACCCGATCTCGACCGACCTCAAGGCGCGCTCGATCCTGCTCGCCAACGAGCTGGCGCAGAACCGGGCCAAGCTGGAGGCGAAAAACAATCCGACGCCGACGCCGGAGCCAGCCGCCGAACCTCCGCCATCCATGCCGTCCGACGTGTCGTCGACTCCCGAATCATCCTCGTCCGACTGGACGATCTGGATGCGGCAGACGGGACGCGAGGGCTCTTCGATCATCGGCGCCAAGCAGAGCCTCAATCGCGGCCTTTCGCTCGTCGACGCGTCGGCTTTCGTGTTCAAGAGCAACGGCACGCTGGACCATCGGATCGACGCATCCACAGCTGATTTCGAGAGCGGCGACTGGGTGTTCCGCGACGCCACCGTGACCCGTCCGGGCAGCCGTCCCGCACCGGAAGCCGAGGTCCGCCTCCCCACGGATCTCAACGCCAACCAGGTCAGCCAAAGGCTGGCCGACCCTGAGACAGTTTCGTTCTGGTCCTTGCCGGAACTCATTGAAATATCGAGAAAATCGGCAGTTCCGAGTGATGCGTACGAAATGCAGTTCCAGTCCCTGCTGGCGCAGCCCCTGCTCTTCCTCGCCATGGTGTTCGTCGCCGCGACCGTGTCGCTCCGATTCTCCCGTTCAAGGGATCTCGGGCAGGTGATTTTGACTGGTGTCGCCGTAGGCTTCGTGCTTTATGTTGTCACTGAATTGGCGAGGGGTTTGGGGAGGAGCGGCGTCGTGTCACCGATGATTGCCGCTTGGACTCCAGCCGTCATCGCCAGCTTGTTGAGTATCACAGTGCTTCTGCATCGGGAGGACGGATGATGTTCGTTTCCGTTCCTCTCCGAGGGCGTAGCGTGATGTCTCGCGCCAGGCGCGGTCTCGGCGTCCTGCTGCTCGCGGCGACGATGGGGCTTGGCTTCGCGGCCGTCTCCGGCAGCGCCCATGCGCAATCCAAACCCGGCACGCTCGGCTTCGGCGCCGACAACCTGCCGCGTCCGGCCAAGGACGCGCAGATGGTGCTGGAGTCGGACCAGCTCGTCTACGACTACGACAAGTCCGCGGTGTCGGCCGTGGGCAAGGTCAAGATCTACTATGACGGCTATACGCTGGAAGCTGACCGGGTCACCTACGACCAGAAGAACAAGAAGATGCGCGCCGAAGGGCGCGTGAAGATCGTCGACCGGACCGGCGCCGTCATCACGGCAGACACGATCGACATCACCGACGATTTCGCCACCGGCTTCGTCAACGCGCTGCGGCTCGACACGCCGACGCAGACGCATTTCGCGGCCGAGAAGGCGTTGCGCGACCAGGGCAAGACCACCACCTTCTATCGCGGCGTCTACACCGCCTGCGAACCATGCCGCGAGAAGCCCGAAAAGGCGCCGATCTGGCAGGTGAAGGCGGCGCGCATCATCGTCGATCACAACGAGCACATCGTCTACTTCAAGCAGGCCTCGCTCGAATTCCTGGGCATGCCGATCGCCTATTTCCCGGCGTTCTCGGCGCCCGATCCGACGATCAAGCGCAAGAGCGGCTTCCTGTTCCCGTCTGCCGGCTACAAGAAGACCCTCGGCGCTTTCATCCAGACACCCTATTTCTGGGCGCTGGCTCCGAACTACGACCTGACGCTGGCTCCCGCCGTCTACACCAACCAGGGCTTCCTGATGGATGTGGAATGGCGCCATCGCCTTGAATACGGCCAGTATTCGCTGCGCATGGCCGGCATCAACCAGTTGAACCCGGACGACTTCTACGACGAAGGCACACGCAATTCCGGCGTCAAGGATTGGCGCGGCGGCGTGAAGACCGAAGGCGAGTTCTACCTGAATCGCTACTGGACCGTGGGCTGGGACGCAACGCTGCTCAGCGACCGCACCTTCAGCCGCGACTACAACCTTCTGTCGAACAACACCGATATCAACGTCTCGAACGTCCACCTGACGGGCATCAGCCAGCGCAACTATTTCGACGCGCGCGCGCTCTATTTCCAGGTGCTGACCAATGACGAGGACATCAAGTACGACCAGGGCCGGCAGGCGATCGTCCATCCGGTGATCGACCACAGCTACCTGTTCGATGATTCGATCCTGGGCGGCCAGCTCTCGATCAAGTCGAACCTGACCAGCCTGTCACGCGACGAGACCGACATCGTCAACAACAAGGGCGATGGCATCACGGTCGCCGAGGGCGTCACCAACGGCGTGCTCGATAACAACGCCCACATTCTCGGCCTCTCGGGCAACTACAACCGCGTCAGTTCGCAGGCGACGTGGGAACGCAGCATGATCGGCCCCATGGGCATGGTCTTCAAGCCGTTCGGCTATCTGCGCGGCGACGGCTACTACCTGAACCAGGACCAGATCATCGCCGGCCTGAACGATGACGGCACCTATTTCCGCGGCATGCCGGCGATGGGCCTGGAATGGCGCTGGCCGATCATGGCCGCCGGCCTATCCTCGAGCTTCCTGTTCGAACCCGTTGCGCAGATGATCGTCCGCCCGAACGAGCCGATGGCCGGCGAGCTGCCGAACGAAGACGCGCAGAGCCTCGTATTCGACGATTCGAGCCTGTTCGACTGGGACAAGTTCTCCGGCTATGACCGCATCGAGGGCGGCACCCGCGCCAATATCGGCTTCCGCTACCTGGCGAGCGTCGGGCAGCTGGCGACGATCCAGGGCGTGGTCGGCCAGTCCTACCAGGTCGCCGGCGAGAACTCCTTCGCCGTCACCGACCTGACTTCGACCGGCGCCGTGTCGGGCCTCGAGGACACCGTCTCCGACTTCGTAGCCGGCATGACGCTGGACACGGGCTACGGCTACTTCCTGACGGCGCGCGGCCGCTTCGACCACGACAACCTCGACGTCAACCGCGCCGAGCTCACGGCGACCGGCAAGTTCGGCGACGTGACGGCGTCTGCGTCGTACCTGTTCCTGCGCGAGCAGCCGGCGATCGGCAACGATTCCCGCACGGATACGATCAGCGGCAAGGCATCCTGGCAGATGACCGAGACGTGGCGCGTGTTCGGTTCCGTCGCCTGGGACATCGAGGGCGACCAGCTCGCCTCCAGCGGCATCGGCATCGCCTATGACGACGAGTGCACGACCTTCTCGATCGCCTATAGCGAGATCCGCCAGGACTACACCGACCTGCAGACCTCGAAGCAGCTGATGGTGCGGCTCGAGCTCCGGACGCTCGGCGGAACGAAGCTCAAGAGCGACGTTGGCTCGCTCACGAGCAACAGCAGCTATTGATCTTCATGGTTTCGCCGGATTTGCAGGGTCTATCGCGTCGAAATCAACTCCTCCGTAGCGGCAGGATGATTCGACGCGCCGTGATGCTGGCGCATCCCCGCAGCTGACAGGACCCGGATTTTCGCCATGCGCAATCGACTGAACTCCACTCTTCTGCCGGCCATCGCGATCGCCCTCGGCCTGGCAAGCGCCAGTCTGCCGGCCACTGCCTTCGCGCAGGCGGCAGTCCGGGCGACGGTCAACGACCAGGCCATCACGTCCTATGACGTCAGCCAGCGCATCAAGCTGATGAAGCTGTTCCACCAGCCTTCGGGCGACAAGGCGGTGCTCGACGACATGATCGACGAGACCCTGCTCGACCAGGTGGCGAAGCGCCGTGGCATGAGCGTGCCGGATTCGGCGGTCGAAGAGCGCTTCAACGGCATCGCCAAGCAGGTCAAGCTGCCGCCGGCGCAGTTCGCCAAGGCGCTCAGCTCGCAGGGCGTGCAGGCCGATACGCTGCGCAAGTTCCTGCGCGCGCAGATGATGAGCGGCATGGTGATCAAGGCGCGCGCGCGCAGCATCAAGGTCAGCGAAGCCGACGTGCAGGCGCAGATCGAGAAGCAGGGCATCAACACCGAGAACGCGACGATCAAGGAGTTCAAGCTCCAGCAGATCGTGTTCGTCGTGCCCAAAGGCTCCTCGCCCGGTTTCGTCGGCCAGCGCCAGCGTGAGGCCGAGGCCTTCCGCAAGCGCTTCGCCGGCTGCGACGGCAGCCTGGCCCAGGCCAAGGCCATGAAGGGCGTCGTGGTGCTCAACATGGGCCGCCGCGACAGCGCGCAGGTCCAGGGTCCTGTCGGCGACGAGCTGAAGACCACGCCGGTCGGCGGCACGCTGAAGCCGCAGGTGACCGAACGCGGCGTCGAGATCATCGCCATCTGCGAGGCCAAGGAAGTCCGCAGCTCCGCCGGCGTCCGCGCGGAGATCGAAGAGAAGCTGACCGCCGAGCAGGGCAAGAATCTCGGCAAGGATTTCATTGCCGAGCTCCGCAAGGATGCCAAGATCAATTACAAGTAAGGCGGTTCCGCGCATGGCGGAGCCTATCGAGTGAGACGACATGGTTGATTCCGCATCGTTCCGGCCGCTTGCACTGACCATGGGGGAGCCGGCCGGCATCGGTCCGGATGTGACCCTGGCGGTCTGGCGGGAACGGCGCGAGCGCAACCTGCCGCCTTTCTACGTTCTGGCCGATCCCGAGGCGCTGCGCAGCCGCGCGGCGCTGATGGGGCTGGACATCCCGATCGAGACCATCGACGCGCCGGAAGCGATTGACGCGTTCGATCGCGTGCTGCCGGTGGTGGCTCTCGAATCGCATGCCGTCGCTGCGCCGGGCGTTCCGGAACGAAGCGCCGCGCGCGGCGTCATCGAGGCGATCGCGCGGGCCGTTGGCGATGTCCGCGCCGGGCTCGCTTCTGCACTCGTCACCAACCCGATCAACAAGAAGGCGCTGTTCGACGCCGGCTTCCAGCATCCGGGCCATACCGAGTTCCTCGGCATGCTGTCGGCGGCCTGGAGCGGCTCGCCCGCCCACCCGGTGATGATGCTCGCCGGCCCCGGCCTGCGCGCGGTGCCGGCCACTATCCATGTGCCGATCGCCTCCGTACCCAACCTGCTGACCGAAGAGATGCTGATCCGCACCGGCCGCACGATCGACCACGACATGCGTCGCCGCTTCGGCCTCGCCAATCCGCGCATCGCGGTAGCCGGGCTCAATCCGCATGCCGGCGAGGGCGGCGTCATGGGCACCGAGGACGACGCCGTCATCCGTCCGGCCGTCGCCGCGCTCCGCGCCGAGGGCATCGACGCCTTCGGGCCGCTGGCGCCCGACACCATGTTCCATGCCGAGGCGCGCGAGCGCTACGACGTCGCGCTCTGTATGTATCACGACCAGGCCCTGATCCCGACCAAGACCATCGCCTTCTCGGAGACGGTCAACGTCACGCTCGGCCTGCCCTTCGTGCGGACCTCGCCGGACCACGGCACCGCCTTCGACATCGCCGGCACCGGCAAGGCCGACATTTCGAGCCTCGCGGCGGCGCTGCGCCTCGCCGACGAGCTGGCGCGGCACGAGGCGGATTATCGCCGGCTCGAGACTGCGGGCGCCGCTTCGTGACCCTGGCGCAGGACGGGCTCCCTCCCCTTCGCGAGGTGATCGCGGCGCATGGCCTGCAGGCCATGAAGGCGCTAGGGCAGAACTTCCTGCTCGACCTGAACCTGACCGGCCGGATCGCCCGCGCCGCCGGGCCGCTCGCCGGCGTGACGGTGATCGAGGTCGGGCCCGGCCCCGGCGGCCTGACGCGGGCGCTGCTCGCCGAGGGCGCGGAGAAGGTCATCGCCATCGAGCGCGACCGCCGCTGCCTGGATGCGCTGGCCGAGATCGCCGCGCACTATCCCGGCCGCCTCGAAGTGATCGAGGGCGACGCGATGCAGGTCGACATGGCGAAGCTCGCCACCGGCCGCGTTCGCATCGCCGCCAACCTGCCCTACAATATCGGCACGCCGCTGCTGCTCGGCTGGCTGCAGAGCGAGCCGTGGCCGCCCTTCTACGAGAAGATGACGCTGATGTTCCAGCGCGAGGTGGCGGAGCGGATCGTTGCCACGCCTGACGACGACGCCTATGGACGGCTCGGCGTCATCTGCGGCTGGCGCGCCGAGGCGCGCATCCTGTTCGACATCTCGCCCAAGGCCTTCACGCCGCCGCCCAAGGTGGTGTCGTCGGTCGTCGAGGTGGTCCCGCGCCAGGCGCCGCTCGATTGCAGCCGGGTGAGGCTGGAGCGCGTCACCGCCGCCGCCTTCGGCCAGCGCCGCAAGATGCTGCGCCAGAGCCTGAAGAGCCTTGGGACCGATCCGCTGCCGCTGCTGGCCGCGGCCGGCATCGTCGAGACAGCCCGCGCCGAGGAGATCGACGTCGCCGGCTTCGTCCGCCTCGCCAACGCCCTGCCCTAGCGCGAGCGGCGCAGTCGGGTATTTGTCCGCACCCGGCGCCGGGACTCTCGAGAGTCAGCCGCGAGGCGGATCCCATCCATGTCTCGCACTAGGTTCCGACAGGCTGCAGCCCGGCGCTGAGAGCCGCACACGCCAGTGCCACCGTCTTCGGGATTGCGACGGCGCGACCGTCTTCGCGCCTAACCCCGCTTTCGTAGTTTTGAACCGAGCCCGGCGACAGGCCGAGGGCCTCGGCCGCCTGCCTCTGGGTCAAACCGAGTTGATCGCGCCAGGACCGGAACTCATCCGAGGTCATTTCGCATTCTCCAGCAATGGGGCAGTCAATCGCTTTGCCACACGCGGCCCGGGCCTTCCCCGTCCACCCGATCGCGCTTAGCCTTCAGGAGCAGTTTCCGGCCGCAAAGCCTGCGGATCCGATCCGGGTCTTCGTCTTGACGGATCCCGCCGGCGCTTGGCGCGTCGGCGTGTCCAACCTGGCCCTAATCCGCGGTCTCGCAGTTCGTGGTCTTGCCGGCGATGGTGAGGGTCGCGCTGCTGCCCTTGATCCAGAACTCGATATCGTCCTTGGTGTAGCGGCCGCCATCTGCCGAGACGGCCTGCGGCAGCGCCACCTTCTTGCCGTCGGCGAACACCAGATCCGCCACGCCATGCGCCTGTTCCGGCGGGCTGAACGTCGCCGTCAGCTCCGTTCCATCCTCGCACTCATACTGAAAGTCCTTGGCAGAGGCGGCCTGGAGCGCGAGGAAGCTGGAAGCGACACCAAGGACGAGCGCAAGGCCCAAACGCGGGAAATACATGGTCGGCTCCAATCGACAGGATGTTTCGGCAATTGTCGCAGCCGCCAGGATCGAAGGCAATCGGGCAAGGGCCAAGGGAGAGCCGCGCGGGCCGGCCCCGTTCTTGCCGTCCGGCAACCCCTATGCCTGCTGCAACAGGTCGTCGACGAAGCCTTCCAGCCAGGTCGTGCGGGCGCGGCGCATGCGCTCGGCGTAGAGGATCGCCTGCGCCTTCTCCAGCGAGGTCTGGAGGTCCTTGTTGATCAGGACATAGTCGTAGTCGCGCCAGTGCTGGATCTCGGCCCTGGCGTTCGCCAGCCGCTTGGCGATCACGTCCGGCGCGTCCTCGGCCCGGCGGACGAGGCGCGACGCCAGCTCGGCCATGGTCGGCGGCAGCACGAAGATGCGGACGAGATCCTCCGGCATCGCCTTGGCCACCTGGTCGGCGCCCTGCCAGTCGATGTCGAACAGCACATCCTTGCCGGACGTCAGCCATTCCTCCACCGGGGCGCGCGGCGTGCCGTAGCAATTGCCGTGCACCTCGGCCCATTCCAGCAGTTCGCCGCGATCGCGCAGCTTGTTGAAGGTCGGCTGGTCGATGAAGTGGTAGTGGACGCCGTCGATCTCGCTCGGCCGGCGCGCGCGCGTCGTCACGGAGACGGAGAGGACGATGTCCTTGTCCTCCGCCATCAGGTGGCGCGCGATGGTGGACTTGCCCGCGCCGGACGGCGAGGAAAGCACCAGCATCAGGCCGCGGCGCGAGGGGGAGTTTCCGGCAAGCGACATCAGGGACTTCCTATTCGAGATTCTGGACCTGCTCGCGCAACTGATCGACGGCGGCCTTCAGATCGAGGCCGATCGCGGTCAGGGAGCGATCATTCGCCTTGGCGCAGAGCGTGTTGGTTTCGCGGTTGAATTCCTGGGCGAGGAAATCGAGCTTGCGGCCGACTGGCCCGCCCTCTGCGAGCAGCGCGCGGGCGGCGGCGACGTGGGCCGTCAGCCGGTCGAGTTCCTCGCGGATATCGGCGCGGGTAGCCAGAAGCGCCGCCTCCTGGTGGAGACGGTCCGGATCGAGCGCCGGCGAGGCGTCGAGGAGCGCAGCGACCTGGTCGGCGAGCTTCTTGCGGATCGCCTCCACGGTGCGCGCCGGCGAGGCCTCGGCGGCGGCCGTCAGGCGCTCGATCTCGTCCATGCGGGCGTTGAGCACGGCGCCGATCGCGGCGCCCTCGCGGTTGCGGGCGACAACGAGCTCGGCGAGCGCGGTGTCGAGATCGACGAGCAGGTCGGCTGCGAGCGCCTCGGCGACGGCGGGGTCATCCTCGGCGTCGACGGTTTCGAGAATGCCGCGGATCGACAGCAGCCCATCCAGCGTCGGCGGCGCGGCATCGATCTCGCTGCCGACCCGGCGGACGAGATCCATCACCTGCCGCAGCAGTTCCTCGTTGACACGGAGCGCCGAGGCCGTCGTCTCGCGCTGCAGGCTGAGGCCCACCTGGAGGTTGCCGCGCTGGAGCGTCTTGCCGACGCGCTCGCGCACCGGCTGTTCCAGATGGTCGAAGCTCGGCGGCAGGCGAAGGCGGATATCGAGGCCCTTGCCGTTGACGCTGCGCAGTTCCCAGGTCCAGCGATAGCCGTGCCCGGCGCCTGCGGCGCGGGCGAAGCCGGTCATGCTCGTCAGTGCCATCGGAATTCCCCGGCTGTGAATGGTCTCTGGCCATGAAAGGCATCCGGTCAGGCCCGCCGGTTGGAGGCGGACAGTAATCCGCGCGCCGATAGCGCTCAAGGGCGCGGGCACGGATATCCGTCAAACCGACACACAGACAGCCTTAGTTATGTTCTATGGTTTCAACTCTACCGGCCCGGTGCGCCTTGCGCGACGGGCCGGCCGACCATCCCTGCCGGGGGCCCGCATGCAATCCATCCTGAAATTCTCGCTTATCGCCCGCTACAGCGCCTTCGCGCTCTGCATCCTGGGCGCGCTGCTGGTGCCGCTGATCCCGATGGACCGGACGCTCAGCTTCGCGCTGACTCTCGCCTTCGCCGCGCTTTCCGTGCTCGGCGTCTTCGACCTGCTCCAGAAGCGTCATGCGATCACGCGCAACTATCCGGTGATCGGCCATATGCGCTTCCTGGTCGAATCGGTCCGGCCCGAACTCCGGCAATATCTGTTCGAATCCGATTCCGACCGCCTGCCCTTCTCGCGCGCCGAGCGCTCGCTCGTCTATCAGCGCGCCAAGAACGAGGCCGACCAGAGGCCGTTCGGCACGTTGCTCGATGCGTATGCGCATGGCTACGAGTTCATCGGCCATTCGATGCGCCCGGCGCCGCTGCAGGATCCGGAAACCTTCCGCATCACCATCGGCAACGAGCAATGCAAGCGGCCCTATTCCGGCTCGGTGCTGAACATCTCGGCCATGAGCTTCGGCGCGCTGTCGGGCCAGGCGATCCTGGCGCTGAACCGAGGCGCCAAGCTGGGCGGCTTCGCGCAGGATACCGGCGAGGGCTCGATCAGCCCGTATCACCGGCAATATGGCGGCGACCTCGTCTGGCAGATCGCCTCGGGCTATTTCGGCTGCCGCAACGCGGACGGCGCCTTCTCGGCCGAGAAATTCGCGTCGCAGGCCGCCGACGACCAGGTCAAGATGATCGAGATCAAGCTCAGCCAGGGCGCCAAGCCCGGCCATGGCGGCATCCTGCCGGCCAACAAGGTCAGCCCCGAGATCGCCGCGACGCGCGGCATTCCGGTCGGTCGCGAATGCGTATCGCCCGCCGCCCATTCCGCCTTCTCGACGCCGGCCGAGATGATGCTGTTCGTCGCCCGGCTGCGCGAGCTTTCCGGCGGCAAGCCGGTCGGCTTCAAACTCGCCATCGGCCAGCCCTGGGAATTCATGGCCATCGTCAAGGCGATGCTGAAGACCGGCATCGTGCCCGACTTCATCGTCGTCGACGGCGCCGAGGGCGGCACGGGCGCGGCGCCCGTCGAGCTCACCGACCATGTCGGCACACCGATGCGCGAGGCGCTGCTTCTGGTCCACAACACGCTGGTCGGCGCGGGACTGCGCAAGCATGTCCGCATCGGCGTCGCCGGCAAGATCGTCTCCGCCTTCGACATCGCCGCCGTGCTCGCCATGGGCGCCGACTGGGTCAACTCGGCGCGCGGCTTCATGTTCGCCGTCGGCTGCATCCAGTCGCAGAGCTGCCACACCAACAAATGCCCGACCGGCGTTGCCACCCAGGACGCCCTGCGCCAGCGCGCGCTCGTCGTGCCGGACAAGGCCGAGCGTGTCGCCAACTACCACCGCAACTCGCTGCATGCGCTGGCCGAACTGCTGGCGGCGGCCGGCCTGGAGCACCCGTCGAGCCTGAAACCGCACCACGTCGCACGCCGCGTCAGCTCCAACGAGATCCGCCTCTATTCGCAGCTCTTCCCCTATCTGGCGGAAGGCGAGCTTCTCGGCGGCGACAGTCCCCATCCCTTCTATCGCCAGGCCTGGGCGCTCGCCTCGCCGGAGGGCTTCGCCATCGCAGGCGAACTGCGCAAGGCCAGCTGACACTTGCAACCCTGAGGGGAGACAGATAGCTTTCGCGACCCTATCCCGGCGCGAGAGACCCCATGTCCTCATCCCATCACGGCTCGTGCCTCTGCGGCGCGGCCCGGTTCGAAGTCTCCGGCGATTTCCAGAGCTTCTTCCTGTGCCACTGCTCGCGCTGCCGCAAGGACAGCGGCTCTGCCCACGGCGCCAACCTGTTCTCGACGGAAGCGCGGCTCGACTGGCTGTCGGGCGAGGAGAAGGTGCGGACGTTCCAGTTGCCGGAGACGCGGCATCAGCGCAGCTTCTGCGCCGATTGCGGCTCGGCCCTGCCGGGTCTGCAGATGGACGGCGCATTGCTGGTCGTGCCGGCAGGCAGCCTCGACAGCCCGCTGCCGATGCGGCCGAACGCGCATATCAACGTCGCCAGCCGCGCCGACTGGGACGAGCATCTGGAACAAATCCCCCGTCTCGACGGACTGCCCGGCTGAGGCGGGGTCGTCGGTCCGCGGAAGCGATCAGGGCTTCGGGGTCGGCACCGGCGCCGCATCGGCGCTGTCGTCAGGCGCATCGCCTTCATCGACGGCATCGCCCGGACCCGCACTCTGCTCGGCGGCCGCCGCATCGCCCTTCGCCTTCTGCTCGGCGACCCACTTGCGATAGCGCGCAACGTTCTTGCGGTGGTCCGCATAGCTCTCGGCGAAGGCGTGGCCGCCGGTTCCGTCCGCGACGAAATAGAGATCCTTGGTCCGCGACGGATTGGCGACCGCGGCCAGCGACGCCTTGCCCGGATTGGCGATCGGCCCCTTGGGCAGGCCATTGATCTTGTAGGTATTGTAGTCGTTGACGGCGTCGAGATCGGAACGACGGATCGGCGTGCCCGAAGGCAGGCCGGCGCCGCCATAGATGCCGTAGATCACGGTCGGGTCGGACTGCAGGCGCATGTTGCTGCGGAGGCGGTTGATGAAGACGGCGGCGACGCGGCTGCGCTCGTCGGCCATGCCGGTTTCCTTCTCGACGATCGAGGCGAGCGTCACCAGCTCCGCCTGCGTCTTCATCGGCAGGTCCTTGTCGCGGCTGGTCCAGATCGCGGTCATCACCCGGTCGCGCTCGCGCAGCATGCGGTCGATGATGTTCTGGCGGCTGTCACCGCGCGAGAAGCGGTAGGTGTCGGGCAGGAGGCTGCCTTCCGGCGGCACTTCCTTGATCTCGCCGACAAGGCCGGGATCGGCATTCAGCCGGTCGACGATCTGCTGGCTGGTCAGGCCTTCCGGGATCGAGACCGAGTAGAGGATCGCCTTGCCGCTCACCATGGCGTTCATGATGTCGCGCATGCTGGAATGCGGCGCGATCAGATAGTCGCCCGATTTCAGGTCGTCCTGCATCTGGTTGGCGCGGACGCCGGCAATGAAGATCCACTTGGACGAGATAAGGCCGCGCTCATGCAGTTCCTCGGCGATCTCACGCAGGCTCTTGCCGCGCTCGATCGAGACCGTCCGCGCCTGGCCGAAATGGCTCGCCTGCTCGAAACGGAGCTTGCCGAAGAAGAAGAGGCCGACCGCACCGAGAACGCCGACGACGAGGATCGTCATGGCGAAATTCATGATGATGACGACGGGGTGGCGCGCCTGCTGCGAACGGGGCGGCGGCGGGGGCACGCGCTCGGGACGGAGCGCGTCGCCGGGGCTGCGCGGGTTGATGCGATTGCCGAATTCGGCCGATCCGACCTCACCGGCATCGCCAGCCTTGTTGTCCTTGGCGCCCGGTTGGTTGGTCTCGTTCATCGCATCCTACTTCTCACCTGCCGACATCCGGAGAGGATCCGGATGCCGAGAGGCGAATGTATGGAGGATTATGGCGAAAGCGCGAAGACGCGCTCTCAATCCGCGTGCCGACGGAAGACGAGCGAAGCGTTGGTGCCGCCAAAACCGAAGGAATTGGAGAGCGCTACGTCGATCTGCCGCTTCTTGGCAACCTTGGGGACAAGGTCGATCGCCGTCTCGACGGAGGGGTTGTCGAGATTGAGCGTCGGCGGCGCGACATTGTCGCGAATCGCCAGCAGCGAGTAGATCGCCTCGACCGCGCCGGCCGCACCCAGCAGGTGGCCCGTCGCCGACTTCGTCGAGGACATGGCGATCTTCGAGGCGGCGTCACCGACGACGCGCTCGACCGCCTTGAGTTCGATGCCGTCGGCCATGGTCGACGTGCCATGGGCGTTGACGTAGTCGATCTCGGACGGCTGCAGGCCGGCGCGCTTCAGCGCCGCGACCATGCAGCGATAGGCGCCGTCGCCGTCCTCGGACGGTGCGGTGATGTGATAGGCGTCGCCGGACATGCCGTAGCCGATCACTTCGCCATAGATCTTGGCGCCGCGACGAATTGCGTGCTCGCGCTCCTCGAGCACGACGATGCCCGAGCCCTCGCCCATGACGAAGCCGTCACGGTCGCGGTCGTACGGACGCGAAGCTTCCTGCGGGCGATCGTTGAAGTTGGTCGCCAGCGCCTTGCAGGCGGCAAAGCCTGCGAGCGCGATGCGGGAGACCGAGCCCTCGGTGCCGCCGGCGATCATGACGTCGGCATCGTCGAGCGCGATCAGGCGCGCGGCGTCGCCGATCGCGTGCGAGCCCGTCGAGCAGGCCGTCACGACCGAATGATTCGGTCCCTTGAAACCGTAGCGGATCGAGACCTGGCCGGAGGCGAGGTTGATCAGGCGTCCGGGGATGAAGAAGGGGCTGATCCGGCGGGGGCCCTTGTCGCGCAGCGTGAAGCCGGCCTCGACGATGCCCTGGATGCCGCCGATGCCGGAACCGATCAGCACGCCGGTGCGGATCTGGTCCTCGTACTCGGTGGGCAACCAACCCGAATCATGCACGGCCTGGTCGGCCGCGGCCATCGCGTAGACGATGAAATCATCGACCTTGCGCTGGTCTTTCGGCTCCATCCAGTCGTCCGGATTGTACTTGCCGTCGGCCTTGTCACCGTGCGGGATAAGGCAAGCGATCTGAGCCGGCAGGTCCTCGACCTCGAAGCTCGTGATCTTCTGGGCGCCGCTCTTGCTGGCAAGAATGTTCGACCAGTTGGCGTCGACGCCGCAACCGAGCGGCGTCACCATACCCATCCCGGTTACAACGACTCGTCTCATACGCTTCCCCCGATCCGGACCCAGGCGGGTCCGGCCGTTCTTGTCATTGGCTTACGATGGATGAACATCGGCGATCAGCCGGCGTTCTTCTCCAGGAAGCTGACTGCGTCGCCGACGGTCAGGATCGTCTCGGCTGCGTCGTCGGGGATCTCCACGCCGAACTCTTCCTCGAACGCCATGACCAGCTCGACCGTGTCGAGGCTGTCAGCGCCGAGATCGTCGATGAAGCTCGCGCCCTCGGTCACCTTGTCGGCTTCGACGCCGAGATGCTCGATGACGATCTTCTTTACCCGATCAGCGATGTCGCTCATGTCTCAAAACCTCGATTGTTCTCTGTCTACTATTGCCGCGACTTCTCGCGCGCTGGAAACCCGGACGTCTCGGCAATCCCCCGAAAACGCACCGCGATATCGTCACTAGTCTTCGGCGATCGTCAATCCACACCCGCTCCGCCGCGAAAGCGGCGAAGACGCGGCACTGATATTGCGCGGTCCTAACATAGTTTCTGAACCTTGACCAGCCGCCGCGAAGGGGTGTGACAGACCCTCTCCGAGAGGTTTGCGCGAACGCAGAAACCTCAATTAGATCATAGCCATACCACCGTTGACATGAAGGGTCTGGCCGGTCACGTAGGCCGCTTCTTCCGAGGCCAGGTAGACCACGGCGGCGGCGATGTCCTCGGGCGTGCCGAGACGCTTGGCCGGCACCCGCTCCAGAAGCGATGCACGAATCTTTTCGTTGAGGGCGTCGGTCATCGCCGTCTCGATGAAACCGGGGGCGACGCAATTGACCGTGACGTTGCGACTCGCCACTTCCTGGGCCAGCGACTTCGACATCGCGATCAGCGCCGCCTTGGACGCGGTATAGTTGCCCTGGCCGGCATTGCCCGTCACCGCGACGATCGAGGTGATCGAGATGATGCGGCCGGAACGGCGGCGCATCATGCCGCGCAGCGCGGCGCGGGTCAGGCGGAAGGCCGAGGTCAGGTTGACGTCGAGGACTTCCTGCCACGCCTCGTCCGACAGGCGGGCGAACAGCATGTCGCGCGTGATGCCGGCATTGTTGATCAGGAGGTCGACCTCGCCCATCGCCTCTTCGGCGCGCGGGACCAACTGCTCGACCTCTTCGGCGACCGACAGGTTGCACGGCAGGACATGGACATTGGTGCCAAGCTCGGTCGCCAGCGCCTCGAGCGCCTCGCGGCGGGTGCCGGAGATGGCGACGGTGGCGCCCTGCTTGTGCAGCGCCTGGGCGATCGCCCGGCCGATGCCACCGCTGGCGCCGGTAACGAGCGCGCGCTTGCCGGTCAAATCGAACATGACGACTTCCTTCTGATGATCCGGTTCATACCTGGATTGGTTGCCCTGGACGGACTGCGACGCGGCCAGCGCTCAAGCGAGACGCTCGATCGCCGCGGCCACGTCGTCGGGCGTGCCGACATTGAGCGTCTGTGCCTCGGGGGCGATGCGCTTGGCAAGCCCCGACAGCACCTTGCCGGCGCCGATTTCGACAAAGAGATCGCTGCCATTGGCGGCGAGCCAGCCGATCGACTCGCGCCAGCGCACCATGCCGGTCACCTGCTCGACGAGGCGGGCGCGGATTTCGGCCGGATCGGAGATCGGCGCGGCCAGCACGTTGGCGACCAGCGGCACGACGGGCGCGTTGATCGTCACCTTGGAAAGAGCGTCGGCCATCACGTCGGCGGCGGGCTGCATCAGGCGGCAATGGAACGGCGCGCTCACCGGCAGCAGCAGCGCGCGCTTGGCGCCCTTGGCCTTGGCGATCTCGAGCGCGCGCTCGACAGCGGCCTTGGCGCCGGAGATGACGACCTGACCGGGGCCATTGTCGTTGGCGGCCTGGCAGACATCCCCCTCGGCGGCCTCGTCGGCAACCGCCTTGGCGGCGTCGAAATCGAGGCCGAGCAGCGCCGCCATGGCGCCCTCGCCGACCGGAACGGCCTGCTGCATGGCGGTGCCGCGGATGCGCAGCAGGCGCGCCGCGTCAGAGATCGACAGGCTGCCGGCAGCGGCCAGCGCCGAATATTCGCCGAGCGAATGGCCGGCGACATGGGCGGCCTTGGAAACGGAGAAGCCCTTAGCCTCCAGCACGCGGAGCGCGGCGAGGCTGACCGCCATCAGGGCGGGCTGGGCATTGGTGGTGAGCGTCAGCGTCTCGATCGGGCCGTCCCAGATGACGGCCGAGAGCTTCTCGCCGAGCGCGTCGTCGACTTCGTCGAAAACGGCGCGTGCTTCGGCGAAGTTGTCGGCGAGCGCCTTGCCCATACCGACGGCCTGGCTGCCCTGGCCGGGAAATGTGAGAGCGATCGTCATGGCTGTTCCCGCACGAAAAGTTGCCGCGATGATCATCGCGTGTCGGCGGCGGCTAATCCTCTGTTACGGCCGCAAAGTCAAGTCTCGGGCCGATTATTGCCGCCGGAGAGGCCGACCGGACGTCCGTTTCGGAGCCGTCTGGACGGTACTGCGACGCCCTGCCCGAACGACGACCGCCGCGACGGAAGAACGTCGCGGCGGCAAGGGTCTTCATGATGATGGCCAGATCCGGCGGCGAAGATTTGTCCACCGCCGGGCTCGGGATCGTGGCGTCAGGCGGGCCTCGGCTTGCGGATGTTCGGCAGGAAGGCCGTCAGCAGACCGAGAACCGGCAGGAAGGCGCAGATCTGGAACACGAAGGTGATCGAGGTCCAGTCGGCGAGTTCGCCGAGCGCTGCCGCGCCGATGCCGCCCATGCCGAAGGCGAAGCCGAAGAACAGACCGGAGACGAGACCGACCTTTCCGGGCACCAGCTCCTGCGCATAGACGATGATCGCCGGGAAGGCCGAGGACAGGATGAAGCCGATCACGATGGACAGCGCGATCGTCCAGCCGAGGCTGGCGTGCGGCAGCAGCAGCGTGAACGGCAGCACGCCCAGGATCGAGAACCACATCACGAACTTGCGGCCGAAACGGTCGCCGATGGGGCCGCCGGCGATGGTGCCGGCCGCGACGGCAGCAAGGAAGACGAACAGGTAGATCTGCGCATCCTTCACCGACACGTTGAACGTCTCGATCAGGTAGAAGGTGTAGTAGCTGGTCAGCGCCGCCATGTAGAAGAACTTGGAGAAGATCAGCACGGCGAGGATCAGGATCGAGCGGACGACCACCTTGCGGGAGAGCGTCTGCACGACCGGCGCGATATTGGCCTTCTTGCGCTCGCGCTGGTGGTCCCGATACCAGAAGCCGACGCGGGTCAGGATCATCGCGCCGGCGAGCGCGACGAGCGAGAACCAGGCGACGCTGGACTGGCCGCGGGCGAGCACGATGACCGCCGCCAGCAGCGGGCCAATCGCCGAACCGAAATTGCCGCCGACCTGGAACAGCGACTGGGCGAAGCCGTGCCGGCCGCCAGACGCCATACGGGCGACGCGCGAGGCTTCGGGATGGAAGATCGACGAGCCCATGCCGATCAGCGCCACGGCGACGAGCAGCATCGGATAGGTGTTGGCCATCGACACCATCAGCAGGCCGCAGAGCGTCACGCCCATGCCGACCGCCAGCGAGAAGGGCTGCGGGTGCTTGTCCGTATAGATGCCGACCACAGGCTGAAGAATCGATGCCGTCAGCTGGAACGCCAGCTGGATCAGGCCGATCTGGCCGAAGCTCAGCGCGAACTCCGTCTTCAGGATCGGGTAGATCGCCGGAATCACCGACTGCATCAGATCGTTCAGCATGTGGGAAATGCTGATGGCCACCAAAATGCCCAGGGAGGTCCGCTCGGCGATGCCGCGGGCGGACGATGCGGGCAAAGCTTGCGCGCTCTCGCTCACTTCCGAAGTCCTTGATTGAGATGACCTGGGGAAGGGCGAGCCCAAAAGCGGCGATTCCGGAGGTCTTTTCGAAGAAAAGCACTATGGCCGCGGTCGATTGGAAAGAAAAGTGCGGAAAAATTGATGCTGTCATCACGAAAATCGATGTTTTGCATGGCCGAAAGCGGCCAGCGCGATCGCCCTGCCCGCCGCCGCGACCGGCTGGCGGCAACGTGATGTCCAATCCGCCGCCATTGCGATAGAAAACTGGCAGGCACAACCGCCGCGACGCCCGGGCTACCATCAGGCGTCCGGCCGGAAGCCAGTCGCCGCATCACCCGCTGGAGGGACGTGTCGATGACCACCGATCCGGGCAGCCCGCGCGAACCGACACCCCGAATCGATTCGACCTTCCGCAACGGCTCGCTGACGGCGATGGGTATCGTGCTCGGCTTCTCGCTCGGCTTCACCGTGCAATGGGCGACCGACGATTCGCCCTGGATGACGACCGACTTCATCGAGGCCATCGCGCTGGCGATCGGCGTCGCGCTGCAGATCAAGGCGCTGGCCGAGATGCTCGAGGTCAACTCGCTCGAAATCCCGATCTACCAGCGCGCCAAGAACCGCTTCATGCTCGGCCTTCTGGTGACGGCGCTCGGCATCGCCATGATGATCGTCGTGAACGTCGTCTCGCCAACCTGAGCGGGAGCCTCAAGCGCGCAGCGCCGACGCCGCCGGCTGGCGATAGGCAAGGATGGCGGGGATCGCCGCCAGCACCGCCGCGACCGCCAGCAGCGAGGCCACCAGAACCCAATCGGCCCATGCGAAGCCCACCGGCAGCACGACGCCGTTCTGCCGCGTGAACAGCGCCGACAGGAAACGCGCCGCGCCATAGCCGAGCACCAGGCCGAGCAGCACGCCACCCGCGACGAGCGCGAAGAGTTCCGACCAGACGATGCCGAACAACGCCAGACGTGGTGCGCCGAGCGCCCGCAGCGCGCCGATCTGGCGGCGGCGCTGGCCAACATGCACGATCGTGACCAGAGCGATCGCGGCGGCCACCAGCGCCTGCGCGCCGATCGCGACGGCGCCCAGCACCGTCTTGGCGTCGCCCAGCGTGGCATAGAGATTGGTCAGCACCTCGCCGGGGAAAACGGCCAGCGTCGCGCCGGCGCGATACTGGCCGCGCAGCTTGTAGGCATCGGCGAAGGTCTTCGGCTTGACGAGGATCGCCGGCACGCCGGGCGTCGTCTCGCTCCACGGGCCGCCGAGCGCGGCCGGACCGGCTTCGTCGTGGCCGTGATCGTGATCTTCGGCATGCGCGTGTCCGGGCTCCGCTGTGTGATCATGCTCCGCTTCCGGCGCCGCCCCCGCATCCGCCTCGTGAGCGTGATCCCGGTCATGGTCGTGATCGCCGCCGGCCCCGGCCGCCTGATGATCGTGCCCGGCCTCCATGCCATGGATGCCCCAGACGGCCTCGATCGGCACCAGGATGGCGCGGTCCCAGGGCGTGCCGGTCGGCGACATGCGGCCGACGACGCGATAGGCGATCTCGGCGTGGGTGTGGCCGCCCTCACCCGGCATGCCATGCATCGGCTTCACCTCCTGGCCGAGCTTGAGCCGCACGGCGGAACCGATGACGGCTTCGGGCTTCGCCGCGAAGGCGCGGCCTTCCGCCAACCCGCCGCCGGCGCCATCGATCAAGCCGACGGTGGTGCCGACGATCGGGTAGCCATCGAAGGAATCGCCGAAGCCCACCGGCGCCGCCCAGCTGACGCGCGGATCCTCGGCGAGGTCATGCAGCACCTTGCCGGGCACCAGCGGCAGCGGCGCCGCCTGCAGGAAGATCGAGGAAAGGACAAGCTGCGTCTCGCTGCCGGCAGCGCCGACGACCAGATCGAACTTGTCAGCCGCCCGGGCGCTGCCGAGGCGCAGCGCACGCTCCTGCAAGGTCACGGCGACACCAAGCGCCGTTGCCAGCGCCACAAGCAGCACGACCACCAGCGAACCGGCCCAAAGGCGGCGGAGATCGGCGAAGACGAAGCGAATCATGGGGCCAGGCCTCCGGCGGCGGCTGCGAGGTCTCCGGCAGGCTCGGCAGCGATGCGGCCCGCGACGAGGCGGATGGCTCGATCCATCCGTTCGACCAGACGCGGGTCGTGCGAGACGACAAGGAGCGTCGCCCCCTCCTCGCGCGCCAGTTCGAGCAGCAATTCGGCGACGACGGCGCCGCTCTCGGCATCGAGGCTCGCGGTCGGCTCGTCCGCGACGATGACGCCCGGCCTGCGCAGCAGCGCGCGGGCAACGGCGACACGCTGCATCTCGCCCCGCGACATGGTGGTGATCGCCTGGTCGGGCCGGCGCAGCCCGACACGGGCGAGCAGTTCGCGCGCCCGACCGAGATGGGCGCCGACGCCGCGCATGCGCAGCCTGACCGGCAGCAGCACGTTCTCCAGCGCCGAGAGACCGGGGAAGAGGTGAAAATCCTGCATGACGAGGCCGACATTCTCAGCCCGCCAGCCATCGCGCGCGCCTTCGGAGAGGCGGCCAATGTCGGTATCGCGCCAGCGCACGACGCCCTGCTTCGAGCGTTCCAGCCCGGTGACGATATGGACCAGCGTGCTCTTTCCCGAGCCGGAAGGGCCGGTGACGGCGACGCGCGCGCCGGGGGCGATGTCGAGTTCCGGGATCTCCAGCACGGGCGCCGGCAGACCGGGGAAGGAGACCGAAAGCCGTTCGATATGCAGGCCGAGCATGGATCTAGACGAGCCCGAAACTGGCGTCGCGCAGGCGCAGCAGGCTGACGAAGCCGGTCTCTGGATCCGTCCACGAGCCGTATTCGAGAATGCCCTTCACCTCGATGACCGCGTTCGGCTGGACGAAGGTCTGCTTCTCGCCGAGATAGACGACGATGATGTTGTCCGGCCAGTCGGCATCCGACGAGCAGAACGGGCAGAGCGACATCGGGATTTCGGTCAGGACGAAGAAGGCGGCTTCAGCCTTCAGCGGCGGCGCCATGAAGCCGCGCATCGTCACGGTCTTCCCCGCCAGTTGCTTGACCTTGTCGGAGAAGGTGAGGCCGAGCACGCCGACCGAGCCGTAGAGCTCGTCGAAGGTCAGTGCCGGCAGGGCGGCAAGCGCGGGACGCGCCGGGATCACGGGGGCCGCCAGCGCGGCAAGGCCTCCGAGCAGCGCATCGCGCCGCGAAATCCGAACCAACGGCATCGGTCTCTCCTCAAAAGGAAGCGGCCTCGGGCGCTTGCGCCCGAAGCCTGTCTTTCAGGATGCGGCCAGTGGCCCGCGGATTATTGCTTGGCGGGCGCCAGCGCCAGGGCGTCGACGATCACGCGGTAAACGTCGCTCTGCTCCATGTAGCCCTTGAAGCCTTCCGCGCCGGGACCAGCCGACTGGAGCACGACGTCGTCAACGGCATGGACGCCCGAGTCGCCTTCCTTCGGAATATTGCCCTGAACGAAGACGGCGCCGGGAACGTCCTTGTAGGCTTCGTTCGCGACATATTCCTTCTTCTCGTTCTGCACGGCCGGCACGAACGGGCCATCGAGCTTCGGACGGAAGGTCTCGTAGTGGTCCGGGCCGTTGTTGGCGGCGAGGAACAGGCGACGGCTGACGTCGATCTTGTCCGGGTAGCCGTCCTTGTTCTCGTCCGTGTAGTTCGGGAAACCGGCGTCGGCATAGGTGCCGACCTTTTCGCGCATTTCCGGGCCGGCCTTGTCGTCATCGACGGTGCCGATGATCGAGACGCCATGCGTGTGATCGCCGGTGACGACAATCAGCGTGTCCGGGTTCTTCTCGGCGAAGGCGCGCGCCACGCCGACCGCCTTGTCGAACTCGATCGTCTCGACGACGGCGCGGTCCCAGTCGAGCGGATGGGACATCTTGTCGATGTTCGCGCCCTCGATCATCAGGAAGAAGCCCTCGGGGTTCTTCGAGAGCTGCGCCAGCGCGGTTTCCGTCATTTCGACGAGGCCGGGCTGGTTCGGGAACTTCGAGACCGTGCCCTTCTTCAGGAACTCACGGTCGAGCACGGTGTCCATGTTGCCGGTGTGGAACAGGCCGAGGATCTTGCCGGTATTGGTGCCGGCTGCCTTCTCGAGCTCGGCCTTGTCGGTGGCGAGCGTGTAGCCGGCATCCTGGAACTGCTTGATGTAGTCCTTGTCGTCCTTGCGCTTGGAGCCGGGGGTCTCCTTGCCGAGGAAGTAGGCGGAGCCGCCGCCGAGCACGACATCCGGCTGGACGTCGAACATCATGCCGGTGATCTCGGCCTTGTCGGCGCGCTTGCGGGTGTGGGCGACGACGGCGGCCGGGGTCGCGTCCTGCAGTTCGGAGGTGGTGACGATGCCGATCGACTTCTTGGTCTGGCGGCGGAGCGCCTCGCCCAGCGTCTCGACCTTCGGGTCGTCCATCGAGGCCGGGGTACGGTCGGCATAGACGCCGAGGGCGTTCACGGCCGTCTTGTGGCCGGTCATGTAGGCCGACATGGTGTTGGCGCTGTCGGTGGCGATGGCTTCGGTCGACGAGGTGCCGATGAAGGCCATGTGGTCGAGGTCGTCCATGTTGAGGCGGCCGTCCGCCTTACCCTCGGTCATGCCCTTGGACATGATCCGCGCAGCGGTGCGGTGCGCGACCGAGAGGCCGTCCCCGAGCAGGAAGATGACGTTCTTGGCCTTGGGCTGGGCGGCGGTGCCGTAAACGTCCCAGGTGACCGACTTGGTCTCGCCGCCGGCCGAGGCCTCGACCGTGTAGGTGCCCGGCGTGGCGAGCACGAGTTTGCGCAGGATGACGGCCGAGCCGAGCTTCTTGTCGTCCTTGCCGAGTTCGGTCTCGGTGAACGTCGCCTCGGTGCCGAAGACCGTCTTGTAGTCCTGGCCGTTGACGGTGATCTTGACGTCCTCGGGCTTGACCGTCTCATTGAACTCGACCTTGAAGTCGAAGGGCGAGCCGGCCAGAATCGTCGCGCGGTCGAGCGGATAGACGGTCGCGGCCTGGGCCGCGCCGGCGAGCATGGTCGTCGCAGCCAGGGCGAGCAACATCTTGCGCATCGGGTACCTCATGGATTGGGGAGACCGCCAAGGCGGTCGACAATCCGGACCTAAGAGTTGCGCATGACACCCATGTGAAGGCAGCCATAGGAAGCGGCGGACAACATGCGGCCGGCGATCACGGCCGCCAAGGGTTCGCCCGGATGAAATCGATGAAGGCACGAAGCGGCGCGGGCACCAGCCGCCGGCCGGGATAATAGAGAAACGGTCCCGAGAAGCGCGGCCACCAGTCCTCCAGCACCGGCTCCAGCGCACCGCTTTCAATATGCGGCCGCAGCCAATCCTCGAACAGATAGACGATACCCGTTCCCGCGATCGCCGCCTGGACGGCGAGGTCGGTCGCGGACCCCGCCTGGACAACCAGCGGCCCACCCGTCTCGACCCGGACCGCCTCGCCATCGCGCTCGAACTCCCACACCGGCATGGCGCCGCTCGAGAAGCGGAAGCGCAGGCACGCATGGTCGGCAAGCGCGCGCGGATGGTCCGGGCGGCCATGGCGGTCGAGATAGGACGGCGCGGCGGCGGCTGCGAAGCGCTGCGTGCGCGGCCCGATCGGCACGGCGATCATGTCCTGCTCGAGGCTTTCGTCGTAACGTATGCCGGCGTCGCAGCCGGCGGCGAGAACGTCGACGAAGCTGTCCTCGGCGATGACCTCCAGCCGGATCTCCGGATAGGCGGCGAGAAAGGCGGGCACGATGCTGCCGAGCACCAGCCGCACCGCGCTGATCGGCACGTTCAGGCGCAGCGTTCCGGCCGGCCGGTCGCGAAAGCCGTTGACGACATCGAGCGCCGCCTCGACCTCGGTCAGCGCCGGGCCGAGCCGTTCCAGCAGGCCCCGGCCGGCCTCTGTCAGGACGACACTTCTTGTCGTGCGGTTGAAGAGCCGGACGCCAAGCTGCGCTTCGACTCGGCGCACGGCCTCGCTCATCGCGGAGGCGCTGCCGCCGCCCACCCGCGCCGCCTCGCGAAAGCCCTGCGCCCGCGCCACGGCCACGAAGGCGTTGAGATCCCCGAGATCGATGGTCATTGTTCGAAATTCCGTACAGCTCGTGCTGATTGTACGCGATTATCGCAGAGCCCGGCAGGGTCTATCTCCATGCCACCGCAAAGGAGAAACACCATGACGACAACGACGATCGACACGGCCGGCACCTACAGGCTCGGCGACCGCAGCGTGAAGCGGCTCGGCTATGGCGCGATGCAGCTCGCCGGCCCCGGCGTGTTCGGCCCGCCCAGGGATCATGACGCCGCGATCGCCGTGCTGCGCGAGGCGCTGGCGCAGGGCGTCGACCATATCGACACCTGCGACTATTACGGCCCGCACGTCACCAACAAGCTGATCCGCGAGGCTCTCCACCCCTATCCCGACGATCTCGTGCTGGTGACCAAGATCGGCGCAAGGCGCGGCGCCGACGCGTCGTGGCTGCCGGCCTACGCGCCGGAAGAGCTGACGGCGGCGGTGCATGACAATCTCCGCAATCTCGGCCTCGACGTGCTGGAAGTGGTCAACCTGCGCATCATGTTCGACACGCACGGCCCGGCCGAAGGCTCGATCGAGCCGACGCTGACGGTGCTGGCCGATTTGCAGCGCCAGGGCCTCGTCCGCCATATCGGCCTCAGCAACGTGACGCCGACGCAAATTGCCGAAGGGCGAAAGATCACCGACATCGTCTGCGTGCAGAACCAGTACAATCTGGCGCACCGGGCCGACGACGCGCTGATCGACGACCTCGCCCGCGACGGCATCGCCTATGTGCCCTTCTTCCCGCTCGGCGGCTTCAGCCCGCTACAATCCGCGACGCTGAACGACGTCGCCACGCGTCTCGGCGCCACGCCGATGCAGGTTGCCCTCGCCTGGCTGCTGCAGCGCTCGCCGAACATCCTGCTCATTCCCGGCACCTCGTCGGTCGGTCACCTCAAGGAAAACCTCGCCGTCGCCGATCTCGTTTTGCCGGACGACGCGCTGGCCGAGCTGAACGGGATTGGCGGGAAGTAGGGCCCTCACCCCACCCCTCTCCCGCTCGCAGGAGAGGGAGTAAGCCCCTCACCCCAACCCTCTCCCGTGCCGGGAGAGGGAGCAAGCCGGTGCCAGTCGGCTCGGCTGTATATTGGAACAAGCGCTGCCCTTGGCCCTCTCCCGCGAGCGGGAGAGGGTTGGGTGAGGGGCTTTCTTTCTACGAGCCAGTGCACCAACTCCTGTTCGGCCGAATAATCCGTCCGGCCCCCACAGGCGGCGATCCAAAGAATCGCGCCACGCCTTGCCTTCTCGGCCATTCCCGTATATGCACCGCCCGTCGTAACGACACCCGGCCGGGGGTTGAACGGAAGGCGGCGCGAGCCGCAGGGATCAGAGATCCCGTCTTCCCGTGTCTCCGCTCTCGAAGTTCGTACCGATCAGCCTTTCTCGAAGGCTTCGGTGAGGCTTGGCGCCGGGAAACGAAAAGGAAGGGCAATCATGCCGCTTTATGAGCACGTATTTCTGTCGCGACAGGACGTGTCCGCACAGCAGGTCGAAGCACTTACCGAGCAGTTCAAGGGCCTCATCGAGGCCAATGGCGGCACGGTCGGCAAGATCGAGCAGTGGGGCCTGAAGTCGGTCGCATTCCGGATTCGCAAGAACCGCAAGGCGCACTACACGCTGATCAACATCGACGCCCCGGCCGCCGCAGTGGCCGAGCTCGAGCGCCAGCAGCGCATGAACGAAGACATCCTCCGCATCCTGACCCTCAAGGTCGAGGAGCACGAGGAAGGCCAGTCCGCGATGCTGCAGAAGCGCGATCGTGACGATGGCGACCGTGGCGGCCGCTTCGGCGACCGTGGCGACCGTCCGCGTGGCGGCTTCGGCGGTGGCGCCGGCGGCGGTTTCCGTGGCGAGCGTCGTCCGCGCTCGGAAGATTCTGAAGGAGCGGCTGAATAATGGCTGAGATCGGCACCACCAGCGCGTCCAGCGGCGGCCAGCGCCGTCCGTTCTTCCGTCGCCGCAAGACCTGCCCGTTCTCGGGCCCGAATGCGCCGAAGATCGACTACAAGGACATCCGTCTCCTGCAGCGCTACATCTCCGAGCGCGGCAAGATCGTTCCGTCCCGCATCACGGCCGTTTCGGCCAAGAAGCAGCGCGAGCTCGCCCAGGCGATCAAGCGCGCCCGCTTCCTCGGCCTGATCCCCTACGTGATCAAGTAAGACGCCGGTCGCCGGAGACCCAGGTCTCCAGCGACGCGCGACCCGATTCGCCGGACCGACGCCCGCCGCCGGTCCGGCACCGCCCTTCGGGGCTGACGATTTCAGTGCCTGAATGGCAAGACTTGGTTGGGGTATGGCCGGGCTTCCCGTGACCTGCCTCTAACCGCTCTCGAAGCGGGACAGCGAGATATCATGTCGATGCGGAACATCCTTATTGGCCTTGGAGCCGGCCTTGCGGCAGCGTTGCTGTTCGCCGGGCTCGTCAGCGGGACCGCCCTCGCCCTCCCCCTCTTCATCCTGTCGCCGCTGCCGATCGCCATTGCCGGGCTCGGATTCGGCACGTATTCCGCCGCCGCGGCCGCCGCCGTCGCCTCGGCGATGATCGGCCTCGCCATCGGCCACCTCGCCGGCGGCCTCTATTTCATCCTGTTCGCGGCGCCCGTCGCCTGGGCAGCGCATCTCGTCGGCCTGTCGCGGCCCGACGACGCCGTGCCCGGTGGTCGCCAGTGGTTCCCGCTCGACAACGTGCTCGTCCGCGCCGCCCTCGTCACCGGCGCCGCCGTCGTCGTTACCGGCTTCCTGCTCGGCTACAACCCCGAGGCGCTGGTCAGCCAGACGGTGAGCGTACTCAAGGACTGGCTGGCGCAGTCCTCGGCCGATGGCATGGCGCCGACCGAGGCGGAGATCGAGCCGCTCGTCCGCTTCAACATCGCGCTGATGCCGTTCACCTCCGCCAGCCTGACGCTGGGTATCCTCGTGCTTGCCACCTGGCTTGGCGCCCGGATCGCCCGCATGTCGGGCCTGCTCGCGCGCGAATGGACGCCGCTCTGGGCCGTCGTGCTGCCCCAGTCGGCGGCGCTGTTCTTCGGCCTCGCCTTCATCGTCAGCCTGCTGCCGGGCGTCCCCGGCCAGATCGCGGGCGCCTTCGCGGGCGCCATGGGCTTCGCCTTCGCGCTGACCGGCTTCGGCCTGCTGCACGCCATGCTCAACGGCAAGGCGGCGCGGCCGCTGCTGCTCTTCCTCGTCTATGCCCTCAGCTTCTTCCTGCTGCCGCTCGGCATCATGGCCGTGGTCGGACTTGCCGACACCGCCCTCCAATTCCGGGCGCGCCGTTTCGCGGCGCGGTCCGGCATCTCGTAAGTCACGTTTCGAATTCAAGACCAAAGGAGTCACATCATGGACGTCATTCTGCTGGAGCGCGTCGCCAAGCTCGGCCAGATGGGCGAGATCGTTCACGTCAAGGACGGCTACGCCCGCAACTACCTGCTGCCGCAGGGCAAGGCGCTGCGCGCCAACGAAGCCAACAAGAAGCGCTTCGAGGCCGAGAAGGTCTACCTCGAGGCCCGCAACCTCGAGCGCAAGAGCGACGCCGAGAAGGTCGCCGAGGCCCTCAACGGCCAGTCGTTCATCGTCGTCCGCCAGGCCGGCGAGACCGGCCAGCTCTACGGTTCGGTTTCGAGCCGCGACGTGGCCGACCTGGTCAGCGAGGCCGGCTTCTCGGTCGCCCGCAGCCAGGTCGTGCTCGAGGTTCCGATCAAGTCGATCGGCCTGCACAACGTCGTCATCGCCCTGCACCCGGAAGTCGAGGCCACCGTCACCCTGAACGTCGCCCGCAGCGTCGACGAAGCGACTCGCCAGTCGCAGGGTGAAGACCTCTCGACCGTCCAGGACGACTTCGAGCTGGAGCCGCTGCCGGAGGGCGAAGGCTTCGCCGGCGTCGACGACGAAGAGATCTAAGAAGCGCCCTTCACCTGAAGGGAGCCTTATTTTCTGGGAGGGCGCCGCGGTTTCCGCGGCGCCCTTTTTCTTTGGCAGACGCTACGAAATCGGCTTAGCGCGTACCCGCTTGAAATTGCGGCAAAATCAGGGCTACCATCCCTGTGACGGCCGGACGTCACCGACCGCCTTGTCGCAACCTGCCTTGGTAAACCAAGACATTCAGGGAGGGGGCAGCGGATCACAATGAACCGGTTGCTCATCAACTATCTGTCAGGCGTTCTGAAGCGTGGATCGCTTGAAATTATCGATGCCAAGGGAAAGCGTCACCGCTTCGGTGACGGCAGCGGCATACCCGTCCGCGTCCGCTTCACGACAGCGGCGGCAGAACGGGCCGTACTCAGCAATCCCGAGCTGAAGCTCGGCGAGACCTTCATGGATGGCAGCTTCGTCGTCGAGCAGGGCTCGATCTACGACTTCCTCGAAGTAGTGCTGCAGAATGTCGGTAGCGGCGGCCGGTCCTGGTGGATGCGCGCCATCTACCGACTGCGCGTGATGACCCGCCGCCTGCGCCAGTGGAACACGCCATTCCGCTCGCGCCAGAACGTCGCCCATCACTACGATCTCGATGGCAGGCTGTATTCGCTGTTCCTCGACAGCGACCAGCAATATTCCTGCGCCTATTTCGAGACGCCCGACACCAGCCTCGAGGAAGCGCAGATCGCCAAGAAGCGGCATCTCGCGGCCAAGCTGGCGCTCGCACCGGGCCAAAAGATCCTCGACATCGGCTCCGGCTGGGGCGGCCTCGGCCTCTACCTGGCCACTCATGCCGATGTCGACGTCACCGGCGTCACGCTCTCGGAAGAGCAGCACAAGGTGTCGAACGCCCGCGCGGCGGCGCTGAACCTCGCCGACCGGACCCGATTCAAGCTGCAGGACTACCGGGCGCTCAAGACGCAGTTCGACCGCATCATCTCGGTCGGCATGTTCGAGCATGTCGGCGTCGGGCATTTCCAGGAATATTTCGACAAGGCGCGCGAGCTGCTGACCGAGGACGGCGTGATGGTGCTGCACGCGATCGGCCGCTTCGACCTGCCTGGCGAGACCAATTCCTGGATCCAGAAATACATCTTCCCGGGCGGTTACATCCCGGCGCTCTCGGAGGTGTTTCCGGCGATCGAGAAGGCGGGGCTGAAGGTAACCGACGTCGAGATCCTGCGGCTGCACTATGCCGAGACGCTGAAGGCCTGGCGCGAACGGTTCCTCGCCCGCCGCGCCGAGGCGGTGGCCCTCTATGACGAGGCGTTCTGCCGGATGTGGGAGTTCTACCTCGCCGCCTCCGAGACCGCCTTCCGCTACCAGGACATGATGATCTTCCAGATCCAGATCGTCCGCGACCAGAACGCCCTGCCGCTCACGCGCGACTATATCTGGCAGGCCGAGGAAGCCCTGCGGCTGCGCGACCATGCCGGACAACGGCCGTCGCTGAAGATCGCCGGCGGCGGCTAGGTCCTTCGGGACACGCCGGCCCATCCTCACCAGACCCACGCGACCGCCAGCACGTCGAGACATTTCCCCGATTCCAGAAACGGGGAAATGCCTCGACGGGCGGCGCGAATCGGGCATCCTTCACGAAACTGTCACCGAAACGCTTCGCACAAGCGGCAAACGCCGCTTTCGCGGCAGCGTTGGCGTTAGCCTATGGATAACGGGCAATAACCCAGCGAGCATTGGCCTCGCGACCGCTCCTGTCCTTAACTGGGATCAAGGGATCTGAGAGCCAATCGACCATGAACGTTCCAGCGCTTGCCGTGACGCCGCAATCTGCCGAATTCTATCGGCAGCCGCCGCAAAACATCGAGGCCGAGCAGGCGCTCCTGGGCGCCATCCTCGTCAACAACGAGGCGTTCTATCGCGTCTCCGACTTCCTCGAACCGGTTCATTTCTACGAACCGGTGCACCGGCAGGTGTACGAGCTCATCGCGCAGATCATCCGCCAGAACAAGATCGCCAACCCGGTCACGCTGAAGAGCTTCCTGCCGGCCGACCTCGCCATCGGCGAACTGAACCCGGCGCAGTATCTCGCACGCCTCGCCGCCGAGGCGACGACCATCATCAACGCCGAGGACTATGGCCGCTCGATCTATGATCTGGCGCTTCGTCGCGCGCTGATCGGCATCGGCGAGGACGTCGTCAACATCGCCTTCGACGCCCCGATCGACATGCCACCCAAGGCTCAGATCGAGGATGCCGAACGACGCCTGTTCGCGCTGGCCGAAACCGGCCGCAACGACGGCGGCTTCCAGTCGTTCGAGGACGCGCTCAAAGCCGCCATCGACATGGCCAGCGCCGCTTACCAGCGCGACGGCCATCTCTCCGGCATCTCGACCGGCCTTGACGATCTCGACCGCCAGATGGGCGGCCTGCAGCCGTCCGACTTGATCGTGCTCGCCGGCCGCCCGGCCATGGGCAAGACCTCGCTCGTCACCAACATCGCCTTCAACATCGCCAAGGCCTATCGCGGCGAGGTTCAGCCCGACGGTTCGACCAAATCGGTCAATGGCGGCATCGTCGGCTTCTTCTCGCTCGAAATGTCGGCCGAACAGCTGGCGACGCGTATCGTCGCCGAACAGTCCGGCGTCTCATCCTCGCATATCCGCCGCGGCTCGCTCGACGAGCGCCAGTTCGCCAAGGTGGTGGAAGCCTCGCGCGAAATGGCGCGTATCCCGCTCTACATCGACCAGACGGGTGGCATCTCGATCGCGCAGCTGACCGCCCGCGCCCGCCGCCTGAAACGCCAGCGCGGCCTCGACCTGCTGATCATCGACTACCTCCAGCTGCTGCAGGGCTCCGGCAAGGGCCAGGCCAACCGCGTGCAGGAAATCACCGAAATCACCACCGGCCTGAAGGCGCTCGCCAAGGAGCTCGCCGTGCCGGTGATCGCGCTGTCGCAGCTCTCGCGTCAGGTGGAAGCGCGCGAGGACAAGCGGCCGCAGCTCGCGGATCTGCGTGAATCCGGCTCGATCGAGCAGGACGCCGACGTGGTGATGTTCGTCTATCGCGACGAATATTACCTGAAGGGAAAGATGCCGAAGGAAGGCACCGAAGAATTCTTCAAGTGGCAGGCCGAGATGGAACAAGTCGCCGGCGTCGCCGAAGTCATCATCGGCAAGCAGCGCCACGGCCCGACCGGCACGGTGCCGCTGCAGTTCGAGGCGGAGATCACCCGCTTCTCCAACCTCGCCAAGCGCGACCACCTGCCCGAATCCTACGAGTAGCGCTACCCGTCACGGCTTCTGCTGCAGCAGGTCCCACTTGTTGCCGTAGAGGTCCTCGAACACGGCGACGGTGCCATAGGCCTCGTCCCGTGGCGCTTCGAGGAAGCGGACGCCATGCGCCCGGAAGGCGGCAAAGTCGCGCTGGAAATCGTCCGTATGGAGAAACAGGAACACGCGCCCGCCGGACTGGCTTCCGATGGCGCGTTCCTGCGCCTTGTCGCGCGCCCTGGCGAGCAGGATCCGCGTCTCGGCCGGGGGATTGGTCGCCATCAGCACCCAGCGCTTGCCGTCGCCTAGCGGCGTATCCTCGACGCAGACGAAGCCAAGCCTGTCGCGATACCAGGCGATGGCCTCATCATAGTCGCGCACCACCAGGGCCACGGCTCCGAGGCTGCGCCGCGCCGCGCCCGCCGCCGTCACGATGCGCTACCGCGTTGCGCCAGCATGCGGATTGGCCTTGAGATCGCCGCGAAAATGGCAGAGACCAACGGCTGCAAATTCCTGCTCCATGCTCGCCGCGCTGGCGGCCCCGAATCGCGTACCCTCGCTTGATGGAACAATCGGATCCCACTCCCGTCCAGACGCCGGCCACCACCGGCAACCGGCTGACGATCGATCTCGGCGCGCTCGCCCGCAACTGGCAGGCGCTGGCGGCGCAGGCCGGCACGGCGGAGACGGCCGCCGCCGTGAAGGGCAACGCCTACGGCATCGGCGCGGAACCGGCCGCAAGGGCCCTTTCCCGCGCCGGATGTCGCACCTTTTTCGTCGCCCTGCCAGAAGAGGGATTTCAGGTGCGCGCCGTCGCGCCGGAAGCGACCATCTATGTGCTGAACGGTCTCGCGAGCGGCGTCGCCGCCGCCCATGAAGCCGGCAATATCCGCCCGGTGATCGGCTCGCTCGACGAATTGCGGGAGTGGTCCGCCTATCGCGCCGCCGGCGGCCAGGGCCAGGCCGCGCTGCATGTCGACACCGGCATGAACCGCCTCGGCGTCACCTTCGCCGAAGCGCTGGAGCTCGCGTCCGATCGCGGCCTCACCGAGCGGCTGGGACTGACGCTGGTGATGAGCCATCTCGCCTGCGGCGACACGCCGGCGCATCCGCTCAACGCGCGCCAGCTGGCCACGATGCAGGACGTCCGCGCCCTCTTTCCCGGCCTGCCGGTCTCGCTCGCCAATACGGCCGGAATCGCGCTCGGCCACGACTATCATTTCAATCTGGTCCGCCCCGGCATCGGCCTCTATGGCGGCCCCTATATCGAAGGCGAGCCGCCGCTGGAGACGGTCGTCACCGCCGAGGCCCGCATCATCCAGATCCGCGACGTGCCGGCCGGCGAGACGGTCGGCTATGGCGCGGCGCAGACGCTGACTCGAGCCTGCCGCATCGCCATCCTCTCGACCGGCTATGCCGACGGCTACCACCGCAGCGCCGGCGCCACCGACGGGCATCCGGGCGCCAGCGTGGTCCTGCACGGCCACCGCGCGCCGCTGGTCGGGCGCATCTCGATGGACCTGATGGCGATCGACGTAACCGACATCCCGGCGGCGCGGCGCGGCGACTGGGTCGAGCTGTTCGGCCCGAACATGCCGGTCGCAGAGGTGGCGACAGCCGCCCGCACCATCAGCTACGAACTCCTGACCAGCCTCGGCGGCCGCTATGCCAGGCACTATCGGGGAGCCCTCTGATGGCGCGCGCGAAAATCCAGTTCATCTGCCAGAACTGCGGCGCCGTCAGCCCGCGCTGGCAGGGCCGCTGCGAAGCCTGCGGCGAATGGAACACGATGGTCGAGGAAAGCGCCTCGGGCGGCATCGGCGGCGGCCCCGCCAAGGGCCCGGTCAAGCGCGGCCGCATCGTCGAGCTGCAGGCACTCTCCGGCGGCAGCACGCAGCCGCCGCGCATCGCCTCGGGCATCGCCGAACTCGACCGCGTCACCGGCGGCGGCTTCGTCCGCGGCTCGGCGCTGCTGGTCGGTGGCGATCCCGGCATCGGCAAGTCGACGCTGCTGCTGCAGGCGTCCGCAGCGCTCGCCTCGAAGGGCGAACGCGTCGTCTACATCTCCGGCGAAGAGGCGATCGCACAGGTGCGGCTCCGGGCCGAGCGCATGGGCGTCGCCCACACGCCGGTGGCGCTCGCGGCCGAAACCAGCGTCGAGGACATCCTCGCCACGCTGCAGGCAGGCCCCGTCCCTGCCCTCGTCATCCTCGACTCGATCCAGACGCTCTGGACCGAAACGGCGGAATCCGCACCGGGCACGGTGACGCAGGTGCGCGCCGCGGCGCAGGCGATGATCCGCTACGCCAAGAACTCCGGCGCGACGCTGGTGCTCGTCGGCCATGTCACCAAGGACGGCCAGATCGCCGGCCCCCGCGTCGTCGAGCACATGGTGGACGCGGTACTCTATTTCGAGGGCGAAGGCGGCAAGCAGTTCCGCATCCTGCGCGCGGTGAAGAACCGCTTCGGCGCCACCGACGAAATCGGCGTGTTCGAAATGACCGGCAGCGGATTGCGCGAAGTGCCCAATCCGTCTGAGCTTTTCCTCGGCGAGCGCAACGCCGCCTCGCCGGGCGCCGCCGTTTTCGCCGGCATGGAGGGCTCGCGCCCGGTGCTGGTCGAGATACAGGCCCTCGTGGCCCCGTCGCTGCTCGGCACGCCGCGCCGCGCCGTGGTCGGCTGGGACTCCGGCCGCCTCGCCATGGTGATCGCCGTGCTCGAATCGCATTGCGGCGTGAAGCTCGGCTCCAACGACGTCTACCTGGCGGTGGCCGGCGGGCTGAAAATTACGGAGCCGGCTGCGGATCTCGCGGTCGCTTCCGCACTCGTCTCCTCGCTCTCCGGTATTGCCCTGCCGGCGGATTGCGTCTATTTCGGCGAAGTCAGCCTTTCGGGAGCCGTCAGGCCGGTCGGCCACGCTGCGCAGCGCCTGAAAGAGGCGCAAAAGCTTGGTTTCGCCCGGGCTGTCCTGCCGGTCGCATCGATCGACAAGGAAGCCAATCTCGGTCCCGGACTGCAGGGGATCGACCAGTTGGCCGGCCTCGTCGCCATGATCGCGGCCTCGGGGACGCGTCCGCAGCAGCGGGCGGTGCCGGACCCTGCGGCGCGACGGCGGTCGACTGTGGCCGATGAGGCATTGGATTCGTGAGAGCGACGGGCTAAACCGCAACCTTCTGCGGCGCGGGGCAAGGGGTCATCGAAGGAATGCCGGTCACGATTCTCGACGGTGTGGTCTTTGTCGTCATTCTGGTCTCGGCGATGCTCGCCATGGTGCGCGGCTTCGTCCGGGAAGTGCTGTCCGTCGCCTCCTGGGCGCTGGCGGCCGCCGCGGCCTTCTTCTTCTACAAATCGCTGCTGCCCTTCGTGGAGCCTTACATCGCCAACAAGAACGTGGCGATCATCGCGACGGCGGCCGGCATCTTCTTCATCGCCCTGATCGTCGCCAGCTACATCGCGATGAAGATCTCGGATTTCGTCATCGACAGCCGCGTCGGCCTGATCGACCGCATCCTCGGCTTCTTCTTCGGTGTCGCGCGCGGCCTTCTGCTCGTCGTCATCGCCTTCGCCTTCCTGTCCTGGATCCTGTCGGATCGCCAGCCGGCATGGGTTGCGAACGCGCAAAGCGCCCCTATCTTGAAGTCACTCGCGGACAAGCTCGTCGCAGCGCTGCCGGAGGACATCGAAAAGACGATCCAGGATCGTCTGCACGGCAAGGGCGAGGAAAACACCGCGCCGCCGGCGGACGCACCGGCCGACGACGCGCCCGACGCCGCCCCTGCGCAGCCGGACGCGCAGCAGCAGCCGGACGCGCAGCCCGGCAGCAGCTATGGAACGCAGGAACGCAAGGGCCTCGACAACCTGTTCGACAACAATGGCGAGGCACCGGCCGAAGAGCCGGACCAGACCCCAGCGCCGGACTGACCCGGGGACGCACCACTTCCCTGACGCGATCGCCACGGATCGCTCATCAGGTTAAAAGGACCGGATATGGACGATTTTTCGATGCTGCCAGCTTCGGCCGACGACGACCACCTTCGCGAGGAGTGTGGCGTTTTCGGCGTTTTCGGGCATGACGACGCCGCAGCGCTGACCGCGCTCGGCCTGCATGCGCTCCAGCATCGCGGCCAGGAAGCCGCCGGCATCGCCGCCCATGACGGGCGACAGTTCTCGATCGAGCGCCACATGGGCCTCGTCGGCGACAATTTCACCCGCAAGGCAGTGATCGACCGTCTGCCCGGCCGACGCGCCATCGGCCATAACCGCTACGCCACGACCGGCGGCGTCGGCCTGCGCAACGTTCAGCCGATGTATGCAGAATTCGCCGGCGGCGGCTTCGCCGTCGCGCATAACGGCAACCTCACCAACGCGATGACGCTGAAGCGCGAATTGCAGCGCCGCGGCTCGCTGTTCCAGTCGACCTCTGACACCGAGACGATCATCCACCTGATCGCCACCTCGATCCACGGCCAGCTTCTCGACCGCTTCATCGACGCGATCCGCCGCATCGAGGGCGCCTATTCGCTGGTCGCGCTCTCCGAGAAGAAGATGATGGGCTGCCGCGATCCGCTCGGCGTGCGCCCACTCGTGCTCGGCAAGCTGGACGACGCCCACATCCTCGCTTCCGAGACCTGCGCGCTCGACATCATCGGCGCCAGCTTCGTGCGCGACATCGCGCCGGGCGAAGTCGTCATCATCACCGATGAGGGCATCGAGAGCTTCTTCCCGTTCGAGCGCCAGCGCTCGCGCTTCTGCATGTTCGAATATGTCTATTTCGCCCGGCCGGATTCCTCGGTCGACGGCCGCGGCGTCTACGAGGTGCGCAAGCGCATCGGCGCCGAACTGGCGCGCGAGAGCGGCGTCGACGCCGACGTCATCGTGCCGGTGCCGGATTCCGGCGTGCCGGCGGCAATCGGCTATGCCGAGGCGGCCGGCATCCCGTTCGATCTCGGCATCATCCGCAACCACTATGTCGGCCGCACCTTCATCGAGCCGACGGACGCCATCCGCCACATGGGCGTCAAGCTCAAGCACAACGCCAATATGGGCGTGATCGCCGGCAAGCGCGTCGTGCTGGTCGACGATTCGATCGTGCGCGGCACCACCTCGATGAAGATCGTGCAGATGGTGCGCGATGCCGGCGCGGCGGAAGTGCATATGCGCATCGCCAGCCCGCCGACGACCGATTCCTGCTTCTACGGCGTCAACACGCCGGAAAAGGCGAAGCTGATCGCCTCGCACATGTCGGTGCAGGAGATCGCCGATTTCATCAAGGCGGACAGCCTGGCCTTCCTGTCGATCGACGGGCTTTATCGCGCCGTCGGCGAAGCGCAGCGCGACAATGTCGCGCCGCAGTTCTGCGACGCCTGCTTCACCGGCGACTACCCGACCCGGCTCGCCGATTTCGAAGATCGCGGCAAGGTTCAGCCGCTGACGCGGTTGGCCGAGGCGAGCTGAACGCCCGCATGCCGGCCGCCCCCGCCTTCCTTCCCCTCCCCGTCTCCCCGGAACGGTCGCGCCGCCTGATCGGCGCGCGCCCGGCCGGGCCGAGCGCAGCGCTTGATTGGACGCTTCCGTGACTTCTCCCGACCTCTCCGGCCGCATCGTCGTCGTCACCGGAGCCTCGCGCGGCATCGGCTGGAACGTGGCCCTCGCGGTGGCGGAAGCCGGCGCCCATGTCATCGCCATCGCCCGCACCGTCGGCGCGCTGGAGGAACTCGACGACGAGATCAAGGCCAAGGGCGGCACGGCAACGCTGGTTCCGCTCGACCTGCGCGACCTCGACGCGATCGATCGCCTCGGCCTGTCGATCTACGAGCGCTGGGGCAAGCTCGACGGCCTCGTCGGCAATGCCGGCCAGCTCGGCATCATCACCCCGGTCGCCCATCTCGACCAGAAGATCTGGGACGAGGTGATGACGGTCAATGTCACCGCCAACTACCGCCTGATCCGCTCGCTCGATCCGCTGCTGCGCCAGTCCGACGCCGGCCGCGCCCTGTTCCTGAGCTCGGGCGCCGCCGTGCATTGCGGCCCCTATTGGGGCGTCTATTCGGCCTCGAAGGCGGCGCTGGAAGCGCTGGTTCGCACGTATGCGGCGGAGGTCGATTCGAGCACCGTGCGCGCGAACCTGTTCGATCCCGGCCCGCTGCGCACCCAGATGCGCGCCAAGGCCAAGCCCGGCGAGGATCCCGAGACGCTGAGCCACCCGGGCGTCGTCGCCGCCGACATCGCGCGGATGATCGCGCCCGGATTCACCGACAACGGCACCCGGTTCGAGTTCCTGACCGGCAACGTCACGCGTTTCCTGGGTTAGGCTTTCGCAGGAAGCCCCTCACCGCAACCCTCTTCCGCCAGCGGGAGAGGGAGTGCGCTACCCCCGCCTCGCCAACGCGTAAGCCAAAAAGCCCTCGCCCGCTTGCGGGAGAGGGTTGGGTGAGGGTCTTGCTTGCGGACTACGGCGCTCGCGAGCGAACCGACCAGCCCATTCAAGACGGCATCCTAAAGAATAGAAACGCCCTTCAGCCGCGGCAGCACCGGCCGGTTGACCAGGCGATCCACGAGGATCTCGCGGCGGGTGAACCAGCTCAGGACGTTTTCCGCCCCCATCACCGCGATCCGCTCCATCGTCGCCGCCGTCTCGGCGGCGATATGCGGGGTGATGATCGTGTTGGGCGCGGTCAGCAGCGGGTTGTCGGGCTTGGGCGGTTCGGCCGCCAGCGTGTCGAGCGCCGCGCCGCCGAGGCGGCCCAAGACGAGCGCCTCGGCCACGTCGGCCTCGTTCAGCAGCCCGCCGCGCGCGGTATTGACCAGGAGCGCGCCCGGCTTCATGCGCGCGATCGCGTCGCGATTGAAGAAGCCGCGATTGGAGGCGTCCATCGGGCAGTGCAGGCTGACGATGTCGCTCTCGGCCAGAAGCTTTTCCAGCGGCAGGATGGCGAAGCCGCTGGCGGTCGACGGCGTCGCGCCCGGCCGGCCGGAAGCGACGACGCGCATGCCGAGCGCCCGCGCCATCTCGCCGACCCGCCGGCCGATGCGGCCAAGCCCGACAATGCCCAGCGTCTGGCCGCGAAGTTCGGTGGCGATGTAGCGGCCGCGATCCCAAATGCCGGCCTTCAGCCGCGCATCGAGGCGCACGACGTCGCGCCGGATCGCCAGGATCAGCGCGATAGCCATCTCGGCCGTGGCGTCGGCATTGGCGTCGCCGGCCGTCATCACCGGGATGTCGCGCTCGGTCGCGCCGGCGAGGTCCACGCTGTCGACCCCTGCCCCCATCTTGGAGATCATCGCGAGATGCGGCGCCGCATCGAGCACGCCGGCGTCGAGCGGCGGGTTGGCCCGCACGAGGATGGCGTCGAAGCGGCGGGCCGACAGGGTCGCGATCATGCGGGCGCGATCGATCGGCCCGCTCATCGTCTCGATGGTGGCGCCGATCGGCGCCAGGATCCGGCTGGCCGGCTCCAGCAGGTCATCGCCCGTCATCAGGACATGGATGGGCGATGTCATGCTAAAACCCTCCATCTGCGGGATCGCCTCGTCCGACCCTAGCGCTTCTTCGCCTTGTTCTCGAACGGGTTCTCACCCTTGCGCAGCGTCAGGCGCAGCGGCACGGCGCTGAGCTTGAAGGTGTCGCGGATGCCGTTCAGCAGATAGCGCGTATAGGCGTCCGGCAGCGCTTCCGGGCGCGAGCAGAAGGCGACGAAGGTCGGCGGCCGCGCCTTGGGCTGGGTCATGTAGCGCAGCTTGATGCGGCGGCCGGAGACGGCCGGCGGCGGGTGATGCTCGAGCACGCTCGCCAGCCAGCGGTTCAAGGCCGCCGTCGGGATGCGGCGGTTCCAGGTCGCATAGACCTTGAGGAGTTCGCCCATCAGCTTGTCGATGCCGGAGCCGGTGAGGCCGGAGAGCGGCACCAGCGGCACGCCGCGCACCTGCGGCAGCAGGCGCTCGGCCATTTCGCGCAGCTCCGCCATCTTGGCTTGGCGGTCCTCGACGAGATCCCACTTGTTCAGCGCGATGATCAGCGCACGGCCCTCGCGCGCCACCAGATCGGCGATCTGCAGATCCTGCTTCTCGAAGGGGATGGTGACGTCGAGCGTCAGTACCACCACCTCGGCGAAGCGGATGGCGCGCAGCGTGTCGCCGACGGAAAGCTTCTCCAGCTTGGTCTCGACGCGAGCCTTCTTGCGCATGCCGGCGGTGTCAAAGAGCTTGATGCGGCGGTCGTTCCAGGTCCAGTCGACCGAGATCGAATCGCGCGTGATGCCGGCCTCCGGGCCGACCAGCAGGCGATCCTCGCCGAGCATGGTGTTGATCAGCGTCGACTTGCCGGCATTCGGGCGACCGACGATCGCGACCTTGATCGGCTTGGAGAGGTCGAGCGGCGCCTCGATCTCCTCGCCCGTCTCCGGATCGATGGCGAGCGGCGCATCGACCTCGTCCTCGTCGTCGAATTCCTCTTCCTCGCGCTCGAACGGCAGCAGCGCCGCGAACAGGTCGGCCATGCCCTCGCCGTGCTCGGCGGAAAGCGCCACCGGCTCGCCGAGGCCGAGCGAATAGGCCTCCATCACGCCGTTCTCGCCGAGCTTGCCCTCGGCCTTGTTGGCGACCAGCACGACCGGCTTGCCGACGCGGCGCAGCAGCTCGGCGAAGTGCTCGTCGACCGGCGTCACGCCGACGCGGGCGTCGATCAGGAACAGCGAGACATCCGCCTCCTCGATCGCCATCTCGGTCTGGGCACGCATGCGGCCCTCGAGGCTGTCCGGATCGGCGTCTTCGAGACCGGCCGTATCGATGATGGTGAAATGCAGATCGCCGATGCGCGCTTCGCCCGGCCGACGATCGCGCGTCACGCCCGGCGTGTCGTCGACGATCGCGATCTTCGAACCGACGAGGCGGTTGAACAAGGTCGACTTGCCGACATTGGGACGGCCGATGATGGCGACGGTAAAGGTCATGATGGGTATGGCCTCAAATGGCGTCGGGAAGCCGCGGCAACCGCGACTTCCCGAAATACTGCCACGTCGAGGTTCCGGCAACACGCCCCGCGTGGCCCGGAACGATGAAAGCGATAGTGTCGTCGATCAGCTCTTGGCGGCGACCGGCGCGGCGCCGATCTTGGCGCGGATCAGATCGAGCATCAGCTGCGTGCGGCTCTGCATCGACTGCGGCGTTTCCGGATCGTCCGCGATCGACTGGAAGTAGCCGCGGGCCCCCTCGAGGTCGCCGGTGCGCCAGGCCGTCAGGCCGAGCAGCTCACGGGCGCTGTGGCGCCAGGGGCCACCGACGACGGCGAGATCGCCGACCCGGCTCTTCATGGCGGCGAGGTCGGCCGTGTCAACCACCAGCAGCGCCGCGCGCAGGCGCGCCATCGCCTTCAGGAGGGCCGGCGTATCCGCCTTGGCGGCGATCGCGTCGAAAGCCTTGACGGCCTCGTCAGTCTTCTTGGTCGCCGCCAGCTCGGAAGCGGCGCGGAAGCTTGCCAGGACGGGATAGCCGCCGGTGCCGCTCGCCGCGATCGCGTCGAGAGCCTTGATGGCCTCGTCATGCTTGTTGTCGTTCGCCAGCTGCAGCGCGGCGACGAAACGGTCGCCCTCGGCGGCGGCCTGCTGCTCGCGCCAGTATTCCCAGCCGCGCCAGCCGGCGACCGCCACGACGATCAGAACGGCGGCCAGAAGAACGTAGGGTCCGAAGCGCGCCCAGAGGCGCTTCGCCTGTTCGCGGCGCAGGTCCTCTTCGACTTCGTGAAAAATGTCAGTCATGCTCTTCTTTCCGGCTCCGGTCAGCGGCGCGCACCATAACGAAGCGACCTTGCGCTGGCAAATCGATGATAGCGGTTCTGGGCCATGAAAAACGTGGATCCGCCGCGACGTCACGTCGCCGACGGATCCCGGTGCGGCAGAGGGCGCATCCCGATCGCCGGGAGGCGCCGGAAATCAGGCCTTCGGCGTCGAGCCCGGCTCGGTCGTGGCGGCAGCCTTGACCTTGTAGACATTCTCCGGCGACGGGAAGGTCCGCGCCTTGACCTCGTCGGCATAGGCGGAGATCGCCTCGCCGATCAGGCCGCCGAGATTGCCGAACTTCTTGACGAATTTCGGCACGCGCGGCGACAGGCCGAGCATGTCCTCGAGCACCAGGATCTGACCGTCGCAATCCGGGGACGCGCCGATGCCGATGGTCGGAACCGCGACCGCCCGGGTGATGTCGCGCGCCACCGGCTCGATCACGCCCTCGACGACGATGGCGAAGGCGCCCGCATCGGCGATCGCCTTGGCGTCAGCCATGACGGCCGCGATGCTCGCCTCCGTCTTGCCCTGCACCTTGAAGCCGCCCATCGTGTTGATCGACTGCGGGGTGAGGCCGATATGGCCCATGACCGGAATGCCGCGCTGGGTCAGGAAGCGCACGGTCTCGGCCATATGCACGCCGCCTTCCATCTTCACCGCGCCGCAGCCGGTTTCCTTCATAATGCGCGCCGCCGAGCGGAACGCCGCCGCCGGGCTCTCCTCATAGGAGCCGAACGGCATGTCGACGACGACGAGCGCCCGCTTCGAGCCCCGCATCACGGCAAGCCCCTGCAGGATCATCATGTCGAGCGTGACGGGAACCGTGCTCTCCAGGCCGTGCATGACCATGCCGAGCGAATCGCCGACCAGGATGAAGTCGACATACGGGTCCATGATCGTCGCGGTATGCGCGTGATAGGAGGTCAGCGAGACGATCGGCGTGCCACCCTTGCGGCTGCCGATATCGATCGCGGTCAGGCGGCGGGTCTGGGGCTCGACGGACATGGGGGTCTCCTTTGGCGCGGAAGCCGGACGTCTTCTGAAATCAAGCGTTCGATGCTGTCTTCGACCGCCCCGCAGGCCCGGATCCTTCCGTTGGCCTCCGGCGGAGACTTGCTAGCATGGTTCGCCGTGACGTTCGACCGCTGCAGACGCAGAGCTGCCAGTTGCAATTGCAACGGCTGGGTTCTTTACAACAGAATTGCGCCTTCCAGATTAACGGTTGTTCAGGCCTTCAGTACTACCTTGAGGAAATGCAGCTCGTATTGCCCCGGGAGAAGACCTCCATGCGCCGTTGTCTTTCAGCTCTTGGCCTAACCTTTGCGATCGGTATCGCCGGCTTTCTGGGCGCCGCGCCGCAAAGCGCGCGGGCCGATGTCGTCGCTCGGATCAATCTGAGCACCCAGCAGATGGTCGTCTATGTCGACGGTCGCGCGCGCTATGGCTGGGACGTCTCGACCGCCCGCCGGGGCTACGTCACGCCCGTCGGCAGCTATCGTCCGACGCGCATGCACCGCATGTGGTACTCGCGCAAATACGATATGGCGCCCATGCCGAATTCGGTGTTCTTCCGCGGCGGCTATGCCATCCACGGCACCCCGCATGTGCGCTCGCTCGGCCGCCCCGCCTCGCATGGCTGCGTAAGGCTCGCGCCCGAAAACGCCCGCACCCTCTACCAGCTGATCGCCGCGCGCGGCATGAACAACACGCGCGTCGTGATCACACGCTGAGAAAATCGTACGCCCGGCCGCCGCCGCGTGACGAAGGTCACTGACTCCGCGGTTGTGGACAGCTAGAACAACATCAGGAGCGGGCAGACGACTCGGCAGCCCGCCCGACAGCTTCTCCTTGACCCGGCCGGACGCCGACAGTGCGGCGCTGGAACTTTCGGAACCGCCTCCATGATCGCCCGCCTGCTCGCCTCCCTGACCGTCGCTTCGATCGCCCTGGCCGTAGCCCCGGCATCGTCCTCCGCCAATTCGCTCTTTCCGGGCCCCGCCGGCGTGTTCGCCACGGTGAACCTGACGAAGCAGCAGATGGATGTCGTCGTCAATCGCGGCAATGGCGTGAAGGAAACCTATAGCTGGAAGGTCTCGACCGGGCGCAAGGGCTTCGAGACGCCGCCCGGCAAGTTCCGCCCCGACTATCTCGACGAGATGCACCATTCGACGAAGTACGAGAACGCGCCGATGCCCTATTCGGTCTTCTTCAACGATGGCATCGCGGTGCACGCCACCACCGAGACCCGGCATCTCGGCCGCCCGGCCTCGCATGGCTGCGTGCGCCTCGACAAGGCGAATGCCGAAGTCTTCTTCAAGGCCGTCAGCGAGATCGGCATGATGCGCACGGCGATCATCGTCGAGAAATAGGCCGCTCGCACCGACCGCGACCCAGCCTCAAGACGACAAGGCCGCCGATCCATCTCGGCGGCCTTGTCTATTTGGGCGCGCGCTCAGTGCGTCTTCGCCGGCGTCATGAAGGCGTAGGGGCGCGCTTCCATGAGCTTCCAGGCGCCCCCGCTCTTGCGGGCGAGAAGCACGACATGGATTTCGAGCGGCGCCCGGCCGCCGGCCTGCGTGCTCGCGACCTCGTGCAGCGCGTCGATGAAGACGGTGTCGCCGAGCTCGCGAAGCGACTCGATGGTGAAGTGGCTGTGCGCGCCCTTCAGGATCGACGCCATGTCCGACGCCAGGACCCTCTGGACACCGGAATGACCCGTGCCGCGCAGGCCGGTCGGGCTGATGACGGTGGCGTCCTCGGTAAACAGCCTGATCGCCTCGGCGGCGTCGCCGCGGTCCATGCAGGACGCGATCTCGTCGAAGAGCGGCTGCAATTCGTCGGCGAGCTTGCGGCTCATCGGGCTCATCGCAGCGTGCGGATGCGGGGTATGCTGTTGCGTAGCCATGACGGCTCCTCCAACTGTCGGATCCGGATGATCCGGGCTGGAGCATAGACCCGCCCACCGCGGCCGGAACGCACGTCTGCGCGATAACCGGCGACGGTCCGCTCCGAGCCCCTCAGGCGACGCGCTGGCCGTGCCGCCAGACGCTGCGCACGACCGGCACGCCTTCGCCCGCCCGCACGCGGACGATATCGGCGCGAAGCCCAGGCCGGATCGCGCCTCGATCGGTCAGCCCGACCGCCTCGGCCGGCGCGCGGGTCACGAGCCGCACCGCCTCCGGCAGCCGGATCGACGGCACGATCTCCGGCAGCGAGAACACCGCGATCATCAGGCTGAACGGCACATAGTCCGACGACAGGATGTCGAGATGACCGGCCTCGGCCAGCGCTGCGGCCGAGACATTGCCGGAATGCGAGCCGCCGCGAACCAGGTTCGGCGCGCCCATCAGCACGCGGATATCGGCCGCCTGCGATGCGGCTGCCGCCTCGACCGTGGTCGGGAACTCGGCGATCGAGACACCGTCCGATGCGGCCTCGTCGACATGGGCCACCGTCGCGTCGTCATGGCTCGCGACCGCGATGCGGCGCGGATGGCAGAGATCGACGATCTCGCGGCGATGGCGGGCCGAGAACTCCTCGGCCTGGGCGATGCGCTTGGACGCGAACGCCTCATAGGCGGCGTCGGACATGCCCATCTTGCCCTGGTAGAAGGCGCGATAGCTGTCGAGGCTGGCGAACTGGCGCTGGCCGGGCGAATGATCCATCAGCGAGACCAGCCGCACGGGCAGCACGTCGAGGAAGCCGGCCAGGCCATCGAGCACGTCGGGCGCCGAGACCTCGCAGCGCAGATGCAGGAGATGGTCGACGCGCAGTCGGTCCTCGCGCTTCGCCGTCTCGATGGCGTCCGCGAGGTTCTGCATCTCGGCCGTCGAGGTGCGCGCATCCTCGTCCATGCCGACCCGCAACGCGTCGAACACGGTGGTGATGCCGGCGCCTGCGACCTGCGCGTCATGCGCCTGCACCGCCGCGATCGGGTTCCAGCGTACGCCGGGACGCGGCGCATAGTGGCCTTCGAGATGGTCGGTGTGCAGCTCGACAAAGCCCGGCACCAGATAGTCGCCCTCGACATCGTCGCCGAGACGGGTCGGGCCGGTGTCGAAATCGGCGATCAGCCCGTCGCGCAGGACAAGGCTGCCCTCGACGATCTCGTCTTCCAGAACGATGCGGGCATTGGCAAAGACCTGTTCGCGCATCAGGCCGCGCTCCCCGAAAGCAGCGCGACATGCCGCACCAGGAACGGCGAGCCCCGCTCCGGCTCGATGAACAGGCCAAGCCGGTCGAGCGCGAAGGGCGCACCGTCAAATCCAGCGAAATGCTTCTTCAGTTCGGTCTCCATCGCCTCGGCGTCGTCCTTCGGAACACGCCCCGTGAGCGACATATGGAACCGGAAGGCGTCGAATACATAGGGATAGCCCCAGCGGATCAGGTTCGTCTCCTCGTCCAGCGTCAGGCCGGCGACGCGACGGCGGGCGATGTCGGCCTCCGAAAGCGGCGCGCGGAAGGGCTCGAACTCGGCGACGATCCGCCCGGCGAGGTCATCGAGCTCCGGCACGCGCTCGTTCGGCACGAGGGCGAAGAAGCGCCCGAGGCGGCGAATGACCAGTTCCGGCACGGTGATGGCGGCGGACTGCGCGGCGAAGGCGTCGAGCGTCGCGATCAGGTCCGCCTCGCTCTGTCCGTCGGCCAGGGTAAAGGGCGCCTTCAGCGTGGCGTGGAAGCCATAGCGCGCCGGATCCGCCAGATAGGCCTCGATCGTGCCGTCCGAGAAGCCGTTGACCGGCGGCAGCGGATGGTCCTCGCCGGTGAACGCATCGCGACCGAGCCAGCGGACGGCGGCGCGCGCGAGGGGATGATCGGCGGAAGGCGTGGCGTAGATGGCGTATCGCAAGGATCGTCTCGACAGTTGGGGCCGAATCGCGGACCGGCAGTGTAGCGCAAGCCGTATGGCGGAACGGAGACATTGCCGCTCCGGCGAGCCGATCACAAAAACGCGCCGACTGCCGCTTTCCTTGCAATGACACGTTGCATTTCACGGTTCGACAACGATATCCCGTCTAGATGAAGACTGCAGTCATTCGTTCGAATGAGGATCCAAGATGAGCCTGTCCAAATCCGCCCTCGGTCTTGCCGCCCTCGCCTTCCTGGCCGGCTCGGCGGTGCTTTCGGCTTCGTCGCCTGCCTCGGCCGGCAACACCAATCACGGCCCGACCAGCATCCTTGATCCCAATTCCGGCCCGCTCGCCGACTGGGAAGTGTTCGGCTTCGACCTTTCCAGCATCCCGGACGATCCGGCTTCGCTCGCCGCCTTCCGCGCCTCGCTCGACCCGTGGACGCAGCAGGGCATCACCAATCGCTGCCGCTACGACATCGGCATCCACCCCTTCCGCTATTCGCCGAAGGTCCGCGACTTCTGCTGGGCGCGCTGAGGCGCGCCTGAACGGCGGAGCACCGGCTCAGCTACGGCCCACGCCGCTCAGATGGCCTGCGCCATAGCCAGCCGGTCGATCTGGACCAGGAATTCCGTCCGCGCTGTCGGTTCGCGCAGGCCGCGCGGGCCATAGACGCGCCGTGACAGGAAGTGGCCAGTCAGGCGGAAAGCGTCGCGGAGCTCTTCCGGGCCGCCATTGCTTGGCCCGCCGGTCATGAAGGGCGCGAGGCGCAGCAGTCGGTCCTCGTAGCCGACCGCGCCGGCCCGGCTGACGGCCCGCCCGGTCTTCGGCGAAACAAAATGCAGATCGTCCCGCGCGCCCGTCGCGGCGCAGGTGGAAAGATCGAGCCCGTAGCCGAGTTCCTCCAGCAGGGCGAGCTCGAAGCGAGCGATGAAGGCGCCGAATTCATAGAGCGCCGGCCGGTCCGCGCCGGCGAACGCATCGAGCGCCGCCTCGACCGCGCCATGCAGGGCCGGATGCGGCTCGCGCTCGGCCAGGAGACGCAGATGGCCGGTGAGCGTCTGCAGGGCGAAGATCGCGCCGGGATCGGCGATCAGCCGCGCCGCGCGGCTCACCAGCGGCTCTACCGTGAAGATGCCGAGATGCTCGTCGAGCCGCGCCCGCCAGACGACCTGCACGGTATTGCCCGGCTGCAGCACCGGGGCGAGCCGGCGCGAGCGGCCGCCACGGACGAGGCCGAGATGACGACCGCGCTCCGCCGTCATCAGTTCGAGGACGACGCTCGTCTCGCCCTGCTGCCGGACGCCCAATACCAGGCCCTGATCAGTCCATTCCATGCGGCCATTCTAGTCGAAGGGAGGGGCCGGCGAAATCCGCCTTGCTCGCGAGATGGAAGGCGGCAACAAGGATCCGGCATCCGGGCCGCGCCCCGGCATCAGCCGCGCCCCGATGCCGCCCCATCGCGCTTGATCCCGCCCGGGACGACGCTAATGTCCCCCATTCCATTCCAACCACAGGGAAGACCGCCAGACATGACCGCTCTCGACCAAAATGCGATTCTGGAGCGCCTGCGCTCCGTCGAGGGCCCGGACGGCAAGGGCGACATCGTCAGCCTCGGCCTCGTCTCGGACATCCTGATCCATGGCGGCAAGGTGATGTTCTCGATCACCGTCGACGCGGCGCGCGCCAATGCGCTGGAGCCGCTGCGCGAAAAGGCGGCCGCCGCCGTGCGCGGCCTCGACGGCGTCGAGAGCGCGCTCGTGATCCTGACGGCGGAGCGCCGGGGCAACAGCCTCGCCACCAATACCCCGCCGCCGCGCCCCGCCCCTTCCGCCTCGTCCCCGGCCGCTCATCCGCCGCGCCCGGCGCCGGCGCGGCCCTCCGCCTCCGGCAAGCCCGGCATCCCCGGCGTGACCGCCATTATCGCGGTGGCATCCGGCAAGGGCGGCGTCGGCAAGTCGACCACCGCCGTCAACATCGCGCTCGGTCTTGCCGCCAACGGCCTCAAGGTCGGACTGCTCGACGCCGACATCTATGGGCCGTCCGTGCCGCGCCTGCTCGGCCTCTCCGGCCGGCCCGAGGCGATCGAGGGCCGGACGCTGAAGCCGATGGAGGCCTATGGCATCAAGGCGATGTCGATGGGCTTCCTGGTGGAAGAAGAGACGCCGATGATCTGGCGCGGGCCGATGGTGATGTCGGCGATCACCCAGATGCTGCGCGAGGTCGCCTGGGCGCCGCTCGACATCCTCGTCGTCGACATGCCGCCCGGCACGGGCGACGCGCAGCTCACCATGGCGCAGCAGGTGCCGCTCGCCGGCGCCGTCATCGTCTCGACGCCGCAGGACCTGGCGCTGATCGACGCGCGCAAGGGCCTCGCCATGTTCAAGAAGGTGGATGTGCCGCTGCTCGGCATCGTCGAGAACATGAGTTACTTCATCGCCCCCGACACCGGCGCCCGCTACGACATCTTCGGCCATGGCGGCGCCAAGCGGGAGGCGGAGCGCCTCGGCGTGCCGTTCCTCGGCGAGGTGCCGCTGGAGATGGTGATCCGCGAGACATCGGACAGCGGCAAGCCGGTGACGGCGACAGCGCCGGACGGCCCGCATGCGCGCGTCTACAAGGACATCGCCGCCAAGATCTGGGCGACGGTCTCCGGCGGCACGGGCGCCAGGCCGGCGCCGCAGATCGTCATCGAATAAGAGGCGGCGAGCCTCTACGGCTTGCGGAACAAGAACGCCGCCCGGAGCCATCCGGGCGGCGTTTCGATTCGAGGACGCTCAGACGCCCACGGTGAAGCGCTTGTGCTTGTGGCGGCGCTGCTCGGCCTCGTCGATGATGGCGACGGCGAGATCGTTGATCGAGATATGCGCCGTGCCGGTCGCCGGATCGACGACGGGATTGTCGGCGCCGAGGCGGTAATGGCCGGTGCGCGGCGTGTCGTGCTCGAGGAAGGCGGCCGGCGACAGGAAGGTCCAGTCGAGCTCCTTCTCCTTCCGGATCTCGTTCAGGCCGTCGCGCGCGGCGCGGGCGCCCGCCTTCCAGGCATCGGGGAATTCCGGCAGGTCGACCGCCTGCACGCCCGGCGCTACCTCGAGGCTGCCAGCGCCGCCGACGACGAGCAGCGGCAGGCCCGCCTTCCTGGCGCCGGCGACGATCGCCGACGCGCCCTTCAGGTACTCGTCATAGATATTCGGATTGGTCCAGCCGGGATTATAGGCGCTGACGACATAGTCATAGCCTTCGACCAGCCTGGCAACGCTGTCGGCGTCGAGGACATCGCCGGCGATCCGGGTCAGTCCCGCCGCGTCGGCCAGCTTTTCCGGATGGCGGGCAATCGCGCCGACCGTGTGGCCGCGCGCCAGCGCCTCCGCCACGACATGCGCGCCGACAAAGCCCGTGGCGCCGATGACTGCGATCTTCATTTCGAACCTCTTGCTCCAGGCGGCGCGATCCCGCGCGCCCTCATTGCATTCCTTCACCGCCCAGGCGGTTACCAATCATAACTAGGCGCTTGACTTGCATGCGGGAAGGACGCATCTCCGGCGCACCAGAGCACAGCGAGGGAACCGCCTCGCCGGTGGAAGGAGCAAATTCATGGAAGAAGTGGCGGAAAGGCTCGATTCGGAGGCGATCGACCAGCCCGTCTCCGCGGCGATTGTCGCGCCGCTGATGAACGGACCGTTCGCCGGGACGGTGGTGCTTCCGGCCGAGCAGTGCCCGGTTCGCGACGTGCTGGACCGGCTCGGCGATGCCTGGAGCTTCCTGGTCGTGCTCCGCCTGACGGCGGGGCCGCATCGCTTCAACGCGCTCCGGCGGGCGGTCGACGGCATTTCGCAGCGGATGCTGACCGTGACGCTGAGGAGCCTCGAACGCGACGGCCTCGTCAGCCGCCAGGTATTCCCGACGACGCCGCCGCAGGTCGAATATACCCTGACGGAGATGGGATGGTCGCTGGCCGAGCCGATGCGCGTGCTGACGCATTGGGCCTCGGCCAACCACGACCGGATCCGGGCGGCGCGCGGCGCTTATGACGCGGAGCGCGACGCCTAGGCTCCGTATTCAGCGCGGCAGCAGGCCCTTCAGCGCGACATGCTGGAGCAGCAGGATGGTCTTGGCGTCGCAGATGCGGCCGTCGTCGATCATGGCGAGCGCCTCGGCGAAGGGCAGTTCCAGCACCTCGATGTCCTCGCCCTCATTCTCGTGGCCGCCGCCTTCGCCGGTGCGGTCGCGCGGCGAATAGCGGGCGACGAACAGATGCAGCTGTTCGACGACGCTGCCCGGCGACATGAAGGGAATCATGACGCGCTGCGGCGCCTCGAGGGTGACGCCGAGTTCCTCCTCGGCTTCCTTCTTGATGCAGGTGAAGGGGTCGTCGGCGTCGAGCAGCCCGGCACAGGCTTCGATCAGCGGCTCCTGATGGCCGCGCACCCAGGCCGGATAGCGGAACTGACGAATGAGCAGCACCGTGCCACGATCGGGGTCGTAGGGCAGCACGGCGGCGCCGTCGCCGCGATCATAGGTCTCGCGCGTCTGCGTCTGCCAGCTTCCGTCCGAGCGGCGATAGTCGAAGATGTTCTTGTAGAGCCTGCCCCAGCTGTCCGAGAGCAGGATGCGCTCGCGCTCGCGAACCCGGTCATTCCAGTCCGTCATCCGGTTTTCCTTGCCATTCCGACTGTGCCGCCGCCGTGCGAGGCGTCCGCGGCATGCTTCGATGTCGAGCCTAGTTCAGCACGAGACGCCTTATCAAAGCTGAAATCGCCGCGCGGTAGTCGGCCGGGTCGGCCCCGGAATCGATCGCCAGCGCCGCGCGGTCGAACGCGGCTGACAGGAGGTCGGTGAGCGCGGCGAGCGGCAGGCCGGCCTCGCGCCCGGCTTGCGACAGGGCGGCGGCAAGCCCCTCGCCGAGCGTCCGCGCCGAATTCGACTCGTCCAGCGCCCGGACCTCGGCCATCCCCAGCACGGCAGGCGCCTCGATCAGCAGCAGCCGCGTCCGCCCCGGTTCGCGCATGGCGTCGAGATAGGCGACGCCGCCGGCGACCAGCGCCTCCAGCGGCGGCAGCGTGTCCGGCGCCCTGCCCTCGATGGCGCGGGCGACCTCGCGCGCCTCCTCCGTCACCACTGCCCGGAACAGATCGCGCTTGTCCTCAAAGTGGTGATAGAGCGCGCCGCGCGTGATTCCGGCAGCCGCCACGATCTCCGGCGTCGACGTCCCGGCATAACCTTTGGAGATGAACAGCGCCCGCGCGGCGGCGAGCAGAGCGGCGCGCGTCTTCCCGGTGCGGTCCTGGTTGGTACGGGCGGTCGATTGCATACATACAGCCTGTATGTTAATTGAGGAGATACATGCAGACTGTATGTCAATCGAGAGGGAGCGCAAGACCATGCGGATCACGAGCTTCTATCCCGTGCTGATGACCGGGGACGTGGCAGGAACGGCGGCGTTCTACCGGACGCATTTCGGCTTCGTCGCGGCGTTCGAAAGCGACTGGTATGTCCATCTCCAGGCCGCGACGGATCCGGCGGTCAATCTCGCCATCCTCGACGGCACGCATGCGACCATCCCCGAAGCCGGGCGTGGCGCCACGGCCGGCGGCCTGCTGCTCAATTTCGAAGTCGAGGATGTCGATGCCGCGCATGACCGGCTGATGGCTGCGGGCCTGCCGACGCTGCTGCCGCTGCGCGACGAGCCGTTCGGGCAGAGGCATTTCATCACGAGCGACCCGAACGGCGTGCTGATCGACGTCATCACGCCGATCCCGCCGGATGCCGATTTCGCCAAGCTCTATGCGGCCGACGCGCTGCCGGGGACGACCTGACGCGGCTCTATGGCGAATTCGCCATCTGGTCGAGGAGCCAGGCGCGGAAGAGGCGAACCTTGCGGCTGCGCGCCTTCGCCTCGGTGGTCACGAACCAATAGGCGAGATCCGTCTTCGCCTCCTGCTCGAAGGGCCGGATCAGGCGGCCGGCGGCCAGCGCGTCGGCAACCACCATCTGCCAGGCGAGCATGACGCCCTGCCCGGCCAGCGCCGCTTCCAGCGCCAGCACCGGATCGGTATAGGACGGCCCCGTCAGCTTGACCGGCGCCTCGCCGGTGGCGAGGAACCAGGCGTCCCAATCCACCATCGTCCCCTCGTCGGCGATAACAGGCACGCTGGCGAGATCGGCCGGCCGGCGGAGCTGATCTCGCCAGGCCGGCGCGCAGACCGGAAAGAAGGGCTGCGGCGTCAGCGGCTCAGCCGCCACGCCCGGCCAGGCGCCGCGCCCAAGCCGGATCGCGCAATCGACATCGCTGCGGGCGAGATCGATGACGTCCGTGGTGGCGACGAAGCGGATCTCGATGTCGGGATGATCGCGCGTGAAGCGGCCCAGCCGCTGCACCAGCCAGCGCGCCGCGAAGGTCGGCGCCGTGGTGATGGTCAGCATGCCGCGCTGGTCGGCATCGATCAGCGCCAGAGCCTCGGCGATAGAGCGGAAGCCCGCCTGCAACGCAGGCAGCGCCGCGTCGAGCGCCGGCGTCGACACCAGCCCTCGCGGCGTCCGCTCGAAAAGGTGAACGCCCAGCCGCGCCTCGGCGCGCTTAATATGCTGGCTGATGGCGCCCGGCGTGACGCCCAATTCCGCCGCCGCAGCGGCCAGATTCCCGCTTCGCGCGACGAATTCTATAGCCCTGAGGGCATTGAGCGGAACTTTGAAAGCTTCGGTCATATAGATTTTCTAAAGTGTGACCGAGATCATGTCGATACCGCCGCGATCGGTTTAGGACCATGTTGCCTCAGCGTCAGCCGAGGAAACGAAACCATGACGATCTATGGACTCTATCGCGCCGCCCTCGATTGGGCGGTCGAGCCAGTGGCCGTCGCTCACAATGTCAACGCACTCTGGCAGTTGACTGTCCGCGAACTGGCCGATCTGCCGATCGGTCCCGAAGCGGTCGATGCGCTGCCGGCGTTCGATCCAGAACCAACAGTCGCTGCGCCATGCGCTGCGGCTGGGAGAGGAGCCTAGAAATGACTTCGCAACAGCAAGCTACCTGGCGGGAACAAGACGTTCGCGCCAGCGAGCCGAGCGTCCGCGAGGAAAACCTGCAGCGCCACTACAAGGCGCTGAATCCTTGTCTTGCCGCCGCCGTCCTGCACGCCCGTCCCGCCGACAAGCGGCCGTCGCCCCAGATGGCGATGTCGCAATCGGGCGGTGGCCGCGACGCGGAAATGGAATAACCGCGCCGCCGGCTCTCGGGCATAGGGCCCTCACCTCCTGCGGGAGATGAGGGCGCGCCGGGCTTAGCCCCGGTCCAGCCAGGTCACCTGCTCCGGCGTCAGCTGAATGTCGAGCGCGGAGAGGCTGTCTTCCAGTTCGGCCAGCGTGCGCGGGCCGATCAGCGGCACCACCGGGAAGGGCTGCGCCAGCACATAGGCGAGGGCGATGTGGATCGGCTCGCGGCCGAGCTTCCCGGCCAGTTCGATGGCACGGTCGCGGCGCTCGAAGTTCTTTTCCGAATACCACACGCGGACGATTTCCTCGTCGTCGCGCTTGTCGCGGCCGGCGCGGTCGGTGAAGAAGCCGCGTCCCTGGCTCGACCAGGCGAAGTTCGGAATCTGGCGCTGATTGAGCCAGGCCTTCCACTCGTCATCCGATGCCGCGACGCAGCCGGCCCAGATCGGATCGAGCATTTCCGCCAGCGAGAAGTTGTTGGAAAGCGCGCCCGGCTTCTGCTTGCCGGTCTTCTCGGCATAGGCGATCGCCGCATCCATGCGCTCGCGCGTCCAGTTCGAACCGCCGAACGGCCCGCGGATGCGACCTGCCTTCACCTCGGCATCCATGGCGTCGACGAATTCCGAAACGGGGACGTCGGGATTGTCGCGATGCATGAAATAGATGTCGACATGGTCGGTCTTGAGCCGGTCGAGCGTCTCGGTCAGCTGCTTGCCGATGACGTCCGGATAGACGAGCGGCGAATGCGCGCCCTTGCCGATGACGACGGATTCATTGCGGACGCCGCGCGAGGTCAGCCAGTCGCCAAGGATCTTCTCGGTCTTGCCGCCGGCATAGATATAGGCGGTGTCGAACAGGTTGCCGCCCGCCTCGTGGAAGGCGTCGAGCAGCACCGAGGCGCTGGCGAAATCCGGGAAGAACTCGAAGCCGAGCGCCGCGACAGAGGTCGGCTGGCTGACGCCCGGAAGCTGGCGCTTCGGGATCGACTTCGGCCCCCGCGCAAGCTTGGCGCCCTTGATGGTCGTCGTCTTGCGCGACGCCTTCTCGATGTCGAAGACGAGGCCAACGGAAGCGCGCCACTTGTCGAGCGTGCGGAGATTGCCGAGCGTGTCGCCCCAGCTCATGCCGGGCGAGGCAAGCTGCTGTTCGCCGGCGCGGATCGCTTCGCCCGCCGCATCCACCTCGAACGAATAGAGCCAGCCGGATTCGGCCACCTCGACCAGCTCGACGCTGCCATCGGCGCGAACGATGCGGATCTCGCCGGTGCCGCCCTGCTTGCCGCCGGCAAACCAGAAATCGGCGACCTCGATGCGGCCCTTGGTACCGAGGATGCGCAGCACATTGTCCTGCGCCAGCGACACGCTGCACGAGACTTCGGCGATGATGTCGTTCGGGAAGGTCAGGAGCGCCGCCGCCCATTCATCGACGCCGGACTGGCCGAGATGCGCCGAACCCTGGACCTGGACCGGATCGAGGAAGGGCTTGCCGGAGGCAGCACCCGCGATCAGGCGGGACATCGACACCGGATAACAGCCGACATCGAGAATGCCGCCGCCGGCGAGGTCGTTGGCGTAGAGCCGATGCTCGGGATCGAATTTCGGCATGGCGAAGCCGAAGCTCGACTTGATGGCGCGCACCTCGCCGATCGTCCCGCTGGCGACGAGATCATAGAGACGCTTCGTCTGCGGATGGACGCGGTACATGAAGGCTTCGCCCGCGAAGGTGCCGGCCTTCCTGTGGGCGTGGAAGATCGCCTCGGCCTCATAGGCCGTCAGGCCGAGCGGCTTCTCGACCAGAACATGCTTGCCGGCCTCGGCCGCCTTGATCGCCCATTCGGCGTGACCGGGATGCGGCGTCGCGATGTAGACGGCCTCGACATCGGCGTCGTCGAGCAGCGCCTGGTAGCCGTCATGGATGCGCGCGCCGGGAAAATCCTCGGCGAGGCCGGCCTTGCCGGGATTGCGCGAGCCGATCGCGACCAGCTTGCCGGTCTTCGAATGCGTCAGGCCGTCGCGAAACGCCTTGGCGATGCCGCCGGGTCCGATGATGCCCCAGCGGACGGGATTGGGCGAAGTCTGGCTCGTGGCCATGGGGGATTCCTCTTCCTGCGAAGTCTGGTGTCTGCGAAGTCGAAGATCTGCGCGCGGCGGCGGCCGCCCGCACTAGGCGCGGGAAGAGAATTCAAGTCTATCGATCATCAGGCAGTTCCTCCCGGCGGACGTGCCGGCCCGCCCGGAGGATCGGAGCGGCCTCCCCCGCTTTCCCCCCATCCCCGGACGGCCGGATTTCACGGCCTTTGCAACCCAATTAGTTCGGGACTCATCAATTCTGTCAATGAGCCGCCGGCCCTATTCCCGGCTTTCGGACGGCCATTTGCCGTGAAAGGCGAAGTCCCGGACGGGGAGCCTTTCGCGGCCGCCGAGCTCGCGCAGGCGGTCGCGCTCGGGCAGCATGTCGGGATCGCCGGGGAAGCCGATGCCGATGCCGGTGCAGGGCTCGAACCCCTCCGGGACATTGGCGGCGGCGATCACCTTGTCGCTGTCGAAGCCACCGAACGGATGCACGGCGAGGCCGTTCGCCGTCGCCTGCAGCAGCAGGTAACCGAGCGCGATGCCGGTGTCGTGGCGGTTGTGCCAGAGCGGGCGGCCGCTGTCGGAATGCAGCTTGGCGACGGCATAGGCTAGCACCGAGACGCGCCGGACCCAGGGCTGGTTGCCCTCGGCCGCGCAATCGACCAGCGCGTCGAAGAAGGGCTCGCCGCGGAAGGCATAGACGAAGCGCCAGGGCTGGGTATTGCTGGAGGAAGGCGCCCAGCGCGCCGCCTCGAACAGCGGCTTCAGGTCGGCCTCGGTCAGCGTCTTCTCGGGATCGAAGGCGCGCGGGCTCCAGCGCTCCGCGATCACGGGCAGGATCGGCACGGCGGTATCGGCAGGCTTCCGCATTCTCGGCATTCTCCATCGAGCGGCGCACCGGCTGGGTGCGCCCGGACGCAATGGTAAAGCTCCCTTCTGTTCAGGAAAGCCCCCGGCTTGAGAAATACGGGACATGATGTTTGATCGATCCCGTGAAGGCGAAGCAGATTCGCCCGGGAGGAGCATTCGATGAAGACCGTTCTCGCCTATGGCGATTCCAACACCTGGGGCGCCGCGACCGTGCCCCGTCCCGACGATCGCTATGCCCGCGACGAGCGCTGGCCGGGCGTCGCCCAGGCGGAGCTCGGATCCGGCTGGCATGTTATCGAAGAGGGCCTGCCCGGCCGCTCGACCGTTCATTCCGACCCGATCGAGGGCGAGTATATGAACGGCAAGACCTATCTCCTGCCCTGCCTCAGGAGCCATCGGCCGCTCGATGTCGTCGTCATCATGCTCGGCACCAACGACCTCAAGGCGCGCTTCAACGTTCCGGCCGAGGATATCGCCAAGGGCGTCGGCGAACTGATCAAGGTGGTGAAGCAGGCCGAGGCCGGCAACGATGCCGGCGTGCCGAAGATCCTCGTCGTCGCACCGCCGCCGATGCTCGACCACACGGGAGAGAAGCCGGAATACACGCCGATGCTGGAAGGCGGCTACGCCAAGTCGCAGAAGTTCGCGACGCTCTATGCGGCGATCGCCAGGGAGCACGGCGCCGCGTTCCTCGACGCCGGCCAGCACATCCGCTCCAGCGCCTTCGACGGCATCCATTTCGACCCGGCCGACCAGATTGCGCTCGGCAAGGCCATTGCAGCCGTCGTCAAGACGCTCGCCTGAAAGGCGTGACCGGATTCGACAGGGCGCTTCCAGCCGGTGACGGCGCGAGGCGCCCTACTCGGGCGGATGGACTTGGCGCGGGCCGATCGCTCAGGCCGTTCGCAGTACCTCGTCCGTATCCGACCCGTTGTTGCAATCATCCAGAAGTTCGGTGATGTGCGCCGCCGACATCGGCCGCGCAAAGGCGAAGCCCTGCAGATAGGCGCAGCCCGCCTGGCGCATGATTTCGCCGTCCGCCTCGGTCTCGATCCCCTCCGCCGTGACCTCGAGATTGAGCGCGCGGCCGAGTGCGACGGTCGCCTCGCAGAGGCGGCGCGTCTCGAGATCGATCGAAACGCCGTGCACCAGCGAGCGATCGATCTTCAGCTTGTCGAACGAGAAGCGGCGCAGATAGCCGATCGACGAATAGCCCTTGCCGAAATCGTCGAGGGCGACGCTGACACCGAGGATGCGCAGCGAGGCGACGATATGCTGGGCGCGGTCGGGGAAGGTGACGAGATGTGTCTCGGTCATCTCCACCTCCAGCCGCGCGGGCGGCAGGCCGGTCTCGGCGAGGATGGCGGCCAGGTTCCGGTCGAAGCCCGGATTGCGGAACTGCACCGGCGAGACATTGATCGACAGGCGGATATCCGGCCAGCGCAGCGCATCGCGGCAGGCGTTGCGCAGCACCCAGTTGCCGACCGCGTCCATCAGGCCGTTTTCCTCGGCGACGGAGATGAAGAGGTCCGGCGGAATGAACCCGTCCCGCGGGTGCTTCCAGCGCAGCAACGCCTCGACCAGCGCCGGGCGCATCGTCTGCGCATCGAAGATCGGTTGATAGACGACATGCAGCGCGTCGGTTTCGACGGCCTCGCGCAACTCGTTCGCCAGCCGCTTCCGGTCGATCTTCTCGGCGTCGATCGAGCGGTCATAAAGCGAGACGCGGCTGCGGCCAAGTTCCTTCGCCTGGTACATGGCGACGTCGGCGCGACGGAGCAGTTCATCGGCCGTCACCGCCTCGTCCTCGACCACGGCGATGCCGACGCTTGTGCCGATGACGATGACGCGATCGTCGATGATGATCGGGCTGGCGAGATAGCGGACAAGCAGGCTGCCGATCTCTTCCGCCGAGGCGACGGAATCGCGATTGTCGAGCACCAGCGCGAACTCGTCGCCGCCGACGCGCGCGAGCAGGCCCCGCCGGCTGCAGATCGATTCGAAGCCGCGCGCGACGTGCTGCAGCAGCCGATCGCCGATCTCGTGGCCGTAGGAATCATTGACCTCCTTGAAGCCGTCGAGATCCAGGAACAGCACCGCCAGCGGCTGCGCCGGATATCGCCGGGAGGCCACGCCCAGCGCGCGGGTGAGCGCTGCGCGATTGGGCAGGCCGGTCAGGCTGTCATGATTGGCGTCATAGACCGCCTGGCGCTCGCGCCGGCGGACGGCAACCAGATTCGCGTAACCGATGCCGAGCAGGAAGAGGATGGTGAGGCCGATCACGCCCAGCGTCAGATAGGCCATCGGCGCCACGCGCGAGAAGGCCTCGCCACCATGGCTGCGCCGCGCCCAGGTCAGCGCGCCGATCGCCTTGCCGGTCGGGTCGACGAGGCGGACGCCATGGTCGACCTTGTCCGGATCGAAGCGGAGCGCCATGCCGTCGATGACGAAATCCTGCGCCATCTGCCGGATCGTCAGATCGTCGAGAACGCGCGCGAGGACGAGCATGCGCGGACGGCCGACCGGCTTCGCCACGGCCGAGGACGACGGGAACACCGAACCGACCGCGACCACCGCGACGGCGCCGGAGCGGTCGCGCATCAGCCCGACGGTGGCGTCGAAGGCGTGATAGTTTCCGGCAAGCCCCGCCACCAGCGCCTGCAGCGGCGAACCGAACTCCTCCAGCGCGCCGCGCGGCGCCACGCCGCCGCGTCGGAACGAGAAGACCGCCTGGCCCTTTTCGTCGAGCAGGTAGGCGGCGTCGAAGAACACGCCCGAGCGGGTGCCGTCCTTGTAGTTGCTGATCGCGAAATCCTGGTCGACCTGACCGTAGAGCTTCGCCGCCGCATCATCCCAGACGGCATAGTCGCCATGGGTGTCGCGCAGCCGCCGCTGCAGGGAATGCAGCGAGGCGCTGACGGAGCGCTCGATCGCCGCATCGTCGATCCGGTCCACCTCTCCCGCCATCTCGTTCAGCGTGAAGAGCATGAACATGATCGAGCCCGCCAGCACCAGCAGCACTGGCACGGCGACGCGGAACGCGAAGCGGAATGTGGATCCCTTGAAGAAACTCATGACACGGCTAACGAAACGCCCTTCGCAACACGAACCGGCACGCAGGCTCCGGACTACAACTCATTCCTGCGATACGCAACGGAATCACAACCTAGGTGGAATAACCTTTCAGGATAACAGCCAGCGGCGCACCGGACTCCACGTCGACATCCGCAAGGCCGAGCCAGGTCGCCAGATGGCGTAGCTCCGCCGCGAGCGCTTCCAGCATGGCGTCCGGCCGCCGCAGCCCCTCCTCGGCAAAGACGCCGAGGACACGCAGGCGGCCGGCGGCGCGATCCGCCTTGAGATCGACCCGCGCCTCCAGACGGCCGCGATGCAGGAACGGCATGACGAAATAGCCGAAGGTGCGCTTCGGCTCCGGCGTGTAGAATTCCAGGCGATAATGAAAATCGAAGATCCGCTCGGTGCGTGGGCGATGCCAGACGAGCGGATCGAAGGGCGACAGCAGCGCCGTCGGCGTCGCGCGCGCCGGAATCTCCGCGTCGGCCGCGAGATACGCGGCCTGCTGCCAGCCATCGACCCGGACCGGAACGAGCGCGCCCTCCTCGACCAGCTCGCGCAGCGCGGTGCGCGTCTCGGCGTTGGGCAGGCGGAAATAATCGCGGATGTCGACCTCGGTCGCCACGCCGTGCGCCCGTGCGCCGGCCAGCGTCAAGGCGCGGATGGCGTCGGGTTCGTCGGGCGTCGCCGCGGCGCCGATCTCGCTCGGGATGACGCGCTCGGGCAGGTCATAGACCCGTTCGAAGCCGCGGCGCTGTCCGGTCGTGACCTCGCCGGCCCAGAACAGATATTCGAGCGCGGTCTTGCCCTTGTGCCAGCCCCACCAGGGCCCGCTGCGGGTGCCGGGATCATCAAGCTCGCTCGCCGCCAGCGGGCCGCGTCGGCCGATCTCGTCAACGACGGCGCGGACATAGTCGCGATTCTCGATCGCGAACTTGGCGATGCCGGAATAGATGCCGATGCCGGCGGCGGCGCGGCGCATGCGCCAGCGCATCCAGGGATGCAGGTCGAGCGGAAGCAGCGACGCCTCATGCGCCCAATACTCGAACATCGCCCGCTTCCTGCCGCCGGCGAAGGCGCGGGCATCGAGCGCGGCGCGGTCGTAGGCGCCGATGCGGCTATAGGTCGGCAGGTAGTGCGAGCGGACCAGCACGTTGACGGAATCGAGCTGCAGCAGCCCCATGCGGCGGATCGCCGGCGCGATCTGGCGCCAGGATGAAAGCTCGGCATTCCGGCGTCCGCCGAAGCCCTGCGCGGCCAGCGCGATTCGGCGCGCCTCCTCCGCCGTCAGAACGTCCCTCACCTGCTTCCCCCCAGCCGATTCCCCCGTTTATTGCAAAGCCCGGCCGCCGAAGCCAGATGGCGGCGGTCAGGACTGGATCGTCAGCACCGGCCGGCTCGGCTCATAGCCGCCCAGATCCAGCTCCGGCAGGATGCGGCGGCTCTCGCCGAGCTCGGCCAGGAGGGCGGTGATGCCAGCCGCCGGCATCGGCTTCGCCAGGTAGTAGCCCTGGACGAATTCGCATTGCAGCAAGCGGAGAAGCTGCAACTGCTCGACCGTCTCGATGCCCTCGGCGACGACGGCGATGTCCATGGCGTCGCCGAGCGCGATCATCGACTGGATCAGCGCGTTGGCGGTCGGGTTGCTGCCGAGTTCCGAGATGAACGACTTGTCGATCTTCAGCCAGTCGAACGGGAACTGGCGCAGATAGCCGATCGAGGAGAAGCCGGTGCCGAAATCATCGAGCGAAAGGCCGAAACCCATCGACTTCAGGCGCGCCAGCTTGCGCTTGGCGATGGTCGGATTGCGGACCAGCAGGCCTTCGGTGAGCTCCAGCTTGAAGCGGTTCGGCACCACGTCGTGCCGGCGGGCGATGGCGCCGAGATCGTTGGCGAAGCTCGGATCGCGCAGCTGCGCCGGCGACACGTTGATCGACATCTTCAGGCCCGGCCAGTCAACCATGTCCTGGCAGGCGCGCTGGAACACGAACTTGCCGATGTCGTGGATGGCGCCGGTCTCCTCGGCGACCGGGATGAAGTCGACCGGCGAGACGCGGCCGAACTCCTTCGAGTCCCAGCGGACCAGCGCCTCGACCGAAACGATGGCGAGATCGCTGGCGCGGACGATCGGCTGGTAGACGACCGACAGCTCGTTGGCCTCGATCGCGCCGCGCAGCGCCATGCCGAGCCGCTTGCGATGCAGCGCGCCGGTTTCGAGGCCCGGGTGATAGGGCACGGCGTCGCGCTCGGCGGCGTTCTTCGCCTGGTACATGGCAAGGTCGGCGCGGCGCAGCAGCTCGCCCGGCGTGACGTCGCCGCCATCGGAGATCGCGTAGCCGACGGCCGCCGTCACCTGGAACTGGAAGCCGCCGACGGTGAAGGACTGGTCGAGCGCATGCACCATGGCCGAGGCGACGCCGGCGACGGCGCCGAGCGCGGCGCGCCCGGTCAACGCCACGGCGAACTCGTCGCCGCCGACGCGGGCAAAGCGGGCGTCCGGCGGCAGGATCATCGACAGCCGGTCGGCCAGCATGCCCACCAGCTCGTCGCCGCCCTGGTGACCGATCGAGTCGTTCACCGACTTGAAGCCGTTGATGTCGAGATAGATGATCGCGGCCTCGCCCTTGGCGCAGGCTTCCTCGAAGGAGGCGCTGGCGCTCAACTCGTTGAAGCCGAAGCGGTTGGTGAGGCCGGTGAGGCTGTCGGTGCGCGCCGCCTCGACAGCCTGCCGCTCGCTGAGCGCCTGGGAAAGCGCCAGCCGGCGGGCCCGGAGAACGGTCCACATCGCGATCAGGCAGAAGACGAGCAGGCCGCCGGCGATCGGCGCCACGACGTTGCGCAGCACGGCGAAGCCGGGGGTCGGCGGCGTCCAGACGAAGGCGCCGATGATGTTGCCGTCAAAATCGCGGATCGGCGGGAAGCCGTCCTCGACCGCGCCGGACGCATTGGCGGAGTGGTCGATCTCGAGGTCGTCGATCAGGAACTGCTTGCCGAGATCGAACAGGCGCTGATGGTTCAGGTAGATGCCCTGGACCAGGAAGGGCAAAGTCGCGGGGTCCACCTCGGAGGCGCGCGAAACCGGCGCGATGCGGGCGACCGCGATCAGCATAATGTCGTCGCCGACGCGGAAATAGGCGGGCCGGGCGGCCTCGTTCACCACCGGCATGCCCTCGGCGAGCTTGGCGATCTTGGCGCGGATTTCCGGCGAGAAGATCTCGCGCGGCGTGCCGCGGTGATCATCGATCGACCAGGCGTAGGGGATCTCTCCCTTCGGATCGATGATGACGAGGATGTCGGAAATCTGGGTGTCGCGGATGCCGGAACCGAAGTTCTCGTCCACCCACTTCTCGTCGCCGGCCATGTAGGCGTTGTAGCCGGCCTCCCACCAGGCATAGTCGTTGGCGAACGCCTTGACGTTGTCCTCCATGGCGACGATGCCGCCGGTCACCATGGTGCCGGTATTCTCCTGGGCCTGTTTGTTCTGCTTCTCGGCCATCCACCAGACGGCGACCGTGACCGTCAGAATCGTGACGAGGATACCTGCCACGAGGTTCAGCGTGATGCGCCCGGCGATGGGATGAGACATTGCGGAATCGACCCTGTTCATGCAGCCGGGACCATTGCACCCAACATTTTAGAGACGCTTAAACGGATTGATTCGGTTTTTAATCAATCGTCGAAAGGTTGCTGCGTCGGCCTGATCTTCAGCGATAGCAACAGGGCCGCGCAAAACCGCAGACCCCAGAGAATACCTGGACTTTCCCTCTCCAAAGCGGCCATTCGATGGCGTCGCTGGGACCGTCGTGTTGCTCGTCTACGGACCGTAAACTATGGTTTTGATATCGCTAAATCACTCGCTCCAATTCGCAATGATGCGGACTGGGCTGGGTGATTTTTCGTGCGTAGGAGCATGACATGCGTCGGGGGACAGATCTGCCGGCTTCGACGGACGAGGCGGCGCCGGCCGCTTGTCCGTTCCACCAGCAGAGGGGGATAGTGCCGACAGAGGCATTCGACCGATGGCTGGACACGGACCTGCGCTGTTCGGCGGGCAAGCGGGAATTCCAGCTTGGCCGCTATATCGTCGCGCATGTCCGCAACGGCTACCAGTTCCTGGAAGCGCTCGAGACCTTCCGCGAGGGCGTCGATACCCACAGCAAGACCGGCTACATGGCCATCGTGCCGAGCGAGCCGGGAGATTTCACCGATTCGGTCGGCGAGCTCCGGCGGCTCGGCGAGATCATGGTCGAGGCGGGCTTCGCCGACAGCGCGGGCGCGCTGATCAACAGCCAGACCATCGCCATCCCGTTCGAGGTCAAGTGCCCCGTCACCGGGCAGATGACCATCTACGAGTTCTTCCCGGTCGCCTTCTGCCGCCACGCGGCCGTCGTCGCGGATCCGCTCTACGACCCGTCGCTGAGCACGCCCTTCCTGGCGATCAACACCACCTCCGACGCCTTCGCCTTCGGCATGCTGGTGAAGGATCTCTGCCAGCGCCACTTCCATTGCGAGCCCTACGAGGTGAAGGACCGCGTCGACTTCGAGCGGCTCCTGCACAAATGCGCCAACGCCTGGCAGAACATGTCGGCGAACACCATCCAGGGCTACAACAAGGTTTCCGCCGTTCCCGAGCGCGCCGTCCACCTGTCGCCCGACCGCCAGGGCTGGATCGCCCCGCACAACGACCCGGTCTTCGCCGAGATGACCAAGGAACCGCACAGCCACGAAATGCCGGTGATCTACGCGCAGCGGCTCTGCGAGAAGTGGACCGCGGCCCTGTTCGACGGCGCTTCCTACTCGCCGGGACGCGACGGACAGTCGGGCGGCTGGTCGGTCTCGTTCGCCGAGCTCGGCCTCGCCGACCCCTCCACGCCCTGACCGCGACGGCCGACGACCCGAGGACATCACCATGCGGTTCTGGCGCGTCGCCGGCATCCTGTTCCTGATCGGCGCCGAGGCGCTCCTTTACGGCTACAGCTATCCCTTCTTCTCGCTGGCGCTGGAAAAGCGCGAGCTGGCGAACTGGCTGATCGGCCTCAACGCCTCGCTCGCCGGCGTCGGCATCCTGTTCTTCGGTCATTTCCTGCCGCAGGCGATCGACCGGCTCGGCATCGGCCGGCTGATCGGCCTGTTCTTCTTCATCCCGTTCCTCGCCTTCGGCGCGATCCTGCTGTTCGACCATGTCTTCGTCTGGTTCGCCGCCCGCTTCGTGATGGGAACCTGCTTCTCGGCGCTGTGGACGACGACGGAGATCTGGCTGAACGGCGAAGTCGACGACCGCAATCGCGGCCGCATCATCGCCGGCTCGGGCACGCTCTATGCGATCTGCCAGTTCCTCGGCCCGCTGGCGCTGGGGCTGACCGGCGTCGAGGGATCGCTGCCGCTGGTCGCCGCCATGGTGCCGCTCGCCGTCGGCGCCATTCTCGCGGTCTCGATACCCTCCCGTCCGCTTGCCCCGCACGAGGCGGCGGACGAGGCCGCCTTCGAGGGCGTCGGCAACCTCCGCGTCGCCATCACGCTCGCCGGCACGATCCTGCTCGTCGCCTTCATTTCGGGGATCGGCGAGACGGCGATGCAGAGCCTGCTGCCGCTCTACGGCACGGCGCATGGCCTCTCCGACGCGGCCGCCTCGGGCCTCGTCGCCACCTTCGCCCTCGGCGAGGCGGTGCTGGTGATCGGGCTCGGCCTGCTCGCCGACCGCTATGGCCGCCGCGCGGTGCTGATCGGCGCCACGCTGGTCGCGATCGTCTCGACCGCCACCCTGCCCTTCGCGATGGGACGCGATTTGCTGCTGCAACCCGCCCTCTTCCTGGCGGGCGGCACCATCGCCGGCGTCTACACGCTCGGCATCGTGCTGATCGGCCAGGATTTTCGCGGTCAGCGGCTTGCAATCGTCTCGACCGGCTTCGGCATGTCCTATTCGGCGGGCTCCGTCATCGGCGCGACGCCGATCGGCTACCTGATCGACCTGTTCGGCGTCGAGGCGCTGCCGGTGGCGGTCGCCGCCGGCTTCATCGCTCTCCTCGCCTTCCTGATGCGCCCCGCCAGGGCAACAGCCGGAACCAGCGACCCCTTCGCGGCTGGCAAGTAGCGCCGGGCCGGGCTTTTTTTTTACCGCCAACGGCTGGCGGCGTTCCCGACCGGCGTCGCCTTGGCCTATCCGTCCGACACCGTCATCGGCTCGACGCCGATCGGCTTCCTGATGGACCTGCTCGATGCCGAGGACTACCCGTCACGGTAGCGGTCGGATTCGTCGCGCTGCTGATCTTTTTGGTGCGGCCGGGACAGAAGAAAGCGGCGGAAGCGTCGGTGGAGTGAGGATCAGGAGCCTCCAGCGGAAGTCGTGGACTGCGGCGAGCTGGAAAACTCGCGAATCCAACCCGTTCCCTCACGGCCAACTCAGTCATTTGCTGCACATGGTTTAGTCCCTGACAACTGCCATTGCGTGGCTCGCGAAGTTAGATTTCGCTGAGGCTCGCAGCTGGTATTCGGCTTCGCGCGCCGAACCCAGAACTTGACCTGCATAGCCGCATCTCTTATAGCTACCTTATCTATTGTGCCTTCATGCGCTTCGAGAGTTAGATACCTGGAAACGCCGCGCGATTGAATGGATGGGCCGAAAAATGGGGAATAGCCCCTGATCCGCCCAGACCGCCTTCGGTGAAAGAGCAGCATTAGATTGAAAAAGGGAGTTACACAGTACTCCCCTAATTTCTTTAGAAGAAGTCGTTCGAAAACATGTTGATGTGCTTGCCACCGCCGCCTGGGCGAAAGGCACCATGACAATCGACATAGTTACCGCTCATCGACTCATCCTTATCCTTGCTGACATTGAAATGCGTCTCGCCGTTGAAGGCGATGCCGAAGCGATATCTGTTGCCCAAAACGCACGCCTTCGTGTGCGGTGGCTGCGATGTTTCGGCTTTTGCGTGAGTTTCGGCCCCCAGTTGGAAGTGCCTATCGTCGTCGTCCACGAAGTACCGCTCCGGGCGAGAAGACGCCTTCTTTGGTCTTTGGCGCGACCGCAGCTTTGCTAGCGCCTCGTCTAGCTGGCGACCAAATCTCTCAGAGCCAATCATGTCGTGGCACAGATCTCGAACTACTCCGATCTCGTCGGCCATGAAATTCTTCAAGGGTAGCCTGAAAAGTTGCTGGTATTTCAAATCAAAAAAACGTGTCCGATAATATCGAAAGTTTTTCAATACCTTCGCCAGAAGCGTTTGCACTAAGTTATGGATATTAACGCCATGCTTCGGCGCTTCGAAAAGATTTACGGAAAAAATATCACCGAAAGCCGGCAATAAATCTGGAACACTTCCGTCGGAAATCAATAAAACTGACGTTATTCCATCTCTAACAACTTCCTCAATGTGGGCGATAAGTCGATCAATTCCGCTTGAACCTTTCGTACTATAACTCGATACGAATATTTCCTCACCATCGAAAACCTTAAATCCATTAGCCCGGACATCGGCAGGAAGAAGTGCATTTTTCTTTCTTTGTACGATCCTAATTATTTCTGCATTCTCTGTGACGAACACTATTTGTATTGCCATTACTGCCTCAACAGAGCGGTCAGCACAGATGCAGGAATCTTGAGATCGACCAAGACGTCATCCGGCAAATTCGACAGAGCTTCCACGAATTGAAACAACGCCTTTCCCCTTCGCTTCAAACTTGCGGAAGTGGGGCCGTCGCCGGCAGCCTTCGGGTCAACTTCGAACGAGAACTCAGCATCGGAGGGGACGAAGCCGACCTTTGCCTTCACCGTAGGATGGGCGACATATTTTACATCAACAAAGTCATTCGTCGCGGCCCATTGGCTCAATTTCGAGGCGCCGATAAAATCGCGATAGTTGACATTCCTATTCTTCAGATCCGAAGCTACGTAGCTTAGGTAATATGGGATGCCTCGGTCTTCCCACGTCTCTCTGGTCCTCTCGGCGATGTAGGATTTCAGATCGGCTATGCTATTTATTTCTTCTAACGCCATATTAGCCCCCCCGATCGAGACATCTCGACCCATTTTAAACCAAGTTACGCTGTGCCGGCCACAACCCGGTTGACCGAGACTGCATAGGACGCGCAACCCCATGGTGTTGAGTTAATCGATAAAGGTCAACTTGGTGCGCTGATATCGCACGCGATGAGTCTCGCCCCACGTTCGACACTCCGCTGAGGTTGTAAGCGCTGGTCCAGGCAATGCAATGTCCGCGTACTTACAATCAAGTATGCTAGCAGAACGCCCCTTTCCACCCGATCTCAGACATACGCCATACCTGACTAGGGGCCACCAGCGAGCGCAACAAGAAGGCCGCCCGAGATAACTCGTGGCGGCCTTCTTGTTCGTAGCCCATCCGGCGTCTACGCGACGCCCTAGAAAAAAATCAGATCGACATCTGCGTGCCGATTTCGACGACGCGGCCGGTGGGAATATGGAAATATTCCGTCGCGTCGCTGGCGTTGATGGCGAGCTTGATGAACAGCTTGTCCTGGATGCGCGAGAACAGGTGGTGGCTCGCCGGCTTGATCGAGCGGCGCGACAGGAAGAACGACGTCGACATGATGTCGTATTTCCAGCCCTGCTTGCGGCAGAGGCTCAGCGCCTTCGGCACGTTCGGCGTCTCCATGTAGCCGAAGCTCATGAAGATGCGGGTGAAGCTGTCGTTGATCGGCTCGATCCGGATGCGGTCGGAATCCTCGATGCGCGGCGTGTTGCTGGTGACGACCGTCAGCAGCACGTTCTTCTGATGCAGCACGCGATAGTGCTTGAGGCTGTGCAGCAGCGAGGACGGCGCCGTCTCGGGATCCGAGGTCAGGAACACCGCCGTGCCGGGAACGCGGACGACGCTGCTCTTCTCGAGGTTCTTCACCAGCTCGTTCAGCGGCACGTCGTTGCGACGGCTCTTGTCGAACAGGATGCGCGTGCCGCGCACCCAGCAGCGCATGATGAACATGATCGAGAAGGCGAACAGGATCGGCAGCCAGCCGCCCTCGGTGATCTTCAGCAGGTTGGCGCCGAAGAACACCAGGTCGATGATCAGAAACGGCGCGATCAGCAGCGCCGACACCCAGAGCGGCCAGCGCCAGAAGCGCCAGATGACGATGAAGGCGAGGCAGGCGGTGATGACCATCTCGGCCGTGACCGAGATGCCGTAGGCGGTGGCGAGCCGGCTCGACGAACCGAACATCACGACCAGCACGAGCACGGCGATCATCAGCAGCGTGTTGACCTGCGGCATGTAGATCTGGCCGACATGAGTCTCCGAGGTGTGCTCGATCTCCATGCGCGGCAAAAGCTTCAGCTGGATCGCCTGGCGCGTCATCGAGAAGGCGCCGGTGATCACCGCCTGCGAGGCGATGACGGTCGCCATGGTCGCCAGCAGCACGACCGGCAGCAGCGCCCATTCCGGGAACAGCAGGTAGAACGGGTTCTTGATCGCGTCCGGATTGGCGAGCACCAGCGCGCCCTGCCCCAGATAGTTGGCAGTCAGCGCCGGGAAGACGAAGGCGAGCCAGGCGGCCTGGATCGGCCGGCGGCCGAAATGGCCGAGATCGGCATAGAGCGCCTCGGCGCCGGTCACCGACAGGAAGGCGGCGCCGATGACGAGCAGGCTGGTGTGGCCATGCGTCGTGACATAGCGGACGGCGTGGTAGGGGTTCAGCGCGGCGAAGATGCCGGGATCGTCGGCGATGTGCAGGAAGCCGCCGATGGTCATGACGATGAACCACACGGCGGTGATCGGCCCGAACCAGGCCGCGACCTTGGCGGTGCCGTAGCGCTGGACCATGAACAGCGCCGCGATGATGGCGATGGTGATCGGCAGCACGTAGCCGTCGAAGGTGGGCGTCACCAGCGTGAGGCCCTCGACGGCGGAGAGCACCGAGATCGCCGGCGTGATCACCGCGTCGCCATAGAACAGCGCCGCGCCGGCCACGCCGAGCACGAAGACGATGGGCGCCGACTTGCCCATGGTGCGGCTCGCCAGCGCCATCAGCGACAGCGTTCCGCCCTCGCCATTGTTGTCGGCGCGCAGCAAAATAACGACATATTTGAGCGTGACGATGATCGTCAGCGTCCAGATGATCAAGGAGATGACGCTGATCACATCCTCGCGGATGAGTTCGCCATGCGCCTTCTGCGCCGCGTGCAGCGCCTCGCGAAGGGCGTAGATGACGCTGGTGCCGATGTCGCCGTAGACGACGCCGACGGAGCCGAGCGCGAGGGTGAACAGGCCAGCATGAGCTACCGGGCTGCCGACGCCATTCTCGTCGGTGGCCGATCCGGTCGGCGCATCGCTGGCCAGGCCCGGAGTTGGGGTTCCGGTTCCGGAACCCTGCGCATTCAGAGTCATGAACTGGTCATCTCGTTCACCGCACGTACCGGCGGCCGCGCGTGCTTATAGCAGATGACGTACGGCATACAACGCGCCCCACGAATTCAAAGGAATCCCCTGCGTCATCGGGATCCTAGCATCCTTTTCGTTCCCGCGCCGCCTGGAAGAAACGGGGAGCGGGCGCGACCGTTCCCCCTCCGCCCGCTTGCGGGCCAGATTTCCTCCCATGACGGTCCAGCCGGTCGAAGACGACGGGCCAACTCCCTGCACGGTCAGGCGAATTCGCCGCGCCCCCGCGCTGCTCTCAGCCGTCGCCCATCGCCATCAGCGAGGCGTTGCCGCCGGCGGCGGCGGTGTTGACGGAGACGACCTGCTCCTCGGCGAAGCGGAGCAGGTAATTGGGGCCGCCCGCCTTCGGGCCGGTGCCGGAAAGGCCGGAGCCGCCGAAGGGCTGGGTGCCGACGACGGCGCCGATGACATTGCGGTTCACATAGACATTGCCGACGGCGAGCTTCTCGACGATGGCCTCGACCGTCTCGTCGATGCGGCTATGGATGCCGAGCGTCAGGCCATAGCCGGTGGCCGAAACCTGCTCGATCACCTTGTCGAGTTCCTTCGCCTTCCAGCGCGCGACATGCAGGATCGGTCCGAACACCTCGCGGTCGAGCGTCTTCGCATCCTTGAGCTCGACAATGACAGGCGCGACATAGGTGCCCGCATTCGGCACCCTGCCCTCGAAGCGGATCGTCTCGCTCTTCTTCATCGCCGCGACATGGCGGTCGAGATTGGCCTTCGCCTCGGCATCGATCACCGGGCCGAGGTCGGTCGAGGGCTGGCGCGGGTCGCCGACCGTGAGTTCGGCGGCGGCGCCCTCGATCATCTCCAGCATCCGGTCGGCGACGTCCTCCTGCAGATAGAGGATGCGCAGCGCCGAGCAGCGCTGGCCGGCCGAGCGGTAGGCCGAGGCGACGACGTCGTCGGTCACCTGCTCCGGCAGGGCCGTCGCGTCGACGATCATGGCGTTCAGTCCGCCCGTCTCGGCGATCAGCGGCACGATCGGCCCCTTCTTCGCGGCAAGCGCGCGGTTGATCGACCAGGCCGTCTCGGTCGAGCCGGTGAAGGCGACGCCGGCGGTTAACGGATGGCTAACAAGCGCGGCGCCGACGCGGCCGTCGCCGGTCGCGAGCTGGCAGGCGGCGACGGGGACGCCCGCCTCATGCAGCAGCCGGATGGCCTCGAAGGCGATGATCGGCGTCTGCTCGGCCGGCTTGGCGACGACGGTGTTGCCGGCGGCGAGCGCCGCCGTCACCTGGCCCAAAAAGATCGCCAGCGGGAAATTCCACGGCGAGATGGCGACGAAGACGCCGCGGCCGCGATAGCTGAGCTCGTTGCGCTCGCCGGTCGGCCCCGGCATCCGGATCGGCTCGGCGAAGTGCCGGCGCGCCTCTGCGGCGTAGTAGCGGCAGAAATCCGTCGCTTCGCGCACTTCGGAGAGCCCGTCCGGCAGGGTCTTGCCGGCCTCGCGGGAAAGCAGGCTCATCAGCCTGTCGCGGTTCGCCTCCAGAAGATCCGCCATCTTCTCCAGGATCCTGGCGCGATCCTCGGCCGGCGTCGCCGACCAGCTCCGGAATGCCGCCTGCCCCGCCCGCAGGACGGCATCGACCGCCTCGACGGACAGGAAGGATACCGAACCCACCACGGTACGGCCGTCGACCGGGCTCAGCACCGGCGCCGGCTTCGCCTCGTCGATCGCGACCGCGACGATCGGCTTCGCCGCCAGCGCCGTGCCGTCTTCCGCTCTCAGCCCGTCGAGCAGCGCCGACAGCGTCGCCGCATGGCCGAATTCCACCCCGGCCGAGTTCCTGCGGCTCGCGCCATAGAGGTCGGCGGGCATGGGCAGGTTGCGGTTGCGGGCCCGGGCGCCGCCCTCCAGCGTCGTGTCGGGCCGCGCCAGCAGGCCGGCGATCGGCACGGACCGATCGCCGACCACCGCCACGAACGACGAGTTCGCGCCATTCTCCAGCAGGCGGCGCACCAGATAGGCGAGCAGGTCGCGGTGACCGCCGACCGGCGCGTAGATGCGGGTCGAGACGGTCGGCACGCTCTCGTGCACCGCCTTGTGCAGCGCCTCGCCCATGCCGTGCAGCCGCTGCAACTCGAAGCCGGTCGCCTCGCCGGCCATCTCCAGGATGGTGGCGACGGTCAGCGCATTGTGGGTGGCAAATTGCGGGAAGATGCGTGGCCTGAGATCGAGCAGCTTCCGCGCGCAGAACAGGTAGTTCTGGTCGGTCGCCGCCTTGCGGGTGAAGACGGGATAGTCGTCGAGGCCGCGCTCCTGCGCCCGCTTGACCTCGGTGTCCCAATAGGCGCCCTTGACCAGGCGGACCATCATCTTGCGGTCCAGCTTTTGCGCCAGTTCGCCGATCCAGTCGATCACTGCGGCCGCGCGCTTCTGATAGGCCTGGATGGCGAGCCCGAAGCCGTCCCAGCCGGCAAGCGACGGATCGGCGAACGCCGCCGCGATGACGTCGAGCGACAGCTCCAGCCGGTCCGCCTCCTCGGCATCGACGGTGAAATTCAGGTCATAGCCCTTCGCCTGCGCCGCCAGCTTGACCAGTTGCGGCACCAGTTCCGCCAGGATGCGGTCCCGGTTGACGGCCTCGTAGCGGGGATGCAGCGCGGAAAGCTTGACCGAGATGCCGGGACGATCCGGCAGCGCCTTCTTGCCCGCCGCCCTGCCGATGGCGTCGATCGCCATCGCGTAGCTCGCGAAATAGCGCTCCGCGTCCTCCGCCGTGCGGGCGCCCTCGCCCAGCATGTCGTAGGAATAGCGGAAGCCCTGCTTCTCCAGCGTCTTCGCCCGCTTCAGCCCGTCCTGGATCGTCTGGCCGAGCACGAAGTGATAGCCGAGGAAGCGCATCGCCTGACGGGTCGCGGTGCGGACGGTCGGCGTGCCGACGCGCTTGACCAGGCCGGCGATGATGCCGTCGGCGCTGTCCGTCGGCGTCACGATGCGCGCCGACAACCCCAGCGCCCAGGTCGAGGCGGAGACGAACCAGCCTTCGGCCTTGCCGCTATGCTCGCTCCAGTCGGCGCCGCCGAGCTTGTCCTCGATCAGGCGGTCCTGCGTCGCCGCGTCCGGCACGCGCAGAAGCGCTTCGGCCAGCACCATCAGCGCCAGCCCCTCGCGGGTCGAAAGCCCGAACTCGCGCAGGAAGTCCTCGATGCCGCCGACCGCGCCGGACTGGCCGCGGATCGCTTCGATGAAGGCCGTGGCGCGGCGGTCGATGCGCGCCTCGGCGCTCGCGTCCAGCATGGCGCCGCGGATCGCATGACGGATCAACGCGGCGTCATCGCCGGCAAAGGGGGCGCGGAAAGGTTCTAAGGCGGCGGTCGGCATGGAGAACTCCGGATTGCGAAGTCCACAGGATATCGCCAACCGAAACGCTGCTTTCGGGTTTGATAGAGGCCATTTCCGTGACTCTCGCGGCCGATTGGCAATTTTCCGGGATATTCACTAGTCTCTCTGTTCATCTCATCGGGGAGGCTTTTCCGTGCCGCTTCGCGACGACGAACTGGTGCAATTTGCGGCGGACGGCACCCCGCCTTTGCCGGTCACCGACGCGACCTGGATCGTCGAGAACGAAGGGGTGCGGATCTGGTGCGCCAGCCATGGCAGCGGCGCGCCGGTGATCCTCCTGCATGGCGGGCTCGGCCACAGCGGCAACTGGAGCAACCAGGTTCCGGCCCTGGTCGACGCCGGCTATCGCGCCGTCGTCATCGACAGCCGCGGCCATGGCCGCAGCACGCGCGACGAACAGCCCTATTCCTACCAATTGATGGCGTCCGACGTCCTCGCCGTGATGGACCATCTCGCGATACCGAAGGCTGCCATCGTCGGCTGGAGCGACGGCGCCTGCACCGGACTGGTGCTGGCGCGCCGCCATCCCGAGCGGGTCGCCGGCGTGTTCTTCTTCGCCTGCAACATGGATTCGAGCGGCACCAAGCCCTTCGTGGGCACGCCGGTGATCGACCGCTGCTTCAGCCGGCATGTCGCCGACTATGCCGCGCTTTCCACGACGCCCGACGATTTCAAGGCCTTCTCGGAGGCGGTCGGCCTCATGCAGCGGACCCAGCCGGACTACAGCGCCGCCGACCTCGCCGAGATCGACGTGCCCGTGCTGGTCATCCAGAGCGCCGACGACGAATTCATCCGGATCGAGCACGCGGAATATCTGGCGGGCGCGCTGCCGCAGGGCCGCCTGCGGGTGCTGGAAGGCGTCACCCATTTCGCGCCGCTGCAGCGGCCTGCCCTCTTCAACGAAGCCATCGCCGATTTCCTGGCGACGCTGCCCTCGCGCTGACGATCACGAGACCCGACATCCATGGACCGCATCGACCGCGCCATCCTGAAGGCCCTGCAGGCGGACGGCCGCATCACCACGCTGGAGCTCGCCGCCAAGGTCAACCTGTCGCCGACCGCGACGGCGGACCGCGTCAAGCGACTGACGCGCGAAGGCTATATCGAGGGCTATCACGCCCGCCTCTCGGCGGAAAAGCTGGACCTCGGCCTGCTCGTCTTCGTCGAGGTCAAGCTCGACCGCACGACGCCGGACGTGTTCGACCACTTCGCCACCGCGGTCCGGCGCGCCTCGGAGGTGATGGAGTGCCACATGGTGGCCGGCGGCTTCGACTACCTGATCAAGGCGCGCGTCAGCGACATGAACGCCTATCGCGCCTTCCTCTCCGACAGCCTGCTGTCGCTGCCGGGCGTGCGCGAGACGCACACCTATGCGGTGATGGAAGAGGTGAAGAACACGGATCTGCTGCCGCTTTAGGGGGGATCGCATTCCATTCGCCTCCCAACACTCCGCCTTCCTCCCGGGACTCCATCCGGCGGAACCTAAGGGTTGCATAGACGACAAGCATCGCGGCTGCATGGATCGCTGCTTTCGCAGGGATGACGGCGAGGTTGCGAATCTGCGCGACGCACAACCGGCGAGACCTAAGCGGACGGACTGATACCGCCGAAGGTGGCAGATCGAGCAGGGTGTAAGCCGGTGTGCTTGGAATGCACGACATGGAAATGGCGACGGCGGACGGTAGGGACGCTCAACAACCTCGGTCGTCATCCCTGCGGACGCAGGGATCCATCCATCCGCGCCGCGTTGTGGGTCCAAGGCGGGCGACTTCAGCGCCTGCGCAAAGAAAAACCCTCCCCCGCATGGCGGGAGAGGGTCAGGACGTTCCAACAGGCCGACTTAGAACGGCGAGTCGGGGTAGTAGAAGTCCTTGGCGTTGTCCTTGGTCACCAGCGTGGCATCGAGGATGTAGCTGCCGCGGACCGGCAGGTGGTCGTAGAGACCGGCGGCCGTCAGGTCCATCGCGACGGCGACCATCGCCGGCGGATAGAGGATGTCGACCGGAATCATCTTGTCGCCATCCATGACCTTCTTGATCATGTCCTTCATGCCGGCGCCGGCGACGACGAACTGGATGTCGGTGCGCTTGGCCTGGTTGATGGCCTCGAGCACGCCGACGGCCATGTCGTCGTCCTGCGTCCAGACGGCGTCGATCTGCGGGTACTTCGACAGGTAGTCCTGCATGACCTTGAAGGCGTCGTCGCGGCTCCAGTTGCCGAACTGGCGATCGAGAACCTTGATGTCGCTGCCGGCGATACCCTCGTCGAAGCCCTTGTTGCGCTCTTCGTCGATGACGATCGGCAGGCCGCGGATGACGACGACGTTACCCTTGCCGTTCAGTTTTTCCTTGATGTACTCGCCGGCGACGCGGCCGAGAGCCGGGTTGTTGCCGGCGACGTAGAGATCGGCGACCGAGTTGTCGGTGAGCGCGCGGTCGACGACCGTGATGAACACGCCCTTCTGCTTGACCTGACGGATCGGGTCCGTCAGCTCGTCCGAATTGTGCGGCAGAGTAACAAGCGCGTCGATGCCCTGGGTCGTCAGATCCTCCAGCGCGTTCGCCTGCGAGGCGCCGTCAGGCGAGGTCTTCACGATGACCTTCAGGCCCGGATAGCGCTGCTCGAGGCGCTTGGCCTGCTCCTGGGCGTGGTAGACGACGCCGCCGGTCCAGCCATGGTCGGCGGCCGGAATCGACACGGCGATCGTCTTGGTTTCCTGCGCCTGGGCGATGCCGGCGGCGAGCATCAGGCCCGCTGCGACGGATCCGAATAGAAGCTTCCGCATTTCTCTCTCCCTTTTTTGTTCAGTTATCGCGGGGAGGCCTTGCGCCTCCCCCTGCCCCTCACCGCCGCCGGACCAGGGAACGCTGGACCAGCATCGCAATGATGATGATCGCGCCCTGAACGGCTCCGATGAGGTATTCGCTGACGAAGTTGGACAGCACCATGATGTTGCCGACCACTTCGAGAATGAGCGCGCCGCAGATGGTGCCCCAGATGCGGCCGACGCCGCCCTTGAGCGCCGTGCCGCCGATGACGACGGCGGTGATCGCCTGGAGCTCCCAGAGCAGGCCCGTCGTCGGCGTGGCGGCGCCGAGGCGCGGCACGTAGACGAGCACGGCGATGGCGACGCAGACGCCCTGGATGACATAGGTGAGCGTGCGCACGCGATTGACCGGAATGCCGGAATAGCGCGCGACGTCCTCGTTGGAGCCGACGGCGATGACATGGCGGCCGAAGGCGGTGCGGTAAAGCAGGAAGGCGCCGATCAGCGCTACCGCTATGATTACCAGCACGGGGATCGGCACGCCGAAGACGTTGCCGAAATAGACCGGCCGGTAGGCGGCGCGCAGGTCCGGCGCCTTCATGGCGATCGAGCCGCCCTCGGCGAGATAGATCGTCAGCGCGCGGAAGATGCCCATCGTGCCCAGCGTCACGATGAAGGGCTCGATCCGGCCCGCCGTGGTGATGACGCCGTTGGCGAGGCCGCAGAGCGCGCCGATGCCGAGCGCCAGCAGCATGGCGACAGCCAGCATCGGCAGGCTGCCCGCCACGACGCCGGTGTTCATGAACAGGATCATGACGCCGGCGACGAAGGCCGACATCGAGCCGACCGAGAGGTCGAGCCCGCCGGCCGAGATGACGAAGGTGGCGCCGACCGCGATGATCGCGATGAAGGCGCTGCGCGTCAGCACGTTCAGCAGGTTGTCGAGGCCGAGAAAGTTGGGGTTCACCAGCGCGCCGAGCACCAGCAGCACGGCGAGCGCCACGAAGGGCGCCACGGCGCGCAGATCGATGTCGCCGAACGAGCGGCGGGCGGCGGTCTTGTTGGCCGTCGTATCGGTCATGCGTGTTCCGCCGTGACGGCGGCCTCCCTCGATGTGACGCCTGTCGCCAGGACGACGATCTCGTCTTCTGTCATGTGTTCGCCGGTCACCTCGCCGACGATCCGCCCGTTACGCATGACCAAGATGCGGTCGCAGACGCCGATCACTTCCTGCATCTCGGACGAGATGACGATGACCGATTTGCCGCTCTGCGCCAGCTCGGCGATGAACTTGTAGATCTGCTCCTTGGTGCCAATGTCGATGCCGCGCGTCGGCTCGTCGATGATGACGATTTTCGGGTCGAGCAGCATCATCTTGGCGAGCAGCAGCTTCTGCTGGTTGCCGCCAGAAAGCTGGCCGGCGAGCAGTTCCTTGTCGCGGGTGCGGATGTCGAACTCGGCGATGGCGTCGTCGAGCGCCTTCGCTTCCTTGCGGCGGTCGATCAGCATGCCGCGCAGGAACTGGCCAAGGGCCGCGAGCGTCAGGTTGATGCCGAGCTTCTGGGCGAGCAGCAGGCCTTTGCCCTTCCTGTCCTCGCTCAGATAGACGATGCCGGCCCGCATGCTGTCGCGCACCGTGACAAACTGGACCGGCTTCCCATCCAGCTTCATCCGGCCATGCGCGGGCCGCAGCCCGACGACGCCCTCCAGCAATTCGGTGCGTCCGGCGCCGACGAGGCCGGCAAAGCCGAGGATCTCGCCGCGCTTCAGCTTGAACGAAGCGCCCTGCGCATAGCCGGGCACGTCCAGCGCCTCCACCTCGAGGGCATAGTCCTCCGCCTTGGTGGCGACGCGGTCGGGATAAAGCTTGGCGACGTCGCGGCCGACCATCAGCCGCGCCATGTCGACGGGCTCAAGCCCCTCGGCCGAACGGGTCGTGATCAGCTTGCCATCGCGCAGCACCGTCACCCGGTCCGCGATCTCCTTCACCTCCGGCAGGCGGTGCGAGATGAAGAGGACGGCAGCGCCCTTCTTCTTGATGTCGAGAATGACGCGCAGCAGCGCTTCGGTCTCGGTCAGCGTAAGGGATGCCGTCGGCTCGTCGAAGATGACGACCCGATGCGGCACCAGCAATGCGCGGGCGATCTGCACAAGCTGGCGCTGGGCAATCGAGAGCCGGCCGACCGTGATGGTCGGGTCGATGTCGACGCCGAGCGCGCGTACGGCTTCCGCCGCGCCCTTGTTCATCGCCTTGTCGTCGACCGAGAGGCCCTTCCGGATCTCGCGGCCGAGATAGATGTTCTGCGCAACGGTCAGGTCGGGTGCGAGCAGGATCTCCTGGTGCACCAGCACGATGCCGCGCGCTTCCGCGTCGACGGGGCCGGCCAGCACGGCCGGCGTCCCGTCGAGCTTCAGCTCTCCCCTCGTCGGCGCCAGATGGCCGGCGAGGATCTTCATCAACGTGGATTTTCCCGCGCCGTTCTCGCCGATGATGGCGTGCACTTCGCCGGGTTCGAGGGCCAGGTTGATATCCCCCAGCACCTCGACCGGTCCGAACGACTTCGAGATCCCCACCGCCTCGAGGAGAGGCGGCCTTGCTGTCGTCACCATCTCTCCTCCCCAGGTGATGGTTGTCAGCCGACCTTGGTCCAGACGTTGCCGGCCGCGGAAGAAGCGACGGCCGCCTGGATGAACTGCATGCCGACAAGGCCATCCTGCACCGTCGGGTAGTTTACCGCCGGATCGACCGGGCTGCCGTCGCGCGCGGCATGAATGGCGCGGGCCGCTTCGGTATAGATGTTGGCGAAGCCTTCCAGATAGCCTTCCGGATGACCGCCGGGCACGCGGCTGACGCGGGTTCCTTCCGCCCAGGCGCCGGCGCCGTTGCGGGTCAGGAGCTGCTTCGGCTCGCCGAAGCGGGTGAACCAGAGATAGTTCGGGTCCGCCTGCGTCCATTCCAGGCCGCCCTTGGTGCCGTAGACGCGCAGCTTCAGGCCGTTCTCGTTGCCGACCGCGACCTGGCTCGCCCAGAGCATGCCCTTGGCGCCGCCCTTCCACTTCAGCAGGATCTGCACGTCGTCATCGACCTTGCGGCCCTCGACGAAGGTGGAAAGCTGGGCCAGCAGCTCGTCGAGCTCGAGGCCGGAGACGTAGCAGGCGAGATTGTAGGCATGGGTGCCGATGTCGCCGATGCAGCCGCCCGCGCCGGTACGGGCGGGATCGGTGCGCCATTCGGCCTGCTTGTTGGAGCCGGTCGCCTCGGCGCGCTCGGTCAGCCAGTCCTGCGGATATTCGGCCTGCACCAGGCGGATCTCGCCGAGTTCGCCGGCGGCGACCATGGCGCGCGCCTGGCGGATCATCGGATAGCCGGTGTAGTTGTGCGTCAGGGCGAAGATCTTGCCCGACGACTGCACCAGATCCACCAGTTCCTTCGCCTCGTCGACCGTCAGCGTCATCGGCTTGTCGCAGATGACGTGGATGCCGGCCTTCAGGAACGCCTTGGCGGCGGGCGCGTGCATGTGGTTCGGGGTAACGATCGAGACGACCTCGATGCCGTCCGGACGGGCTGCTTCCGCCTTGGCCATTTCCTCGAATGAGGTGTAGGCGCGATCGTCGGCGATGCCGAGATCCTTGGCCGAGGCCTTGGCGCGGGCCGGATCCGACGACAGCGCGCCGGCGACGAGCTCATACTGGTCGTCCAGGCGCGCGGCGATGCGGTGAACCGCGCCGATGAACGCGCCCTGACCGCCGCCGACCATGCCGAGGCGGATGCGACGGCTGGTGGCTTCTTCCTTGCTGGCTCCGATTGCCATGATGTTTTCCGATCCTTGCTGCGTTGCCGGGTTCAGGCGATGCCGAGAATGCGGCGGTTGGCCGCCTCGTCGGTGCCGGAACCGGCGAAATCGTCGAAGGCGTGTTCGGTGACGCGGATGATGTGGTGCTTGATGAACTCCGCACCTTCGCGCGCGCCGTCCTCCGGATGCTTCAGCGCGCATTCCCATTCGAGAACAGCCCAGCTGTCATAGTCATAGGCCGTCAGCTTCGAGAAGATCGAGCCGAAATCGACCTGGCCGTCACCGAGCGAACGGAAGCGGCCGGCGCGGTTCACCCAGCTCTGGAAGCCGCCATAGACGCCCTGGCGGCCGGTCGGGTTGAACTCGGCGTCCTTCACGTGGAAGGCCTTGATGCGCTCGTGGTAGATGTCGATGTAGTCGAGATAGTCGAGCTGCTGCAGCACGAAGTGCGAGGGATCGTAGAGCAGGTTCGCGCGCGGATGGTTCTTCACCTCCTCGAGGAACATCTCGAAGGTGATGCCGTCATGCAGATCCTCGCTCGGATGGATCTCGTAGGCGACGTCGACGCCATTCTCCTCGAAGACATCGAGGATCGGGGTCCAGCGCTTGCCGAGCTCGGCGAAGGCTTCCTCGACCAGGCCGGCCGGACGCTGCGGGAACGGATAGAGGAACGGCCAGGCGAGCGCGCCCGAGAAGGTCGGATGCGCCTTGAGGCCGAGATTCCTCGAGGCCTTCGCGCAACGCTTCAGATGGTCGACGGCCCATTCCTGGCGCGCCTTCGGATTGCCGCGGACGGCCGGAACGGCGAAGCCGTCCATCAGCTCGTCATAGACGGGGTGCACGGCGACCAGCTGGCCGATGATGTGGGAGGCGAGCTCGGTGATCGCGAGGCCGTGTTTGGCGGCGGTGCCGGCCAGCTCGTCGCAGTAATCCTTCGATTCCGACGCCTTGTTGAGGTCAATCAGGCGGCTGTCCCAGGTCGGGATCTGAACGCCCTTGTAACCGAGGGAGGCTGCCCAGCCGCAGATCGCGTCGAACGAGTTGAACGGCGCCGCGTCGCCGGCGAACTGCGCCAGGAAGATGGCCGGCCCCTTGATCGTCTTCATCGAAAACCTCCTTCGGATATTTCGTCCCGGGCTGGCGCCCGTCGTCGGTTGAAAACTGGAGCAAGCGCCCGCTAGGGAACGTTGTCCCGGATGAAAATGTCGATCTTGATGCGCTCCTGGCCGGGGACGATCTCCATCCCCTCGCGCATCGCCAGAAGGATGCGGGCCGCGCTGCGCGCCATATGGCCCGGATCCTGATTGATGATCGCATCGATCGAGCCGCGGATCAGGTTGCGGCGGTTGATGGCGGTCAACTCATGAGCGACGAAGACGATGTCACGCGTGTGACCGGTCTTCTCCAGCGCCGTCACGACGCCGGGCGTGCCGGCGCCGACATTGTAGATGCCGACCAGGTCCTCGTGCTCGGCCAGAAGGGCCTCGGCGACGCGACGGACGCGGTCGTCCTCGTCGCGCCCTTCGCGCACCGGCAGCACTTCCAGATCCGGATATTCGCGCGCCACCACCTGCTCGAAGCCGTATTGGCGCTCGATGTGGTCGCGCAGCGCCAGCGAACCGGCGATCAGCCCGACCTTGCCGCTGCGATGGCCGAGGAAACGGCCGAGCAGGCTGGCGGCGGTGCGGCCGGCAGCGGAATTGTCGATGCCGACGAAATGGGCGCGGCGCGTGCCCGGCAGGTCGGAGACCAGCGTGACGACGGCGATGCCGCGATCAGCGATGGTGTTGATCGCCTCGGCGACGGCGGGATGATCGAGGGCGACAACGGCGACGCCGTCGATCTCGGCCGGCAGCGCCTCCAGCGCATTGGCCAGCGCCTCGCCGTCGAAGACGTCGACGAGCGTGATGTTGAGAAGCACGCGCTCATGCACGTAGCGCTCGGCGGTGGCGCGGAACTCGGTCTCGAGCACCCGCATGAACTCGTTCGAGCCGATCGGAAGGATGATTTCGAAGCGATAGTCACGGCCGCGCGCCAGGCGCGACGCCATCCGATCCGGCTGATAATTCAGCCGATCGACAGCCGCCTGCACCTTTTCGACAGTTCGCGCGTGGACGCCGGCTCTCCCGTTCAGCACACGATCCACCGTCGCGAGACTGACGCCAGCCTCCCGGGCGACGTCCTGAAGCGTCGTCTTGCCCACGAGGTACTCCTCCCTGGTGATGAAATATCATCAGGAAATGAGGTAGGCAACTCAGGGCTGGCCAAAGCGGCGTCCGCGCCGGTCTTGTGCACCGGCGCGGTGGGGATATCACGGCGCGGGAAGCGTGATTTCGCCTTGCAGTTGCGCCTTTTCGAAATCGCTGACGAGGAGATCGAGCCGGATCGTCCAGGTCCCGCCCGCGGCCAGGCCCGGCATCGTCGCCTGCCATCGACCGTCCGCGCCCGGCGTCGCCGCCACCCGAATCGGCTCCATGCCGCCGCCGGCCGGGGCCAGCGCCAGCGTCACCTCGAGCGGCCGGAACGGCACGCCGTCGCCATCGAGCGGCTCGACCTCGACGGTGGCGTCCCGCTGGCGATGCGGCGTCACCACCACCTCGGCCATCGCCTTCTCGCCATGCAGGTGCACCTCGATCGCCGGCAAGGCGACGTCGAGCGCGCGCGGCGGCGGCGTGAAGCGCCAGAGCGCGGCGAGGCCGAAGATCGCCAGGACCAGCGCGATCTCGGCGACGATCGATCCGACGAGGCGGCGTGTCGCGCGCCCGTCGCCACGCAGCACCGGCGCCGTCAGCGCGAAGCGGTTGTGCGCGGCGATCGCCAGCACCAACGCCACGGCCGCCAGCTTGGCGGCAAGCACCCGGCCATAGCCGGTCGTCCACAGCGCATCGACGGACCCGAGCTGGACGACGGCGATCGCCGCGCCCGAGGCGAACAGGAGGGCGAAGACGGCCGGCGCCGCGACCGAGAAGCGGGCGAGCGCGGCGCGGCCGCCGCCGGCAGCGAGCGCCACCGCTAGCGGCAGGAGCGCCCCGGCCCAGGCCGCGATCGCCGAGGCGTGCAGGAACACCAGCGGCCGCATCAGCAGTTGCGGATCCGCGGCAGCGGCATGGCCGGTCGCGGCCAGGGCAAGGCCGGGCCCGAGCATGGCGAGCGCCGCCAGGCTTCGCCGGACAGGCCGCCGCGAAACGAACAACGCTGCCAGCGCGAGAGCGCAGCCGAGCATGGCGAGGATCGTTGTGCGGCCGAAGCTGGTGGAGAGACCCGCCTGCCAGACTGAGGCGGAGGCGAGCCCGGTCGCCGGCAGACCCAGCGCATCCAGCCCCTGCGCGCAGAGCCCGACCAGTGCCGTCGCCATGCCGATCCCAAGCAGCGCGACAAGGCCCCGTCGCAGGCCGCCCGGCGGAAGCGGGCCGATCATGGCGAAGGCGCGGAAAAAGACGCCGCCGATGCCGAGGAACAGGCCGGCATAGAGCCCGAGCCGCGCCAGCCACAACCCCGCCGCGACGACGGGATCGCGGTCGGCCGCATAGGCCGCATTCGCGGCGCTGCTCGCGGCGCCGACCGAGAACACCAGCGTACCGCCGACCGGATGGCCGTCTTCGGAGACGACGCGCCAGGAAAGCACATGCGTGCCGCGCGCGAGGTCCGTGGGCAGCGGCGCGGTCACGCGGCTTCCGACGGCGGCGACGCCCGCCAGGTCGGCCGGCTTTCCGTCCGGCCCGAGCAGGCGGAAGACGAGCGGCGCCACCGGCTCGCTGAACGTCAGCGTCGCGGCGGGCGGCGCCTTGTCGAGGACGGCGCCGGTCGCCGGCTCACTCGAAACGAGCGCCGCATGCGCCGAGGCTCCCCGCGGCGCAACCAGCGCCGCGAGGATGATCAGGGCGAGGCACAGAAACAGGCCGCGCAGGGACATGCCTCATCCCTTGGGCGAGAGGGTCACGGCCGGAGCGGGCTGCTCGTAGTCGTCGGCCGACTTGCCCGCCGCCGGGATCTCGATCCAGCGCTCGCTGCCCTTCTCGCATTCCTGGACGACAGGGAAATAGAGCGGGCCGGCCGGCAGATCCGGCGTCAGATAGGTGCGGAAGGCGAACTCGTCGTAGAAATCGTCGGGGAGGCTGCCGCCCGACCAGACGATCTCCTTGACGCCCTCGGAGACCTTGGCGCCCCAGAGGTCGTAGGTCTTGGCATAGGCGCCCTTTACCGTCTCGACCGTCCAGCCGGGCTTCGGCTGCGGCTTGACGTTGATGACGCCCTCCGGGATCTGCACGCGCAGCTTGACGGTGGGCGAGCCGGCGCAGCCATGACCGACCTGCAGAACGGCCTTGTAGGTGGAGCCGAGCTTGGCGTCGGACTGGGCGAGCGTGACATGGGCGGAGGCGGCCGAAGCCGAGACGAGCAGGACGCCGAACGCGCCCGCGAACAGAAGCTTGGTCATGAAAATACCTGAAATCGCAAGGGAAAGCCGACGCTCATCGCGCCGGACGCAGGACGTCCCTCTCGGGCCGTCGGCGAGATCAGGCGAGCGGCGGTCCGCGCGCATCCGGCAGATAGACCAGCATCGCGCCGGCATCGACGCGCGGACGCTGGATGGCGAGCCGGACCGGTGCATGGGCCGCCGGGGCAACAAGCTGGAACGTCGCGCCCGGGCCAAACGCCTTGGCGGCATGAGCGAGAATGCAGAGATCGCAGGCGGCGGTCGTCGTGCCCTTGGCCGGATCGGCGGCGGGATCCGCGGCGTCGCTGCCGGGCATGCAGAGGATCGTCAGGCCGGTCCTGTCGCCGAGCGCGAGACGGGCCTCGGCGGTGGTGTGCAGCGGCATCAGCAGCGTCAGGACGAGCAGGGACAGAACGCCGAGCGCGCTCCCCACCTCCGCCGCAATCTGTCGCCACGAATTCCGCATGCCACCGCCCCATCAGGCCCGGTGCCTGAACAGCGCCCCAATAGCTACAGGGTCTCGCGACATGCGGCCAGTGCGGCGCTTTGGCTTTGGACGGGCGACGGGGAAAAAGGTTCCGGAGTTCCGGGGATTTCCGGCTTTGCCATAGCGACCTCCGGCCGAAGCCCCTATCTTGGAGGTCGCTCAATCTGCCGGCGTCGAGCCGGTCGCCGACGGGAGTAATGTTCCATGAAGACCGAAGCCGCGCCCTTCCGGCTCGAGGACTATCGCGCTCCCGCCTTCACCATCGATACGGTCGAGCTGGACTTCCAACTGGCCCCATCGGCGACCCGCGTCACCGCCAGGCTCGCCATCCGCCCGAACACGGACGAAGCCCGGAGCGGCCGGCTCGAACTCGCCGGCGACGAGATCACGCTGAAGGGCCTGAAGCTCGACGGCGCGCCGCTCGCGCAGGGCCGCTACACGGCAACGCCGAGCCTGCTGACGCTGCATGACGCGCCGAACGGGCCCTTCACGCTGGAGATCGAGACCGAGGTCGATCCGGCCGCCAACACCAAGCTGATGGGGCTCTACCGGACCACGGGAACCTATTGCACCCAGTGCGAAGCCGAGGGCTTCCGCCGCATCACCTATTTCCTCGACCGCCCGGACGTGCTCGCCGTCTACACGACGCGGCTGGAGGCGGCGAAAGCCGACGCGCCGATCCTGCTCGCCAACGGCAATCCGGGCGAAAGCGGCGACATCGCCGGCACGGACCGTCACTTCGCGATCTGGCACGACCCCTTCCCCAAGCCGTCCTACCTGTTCGCCATGGTCGCCGGCGACCTCGGCGTGATCACCGACCGCTTCACCACCCAGTCCGGCCGCGACGTCGAACTGCGCATCTATTGCGAGCATGGCAAGGAAGCGCGCTGCACCTATGCGATGGACGCGCTGAAGCGCTCGATGAAGTGGGACGAGGAGGTGTTCGGGCTCGAATACGACCTCGACATCTTCGTCATCGTCGCCGTGTCGGATTTCAACATGGGCGCGATGGAGAACAAGGGCCTCAACGTCTTCAACGACAAATACGTCCTGGCCGACCCGGATACCGCCACCGACGCCGACTATGCGAATGTCGAAGGCGTCATCGCGCACGAGTATTTCCACAACTGGACCGGCAACCGCATCACCTGCCGCGACTGGTTCCAGCTCTGCCTGAAGGAGGGCCTGACGGTCTTCCGCGACCAGGAATTCTCGTCCGACATGCGCTCGCGCGCGGTCAAGCGGATCGCCGACGTGCGCACGCTGCAGGCGCGCCAATTTCCCGAGGACGGCGGCCCGCTCGCCCATCCGGTCCGCCCGGAAATCTATCATGAAATCAGCAACTTCTATACGCCGACGGTGTATGAGAAGGGCGCCGAGGTGGTGCGGATGCTGAAGAGCGTGCTCGGTCCCGACGGCTTTCGGAAGGGCATGGACCTCTATGTCCGGCGCCATGACGGCGACGCCGCGACGATCGAGGACTTCCTGGCCAGCTTCGCCGACGCCACCGGCACCGATCTCGGCCAGTTCAAGCTCTGGTATTCGCAGGCCGGCACGCCGCAGGTCTCCGCGCATGGCAGCTATGACGAGGCCGCCCGCTCCTACAGGCTGACGCTTACCCAGAGCACGCCGGCAACGCCCGGCCAGAGCCGCAAGCAGCCGATGCACATGCCGATCCGCTTTGGCCTGATCGGCCCGAACGGCGAGGACATGGCGTTCGACGCCGTCCGCGGCGGCCGCGTCGAGGGCGACGTCATCCACCTGACCGAGGCCAGCCAGACGCTGGTGTTCGAGGGCGTCGGCGCCCGGCCGGTGCCGTCGCTGCTGCGCGGCTTCTCGGCGCCCGTCCGCCTCGCCATCGACATCTCGGCCTCCGACCTGCTGTTCCAGGTCCGCACCGACGCCGATCCGTTCAATCGCTGGCAGGCGGCGCAGACGCTGGCCATGCGCAATCTCGTGGCCGGCACGCACGAGCAGATCGCGGGCCGCACGCCGAAGGCGGAGCCCGCGCTGATCGACGCGCTCGGCAGCGTCCTCGACAACGAAGCGCTGGAGCCGGCCTTCCGCGCCCAGGTGCTGCAACTGCCGAGCGAGGCCGACATTGCCCGCGAACTGGGCGAGGACGTCGATCCGGACGCGATCGCGACGGCGCGGCGGGAGTTGCGACTGGCGATCTCGACCGGCCTCGGCGACCGGCTGTCACGCCACTACGAGGCCCTTTCCGGCGACGGCTCCTTCCATCCCGATGCGGCGAGCGCCGGCAGGCGCGCGCTGCGCAACACGCTGCTCGACCTGCTGCTCGCAAGGCGCACGCCGGCGGCGACCGCGGCGGCGCTGCGCCACTTCGAGACCGCCGACAACATGACGGACCGTCTCGCCGCGCTCTCCGCGATGACGCAGGCCGCCCTGCCCGAACGGCGCGCCGCCCTCGACGCCTTCCATGCCCGCTACGCCGACGACGCGCTCGTGCTCGACAAGTGGCTGGCCCTGGAGGCGACGGCGCCGGCCGCCGAGACGCTCGACCGCGTCAAGGCGCTGCTCAAGCACCCGTCCTACTCGCCCAACAACCCCAACCGCGTGCGCGCCCTCGTCGGCAGCTTCGCCGGCGCCAACCAGACGCAGTTCAACCGCAAGGACGGCGCCGGCTACGATTTCCTGGCCGATTTCGCGCTCGACCTCGACAAACGCAACCCGCAGACGACGGCGCGCCTCCTGGTCAGCTTCCGGTCGTGGCGGGCGCTGGAGCCCGTGCGCCGGGCCCGCGCCGAGGCGGCGCTGCGCCGGATCGCCGCGGCCGAAAACCTCTCCCCGGACACGCTCGACATCGTCACGCGGACGCTTGCCTGAGCGTCCGCAAGGGGATTTTCAGCCTGCCTTCACAGGCCTGCGAGCCCGGCTTCCCGGGCTCGCCCCGCCGCCCGACTCAGCCCTCGAAATTATGCTTAACGAATCCCTAATCCGGTCTGGACAATGTGATTCGGGTCGATTCAAATGGGAGTGATTCGGGGCGTGGGACTGGCCCGATGATAGCCGATATCAGGGGGCTGAGATGGCGCGGGCAGAGACAGCCAGTGCGTCTGCGAGCGAGCGCATGCCTATTGCCGGGATGTTGTTTCGACGCAAGCAGATGATCAAGGGGCACGCTCGGCTACTGGCCAAGCCGGCCTACGAAAAGCTCGTCTCCGCCGAGCCGATCCTGCGTCGCTGCATTCCCGTGCTGATCATCCTCTTCCTGCTGATCGTCGCGCTCGCCCGCTTCATCCAGCTCTACGACCTCCGGATGGAGCGCGAGAACCAGGCGCGCGACATGATGGGCATGGTCGCATCCTATCTCGCCCAGTCGCTCGACCAGGCCGAGCCGACGCTGCCGACCGACCGCTACCAGATGGCGGTGCAGAACGCGCTCGACAATTTCGTGCCCCAGAGCGCCGCCAATGCCGGCGAGCGCGTCTATGTCGCCGACTCCACCGGCCGCGTGATCGCCACGGCGCCCCGCTCCACCTCGGAGGAAGGCCGCAGCTTCACCGAGATCGTCGGCGGCGCCCAGCCGCTGGTGATCTTCGGCGAGCGCGCCGGCGTGCTCAAGGTCAGCCTCGACGGCGACCAGGCCGCCTTCGCGACGCTCCGCCATCTGAACGGCCGGCTCGGCTTCGTCGCCGTCGCCACGCCGCTGCCCGCGATCTACCGCGACTGGCGCGCCGACGTGTCGCTCAATGTTTCCGTCTTCGTCGGCACCAGCGCCATCCTGCTGGTGATCCTCTACGGCTACTTCTCGCAGTCGGCCCGCGCCCAGGAAGCGGACGAGATCTACCAGGAGACCTATGACCGCTTCGACACGGCGCTGCGCCGCGGCCGCTGCGGCCTGTGGGACTGGGACGTCGCCCGCGGCCGCCTGTTCTGGTCGAAATCGATGTTTGAGCTGGTGGGTCTCGCGCCCCGCGACACGCTGCTCGGCTTCGGCGAGGTCAACGAGCTGGTGCATCCCGACGACGGCGACCTGATGAACCTCGTCGAGGCGCTTTACGAGGCGAACGAGACGACGGTCGACCGCATGTTCCGCATGCGCAAGGCCGATGGCAGCTATGTCTGGCTCCGCATCCGCGTCGAGCTGGTCGACGCCGACGGCACCGAGCCGCACCTGATCGGCATTGCCGTCGACGTGACCGAGCAGATGCGCCTCGCCGAGAGCTCGCGCACCGCCGACATCCGCCTGCGCGACGCCATCGAGACGATCTCCGAGGCCTTCGTGCTCTGGGACACCCAGAACCGCCTCGTCATGTGCAACTCGAAGTACCAGCAGCTACACGGCATTCCGGATTCAGCGCTCGAGCCCGGCACGCCCTACGCGAAGGTGATCGCCGCCGGCCGCCAGCCGGTCGTGCAGGCGCAGATCCCGAGCGAGGGTAGCGCCGAGGAAGGCGCCCGCTCCTTCGAGGCGCAGCTGAACGACGGCCGCTGGCTGCAGATCAGCGAACGCCGCACCAAGGATGGCGGCTTCGTGTCGGTCGGCACCGACATCACCACCATCAAGCGCCACGAGGAAAAGCTGATCGACGGCGAGCGCCGCCTGATGGCGACCATCGCCGATCTCCGCCAGTCGCGCCAGAAGCTGGAGCAGCAGGCGCAGGAGATGGTGGAGCTCGCCGAGAAATATTCGGAGCAGAAGGACCGCGCCGAGGCCGCCAACCGCACCAAGTCGGAATTCCTCGCCAATATCAGCCACGAGCTGCGCACGCCGCTCAACGCCATCATCGGCTTCTCGGAGATCATGCAGTCCGGCCTGTTCGGCCCGCTCGGCTCGCCCAAATACGGCGAGTACTGCCAGGACATCAACGCGAGCGGCAATTTCCTGCTCAACGTCATTAACGACGTGCTCGACATGGCGCGCATCGAGGCCGGGCGGATGACGCTCGACATGCACCCGCTGCGGCTGGACGAGATCGTCGACGAGGCGACCCGCGTGATGTCGCCGGAGGCCTCGGCCCGCAAGGTCACCATCGCCGCCGACCTCGAAGACGCGCTCGACCTCACCGCCGACCGCCGCGCGGTCAAGCAGATGGTGCTGAACCTGCTATCGAACGCCGTGAAGTTCACGCCGGAAAACGGCCATGTCGCCGTCCGCGCCCGCAAGATCGGCAACGCCGTGACGCTCACCATCGAGGACAACGGCATCGGCATTCCGAAGGAAGCGCTGAAGAAGCTCGGCCAGCCCTTCGAACAGGTGCAGAACCAGTTCACCAAGAGCCACAAGGGCTCCGGCCTCGGCCTCGCCATCACCCGCTCGCTGGCCGAACTTCATGGTGGCGCGATGCGCATCCGCAGCCATGAGGGCAAGGGCACGATCGTGTCGATCCGCCTGCCGCTGCAGCGGACCGCCCAGCTGGAGCCGCCGACGGGCGCCTCCGCCGGCGTTGCCCTCCGGCTCGGCGCATCCGCCGAACCATCCCGCTGACGCCGCCGAGCTGCCCGCCGGGACGCGGCAGCTAGGCCTTCCTGCTCTTTCGCACCTTGCCGATGATCCGTTCGAACGAGGCGCGGACATCCTTCTGCGTTGCCTGCACATGGGCGTCGAGCGTGGTGAAGTCTGGGAGTTCCCCCGCCCGTGATAGCAGGTCCAGCAAGCCGCGCGGCGCCTCGCTCGCCCGGAACGGCCCGTCGACGCAGAGCCGCAGGATCAGCACCAGCCGCTGGTAGAGCCGCAGAGCCGGCAGCAGGATCTCCGCCTCGGTCGCCGGCAGGATGCCCGCGCGCGAGGCCGCGGCCAGCACCGTCTCCGTCTCGACATCGAGGATCGCGGGATGGGCGGCGCCGTGCACGAGTTGCAGGTACTGCGCGATGAATTCGATATCGACCTGGCCACCCGGCACCTGCTTCAGGTCCCACGGACCCTCGGCGGTCTTTTCCTCCTCGAGCAGCTGACGCATTTCCAGGACGTCGCGCTCGACCTTCCTGGCGTCATGTGGCGATGACAGGATGGCGCGGATGTTCTCGACGGCCTCGGCGATCAGCGATGCGTCGCCATGTACCGGCCGCGCCCGCGTCAGCGCCATGTGTTCCCAGGTCCACGCTTCCTTGGTCTGGTACTCGACGAAGGAGCGGATGTGGGTGGCGAGAGGGCCGGAATTGCCGGACGGGCGCAGGCGGAAATCGACCTCGTAGAGCGAGCCCTCCGCCGTGGGCGCCGACAGCGCCGCGATCAGGCGCTGGGTCAGGCGGGCATAGTACTGGCTGCCGGTGAGCGGGCGGGGACCGTCGGAGCCGGTTTCCGACTCGGCGAAATCATAGAGCAGGATCAGATCGAGATCGGAGGACGCGGTCATCTCGCGACCGCCAAACTTGCCCATCGCAAGCAGCGCGATGCGGCTGCCGGCGATGCGGCCATGCTGCGCCTCCAGCGCCGCCTTGACGTGATCGAGCAGAGTCGACACCAGCAGGTCGGCGAGGTCCGAATAGGCGATACTGGCGGCGCGCGTGCTGACCGAACCAGCGATGACGCGGACGCCGATCAGGAAGCCCTGCTCCTTGCCGAAGATGCGCGCGCGGTCGAGCACGTCCTCCAGCGACGCCGCCTCGGCCAGCATGTCCTTCAGCCGCGCCGTCAGCGTCGCCTTGTCCGGCAGACGGCCGAAGAAGGCGGGATCCAGCACGGCGTCGAGCACATGCGGACGCGCCGTGACGATCTCGGCGAGCCGGGGCGCCGTGCCCATGATGGTGGCGAGCAGGTTCAGGAGGCCGGGATTGGAGCCGAGCAGCGCGAAAAGCTGCACGCCGGCCGGCAGACGGGCGAGGAAGCGGTCGAAGGCGTTAAAGGCCGCATCGGCATTGTCGGTCGTGGCGAAGGCCTCGAGCAGCGCCGGCGTGATCTCCGTCAGCCGCTCGCGCGCGGCGGCGGAACGCATCGCCGCATAGCGGCCGAAATGCCAGCCGCGGATGGTGCGGCTCACCTCGCGCGGATTGTGGTAGCCAAGGCTCGCCAGCGTCGCGACCGTTTCCGGGTCCTCGTCGTCGCCGGTGAAGACCAGGCTGCCCATCGCCGAGGACAGCGGCGGCGCCGCCTCGAACAGCTGGATATAGTGATCGCGCACGGTCTCCAGCGTTTCCACCAGCGCCTTGGAGAACGCCTTCACCGTCTTGAAGCCCATCAGCCGGGAGACGACGTCGAGCCCCTCCTCGCTCTCCGGCAGCGTATGCGTCTGCTCGTCGGCGATCATCTGCAGGCGATGCTCGATGGCGCGCAGGAAGCGGTAGCAGCGCGCGAGGTCGTCGGCCGCCTCGTCGGCGATCCAGCCCTTGGCGCGGAGTATCTCCAGCATGTCGAGCGTGCGGCGGCCGCGCAGTTCGCGGTCGCGTCCGCCGGCGATCAGCTGCTGGGTCTGGACGAAGAACTCGATCTCGCGGATGCCGCCGCGGCCGAGCTTGATGTTGTGGCCGGCGACCGCCACCGATTCATGGCCACGGTGATCGTGGATCTGGCGCTTGATCGAATGGATGTCGGCGATGGCGGCGAAATCAAGATATTTGCGCCAGATGAACGGGGCCAGCTCCGCCAGGAACTGGTCGCCGCCCTCGACGTCGCCGGCGAAGGGCCGCGCCTTGATCATGGCGGCGCGTTCCCAGTTCTGGCCGCTTGCCTCGTAATAGAGGAAGGCGGCGCTGGTCGAGATCGCGACCTGGGTCGAGCCCGGATCCGGCCGCAGGCGCAGGTCGGTGCGGAAGACGTAGCCGTCGCTGGTGCGCTCCTGCAGGATCTTCACCAGCCGGCGCGTCATCTTCACGAACAGCGCGCCGATCTCGTCGGGGTCGGCGACCACGGCCCGCTCGCGGTCGAACAGCACGATCAGGTCGATATCGCTCGAATAGTTGAGCTCGCGCGCGCCGCACTTGCCCATGCCGATCAGGATCCAGCCCGATCCGCGCGACGGCTCGTCCGGATGAAGCAGGGTCAGCTTGCCCGCAGCGTGCGCATCGGCCAGTAGGAAATCCGTCGTGGCGCCGACCGCGGCTTCGGCAAAGGAGGTCAGCGCGCCGGTAACGCGCTCGACCGGCCAGAGCCCGCCGAGATCGGCGAGACCGACCAGAAGCGCCACTTCGGCGCGCGCCTGACGCAGCCGCGTCATCAGCGCCGCCTCGTCGGTGTCGCGCCAGGATGCGGCGACCTCGGCCATCAAGCGGGGAAAATGCTCGTCCGGATTGCCGGCGAGGATCGCGACCAGGCGCGGCAGATCGTAGAGGGCCGTCTCGCGCAGGAAGGGCGAGGCGTCGAATACGGCGGCCAGGAACGAGCCGAGCTTCTTGTCGGCCTGCAGCAATTCGGAAAAGGCGGGACCGACGCCGGCCTCCTTGGCCGCGGCCTGCAGGTCCTGCAGGATCTCGCGCGCCCGCGCCGCCTTGGGAGGACGGATATCGGCCTGGATGGAGGCGGCAAGCGATGATCCGGCCGAGCCGGCCGTCGACCGCGAAGTATTGGCTTCCATCATCCGGTCCTTCAGTTCTCGGCCGGGAAACGCAACGTCACGACAAGCCCCGGTTCGGCATCGCCCAGGGCGACCGTACCATGGTGTAGCTTCACGACGGCGTCGACAAGGCTGAGCCCGAGGCCGCTCCCCGGCTGTGAACGACTCTTTTCAAGGCGGACGAAGCGTTGCAGCACGCGCACCCGCTCGGCCTCCGGAATTCCTGGGCCATTGTCGGCGACCGAGACGACGATCTCGTTCTCGACCTGCCGCGCCGTCACCGCCACCGTCGGAGCCTCCACGACGGATTCGCCGCTCGCGACATACTTGATCGCGTTGTCGAGCAGGTTGGCGAGAGCCTGGCTGATCAGTTCGCGGCTGCCGCTCAACGGCAACGGTCCCTCGGCGGAGAGGGTGAGCGTGACCCCGGCCTCCTCCGCGACCGGCTCGTAGAACTCCACGACGTCGGCGGCGATCTGCGCCAAATCGAGCGGCCCGAGCGCTCCGTCCGGCGAGCCGGCCTCGACGCGCGCGATCATCAGCAGCGCGTTGAAGGTGCGGATGAGCTGGTCGGATTCCTCGATCGTCGCCTCGAGCGCGGTGCGATAGGCCTCGACGTCCGCCGGCCCGGCCAGCGTCGTCTCGACCCGCGTGCGCAGGCGCGTCAGCGGCGTCTTCAGGTCATGAGCGATGTTGTCGGAGACGTCCTTCAGACCATGCAGCAGATGCATAATCCGATCGAGCATGGCATTCAGGTTTTCCGCCAGGCGGTCGAACTCGTCGCCGGCGGGCGTGATCTCCAGCCGGCCGGAAAGATCGCCCGCCATGATCTGGCGGCTCGTGGCGGTGACGGAATCGATCCGCTTCAGCACCCGCCGGCTGACGAAGAACCAGGAGACGAGCGCCAGGCAGATCAGCAGCACGACGGCGCTGATCATCGCCTTGCCGATCAGGTCGCGGATCCGTTCGATCTCGCTGATGTCGCGGCCGACCAGCATGCGGAAGCCGTTCGGCAGCGGAAGCACCTGCACCATGGCGATATGGTGGGTCGTCTCGCCTTCGAGGCGCTTGTAGGGAACCGTGACCGGGTCGAGGCCGCTCAGCTTCAGCAGCGCCGGCGGAACCTCGGTGACGTTGCCGGCGACGACGCGTCCCTGCGAGTCGGTGACGACATAGAGGCTGGCGCCGGGAACGCGACTGCGCTGCTCGATGGCGGCGACGATGCCCGTCAGGCCACTTCGCAGGCCCTCATCGGCCAGGACGCCGATCTCGGCCTCGATGGTGTCGCGGACCTGCTGGGTCAAGAAGCGGTCGGTCTCGCGCGTGATCCAGCCGACGAAGGCGATGGCGAAAACCGAGAAGACCACGAAATAGATCGCGGACAGCTTGAACGCGGTGGTGCGGACGACCTTACCGAACGCTGTCACGTACCATGTATCCCGCGCCCCGGACCGTATGCAGCAGCGGTTCCGAGAAGCCCTTGTCGATCTTGGAGCGCAGCCTGGAGATATGGACGTCGATGACGTTGGTCTGCGGATCGAAGTGATAATCCCAGACATTTTCCAGCAGCATGGTGCGGGTGACGACCTGACCGGCGTGCTTCATGAGATATTCGAGCAGGCGGAATTCGCGCGGCTGCAGCGGGATGTTGATGTCGCCGCGCCGGACCAGATGGCTGAGGCGGTCGAGTTCGAGCTCGCCGACCTTCAGGACGGTCTCCGCCTCCCCGGGCTTGCGGCGGCGCGCCAGCACCTCGATCCGGGCCAGCAATTCGGCGAAGGCATAGGGCTTGGCGAGATAGTCGTCGCCGCCGGCGCGCAGGCCGGTGACGCGGTCGTCTACCTGGCCCAGCGCCGAGAGGATCAGCACAGGCGTGTCGTTGCCCTTGCGCCGGGTCTCCTCGACCAGCGTCAGGCCGTCCTTCTTGGGCAGCATGCGGTCGACGACGATGACGTCGTATTTGTTGGCATCGAGAAGGAACGCCCCCTCCTCGCCATCGGCCGCGTGGTCCGGCACATGACCGACCTCGCGCAACGCCTTCAAGAGGTAGCTGGCCGTCTCTCGATCATCTTCGACAAGCAGGATTCGCATGGCTTTACGTTAGACGCTTTTTGCAACCAGGGGCAGAACGCCGTCATCACAAAAAAGAGGCAGGCGGGATAACTCCCGCCTGCCAAAGCCCAGAGGATACGCTGAGGGGCTCACACAGCGTCCCCTCGGGCTTTCAAGGCAGGTGCCTCAGGCCTTCCCGAAGGGAAGAGCCACGAAGCGAGTCTGGTCACCAGACTTCACCCGCATCAGCACGGCCTTCATGCCCTGCTTCTTGGCATCGACGACTTCGCGCTCGACGTCGCCGGGACGCGTGACCTCACTGCCGCCGACGGCGAGGATGAGATCGCCCGTCTGGATGCCCTGCTCGGCCGCCGCGCCGTTCGGATCGACGTCGGAAACCACCACGCCCTTGCCGTCCGGCGCCGAGGACAGCGAGAGGCCGAGATCCGCAACCGAGGCGGCCTTGTCGGCAGCCGGCTTGGCGCTCGCCATCTTCTCGGAGCCGGGGAGCTTGCCGAGCTTGACGCTGACGTCCTCGGCCTTGCCGCCGCGCCAGATGCCGAGCTTGACCGTCGTGTCCGGCGAGTAGCCGGCGATGATCTGGGCCAGGTTGCGGGCGTCCTCGACGGTCTTGCCGTCGACGGTCAGGATCGCGTCACCCGACTTGATGCCGGCGGTCAGCGCGGGGCTGTCCTCCTGCGGCTCGCTGACGAGCGCGCCCTTGGCTTCCTTCAGGTTGAGGCTGTCGGCGATCTCCTTGGTGATCGGCTGGATCTGGACGCCGAGCCAGCCGCGAACGACCTCGCCGTGGTCCTTCAGGTCCTTGATCACGCGCTCGGCGGTCGCGGCCGGAATGTCGAAGGCGATGCCGACGCTGCCGCCCGACGGCGAGTAGATGGCGGTGTTGATGCCGATCACTTCGCCGTTCAGGTTGAAGGTCGGGCCACCGGAGTTGCCCTTGTTCACGGACGCGTCGATCTGGATGAAATCGTCGTAGGGGCCGGCGCCGATCTCGCGGCCGAGAGCCGAGACGATGCCCGCCGTCACCGTGCCGCCGAGACCGAAGGGATTGCCGACCGCGACGACCCAGTCGCCGACGCGGGAATGACCCTTGGCGAAATCGACATAGGTGAACTTCTGGGCGTCATCGACCTTGAGCAGCGCGAGATCGGTCTTCTCGTCGGTGCCGATCAGGCGAGCCGTGAACTCCTTGCCGTCCGAGTTGGTGACGGTGAAGTCGGTGGCGCCGTCGACGACGTGGTTGTTGGTGACGACGTAGCCATCTTCAGAGATGAAGAAGCCCGAGCCGAGGGCAACCGCCTGGCGCGGCTTCGGACGCTGCATGCGCGGGGACTGACCCTGCGGTCCGCGCTGGTCCTGGAACTGACGGAAGAAGCGCTCCATCGGCGAGCCGGGCGGGAACTGGTCCGGGCTCGGGAAGCCGAAGCTGTCGGGACCGCCGGCGGAAGCGTCATCGGCCTCGGTGGTGGTCGACTTCACGCGAACGCTGACGACGGCGGGCTTCACCTTGTCGACGAGGTCGGCAAAGCTCGGCAGCTGCGCCGACGGCTGCACGCGGACGGCGTCGGCATAGGCTGGCGTGTGCGAGCTCACCACGGCCTGTCCCGCGATTCCGCCAACGATCAGCGCGGCGAGTGCGGTTCCAAGCAGGGCGCGGCTGCGGAAGCGGGTCTGGGGGGACTTCGGAGCGGAATTCTGGTCGGTCATGATGGTCTCCGTCTCGTATCTGGGAAGCAGCGTTTCTGGGGGGCGCTGCTCATACGTCCGAAGATGCATCGGCCAACCTTACAGCCGTCTGTCATCATCATGAAAGGTTCGTAATGTTGGGAAAGGGCTCGACGGCGCGGCTGGCGAGCCAAAAGCCGGATAAAAATACCGATTTCAATTCAATCGGTTAGCCGTCACATCCGCACACTGACGGAGGAACGGGTCGCCGTTATTCCTCGCGCGCCAGCAGCGCCTCGATGCGCGCCTGTTCATCTGGCGTCAGTTCGGTCGCGGTCGTCGCGCGGCGCCGGCGGAACAGCCCGAAAGCGAGCGCGCCGCCCACCACGAGCAGCGCCGGCGGCGCGCCCCACAGCACGATCGTGTGCCAGGTCAGGCGCGGTCGCAGCAGCACATACTCGCCATAGCGATCGACAAGGAAGGCCTTCACCGCCTCGTCGCTGTCGCCCGCCTGCAGGCGTTCGCGCACGAGCACGCGCAGATCATGCGCGATGGTCGCGTCCGAATCATCGATCGACTGGCTCTGGCAGACAAGACAGCGCAGTTCCGCCGACAGCGCGCGAGCGCGCGCCTCGAGCGCCGGATCCTGCAGGATCTCGCCCGGCTGCACGGCGGCGAAAGCGGGAAGCGCCGCCACGATCAGTCCGAGCGTCAGCATCAGGCGTCGCATGGCGCTACTCCGCCGGCACGGGGACGGAGCGGCGGGCCGGCTTGGGCGCGCCGACACGCAGACGCCGGTCGGAGAGCGACAGCACGCCGCCCGCCGTCATGACCAGCGCACCGAGCCAGATCAGCGCGACCAGCGTCTTCCAGTAGACCCGGACCACGGTCGCCCCATCCGCCGACACGTCGCCGAGCGAGACATAGAGCTGCGAGAAGCCGAACGTCTTGATGGCGGCTTCGGTGGTCGGCATGTTCTGCACCGTGTAGAGGCGCTTCTCCGGCTCCATCGTCGCGACCACGTTGCCACCCTGGCGAACCGTGAAGCGGACGCCGGTGCCGGTATAGGTGCCGCCGCTGAGCGGCACGAAGCCATCCATGGTGAGAACGCGCGAGCCGATCGTCACCGTCTCGCCGGGCTTCAACGTGACGATCGTCTCGGTGTTCCAGGCGGTAGACGCGATGATTCCGAGCACGGTGACGCCGATGCCGAAATGGGCCACCATCGTGCCCCAGGCCGAGCGCGGCAGGCCGGCGCCGCGCCGCCAGCTCTCGGCTAGCGAAACGCGGCCGAGCTTGGTGCGGAAGCCTATCTCCGACAGTGCGCCGACCATCAGCCAGACGGCGAGCGCGACGCCGAACAGCGCCAGCGCCGACGGCGTCCCCATCAGCGCCAGTCCGATCACCACCACCGCCATCGCGGCACCGAAGGCGAAGAGCAGGCGCTGGCCGGCGGCAACGATGTCGCCGCGCTTCCAGGCGAGGAACGGACCAAACGGCACGGCGACGAGAAGCGGCACCATCATCGGGCCGAAGGTCATGTCGAAGAACGGGGCACCAACCGAGATCTTCTCGCCGGTCAGCGCTTCCAGCGCGAGCGGATAGAGCGTGCCGACGAGGACGGTCGCGCAGGCCGCCGTCAGGAGCAGGTTGTTGAGGACGAGCGCACCCTCGCGGCTGATCGGGGCGAACAGGCCGCCCTGGCTGAGCGAGCCGGCGCGGGTCGCGAACAGGGAAAACGCACCGCCGATGAAGACGCAGAGGATGCACAGGATGAAGATGCCGCGCGTCGGATCGGTCGCGAAGGCATGCACCGAGGTCAGCACGCCCGAGCGCACCAGGAAGGTGCCGAGCAGCGACAGCGAGAAGGTCAGGATGGCGAGCAGGATCGTCCAGATCTTCAGCGCCTCGCGCTTCTCCATGACGATGGCCGAATGGAGCAGCGCCGTCGCGGCAAGCCAGGGCATGAAGCTGGCATTCTCGACCGGGTCCCAGAACCACCAGCCGCCCCAGCCGAGCTCGTAGTAGGCCCAGTAGGAGCCCATCGCGATGCCGAGCGTCAGGAAGCACCAGGCCGTCAGCGTCCAGGGTCGGACCCAGCGCGCCCAGGCGGCGTCGATGCGGCCATCGATCAGCGCGGCGATGGCGAAGGCAAACGAGATCGAGCAGCCGACATAGCCGAGATAGAGCAGCGGCGGGTGGATCGCGAGGCCGACATCCTGCAGCAGCGGATTGAGGTCGCGCCCCTCGAGCGGCGCCGGATCGAGCCGCAGGAAGGGGTTGGAGGCGATCAGGATGAAGAGCAGGAAGGCGGCGCTGATCCAGGACTGCACCGAGAGCACGAGCGCCTTCAGCTTCAGCGGCAGGTTCTCGCTGAACATCGCCACGAGCGCGCCGAACAGCACCAGGATCAGAACCCAGAGCAGCATCGAGCCTTCGTGGTTTCCCCAGACGCCGGAGATCTTGTAGAGCAGCGGCTTCAGCGTATGCGAGTTCTCGACCACGTTCTGGACCGAGAAATCGGAAACGACATAGGCGTAGGTCAGCACCGCGAAGCTCAGCGCGACGAACAGGAACTGCGCCACCGCCGTGGTCGAGGCGACCGACATCAGCCTGACGTCTCCGCGCAGCGCGCCCCAGAACGGCAGCGTGCCGCCGGCCAGCGCCAGCGCCAGCGCCAGGACGAGCGCGTAGTGGCCGATCTCGACGATCATCGCTGCACCGCCTGCGGCGCGGGGCCGTTGCCTTCCTCGGGGCGCCATTCGCCGCTCTTCTTCAGAGCCTCCACGACTTCCTTCGGCATGTAGGTCTCGTCATGCTTGGCGAGCACGGTATCGGCCTCGAAAAGGCCGTTGGCGTCGACCTTGCCCTCGGCCACCACGCCCTGCCCCTCGCGGAACAGATCCGGTAGGATGCCGACAAAGCGCGCCGGCACGCTGGCCTTGCCGTCGGTCACGGCGAAACGGACGACGCCGTCCGCTTCCTTCACGACCGAGCCCTGCTCGACGAGGCCGCCAAGACGCACCCTCTGCTCCGGCGCCGGCGGCTTGGCCAGCACGTCCGAGGGCGAGGTGAAGAAGGTGATGCCGTCCGACAGCGCGAACAGGACGAGCCCGACGGCGCTCGCCAGCACGACGCCGGCAAGGCTGATAAGGGTCAGGCGGCGCTGCTTACGCGTCATGTCGAACGATCATTCCTTGCCAATGCCAATATCATGCGCCGCCTGCTCGACGACGGCGAGAAGATCCGGCCGCTCCTTCAGCTTGGCACGAGCCCGCGCGAGCGCCGCCTTGGCTTCGTCCGGCTTGCCGAGCACCATATAGGCACGGAACAGGCGCTCCCAACCGGTGGTGTCGAGCGGGTCGGCATCGAGCTTGCCGGCGAGGCCGGCGACCATGCCCTCGATCATCTGCTGGCGTTCGGCCGGGCTCTGGTCGGCGGCGGCAGCGACATCGGCAGCCGTCGGGCCGGGCGCGACCGGCGAAACGGGAGCGGCCGGCGTGACGGTCGCGGTCGGCTGGAACTGCGCCAGCTCGGCCTTTGCCGCCGCGAGCCAGGGCGCATCGGCCGGCGCCGAGGCGATCAGCGCGTTCCAGGCGGCGACGGCGTCGTCCTTGCGGCCAGCCTGGCCGAGCGACATCGCGACGAAGAAGCGCGAGCGGACATCGGCGGGATCGAACTTGAGCGCCCGGTCGAACGCGGCGCGCGCATCCTCGGTGACGACATTGCCGCTCGCCCGCGTCAGCGCCTCGCCATAGAGCGATTCCCGATCGGCGGTAGAGCCGAGCAGGCGCTTGGCGTTGCCCAATGCGCGCACGGCATCGTCGAAGCGACCGAGCCGTATATAGATCGGCGCCAGCACTTCCCAGCCGCGGCCGTCCTCGGGATTGGCGGCGAGATGCGCCTCGACCTTGCCGATCAGGTCGTCGACGCTGCCTTCCGCGGCAGGCTGCGCCTGATGGCCGGCGGCCGGACGATCGGCCAGCTGCGGCGCGCCGACATAGAGATAGGTGCCGATCGCCACGACCGGGATGGCGACCAGCGCAACCAGCCGCTCGATGCGGTAGGCGGGACGGGGCGCCGTCGCATCGGCCGCCGCGCCGGGCTCGCTGTTGAGCAGCCGGCGTGAAATCTCGATGCGGGCGGCATCCGCCTCGGCGTCGCCGATCAGCCCGCGCTCGCGATCGCGCGCCAGCTCATCGAGTTGATCGCGATAGATCGAATGGGCGGCGCCGGCATGGGCGGAGACGACACGGGGAGGCCTGCCCAGCGGAATGAGCACGGCAAGCGAAGCGGCGGCCGTCAAAACGGCCATGGCGATCCAGAGAAGCATGTGTCTGTTCCTGGACGCGTTCTAGCCTTTAAGCCGCGCCCGCGCACGCCGCATTCTGTCGCGGAGGGAAACCGAGCGTTTCCGGCGCGGTCAGTCGACCGGACGCCAGGCGCCGTCTTCCTGACGGCAAGCCGTGCCGCGCGCCGCCTGCGGCTCGCCGCCGGCCCAGATCTTGTGGGTATAGTCGCGGCAATCCGAGGCGTTGACGCGATAGCGCGGGCCCGGAACCACCTCGCCGCGAAACCCCTCGCGGTCGCTGCTCCAGTCGACGGGAGAGCCCGGACGGCCATATTCGAGCGCCTGGTATTCGGCCTGCTCGGCACGCTGGCGCTCGCTATCGTTGAGGCCGCGGCCGATCGATTGTCCGGCGACGCCCCCGACCAGCGCGCCCGAAGGCGGCGCGGCGACCCGTCCACCAGCAGCGCCCGTCGTTCCGCCACCGGTGCCGGTGCTGACACAGCCGGCCAGGGTCGTCGCAACCAGCGCCAAGACAAGCCATGAACCCAGCCGCATGATCAACCACCCCGTTTGTCCGCTCGATCCGGGCGGACGCCCCCAAACCGCAATTTCGCAGATCCGACATCAGCATGGCGGAAATGCGATTCCAAACCAACTCACGCCGCCGGCAGCCGAAGTTCCGCCCGCAATCCACCGAAGGCCGAGCGGTCCATCTCGAAGGCCCCGCCATAGAGCGATGCGAGATCGGTGACGATCGATAGGCCGAGGCCGGAGCCCGGCTTGCTTTCGTCGAGGCGCCGGCCGCGCCGCGTCGCCTCCTGCATCTGCTCGGCGGTCAGACCCGGCCCGTCATCGTCGACACGAATGACCAGCGAGCCGTCCATCTCGCCCGTCGCCGGAAGACAGACGACCTCGACGGCGACCCTGGCCGACGCCCATTTGCAGGCGTTGTCGACGAGATTGCCGACCATCTCCTCGAGATCCTGCTGCTCGCCGCGGAAGCGCGCCGTCTCGGGCGCATGCAGGTCGATCGTCAGGCCGCGATCCTCGTGGATGCGGCGCATGGCGCGCACGAGACGCGCCAGCACGGGCTCGACCTCCGTCACCGCGCCGATCACCTGCGACCGCGCGGCGATGCGGGCGCGATCGAGATGATGGTTGATCTGCATCCGCATGATCTCGGCCTGCTCGCCCACCTTCGAGGCGAGCTTGCCGTGGTCGGACCGCGCCTCGTTGGTGATGACGCTGAGCGGCGTCTTCAGGGCATGCGCCAGATTGCCGACATGGGTGCGCGCGCGCTCGATGATCTGCTGGTTCGAGACCATCAGCGCGTTAAGCTCCTTGGCGAGCGGCTCGATCTCGGCCGGGAACGGGCCGTCGAGGCTCTGCTCCTTGCCGCTTCTGAGCGCCGCCAACCCGCGCCGCACCTGGTCGAGCGGCCGGAGGCCCCAGCGGATCTGGAACGCCGTCGAGGCAACGAGGCCGATGCCGAAGACGGCGAGCGTCAGCGCCACGCTGGTGCGGAAATCCGTGATCTCCCCCTGCATCTCGGACGCATTGCCGGCGACCAGCACGTCGTAGCGGTGATCGACGTCGAAGGTGATCGTCCGCTGCAGCACGCGCAATTGCTGCTTGTCGGGGCCCGTCATCGTCGCCTGCTCGACGCCGTCGACGGAGCTTCGCGAGGTGGCGTTGGCGATGTCGAGCGTGTCGGTGGAGAGCGAGCGCGAGGCGAGCAGGACGGGACCGTTGACCTGGCGGATCTGCCAGTACCAGCCGGAATAGATCAGCTCGAAGCGCTGTTCGCCGAGATTGCCGGGGTCGCCGAGCTGCCCGGGCGCCTGGGTGGCGAGATTGCCGACCAGCGTCTTCAGATAGACGGAAAGCCGCTCGTCAAAGGCGCGCTCGACCGTGTCGCGATAGAGCGAGGTCAGAATCACGCCGGCGACGACCAGCGCGATCGCGCTCCAGAGCGACGCGCCGGCGATCAGCCGAAACGCGAGCGAGTTGACGCGCATGTCAGTCGGCGCCGCCGGCGGACGCCGTTCCCGGCGTGACGACCCGGTAACCGAGCCCGCGCACCGTCTCGATCAGGTCGCCCGAAACCTTCTTGCGCAGGCGACCGACGAACACCTCGATAGTGTTGGAATCGCGGTCGAAGTCCTGATCGTAGAGATGCTCGATCAGTTCGGTGCGCGAGACGACGCGGTCGCGATGGTGCATCAGATATTCGAGCACCTTGTATTCATGCGAGGTCAGCTTGACCGGATTGCCGTCAACGGTGACGCGGCCGGATTTCGTATCGATGCGCACCGGGCCGCATTCGATCTCGTTGGTGGCGTGGCCGGCGGCGCGGCGCACCAGCGCGCGGATGCGGGCCAGCACCTCCTCGATATGGAAAGGCTTGGCGACATAATCGTCGGCGCCGGCGTCGATGCCCTGCACCTTGTCGCTCCAGCGGTCGCGCGCGGTAAGGATCAGCACCGGCATGTTGCGGCCGGCACGCCGCCAGGCTTCCAGCACGCTGATGCCGTCCATGCGCGGCAGGCCGATGTCGAGCACGACCGCATCATAGGGCTCGGTATCGCCGAGGAAATGGCCATCCTCGCCATCTCCGGCCGAATCGACGACATAGCCCGCCGCCTTCAAGGCTTCGGTGAGCTGGCGATTGAGGTCCGGATCGTCTTCGACGACGAGAATTCGCATTCCACTAGCGTCCCATGATCGAGCCGCTGCGCGCATCGACGCGCACGCGCTTCACCTCGCCGCCACCGCCAAGCACATTGACGATATAGACAAGGCGGTTGCCGGCCCTGCAGAGCTGCGCCGAAACCACTTCGCCGCCATCGCCCGCCAGCGAGCCACGGATTTCGCTCAAAGATATGGCATCGCCCTTCTGCACCGCCTGGCGGGCCTCGCCCTGCGACAGGCAGGAATCGCCATAGGCCGCCGTCGGACCGTATCCGGGCGATCCGAACCAGACGAACATGGCAGCCAGAAAGAGGATTGCGATGACGTTCTTCGACATGCCCCCGTCCTAAGCGCCCTCATATGAACACGACCTGAATGCCGGCAACTTTCGCGCGAACCCTATCACTTTCCGCCGAGGGGCGCGCGGGCTCTCCACCGGCCGTAGAGCGTCAATCCGGCGCCGGCCAGCGTGCCGATCGCCACCGCGACCTGACCGAGCGTGGCCTGGTCCTCGGACGAGATCGAATGGCCGAGCAGGAGCCCCAGGATCGGCGCCAGGGCGGCGATGATCGCCCCCCAGGTGACGCGCGAAACGTACCATGGCTCGGCGTTCGCCGCATGGATCACCGCCGGGTCGGCGACGATCTCCTCGACGATGGCCTTGCTGATGCGCGGCGCAATTTCCTGCGTCAGCGGATTGTCGGCGCGGCCGGCCATGCGGGTGACGGCCCCCTCGAGCGCGCCGAGGACGATATCGACGGGATTGAGGCTGGGAAGGCGGGTCATCAGGACCTCCAGATCCGGATCCGGGAACGGATTTCATCGCGATAGCGCCAGCCGGCGAACGCGAGCGCGGCGATGGCGACGAGCGCCACCGCGACCACGAGTGCCGCGGGCGGCAAGGCGAGCGCGGCCGGATCTGCAGGCAGCGCGCCGGCCGTGCCACCGGTTGCCAGCGCCCCGCCGGCCGAAGTCGCGACCAGCGCCCTGCGCGCCGCGGCCAGGCGGGCGATCTGCGCGCGCGTCGCCGTGCCGACGATGCCGTCGACGGTCAGGTTCGGATGCGACGTCTGGAAGGCACGCACGGCCCTCTCCGTCGCGGCGCCGAACACGCCGTCCGCCGGGCCGTAGAAGAGGCCGGCGCGGATCATCTTCGCCTGCAGGACACGGACGTCGTCGCCGGTGTCGCCGACCCGCAGCGCCGCGAACGCCACTTCCGGCACGATGCGGCGCCCGTCCAGGATCAGGTCCGCCTCGCGGGCGCGGCGGCGCGTCAATCCCGCGACCGCCCGGCCGCCGGCCTTGTTCCAGGCCTCAATGCCGGTTCGCGCCGCGCTCCGGTCACCCGTGCGCCAGGCCTTCACCCAGGAAGCCCTGGCGATCGCGCCGGTGTTGAAGTGAAACGACACAGCGCCGTCGAAGGCATGGGCCGGCGCCCCGGGCATCGCCGCCGCGACGGCCGGCTCGTAGCGCCGCTTCAGCGCGGCTACGAGCAGCCGTCGGCTCTCGGCCTTCGTGATCATCATGCCGGCCCGCGGCGTCACCACGCCGGATGCCGCCGTCAGGCCGACACCGATGGTCCAGACGCCCGCCACGTCTCGATAGGCGCGCAGCACCTCGCCCTCTTCGGCAACGAGCTGTTCGAGCCCCGCCGGACTGATTTCGGCCATGCCGGATCCCCGCTCCAGGTCGATGAAAAAATCTTCGCGGAAAGGTGGAATTGCGGGGAACCGGCGCTACATGGCGACGTTGATGAATCGAGATGCCAAGGCACCTCAGTGCCGGCCAAAAGCCGGAAAGAGCCCGCCGCTTCGCCCCCCCAAGCGGCGGGCTCTCTATTTTCCCCGCGACTGCTTCATTCAATAGGTCGAGATCGTCGCTCCGGGCGCGGTGACCTGCGCCTGCCCCGCCCCGGCGCGATGCCGCCGCAGGCGAATGGTGGAGCTGTCGCCGGCGACCAGCGACCGCGACGAGCCGGAGGATCGTGTCCGCTCCAGCCAGAAAGTCGTCGTCTCCTGCGTGTTGAAATCGACGGCCTCGACCGTGCCGCCGCGCGGGCCGTCGCCGAGGCTGTCGCGCGCCTCGGTGCCGAGGCACCAGAGCCGGGACGCCGCGTTGGAAACGACATTGGCGCCGAAATTGTCGTGGTAGAGCCCGCCGACATCGATGCCGACCAGACCGTCATGGCTGGTCAGGCCATTGTTGGACTGGCTGTCGTAGCGGCCATTGCCATGGGCGCGGCAATCGATCGTCACATGATGCAGCGCCGGCGTACCGCCGAAGCTCCAGTGGAAGTTGAAGCCGTCCTTGGCGTTCGACGCCGCCACGCAGCGGACGAGAAGCGCCAGCCCGCTGGTGTCGAGGATGCGGAAGCCGTCATAGAGATGGCTGGGGCCGCCGGCATAGCGGGCCGAGCATTCGACGAAGACAAGCGCCCGCTCGGCCGCTCCGTAGATGAAGACGCCGCCATTGGCACCGCCCTGGAAATCGAAGCCTTCGAGATAGATGGACTTGGCCGTGCCATCGAGCACGAAGGCGTCGACGACGAGCAGCACGCGGGTATTGGCGTTGGTCGGCGCGGCGCCATCGGCACGGTGGACATAGAGCGTGCCGCCGGCCTGCGCCCAGGATCCTGCCGTCGCATTGCAGGCCGCGGCATCGGCGACCCGGACCAGTTCCGCCGGATCGCCGAACGAATTGGCATCGGCAAGATCCAGCACGACGGTGACGTTGGAGCGCGCGATCGCGTAGCAATTGCCATAGGTGCCGTCCGGCGCGCCGGACCAGCCGAGATCACCGCCGGCCCAGCAGGTCACGCGGCCGCCGACGGAGCGATAGGCCGCCGGCTGGGTCGGGATCACCATCGGGCCAGCATTGGTGAAGCTGTTGGCGCGCGGATAGACGCCCGCCTTCACCGCCACGTTGAACGGCACGCCGCCGGCATTGCCGAGCTGGGTGGCGACAAAGATCGACTTCAGCGCCGCGCCCCAGCTGGTGCCAGGATTACCGTCATTGCCGGTGGCGATGTCGACGAAATAGCTCGGGCCGGCGAACGCCGCCGCCGCATGGGCCTCCGGCTGGATATCGGTGAGAAAACGGCCGCCGCGCCGGCGGAGGCGAAGCGGATGTTCGTCGAAGGGAAAGCCGAGGCCAGAGGGCGGCGCCACCCGCCGCCCGGCGTTCGCCCCCGTAGCCAGACCGAGACCGGGCATCCGCATCAGATCCACCCGACCAGGGTCGCGGTCGTGCCGGTCGCCAGCACCCGCACGGCGCGGATCGGCAACACGTCGCCGGCATAGCGGCCATAGGTAACGTCGGTGCCGGCCTCGTCGCGCAGCACGGCGTCGCCATCGGTCTGGAAGACGAGCGCGCGCGGACGAACAGCGAGATCGACGCTGTCGGAAGGCGAGATGGCGAAATGACGCGTCGCCGGCCCCGAAAGGCCCGACGCCGCCCCGGCAAAGGGATCGCTCATGATGGTCTCCGTGAGGTTGCTGATTTCGATCACTCAGGATCAGCCAAGGCTTGGCTCTCTCCCTCCTCCACTCCGGCGTCATCCCGGACGCGGCGAAGCGGAGCTCCGGGATCCATGCAGCCGTGCCGTCAGGCGGCTCGTTCGGCCAAGGCTTCGGCTGAATGGATCCTCGCCTCCGCGAGAATGACGGCGGAGGTGCGTGATCACACGCTCGTCCAGCCCGCCGCCTTCAACACGAGCAGCGTCTCGCTCGCCTTGTCAAAAACGAGCCAGCCTATCTCGGGTGTCGCGAACCACCAGGCGCCATCGGCATAAACGGCGAGGTCGCCGCCCTGCCCGGCCCAGTCGCCGGTCGGGCTCAGCCCGAGCAGATGGCGCTCCCCCTCGACCGGCGCGCCCGGCGGCGTCACCGCATCCACGGCTTCGACCGCGAGTTGGACCAGCCCGTCGAGACGGCGCAGCGCCTCGTTGTGGGTGACGTGCTTCTGCGCCTGCGACGGCGCGAGATAGGGCAGCGCAAGATGCGCGGTCTGCTCAGCCATGGACGACAATCTCCGTTGCGATGCCCGGCCCCGCCGTGGCGCTCAACTGGCGGACGCGGACGGTGAAGGCAGCATCCGGCGCGCTCAGCGCCGCCGCGAGGTCTCCAGCAGAAAGCCCCAGCGCCGGAACCGGCGTGTCGAAGCTCGCCCGAAGCGTCGCGCCCTCGAGGAGGTCGACCCGGTAGGCTTCCGCCGCCTCGCCGAGCGGCACTTCGACGACGTCCCAGCTATCGCCGCCGGTCCGCGTCTGTCTGATCCAGGTGAGCGCGACATCGCCCGCCGCATCGCGGCGCCCGCGGAGATGAACCGGCGCGAAGGGAAGCAGCCAGCGACCGGCGACGGTGAAGTCCTGCGTCGCGAAGCGATCCGGGTCGTAGGCGATCGCCAGCGGCCCGACGCGCAGGGCGCGGGTCAGGCCGAGTTCCGCCGGCGCAAGGTCGAGCAGGCGTGTCGCCACATCGATCAGGACGAAGCGCGCGCCGCCTGCATGACCGCGTGCGGCCAGATCCGACGTGCCGCCCTGCCCGCGCAGCAGGCCGGAGACGCGCCATTGGCCGTCGCCGACAAGCTCGGCGGCGCGGAACTGGATGACTTCGAAGCCGTCCGCCGCGTTGCCGATCGCAGCCAGGTTGCGGCCGTTCAGCACCGCCTCGTCCGGCAGGCCGGCCAGCGCCCCGACCGGCATGGCGACATCAAGCGTCGTGGCAAGGTCCCAGCGACCGACCGGCCCCGGCGGCACGGCGGCGGCGATGGAGCCTAGCGTCGCGGCCTGCGGCGCGATCTGTCGCAGCGGGAAGCCGGCCGCCTCGGACCCGATCGAAATGCCGAATGGCCCCGGCCAGGGATCGGCAAAAACGGCGATGCGCGCCGCGACCGCCTCGGTGCCGGTCAGGGACGGCAGATCCAGCACGACGACGTCCGGCGGGCCGGGATCGGCCGACCATTCCGGCGTGCCGCCGGTGAGGCTTCCTGCCGGCACCGGCGCGCCGAACGGATCGACGGTCCGCCCCTCGATCCGCCGCGCCAGCCCGTCCTCGACCTTCGTGACGCGAAAGCTCGTCGGGCCGTCGGGCCGGAGCAGCGTGACGACATCGGCCGGCTCGATGGCGAGGCGGCGATCGGTCAGCGCCAGCGACACGGTCTCGCGGCCATCCCAGATTTCCTGCAGGCGCTGATCGGCCAAGGCGACGGCGAGCGCATCGTCGGTGACGATGCCGGTCGAAAGCGTCGCCTGCCGATGCCCCGCCGCCTCCAGCCGGCGCGAGGCGACGACGCGGTCGCGATAATCGCTCGCGCCGTCGATGAAGCCGAAGGCGAGCTCGGCCGGCAGTTCGGTTTCCTGAGCACGGCGGATGACGAGAAGCGGCTGCTCGCCCTCCTCGACCAGGTCGGCAGGCGTCAGCGCCAGCCGTGGCAGACCGCGCCGGACGAAACGAACGACGTCGCCCGCTTCCGCCGCCTCGAAGCCGAGCGCCTCGGCAAGGCCCTGAAGCGCCTGCCGCGCCGAGCCGAGACGCGCGATGACGAAGCCATCGACCGAGCCATCGAGATCGCCGATCCGGTAGGGCTCGAAGCCGTAGTCCCGGAGGATGCGCTCGACCAGGCGAATGGTGGTCAGGTCGCCGAGCCGTCCGTTCAGCCAGTGCCCGGTCTCCCAGTTGCCTCCATCGGACCATACATCGGTCAATTGCGGAAAGGCCGGAAAAGGCCGCGCGTCCCAGGACCAGACATAGCTGCGCGCGGGATCCACCATCCGGCCGAGGTAGACGTCGGAGGCGGGATTGTTCGTCGCGACGAAATCGGGCGAGGCCGGATCCCAGTAGCCGAGCACGGCGGTCAGGAACCGCTCCTGCATCAGCGGGTCGCGGCTGCCATTGGAGAAATGCGGCAGTCGTGCGCCGCCCACTTTGGGATCGGGAAAGATATTCGGCTCGTTGGCGCCCTTGTCGATCGCGGCGCAGCCGATCTCGGTGAACCAGATCGGCTTCGATTTCGGCGTCCACGCGGTCGCCGTCGACGCCTCGACGCCGCCCGGCCGGTCGAAATGCTGGTTCGACCACCAGTTCACGAGATCCTTGTAGCGGAACACCCAGGGTTTGCCAGCGCCGCCATCGGTAATCGCAGAACGGACCTGCGCCAGCCGGTCGGCGTCGCTGGCATAGTACCAGTCAAAACCCTCGCCGCCGGCGATGTTGGCGCGGAGATAGTCGACGTCGCGGCCGCTCTCGCTTTCCGCCGCGTCGAGATGGTCGTAGCCGTCGCGCCAGTCGGAGAGTGGCACATAGCTGTCGATGCCGATGGCGTCGATGGCATCATCGGCCCAGAGCGGATCAAGATGGAAATGCACGTCACCCGAACCATCGGCCGGCTGGTGGCCGAAATACTCGCTCCAGTCGGCGGCATAGGTAATCTTCGCCGTCGGCAGGATGACCCGTACGTCGGCGGCAAGCGCCCGCAGCGCCGCCACAAACGGATATGTCGAGGCGTCGGAGCGGAGCGTCGTCAGGCCGCGGAGTTCGGAACCAACGAGAAAGGCATCGACGCCGCCGGCCGCCTTGCAGAGGTTCGCCGCGTGCAGGACCATGCGCCGATAGGTCCATTCATCGGGGCCGGAATAGTGCACCGCTCCGCCCGAGACGGAGAAATCCGTCCGCGCCGCCGTCCCGACGAAACTCGCGATCTCGGTCGCCGCCGCCGCGGTCTGGTCCGGCGTGCCGACCCTACCCGGCGCGATCGAGGCGGTGATCTCGCCGCGCCAGGGATAGGCCGGCTGGATCGCATCCCACCAGGGATGCGGCAGCTCGTTCTCGGCCGGAATATCCATCATCAGGAAGGGATAGAAAGTGACGGCGATGCCACGCGCCTTCAGGTCGCGGATGGCGCGGATCACGCTCGCGTCGGACGGCGTGCCGCCGAAGGCCGGACGGTCGTCGATCCGGCTCACCGCCCGCGCCGCGCTCCGGTTCAGCCCGGCGACGCGCCAGGTGGTCGGGCTGGTGATCGTCAAATGATCCTCGACGCGGGGCGAGACGGTGCAATGGCCGGCACGCAGGTCGTCGCCGAACCAGGAGACGGCGAGCGCCGCTCGCCCGAGATTGGGGCAAAGCGACTGCAGTTCGTCGATCGAGGCTTCCCAGTCGGTGCGCGCGCCATCGACATGGCGGTTTATCGTGACGCGGCGGCCGGGGCCGCGTGACGTGTAGACAGGCAGCGGATCATAGGCGAATTCCGATGCGCCGGGGATGATGACGACGGCGCGGATCTCGTCCTCGACGCCGCCGACCGGTCGGAAGACCTCGAAGGCGAGCTGCGGCAGGCGGTTTCCAAAATCGCCGACCGGCATCCGCTCGAACACCACCATCGCCGTGCCGCGATAGGCGGGCGCGCCGATTGCGCCCTGCTTGGCTTCGATCAGGCTGTCGGCCGCCTGGGTCTCCCCACCGAGATAGACGCGGTGGTGCAGATCGGCGAGGTCGATCAGCTCGCCATCGGCCCAGACGCGGCCGATGCGCGAGATCGGCCCCTCGCAGATCCCGACGGCGAAGTTCGCGTAGTAGGAGTAGGTGGTGATGGTCGGGCCGGCCTTGCCGCCCTCCTCGTGCTTCACCTCCTGGAACCGCGTCGCCCAGATCACCTGCCCGGCCAGCCGCGCGCGGCCATAGACGCGAGCGATCGGCGTGCCCTCCTCCGAGCGCTGCACCGAGAGATCGGAGAGGCGCGGCCCCTCGATGTTCTGGCCGAAGAGCGTCTGGTCGATCGCGTAGCCGGCCATGGCGCCGACGGCGCCGCCGAGGATCGCGCCGACGGGACCGAACAGGCCGCCGATCGCGGCGCCGGCCGCCTGCAGGACGAGGGTCGCCATCAGTCGGTCACTCCGGGAAACGAGAAAGCAAAGGCGACGCGACGGCGCCACCAGGGCGACAGCGCGGCGGTGGCGACAGCGGCGCCGTCCTGCGCGTGCAGGAAGCGATCCGGCGCGATCAGGATCGCCGCATGCTTGGCCGGCAGGTTTTCGCGCCAGCGGAACAGCAGCAGGTCGCCCGTCTTCGCCGCCTCTGGCGGGACGGATGCCATGTGGCGGCCGGCAGCGTCTGCAAACCGGTCGCCGCCCCGCGCCTCGGCCCAGTCGGCCGTATAGGCCGGCATTTCTTCCGGCTCGTCGCCATAGAGCTCGCGCCAGACGCCGCGCAGGAGGCCAAGGCAATCGCAGCCGACGCCCCGAAGCGACGCCTGGTGCCGATAGGGCGTGCCGAGCCAGGTCATCGCCGCCGCGACGATCACCTGGCGGGTGACCGGGTTTGTCATTTCGATCCCCTTCCGAATCTGCGACGGTCCGCCGGCTTCATCGAGACAAGGCCCGCCATGCCCAGGCACACCGAGAACATGCGCGCCCTGCGCGAGATCCTGACCGGACTGACGCGCGAGACGGCGTGGCCGCAGAAGAACGAGGTCAGCCGCAACATCGACATCGCCATGTCGCATGTCGCCTGGACGCCGGCCGTCGGCGCCGCCGCGACCGATGCGGCCGCGCGCTGCTTCGAAGTCCTGCAGATCGTCAGCCGCGCCTCGTCCGGCGCGGAAAAGCGCGCCGTTGCCATCCGCGACGGCCTCGCAGCCATCGACGAACTGGAGCGCGTGCTCGACGCCTCGGCCTAGCTACAGCCGCCCGCCATTGTTGCGGTTGCCCTGGCGGGCATAGCCGAGCGCGAAGTCATTCCCCGGCATGTGCGGAAAGCCGCGAAAGTTCAGGCGATTGCCAAACTTGTCGCGGCAGGTGCCGAAGCGCTTGTCACAGCCGGCCGTGACGATGAACGCATCGCCGGGCGCGATCGCACCGGTCATCGCGTTCCAGAGCTCGATCGTCGGCGCGCCGACGACGTCGCGCTGCGCCTTCACCACGGCGCGGCGGCCCGAATTGGCGCCGCTGGTCCAGGTCAGCGTGCCGCGTTCGAACCATCCGCTCGCGAAAGCCTCCAGCCCCGAGACGGTGAACCGCCTTCCATCCATCGCGGCGACGACCGTTCCCTCGCCGCGAAAGGCGGGAAGGTCGAGATCGACCTTGCATCTCTCATCGCCGAGATCGGCATCACAGGCCGCGCGAAAGACCCGCCCCTGCGGCTCGTCCAGCCCGGCGGCAAGACCGCGGATTTCGACGCGGAACGCACCATCCTCGCGCAGCACCTCGCCGATATGGCCGACGCGCAGCAGCAGCCTCTCCTCCGGCGCCGACCAGTTGACGAGAAACGTCTCGATCCTGGCGTGGTCGAAGGCGCCGGCGGCGAGCTCAACCTCCGACAGCCGGTCGGAGACCAGCGCGCCGGCGACCTCCATGCCGCCCGTCACCATGCCGGTCTCGGCGCTCGCCTCGCTTGCGGAAAGCCCGGTCGCCGCCTCGAAGGTGACGCCGTCGAAGACGAGGTCGCGGTCGTGATCGGTGAAGCCGAGCACGACGCCGTCCTTTCGCTGCAGCCGCCAGGCATGGCAGGTCGTCGAGGCCTCACCGGCCAGATGCGCTGCGAGGCCGTCCGGGATCGTCCTCATGTCGCGTGCCTCATGGCCGGATCTCCACGATCGGGATCGAGGGGATCTCGCCGGCCTCGAAGGCGGCGAGGTTGATGACGAGCTGATCGGCATCGAAGCGCACCGGCACGTCGAAGCGGAAGCCGGCCGTGACGATCCCGCCCTCGGCCGGCGCCTCGCCGAGCGTGACGAGGCCGGTCGCCGGATCGACGACGAAATCCTCGGTCGAAACGCCATCGATGGCGATGCGCACGCTGCCCGCGACCGGCTTGGCGATGGCCCGTTCATAGGGCGCATGCAGGCCGCCATAGGTCTTCTTGAGCGAAAACACCGTCGTCGCGCCATCCCCGACGCCGAGCGCCTGGTCGGTCGCGGCTGGCTCCGTTCCCGGCGGCGCAGAGGCGTCGTCGGCACGGTCGCGCCAGCGGAAGCCGAACAGTTTTCCGCGACGCTCCTCGAAGAAGGCGATCACCTGATGCAGGTCGGCGAGCGACCGCACGCCATAGCCGGCGTCGTAGCGACGACGCGATTGCGCCCAGCGCGCGTTACGCCGCTCGCTTCCCGAGCCGAGCGTCACCACCTCGGTGCGCCGCTCCGGCCCGCCGGAAGAGCCGAAGGCAATGTTGGTCGGAAAGCGGATCTCGTGAAAGGCTGGGATCAGCGGCATCAGAGCCCCCTTCTACCGCGCCCGACGGCGCGGGCGAGCGTCGCGGCGACATGCGCCTCGGATTTGCGGAAGCTCTGCGCGTCCGGTGTCTGGATGGCGATGTTGACAGTGACCGGCGCGCCGCCGCCGGAAACGCCGAGCCGGCCATCCGGCCCGCGCGCCAGCGGCATGATCGCCTCCGCCCCGGCCTCGCCCATCAGGCCGAGCCCGCCCGACAGGGGAAAATAGGTCGGGCTGGCGACGACGCCGCCCTTCGCGAACGGCTTTACCCCGCCGAGCGAGCCGACAAGGCCGGAGAGCAGCCCGCCAATGCCGCTCTCGATCGGCTTCAGCGCGGCATTCAGCGCCATCGTCGAGAGGCGCAACGCCAGCCCCTTCAGGATGTCGTCGAATTCCTTGCCGCCGACGACTGCGTCGCGAAACGCGCGGCTGATGGCGCCGGAAAAGCCGTCCGCCTGCCTGGCGAGCCCGTCGAGGGAAGCGGTGAAGGCGGAGGTGTCGGCGGTGATGCGGACGGAAAGTTCGTCGATCGGCGTGGTCATAGGAAATGGCTCCTAGCCGAACAGGCAGTCGCCTCCGCCCCTACACGCATGTATGGTAACGAAAGGACCAGCTCTATCGGGGGTTATGAATGCTGAATCTGAAGGCCGTTTGCTTCTCGGCCATGATCATTCTGGGCGGCGCTTACCAACACGCGCATGCGACCGAACCAACGACCGACCAGAAAATTGAGACCCTGATGCAGGGGATTGACTTCGATCAGCAAAGACATCGTCTGCTGGACCAGATCTTCAACGCCCTGAAAGCGACGAACCTCGAAGTCCCTCAGTCGTTCATGGACAGAGCGACGGCAATCATGATGGAGAACTACGAGGACGTTTTCTCCAATCAAAATCAGGCGATCATTGAAATATACAAATCCGTATATTCTGAAGCGGAAATAGACGCCATGTACAACTTCTACAGCACGCCCGTTGGGCGTCAAATCCTGGACAAGAATTCAGCTATTTCCAAAGAAATAACGGAATACTCGCTCCCAAAATCGGTAGAATTCATACAAAAATCGATGGGGAAAATTCAGACAGATCCAGAAATTCAACGAATTATCCGCGAGACTCGTCAAAAGAAGCAGTGATCCCCGGCGAGGGTTGGTGATCCGGAAACCGCCGCGTCAGGTCTTCGAACGCGGCGCGGTCCATCGGAGCGCTTGCCCTTCCGGCCAGCCCCTCGATCGCGGCGGCGAGTTCGCGCGGCGTCAGCGACCAGAACTCGCGGCTGGAGAGCTTCAGCACCCCAAAGCCGATCGCCATCGCTTCGCGCCAGGGAAAGGGCTGCGGGTCAGACGCAAGCAAGGCCCTCACCCCACCCCTCTCCCGGCTCCCGGGAGAGGGGGTAGACCGAGCCTCGGGCGATACAGGCGAGGCCAGCCCATTCGACTCGTCCGTTCCATTGAATTGGCGCTGCCGCCGATGAAGCGCTCCATCCACCCCCTCGCCCGCTTGCGGGAGAGGGTTGGGGTGAGGGTCTTTCTTGTCTACTTCGTCGCGACCACCCGGACTCACCCGCCGCCCCCGCCAAAGGTCGCGCCGAGCAGTTCGGAGACGATGGCCGCGAACCCCGCCGCGCCGTGCGGCGTCCGCATCGCCGCGACCTGGTGGTCGTCGATCACGGCGCCGGCGCCGCGAAGACCGGCGCCGAGGATGCGGATCGCGTCGCGGGCCGAAAGCCGTCCCTCGCCGAAGCGCGCGGCCAGTGCCGAAAGGTCCTCGGCACCGAAGGCCGATTCCAGTTCCGCCAGCGCGCCGAGCGTCAGGCAGAGCACATGCGGCCGGCCGTCCAGCTCGGCCTCGATCTCGCCGCGATGCCGGTTCGCCATCACGAGGCCGCCGCGAAGGTGACCGGGCCGGCCGATTCCAGCGCGATCTCATAGGTGACGGCGCCGTCATGCTCGCCGCCATAATCGAGCGCGGTGAGCTGGAACGGCCCTTCGAGCGTGCCGAAATCCGGCACGATCAGCTGGAAATCGCGGATGGCGCCATCAAAGAACAGGGTGCGGATGGCGGCGTCCGTCGCCGCATCGCGGAAGATGCCGGAGCCGGAGACGCTGGCGCGGCGCACCCCGGCGCCGGCCAAGAGTTCGCGCCAGCGGCCGGCCGAATCCGTATCGGTGATGTCGACCGTCTCGGCGTTCAGCGCGAAGCGCCGCGTCCGCATCCCGGCCACGGTGGAAAAATCGCCGGATCCGGTGGTGTCGATCTTCAGGAGCAAATCCTTGCCCTTCTGCGCCGTCATCCTCTATCCCCTTTTCATCCGCCAAACCTGTTTCGCCCGCATGGAGCCGGCCGCCGATGCCCGAAATCGAAGTCGTCCGCGCCACGGAGAGCGACATCCCGTTCATCGTCGCGACCGAGCGGCGGCCGGGCTTCGAAAGCCTCGTCGGCCGCTGGGAAGCGGCGCAGCACGCCGAGGCGATGACCGAGCCGCGCTATGCCTACTTCCTTGCCCGCGCCCTGCATGACGGCGGCGAACCGGAGCCGCTCGGCTTCGCGCTGCTGCGCGACTGGAACGGGCCCGAGCGGTCGACGCTGCTGAAGCGAATCGCCGTCGCCGAGCCGGGCCAGGGCCATGGCACGGCGCTGCTCAACGGGCTGATCGACCGGGTCTTCGGCGAGACGCAGGCGCACCGGCTGTCGCTCGGCCTGTTCCCGCACAATCTGCGTGCCCGCCGCGCCTATGAATCCGCCGGCTTCCAGGCCGAAGGCATCTCGCGCGGCAGCGCCTTTGTCGGGGGGCAGCATCACGACGAACTGGTGATGGCGATCCTCCGGCCAGACTGGCTGGCGCGGAAAACCTAGTCTTCCACCAAAGCCGCGACGCGCACGACGCCGTGCTCGGTGATGCCATCTGGATCGAGGCGGACCTCTGCATAGGTGACGCGGATCAACACCAGCGCGTGGCCCGCGAGCACGAGTTCCGCATCGTGCAGCAGCCGCATCAGATGGCCGATGATCGTCCAGGCCTCGCGCTTGCCGATCGCCCGCGACCAGACATGCAGGTCGAGACGGATATCGCCGCCGGCCTCGTCACCGCTCGACCAGTCGGCCTGCCCGGAGGCGCCCAGCGTCACCGAGGGAAAGGCGAGGCCACGCGGCGCACCGTCATGGATGCGGTCCGCCACCAGAGCCACGAGGTCGGCATCGGCGGCGAGGCAGGCGACCAGAGCCTTCTGCAAGTCGAGCGCGGCCGTCATCGCGACCTCCTCTTGAGACGGCTCAAGGCCGGGGCGATGACGGGATCGGCCGCCGCATCGAGCGCGCCGAATTCTCGGGCGAACAGGTTCGAGCCTGTGATTGCGACGTCGAGTGAGTGCCCAAAGCGAGCGCTCACCTCACCTCTCCCTTGGGGAGAGGTCGACGGCGAAGCCGGCGGGTGAGGGGTTGCGATCTCGTCGGAGAAGACTGCCCCCCTCACCCGGCCCTGCGGGCCGACCTCTCCCTCAGCGAGAGGTGAAAGGTCGGCTTCCTCCAACGCCACCCGCAGCCGCTCGGCATTGCGCTGCAACGCCTCGGAAACAGCGGGATCGACGGCCTTCCTGAGCGCGGCCGCCAGAGCCTGTCCTGTCAGGGCGCGCGCGTTCATGGCCGTTCCTCCACCGCTTCGAGCACAAGGAGACGCCGCGTTTCGTCCGGGTCGCGCCAGGCGGTGACCGCAAGGTTCCGTCCACGATGCACGACCCGCATGCCGCCCTCGACATCGCCGCGAAAGCGGAGGGTGATCCGGTGCGTGACGCGGGTCGCGAGCCGGTCGGCGGCGTTGCGCTCGCCGGCCTCGACCGGCTCGATCCGCGCCCAGAACGTCGCGACTTCCTGCCAGTCGAGTGTCGCTCCGCCGGCGCCATCAGCGGCACGGACTGGACGCTCCAGCGTGACGCGGTTCGAAAGCCGGCCGGCGTCAAACCCGGTCACAGTGCGCGGACCCGATAGGGCGCGATCAACGCCTCGAAGCCGAGCGGCGCGACGTCGCCTGCGCGGTCGAAGCCCACCGCGCCGCGATGCTCGTACCAGTGCGCCACCAGCATCAGGATCGCCTGCCGGAGCGCCGCCGGCACGGCAAGGCTGGAGACGCCGTAGCCGGCGGTGACGTCGATCTCGATGCCGTTGTCATAGAGCGCCGCCTGCGGCCGGAGTTTTGCGACGATGCGCGGCGGCAGGCGGGCGGCATCGACCCGGTAGTCGTCGGGATCGAGGACATGCGCGGCGCCGACGATGTCGTAGAGCGTGATGCTCTCGACCGAGATCAGCGGCGCGACGGGAAGCTCGATCGCCCGGCCGGACGGCCATTCGTCGAGATAGAGGCGCCAGCCCTGGGCGATCAGCTTGCGCCGGGTCTCGCTCTCGACATGGGTGCACGCCGCCAGGATCGCCGCCTGCAGCAGGCTGTCTTCCGCCGTGCCGTCGACGCGCAGATGCGCCTTCACATCGGCCAGCGACACCGGCTCGGTCGCCGGCGCGGAAATCAGCGCTGCGGTCATGATCGCTCCTTGCGATGGGAACTGTTCCGAT